>DATKSZ010000138.1:0-18318 GCA_035531375.1 Terriglobales bacterium | reverse complement strand
GATCGAGCCCGCGCCGAAGACGGTGGCGTAGGCGCCGGGCTTGATGCGGGCGGCGCACTCGAACAGGGCGTTGTAGCCCACGGTGAAGGGCTCGATCACCGCCCCGGCCTCGAGCGTGCGCGCCTTGGAGCCGAAGCGGGCGACCAGGGCGTTGATGTTCCAGCAGTTGCTCTCGGGCACGCGGAGCAGCTCGGCGCAGCCGCCGTTCATGGTGAAGCCGACGTCGTCGAGGTTTTCGCACTGGTTGGGGAAGCCGCGGCGGCAGGAGTCGCACTTGTGGCAGCAGACCATGTCGTCGAGGCAGACCAGGTCGCCGGGCTTGAGGTAGCGGACGTTGGCGCCGATGGCGACCACCTCGCCGGAGACCTCGTGGCCGGGGACGCTGGGAAAGCGCGCCATGCCGGGGTATTTCATGTAGCCCTCGGCGTCGGTCTCGAAGAAGTGCAGGTCGCTGCCGCAGAGGCCGGCGGCCGCCACCTTGAGGATGACGTCGTCGGGGCCGGGGGTGGGGTCGGGCAGGGTGGTCACGGCGGAAGAGGGGTTCTTCCAGACCGAGGAGCCGATGCGCGCCATGTGGGTGCGGGTCTCTTCGGCGGTGACGGGATAATCGGCGCGGGGCGCCCAGTCGGCGCTGATGACGGCGGCTTTCATGGTGGCGGAGGGTCTCCTTGAGGTGAAGGACTAGTTTAGCAGGCCGGCGCGGGCGCGCCCGCCCGGGGCGGTCCCAGTTCCAGGGGGGTGCCCGGCCCCACCGGGATGGCTTGACAGGTCATGGGAGTGACGTATTATGTCCGTGTCTGCTGTCGTGACTGGGCCATTTTTTGGATAGGAGGGTAGGCGATGTTGCGCGCGCTTTTGAACCGATTCGGGGCGGGAGTTGTCCCGTCCGCCACCCGTGCGCTCCTGTTGGCGCTGGCCGGCTGCCTGGCGCTGGCGGGCCAGGAGGGCCCGGGGCGCAACCGGCGGCAGGTGCAGTTCATCTCGCTGGAGCAGTTCCAGGCGATGGTGCGGGCGGGCACGCTGGTGGCGGTGACGCCGCGGACGCTGGCGCAGCAGCGCGTGGCCACGCTGGAGGCCGACCGGCGCAACCGCGACATCGTGGAGGACTATTTGCGCCGGCATCCCGGCCTGACCGATCTGGCGCGGCTGGTCAAGGCCACACCCGACTTCGGCCCCCGCCGCGACGACGACGGGGAGGTGCGGCGCACGCTGGGGGACGGCTACGCCTTCAGCTTCACCAACAAGAGCGGGCAGAGGCAAACGGTGCAGATGATGGGGCAGGCGAACAAACTGTTGCTGCTGGCGCACTCCATCCAGGAGTTGAGCCGGCCGGCGGCGCAACTCCAGCTCTACACCACCTTCTACAACCAACTGCCGGCGGGGTTCTGCCGGCCGGCGGGGATCGACGCGCGGGGCGGCGGGGGCTGCGCCGACCTGCCCTCGCCGGCGGCGCTGCGGGACGCGCCGCTGGCGACACTGCGGCAGGCGGTGCGGGCGCTGGCCGCGCACGCCAGCGAGATCATCGCGCAGGCGCCGATACCGGCGCAGTTCGAGCCGATCGGCTGCCCGGGCGAGGTGGGCGACAACCCTTCCGCCGCGGCCGGCTTGACCTGGGGAGACCAGACCGACACCGTCGGGTGCCCGGCGCCCTCGCCGGAGGGGATCTACGCCAACGTCAATTTCCTCAACAAGGGGCTGCTGTCGTGCATCAAGAACCAGGGCCACCGCGGCACCTGCCACATCTTCGCCGCCACCTCGGCGCTGGAGGAGCTGGTGGCGCGCGACACCGGCACCTTCGTCAACCTCAGCGAGCAGGATTTCCAGGAGCACGTGAAGCTTCTCTGGGCGACCAACCCGCCGGACGTCTACGGCGACAGCGGCTCCTCCTGGGGGGACATCAGCGACGCGGCGGCGAACCACTACCAATTCGCCTATGAGAACCAGTGGGACTACAATCCCTCGCTGAGCGAGCCGGTGAACACCTACATCAACACCTGCGTGGGCTATCCCGGCTCGGAACCGGGCTGTTCGGACACGGCGCCGCAGGCGCCGGAGTACTGCGTCACGCTGCCTCCCGGCCTGCCCGCGCCCCCCCTCTGCGGCTTCGAGCTGGCCGCGCTGCCGGGCGCGCGCTCGCCCTACACCGCGGTCGGCGCCAGCGACGTGTGGAACGCGGCGGATCCGACCCTGACCTTCAACTACATGATCCTGGGCCTGGCGCTCAACAACGCGGTGCTGTTGGGCTTCAACGTCACCAACACGTTCGAGGGAGCGCCGAACGGCTACGTGCCCTATGAGCCCTACGACCTGGGCACCTCCGTCGGGGGGCACATGGTGCATGTGGTGGGCTACGTCCCCAACCAGGACTTGGCCGCCGCCGTGCCGCTGGCGCTGCCGGGGGCGGGCGGCGGCTATTTCATCATCAAGAACAGTTGGGGCGCCTGCACCGGCGACGCCGGCTACTACTACATGCCGGTCGCCTACCTGCTGGCCGAAGCGGGCGAGGTGGATATCGTCTCCTCGGTCGGCCACTGAGGGCCGGCGGCCCCCGGCGGCTGCCGGCGCTAGCGCGCGCCCAGCTTCCGCAGCCGCTCCACCGCGGCGTCGAGGGTGGGGTCGGTTTTGGAGAAGCAGAAGCGGGTCTGGCGGTCGCCGCGGGAGCGGTCGTGGTAGAAGCTGGAGCCGGGGACGGTGGCGACGCCGATCTCGCGCACCAGCCAGCGGGCGAACTCCTCGCCCTGGCAGAGGGGCAGGAAGGGCGTCACGTCGGTGATGACGTAGTAGGCGCCCTCGGGCGGGGCGCACGGGAAGCCGGCGCGCTGCAGCGCGGGGATGACCTTTTGGCGGCGGGCGGTGTAGTCCACCGCGAGCTGGCGGCAGTAGGCGTCGCCGACGTTGAGGGCGTGGGCGGCGGCGATCTGGAGCGGGGCGGGGGCGCCCACGGTCAAGAAGTCGTGCACCTTGCGGATGCCGCCGGCGAGGCGCTCGGGCGAGAGCGCCCAGCCCACCCGCCAGCCGGTGACGCTGAAGGTCTTGGAGATGCCGCTGATGGTGATGGTGCGCTCGGCCATGCCGTCGAGCGTGGCCATGGGGATGTGGGGGCGGCCGTCGTAGATGATGTGCTCGTAGATCTCGTCGGTGATGGCGAGGCAGTCCCACTGGCAGCAGAGATCGCGGATGAATTCCAGCTCGGGGCGGGTGAAGACCTTGCCGGTGGGGTTGTTGGGGGTGTTGAGGACGATGGCGCGGGTGCGGGAGTTGAACGCCGCGGCGAGCTCGGCGCGGTCGAACGACCAGCCGTCGTTCTTCTGCGACGGCGAGCCGTCGCTGGCGGAAGGCGGCCGCAGGGTGACGAAGCGGGGCGAGGCGCCGCTGAGAATGGAGTCGGGGCCGTAGTTCTCGTAGAAGGGCTCGAAGATCACGGTCTCGTCGCCGGGGTTGAGCACCGCGATCAGGGTGGAGATCATGGCCTCGGTGGAGCCGCAGCAGACGGTGACGTGGCGGTCGGCGACGTCCATGCCGTACCAGCGCTGGTACTTGGCGGCGATGGCGGCGCGCAGCAGCGGGTCGCCCCAGGTGACGGCGTACTGGTTGATGTCGTCGCGGATGGCCTGGATGGCGGCCTCCTTGATGAAGTCGGGGGCGGGGAAGTCGGGAAAGCCCTGGGCCAGGTTGACGGCGTCGTACTCCATCGCCAGCCGGGTCATCTCGCGGATGACGCTCTCGGTGAACTGCGCGACCCGCGACGAGATGCCGCGTTCGGAGGCGCCGTGGGCGGCGGTGGAAAGGGGGCTCATTGGCGTTCCTCCAAGGTGACCTCCTCGCGGGTTTGCGAGAAGGGATCGTCGTGGCCGGGGATCAGGATGCCGGCGAAGCGGTCAATCATGCGGCGCGAGCGCTGGAAGAGCTCGTGCGAGTGGGGCGGCATGTCGTAGCCGGTGACGCCGTCGTCGGCGAAGGGGCGGGCGTCGCCCACGATCAGGTAGGGGCCCTCGAGGCCGTTGACCTCCAGCGAGAGGTGGCCGGGGGTGTGGCCCGGGGTGGAGACCACGCGCAGCCCGGCGAGGCCGAGCTCGCGCTCCTCCCACCAGCGGTAGCGCTCCATCGCCCCCAGCGAGGCCGGGTCCCACATCCACTTGAGCAGTTGCAGCACCCGCGCCTCGTCCATGCGGTCGAACTCCTCCTCGGTGGCCTCGGGATAGAAGGTGCGGAAGACCTCGCGCCGGGTCTCGCCCCCGCACACGCTCTCGTAGATGGAGACCGCCCAGTCGAAGTCCACCTTGGAGCCGTAGACCCAGGCCTGGGGAAACAGGAAGTTGCCGCCGAAGTGGTCGAGGTGGAAGTGGGTATTGACGACGCCGGCGATCTCGGCCGGCTTCACCCCCACCCGCTGCAGGCCGTCGAGCAGCAGGCTGTCGTGCTGGGGAAAGCCGGTGTCCACCAGCAGGTGCTGGCCGCGGGCGTCGGTGAGCAGCACCGAGCAGGACTGCAGCGGCAGCCCGGGCACCACCACCCGCACCCGCCATTGGGTGTGGGCCTTGCTCATGCCGCCCCCGCCAGGGGCAGGTGGACGACGAAGCTGCTGCCCTGTCCGGGGAGGCTGGAGACCTCGACCGAGCCGCCGTGGGTCTCGGCCACCCATTTGACGATGGGCAGGCCCAGGCCGCAGCCGTCCTCGCCGGCGACGCCGCGGGTGCGCGACTTGTCGGCGCGGTAGAAGCGGTCGAAGATGAAGGGCAAATCGTCGGCGGCGATGCCCACCCCGGTGTCGCGCACCTGCACCCGCGCCTGGGCATGGGTCCCGGCCGCCACCCGGTCCACCCGCACCTCGATGCGGCCCCCGGCGGGGGTGTACTTCACCGCGTTGTCAATCAGGTTGAGCACCATTTGCCGCACCCGCAGGCTGTCGGCGCGCAGCGCCACCGGGGCGGAGGTGTCGGCCCGCAGCTCCACCCCCCGCGCCTGCGCCACCACGCGCATCTGCTCCACCAGGTCGCGCACCAGTTCGTTCAGATCCATAGGCTCGAGCCGCGGGCGCATCTCCCCCGCATCCGCCTGGGCCAGCACCAGCAGGTTGCGGATCATGCGGTTGAGGCGGTCAATCTCCTCCAGATTGCTCTCCAACACCCGCCGGCACTCGGCCAGCGGGGCGCGCGCGATCAAGGCCAGCTCGGTCTCCCCCTGCATCGCCTGCAGCGGGGTGCGGAGCTCGTGGCTGACGTTGGCCGCGAACTCATTCATTTTATCGAAGGACTGCTGCAAGCGGGCGATCATTGCGTTAAAAGTCTCGGCCAGCTCGTCCAGCTCGTCTTTCCGGCCCCGGGTGGGCAGGCGCTGGCTCAGGTTGGAGGCCGAGATGGTCTGGGCGGCATGGGTCATGTCGGTGACCGGCTTCAAGGTCCGCTTGGCCATCACCGAGCCCCCCACCGCGCTCAGCACCACCGTCACCGGCAGCAGCATCAGCATCACCCACAGAAACGTGTCCTGGGCGTCGTTGATGGGCTTGAGCCGGGTGCCGATCTGCATCAGATAGCGGTGCCCGCCCGGTCCCTTGAGGATGGTGTTGACGAAGCGCACCTCCTCGTCCCGCCGTCCCCCCATGGTGGTGAAGGTGGGCGGCGGCTGCATCGCCACCAGCCCCTTGAGCTGCTTGGGCTCGAAGGAGAAGCCGAAGGCGGTGAGCTCGGGCGAGGACTTCACCGGCACCCCCTCGGTGTTGAGGATCTGCGAGACGTTGAAGATGGTGTTGAGGTCGTAGCTCTGGTCCACGTCCTGGGTGTGGCTGGTGAGCACCGGCTTGCCCTGGTCGAAGCGGATGTACTGCTTCACCAGGGCGGCCTCGTCCTGCAGCTCGTTGTCAATGTTCCAGAACAGGATCCAGTTGAGGGTGAAGTACAGCAGCCCGGCGGCCAGCACCAGCAGCAGACTGAAGACCACGGTGTACTGGAAGGTGAGCTGGCCGCGGGTCGAGGCCGGGCGCCAGAGCAGGCGGTCGAGCCAGGTGCGTCCCGGCAGCCTCATGCCGGCACCGCCTCGTCCTTGAGCATGTAGCCCACCCCGCGCACGCTGTGCAGCAGCTTGGTGGCGCGGTCCTTGTCGATCTTGTTGCGCAAAAAGCTGATGTAGACGTCAATCACATTGGTGAAGCTGTCGAAGCTGGCGTCCCAGACGTGCTCGGCGATCATGGTGCGGGTGACCACCTGGTTGGCGTTGCGCATCAGGTACTCCAGCAGCATGAACTCCTTGTTGGAGAGCTCCAGGTCGGCGTCGGCGCGCCAGGCCTTGCGCTTGATCGGGTCGAGCACCAGGTCGGCGACCTGGAGCTGGAGCTTGAGCTCGCGCCACTCGCGCCGCAGCAGGGCGCGCACCCGGGCGCGCAGCTCGGCAAAGGCGAAGGGCTTGATGAGGTAGTCGTCGCTGCCGATCTCCAGCCCGCGCACCCGGTCCTCGACTGCGGTCTTGGCGGTGAGAATGAGGATGGGGACGTTGGGGTTTTTCTTGCGGACGGTGGAGAGGACGCTGAAGCCGCTGACCTTGGGCAGCATCAGGTCGAGGATGATGAGGTCGTAGCCGCCGCCTTCGGCCAGGTAGAGGGCCTCCTCGCCGTCGGCGGCCAGGTCCACGGCGAAGTGGTCCTGCTGCAGCCCCTTCTTGATGAATTGGGCAACCTTATGCTCGTCTTCGACCAGGAGAATGCGCATAGGCCGACACCTTAAGGATAAAGGCTGGCGGGGGCAAGGGCAAATGGGCACCCCGGGGATGGCCGGGAGCGGGTTAAAATTGGCTCACATGCGCAAAATGGCGAGATTTGCGGCCGCCGGGCTGCTGGGGGGAATACTGGGCCTATTGATTCTCGGGGGCCTGCCGGCGGCGGCCACCACCAGTTCCGACCCCACCGTGCAGCGGGCGGCCGACCTGGTGGAGTGGGGGCGGCTGAAGGAGGCGCGCAGCCTGCTGGCGGCAGCGGTGGCCGACCCCGGCAACGCGCGCGATGCCCGCCTGCTGGCCTATTATGGCCATGTCTTGGCCAAGTTCGGCGATCTGAAGGGCGGCATGCAGATGGCCAAGCGGGCGGTGGGGCTCGACCCCCAGTGCGGCTCCTGCCATCTCTACCTGTTCGAGGCCATGGCCGACCATGCCAAGACCATGAGCCAGTTCCGGGCGCTGCTGCAGTTGCCCAAGATGAAAAAGCAGTTGCAGAAGGCCACCAGCCTCGACCCCAACTCCGCCGACGTGCAATGGGGCTGGATTGACCTCGACCTGGCGCTGCCGGCGGCGCTGGGCGGCAGCAGCGCCGACGCGCTCCGGCACGCCGAGCGGCTGGCGCAGATTGATCCGGTGGATGGGCACCTGGCCCGCGCCAGCATTTACCAGTCCCTGCGCCAGCCCGAGCAGGCGATGGCGGAGTTCCGGGCGGCGGCGGTGGACCATCCCAACGATCCGCGCGGCGTCTTCGCCCTCGGCCAGGCGCTCTACCAGCGCCAGGACTTTGTCGCCGCCGCGCCGCAACTGGCGCGGGCGCTGGCCCTCAACCCCCAGTCCACCCTCTACGCCGGCTACCAGGCGGCCAACCTGGTCCGGCTCAAGCACTTGGCGCAGGCGCGGCAGGTGCTGCAGGCCGCCGCCCAGCTCCATCCCGACAGCCGGCTGGGCGCCTACCTGGTGGCGCAGGCGCTGCACGCCACCGGCCAGGACTTCGACTGGGCCAAGCAGTTGCTCGGCGCCTACCGGGCGGTGCCGCCCGAGCCCGACCAGCCCACGCTGGCGCAGGCGCAGCAATTGTGGAAGAATCTGGGCGGGAGCTAGGAGCATGGAAGACGGCAGGCTGTCGCGCCGGCAGGCGGTGGGGCTGGGCATCGCGGTGTTCAGCCTGGTGGGGCTGCTGAGCTTCTTCTACCACTACCTCGACGACCGCGCCGACGGGGTGCTGGGCACGGCCCGGTTCCGCGCCCTCACCGAGTTCACCGGCGCCTACAGCGCCGGGCTGCTTTTTCTGCTGGTGCTGCCACTGGTGCGGCGCTACCCGCTGCGGCGCGGCGCCTGGGGCAAGCCGCTGGCCCTCTACCTGGCCGCGCTGCCGCTGTTCTCGGCGGCGCACACCACCCTGATGCTGCTCAGCCGCGACGCGCTCTCGCCGCTGCTGGGGCTGGGGCGCTACGACTACGGCGACCTGTGGTTCCGCTACCCCATGGAGTTCGCCAACCAGATCACCATCTTCGTGGTGATGATCGGCACGGTGTGGCTCACCGACCTCTACCGCGACAACCGCCGGCGCGAGCTGGCGGCGGCGCGGCTGCAGGAGGAGCTGGCGCGGGCGGAGCTCGCCAACCTGCGACTGCAGTTGCAGCCCCACTTCCTGTTCAACACCCTCAACACCATCTCGGCGGCGATGTACGAGGACGTGGAGCGGGCCGACGCCATGCTGGCGCGGCTGGGCGAGCTGCTGCGCCACAGCCTGGCCGAGGCCCCGCCGGCCGAGGAGGTGCCGCTGGCGCGCGAGCTGGAGACCAGCCGCCTCTACCTCGAGATCATGCAGGCGCGCTTCGAGGGCCGCCTGCGGGTGCGCTACGCCATCGCGGCCGGGACGGAGGCGGCGCTGGTGCCCCCCTTCCTGCTGCAGCCGCTGCTGGAGAACGCCCTCCGCCACGGCGGCGGCGAGGCCGGCGGCGAGATCGCGCTGGCGGCGCGGCGCGAGGGCGACGCGCTGGTGCTGGAGGTGGCCGACGGCGGCGGCGGCGGCGCCGCCCCCGCCGGCCTGGGCCTCGGCCTGGGCCACACCGCCCAGCGCCTGCAGCGGCTGTACGGCGACCGCCACCAGTTCCAGGCGGGGGCGCGCCCGGAGGGCGGCTTCGCGGTGCGGCTGCGCCTGCCCTTCCGCGCCGCCGGGGCGGCGGCGTGACCCCGGCCGCGGCGCCGGCCGCCGTGCGCGCCCTGGTGGTGGACGACGAGGCGCCGGCGCGGCGCAAGCTGGTGCGCATGCTGGCCGCCGCCGGCGGGGTGGAGGTGGTGGCGCAGGCGGGCGACGGCCCCGCCGCCCTCGCCGCCCTCCACGCCGCCCAGCCGGAGCTGGTGTTCCTCGATGTGCAAATGCCCGGCATGAGCGGCCTCGAGGTGGCCGAGCAGATGGCCGCCGCCGCCAGCCCGGCCCCGATCGTCTTCGTCACCGCCCACGACGAGCATGCGCTGCGCGCCTTCGAGCTGCACGCCTGCGGCTACCTGCTCAAGCCCTACGACCAGCGCCGGCTGGCCGCGGTGCTCGGCCACGCGCTGGCGCAGGTGCGGCAGCGGCGCGGCCTGGCGCCCGAGCTGCTGGCGGCGCTGGCCGAGCTCCGCGCCCGGGCGCGCTGGCCCGCGCGCCTGCTGGTCGAGGTGGGCGGGCGCGCCCTGCTGGTCGAGGTCGCCCAGCTCGACCGCGTGCAGGCGGCGCGCAACTACGTCGAGCTGCACCTCGGCGGCCGGACCCTGCTCGCCCGCGGCACGCTGGAGGCGGTGGCGGCCCAGCTCGATCCCGCCGCCTTTGTCCGCCTCAGCCGCTCCGAGCTGGTGCGCATCGGCGCCATCGCCGAGCTGCGCCGCCTGCCCCACGGCGAGCAGCGCGTGCGCCTGCGCGGCGGGGCCGAGCTGACCTGGACGCGGCGCTACCAGCAGCGCGGCCCGCTCGTCCCCGCCCTGGGCCGCCTCGTCCCAAAATCCTAGCCCGGGCGCGGCGGCGGAGCGAACCTAGGGGCATGAAGACTGCCTTCTCGGTTCTCCTCCTCGCCGGCGCGCTCGCCGCCCAGTCGGCGGGCTGGCCCGCCTACGGCGGCACCGTGGCCGGCACGCGCTACTCCGCGGCGGCGCAGATCACCCCCGCCAACGTCGCCCGCCTGCAGGTGGCGTGGACCTTCCACACCGGCGCGCTCCACGGCGCCTCCGCCTTCGTCAAGAGCAAGGCGGCCTTCGAGGCCACCCCGGTGCTCGACCACGGCACGCTGTATCTCTCCACCCCGCTCGACCAGGTGATCGCGCTCGACGCCGCCACCGGCGCGCTGCGCTGGCGCTACGACCCCAAGCTCAAGCACGAGGACTTCTCCGAGATGAGCTCGCGCGGGGTGGCGCTGTGGAGCGCCCGGCGCCCCGGCGGCGCCTGCGCCCGGCGCGTCTTCGTGGGCACGCTCGACGGCCGCCTGATCGGGCTCGACGCCGCCACCGGCAAGCCCTGCCAGGACTTTGGCCGCCACGGCCAGGTGGACCTCACCCGCGGCGTGGACCTGCGCGACCCGGGCAACTACCAGGTCACCTCCGCCCCCACGGTGGTGGGCAACCGCGTGATCGTGGGCTCGTCCATCGGCGACAACCGCGCCGTCAGCCTGGAGCGCGGCGTGGTGCGGGCCTTCGACGCGCGCAGCGGCCGGCAGGTGTGGAGCTGGGACCCGATCCCCTGGGCGCTGCGGCAAAAGCCGCGCACCGGCGCCGCCAACGCCTGGTCCACCATCTCGGCCGACGTCCAGCGCGGCCTGGTCTACGTGCCCACCGGCAGCGCCAGCCCCGACTACTACGGCGGCCTGCGCCCGGGCAACGACGCCGACGCCGACTCCGTGGTGGCGCTGCGCGCCGCCACCGGGCAGAAGGTCTGGGCCTTCCAGCTCACCCACCACGACCTCTGGGACTACGACGTGGCGGCGCAGCCGCTGCTCTTCACCTGGAAGGACGGCACCCCGGCGATCGCGGTGACCAACAAGAGCGGCAACCTGTTCGTGCTCAACCGGCTCACCGGCCAGCCGCTGGTGGCGGTGACCGAGCGCCCGGTGCCGCAGTCGGATGTGCCGGGCGAAGCCAGCTCGCCCACCCAGCCGTTTTCCGCCCTGCCGGCGCTGGCGCCGCAAGCGGCGCTGCAGCCCAGCCAGATCTTCGCCCTCAACCCCGCCGACCGCGCCTGGTGCGCGGCGCAGTTGCAAAAGTCGCGCTCCGACGGCATCTATACCCCGCCCAGTTTGAGGGGCTCGCTCAATGAACCCAGCAACGTCGGCGGGGTGAACTGGGGCAGCGCCGCCTACGATCCGGTGCGCCACCTGTTCATCGTGGACAGCAACGCGCTGGTGGCCTACTCCCGCCTGCTTTCCCGCGCCCAGTACCGCGCCGCCTACCGCAGCCGCAAGCAGAGCCGCATGACCGGCGAGTTCGCACGCCAGGCGCAGGCGCCCTACGGCCTCTACCGCAGCTTCCTGCTGGCCCGCGGCAAGGTGCCCTGCAACCCCATGCCCTGGGGCACGCTGGTGGCGGTGGACCTCTACCGCGGCCGGCTCGCCTGGCGGGTGCCCCTGGGCTCGCTGCTGCCCGGCCAAGCCACCGGCTCGCCCAACCTCGGCGGCCCCATCGCCACCGCTGGCGGCCTGGTCTTCACCGCCGCCACCATGGACGACCGGTTCCGCGCCTTCGACCTCGCCACCGGCAAGCAGGTGTGGCAGGCGCTGCTGCCCGCCGGCGGCCAGGCCACGCCCATGACTTTTATGCTCCGCGGCCGGCAGTATGTCGTCATCTGCGCCGGCGGCCACGGCAAGCTCGGCACCAAGCTGGGCGACGCGGTGGTGGCCTACGCCCTGGCGGCCGAACAGGGAACAGGGCACAGGGGACAGGGCACAGGGCAGAAGGGGTAGGCCGCACGGAGTTGTGCGCGGGGCGGGGCGCGGTTACCGTAACACCGGGCGGGCGGCGCGGCTGGCGGTACTCTGGAGGCTATGTTGCGTTGGCGGTGGATGAGCTTCGTCCTGCTCGCCGCCGGCTTGGCGGCGCAGACCGGCCCGCTCGCCGGCGTGGTGGTGGGGGGCAATGGGCTGCCGGTGGCGGGCGCCACCATCGCCAGCGGCGGCGCCCGCGCCACCAGCGGCGCGGATGGGCATTTTGCGCTGGCCCGGGCGGCGGACACGGTAACAGTCACGGCGGCGGGCTACCTGCCGGCCACGGTCGCGGCCGGGCCCGGGCCGCTCCGGGTGGCGCTGCGGGTGGCGCCGCTGGCCGAGTCGGTGACGGTGACCGCAACCGCGCGCAACCAGGCCACCGCCGCGGTGCCGCTGCAGACGGCGGTGATGGGGCGGGCGCGCCTCCAGGCCTCGGCCCCGGTCAACGCCGACTCGATTCTGCGCGAGTTCAGCGACCTGGGCACGTTCCGGGTCAACAGCTCGCTCACCGCCAACCCCACCACCCAGGGGGTGGCGCTGCTGGGCACGGGCTCGAGCGGAGCCAGCCGGGCGCTGGTGCTGCTCGACGGGCTGCCGCTGAACGACTTCTACGGCGGCTGGGTGAATTGGCTGCGGGTGCCCGACGAAGACCTAGGCAGCGTCAGCGTGGTCTCGGGCGGGGCCTCGCCGCTCTATGGCAACGACGCCCTCTCGGGCGTGATCGGGATGGAGACGCGGGCGCCGACCGCCACCCACCTCGACCTGCGCACCGGCGGGGGCGGGTTGGGCACGGCCCTGGCCGACGGCTCGGGCGTGGTGGCCCGCGGCGCGCTGGCGCTGGCGGTGCGCGGGCGGGCGGTGCACGTGGGGGGCTACATCCCCATCGCCCAGCCGGGCCTGGTGGACGACCGCGCCGGGGTGGCCGCCCAGGACTGGGCGCCCGAGCTGCGCTGGCTGCGCTCGCCCACCGCCCTGTTCATCCTCTCGTCGGAGTACTTTGCGGAGGACCGGACCAACGGCACCGTCTTGCAGGTCAACGCCACCCGCCTGCGCCAGCTCGCCCTGCGGGGCGTGGTCGAGAACCACGGCGTCTGGGACGGCAGCGCCTTCTTCCAGTCGGAGGACTTTGGCGCCAACTTCTCCGCCGTCGCCGCCGGGCGCAACTCCGAGCGCCTGACCCTGGAGCAGCACGTGCCCTCCCAGACCCTGGGCGCGGGCCTCGACTGGACGGCGGCGGCGGCGCGCTGGAGCGTGGTGGCGGGCGGCTCCTATACCCACATCCTGGCGGTGGACAACGAGACCGCGCCGCCCAACCTGACCGTGCCGGCGCGCCAGGAAAACGGCCGCCAGCGCCTCGCCGGCGCCTTCCTCGAGGCCTCCTGGTCGCCCCGCGCCGATTGGCACTGGACCGGCACGCTGCGCCGCGACGCCTGGTCCAACTACGCCGCCTTCCAGAACAGTCCCGGCGGCCTGACCCCCTTCCCCTCGCGCTCCAGCTCGGCCTGGAGCCCCAGCCTGGGCACGGTCTGGATGCCGCGCCCCTGGCTGGCGCTGCGCCTCTCCGGCTACCAGTCTTTCCGGGCGCCGACGCTCAACGAGCTCTACCGGCCTTTTCGCGTGGGCAACGTGGTCACCGAGGCCAACCCGCTGCTGGCGGCGGAGCGCTACCGCGGCGCGCAGGCGGGGGCCGAGCTGACGCCGCTGGCCGGGCTGCATCTGCAGGCGACCTATTTTGACGGCTACGTCACCAACCTAGTGACCAGCGTGACGCTCTCCTCCACGCCGGCGCTCATCACCCGCCAGCGCCAGAACCTGGGCCGGGTGCGCCCGCGCGGCGAGACCCTGGCGGGCCAGTGGAGGGCGCGGTCCTGGCTGACGCTCTGGTCGAGCTACACCCACCTCAACTCCACCGTGCTCGCCGCGCCGCAGTTGTCGCTGGTGGGCTTGCAGGTGGCGCACGTGCCGCAGAACAACTTCTCCGCCCGCGCCCTGGCCAGCGCCCGCGGCTGGACCTTCTCGGCGGTGGAGCGCTTCGGCGGCAGCAACTTCGACGACGACCAGAACACGCTGCCGCTCCCCGCCTTTTGGAACACCGACCTCTACCTCAGCCGCAAGCTGGGCGCCCTCGCCCCCTACCTCGCGGTCGAGAACCTGTGGAACCGCCGCTACGCCATCGAGCTCACCCCGGACGCCTACCTCAGCAGCCCGCGCGCGCTGACCGCCGGCCTGCGGCTGCAGTGGGGCGGCGGCCGCTGATTTGAAATCAATTGGTGGGCGCGGGCCCCAGCGCGCCTGCCCGGCCCGGCTTGAGCAGCGCCGGGCCGGTGCGGCGCGCGTCCCGCTAGTGAGCCGCCCCGCTGTAGCGGCGCGGGGCGGCATGCTCGCGCCGATTTGGGGGCCCCATGGCCCCAAGTCGGCGCTGCGCTGCTTCACTGTCCTGGGGGGCCGCGCCGAATTCGCTTCCCGGGGGCGCAGACGCGCCACGGGCGCGTCTGCCCCTGCGGAATTACGACCACCCCAAGCCGCAAGCGGCTTGGGGACCCCGGCTCGCGGCCTTTCGTGCCGATTTTGCCAGCAGGCAAAGCGGCGCGACCCCCGCGAAGGGCGGCGCGGCCCGGCGGCTCCGCATGATGCCCCGGTCACAACGATTCGTAGTGGCCAAGGCTTCAGGATGGCTTAAGCTGGGCAGGCATAGCGTCACCATGCGGAGGATTTTGCAATGACCAAAAAGGCAGGCTTGGGACTGGGTTTGGGTCTGTTGGCAGTGGTCGCGTTGGCGGGCGCGCAAGCCGGCGCGGATGCGCCGGCGGGGTACCGCGTGGCGAAGACGGTGCCGATCCAGAACAGCGGCGGCTGGGACTATCTCGGCATTGACACGCCGGCGCGGAGGCTTTATATCTCCGCCGGGTCGGCCGAGGTGGTGGTCAACGCCGACACCGATCAGGTCGAGGGCGAGGTCACCGGGCTGCAGGGCACCCACGGCGTCGGCATCAGCGACCGGGACGGCCACGGCTTCACCAGCAATGGCGGCAGCAGCAGCTTCACCATGTTCGACCTCAAGACCTTGAAGACCATCAAGGTAATCCCCTCGCCCATTCCGCATCCGGACGGCATCATCTACGATCCGGCCACCGACCGCATCTTCGCCTCCAACCACAACGGCGCGGGCGCCGAGGGCGTGTTCCTGGACGCCAAGACGGGCGCGGTGACGGGCACGGTCAAGCTGCCGGGCAAGGCCAGCGAGTACGCCGTGGCCGACGGGCGCGGCCACGTTTACAACAACATCGAAGACACCAGCATCGAGGTGGAGCTTGACGCCCGCACGGCCAAGATCCTGCGCCAGTGGCCGCTGGCGCCCTGCAAGAACCCCTCCGGGCTCTCCATGGACACCGCCACGCGGCGGCTGGTGGTGGGCTGCCACAACAACCTGCTGGCGTTTGTGAACGCCGACACCGGCCAGGTGGTCGGCACCGTCCCCATCGGCGGCGGGGTGGACGCCACCCGCTTCGATCCCGGCACCAAGCTGGCCTTCAGCTCCAACGGCGCCGGCGGCGGCAGCATCACTGTGGCGCACGAGGACAGCCCCAACCACTTCCGCCTGGTGGGCAACATCCCCACCGAGGCCGGCGCGCGCACCATGGAGGTGGACACCCAGACGCACACGCTGTTCACCGTGACGGCGAAGTTCGAGCCGGCGCCGCCCCCCCCCGCGGGCGCGCCCGCGCGCGGCCGTGGCGGCCGCGGCTTCGTGCGCCGGCGCATGCTGCCGGGCAGCTTCCATCTGATCGTGATTCCGAAGGGCTAGGCTATTCAGGAGAAAACCATGAAGATCGCGCACGGGTTGGGATTTTCTGTGGCCGTTTCGGTTCTGGGCGCGCTGGCGCTGGCGGCGGCGCCGCCCCGGCAAGCCGCCGGGCCGCTCGGCTACCATGTCTCGAAAAACGTCCCCTTGCCGGGCAATGGCTTCTGGGACTATTTGGCGGAGGACCCGGCCAACCGCCGCCTCTACGTGGACCACGGCGACGAGCTGCTGGTGCTGAACCTGGACACGCAGCAGTTGGTGGGCACCATCACCGGCCTGCACGGCATCCACGGCACCGCCATCTCCGACCGGGACGGCCACGGCTTCACCACCAACGGCGGCAGCGCCACCATCACCGAGTTCGACATCCACACGCTGCAGAAGATCAAGGAGATCCCCGCCCCCAAGGACGTGGACGGCATCATCTACGACCCCGCCACCGACCGCGTCTTCGCCTTCTGCGGCGACGCCAACCAGGCCATCGCGGTGGACGCCAAGACGGGCGAGGCGGTGGGCACGATTGCCCTGGGCGGCGCGCCCGAGTTCGGCGCCTCCGACGGCAAGGGCTTCGTCTTCAACGTGCTGGAGAACAAGAGCATCATCCTCAAGATCAACGCCCACACCCTCAAGATCGTGGGGCGCTACCCGCTGGCGCCGTGCGTGAGCCCCTCGGGGGTCTCCATTGACGCCGCCCACGAGCGCGTCTTCGCCGGCTGCCACAGCGGCGTGGTCGCCATCGTCAACGGCAACACCGGCAAGGTCATCGCCACCCCCAAGATCGGGCAGGGCATTGACGCCTCGCGCTTCGATCCGGGCACGCAGTTGCTGTTCACCTCGCAGGGCGACGGCACCATCACCGTCATCCACGAGGACAGCCCCAACCATTTCACCCGCCTGGGCGACATCCCCACCGAGCGCGGGGCGCGCACCATGGCGCTCGACCCCACCACCCACACCCTGTTCACCGTCACCGCCAAGTTCGAGCCCATGCCGGCGCCCAAGCCGGGCCAGCGGCGCCAGCGGCCCACCCTCGTCCCCGGCAGCTTCCACCTGCTGGTGGTCACCAAGTAGAAGCTGGCAGCGGCGGGCGGGCGGCGCCGCGGCCGGGCCCGCCCGCGGACCAGCTTGCGCCGGGCGGGCGGAGCGGCGGTCAACCAGCGGCCGAGCTGGCTGCTGTAGTAGTAGTCTTCGGCGAACTCGTCGTAGGCGGATGAGCCGGTCATTCGTTGTCGGAGAGCCAGCACCCTAGCCCGGGCGATCCCGAACGACTTGGTGGGCGCGGGCCCCAGCGCGCCTGCGGCGCGCGTCCCGCTTGTGCTCGCACCGACTTGGGGGCCCCGTGGCCCCAAGTCGGCGCTGCGCCTCGCTGGGGCCGCGCCGAATTCGTTTCCCGGGGGCGCAGACGGGCCACTGGCGCGTCTGCCCCTGCGGAATTTCGCAGCCTTTCGCGCCGATTTTGCCAGCAGGCAAAGCGGCGCGACCCCCGCGAGCGGCGCTCAGGCTGTCGGCTGGGGGGCTGTAGTTGAGAACCCAGTCGCCGTGTGGAAGTCATTTGAGGACGGTGCCGAAGTTGGCGTCGCTGTGCCTCTCGGAAATTGCGTTCGTGGAGCCGTGCCAGATAGCCAGCCCCTACCTGCTCCGCGCGCGCGCCGTCAACGGCGTCCGGCTCAAGCTCCGCGACGGGCGGGCGGCCGCTTTTCCGCTGGACTTCCCGCGGGGCCGTGAGATCAGCGCGCGTCTGGCCGCGGCGGCTTGGCGCCCCGGTGCCTAATCCCGAAACGCAGTCCGAGTGCCACCGCGAGATTGCCAGCTATCGCCGTGAGGATTTCCGCCGGTACCAGTTGTTGCAGCGGCGTTCCGCGCAGATAGAAAATCACCCCGTAGACGGCCAGGGCGCCGTTAGCTGCCAGGTAATATAGGCCGCGGCGGCCGTGGCCGGCCGCCACCCCGCCGCTCAATTTCCGCCTCCCGCCGGTATCGCCACCGCCTTGGGCCCGGCGCTTGTCCCGCACAGCGTCTCCTCCTTGCAGATCGCCTTCTTCGCGCCGACCGCCACGTCCACGGCATTGGCAACCGCCGCAGCCCTTTGGATGGCGCTTAGATTGCCCGGATTTGCCAAATCTACCGCCAACCCAGCCGCGCCAGAGATGGTGTTGACGGCCGACCCGACCTTCAGGTTGCCCTTAGAGGCCACGGTCGCGGCTGCAGCGAGTGGATTCGCCATCGTCTCCGCGGCCGACTCGGCGGCCGGCAGATTCGGGTCCTTAGATCCAACAATTGCCGCCATGACCTTTACCGAGCCGGCGAGGGCCACCCCCATGCCCGAAGCCGCCCCCAGCGCCCCCGCATAATCGCTCGCGCCCCCCGTGAAAGGGGTAGCCACCACACCAACACCGCTGCTGACCAACATTCCGGCAACGCCGCCCACCATCATGCCCGCGCCCTCAGCCCCTTTCACAATCCGCGCCGTGCCTTGCGGGTGCAGCGCCGCCCACGTCGCGAGGTCAATCGCCGTTGTGATCGGGTCGCAGCAATGGCCGTCGGGGTCGGTCGCGGTGGCGGGGTTGTTGAGGACGTAGCTGTAGAGGTTGAGCGACTGGGGGTTGTCCAGGCTGGCGTAGGGGATGGGGGTGGGGGCGGGGGACCAGTCCGGGGTCAGCCAGCGGCCGAGCTGCCTGCTGTAGTAGCGGGCGCCGAAGTAGTCGAGGTTGGTCTCGCTGTCGCGCAGCTTGCCGGTGAAGTGGATCGGGCTGACGCCGTTCTGGTAGTTGGCGAACTCGCCGAAGGGCCAGTTGGAGTCCAGCTCGCCGTTGGAGCGCTTGCGCACCGTGCCCTGGCCATCGGCGTAGGCGTAGTTGA
>DATKSZ010000137.1:0-15391 GCA_035531375.1 Terriglobales bacterium | reverse complement strand
ACGGGCGCGGGAGTCGCAGCGGCTGGTGCCGCTGGAGGTGAAGCCCGGCGGGTGGGGCGGGGGCGCCGGGGTGGCGATCGAGCTGGCGAATGGGCGCAGGATCGAGGTGCGGCCGGGCTTCGACGCGGAGACGCTGGCGCAGGTGCTGGCGGTGGCGGGGCGGAGCTGACCATGTTTGCGCTGGGGGCGGCGACGCGGATCTATGTGGCGGCGGGGGCGACGGACATGCGCAAAGGCTATGAGGGCCTATACGGGCTGGTGCGGGACCAGTTGGCGCTGGACCCGCTGAGCGGGCATCTGTTTTTGTTCGCCAACCGGCAGCGGACGCGGCTGAAGGTTTCGTGCTGGGACGGGAGCGGGCTGTAGGTGTGCGCGAAGCGGGCGGCGTTTACAAGGACGGCGTTGGACGGAGGGCGTGCGATGGGAATGACCAGCGGAGAGATGCTGGCCGTGATCGCCTGGTTGACCCGAGCCCACTTTTATAAATCCATGACCACCCGGTTGGATCATCGGCATACATCAAGATCACGATGCGTGCCTTGGCGCCGGTGATTCAGTTCAAGGAGAAATAGCGATGCCCAACCGTTCCTGTTCCAGTTGCGGCGCGCCGCGCATGAAGGGATTTGAGAAGGAGACGTTTTCGATTGCCCATGCGGGACTTTCCGAACCCGTCAAGGGATTGAGTGGCTGGCGTTGCGGCGTGTGCCGGGGGGTGGAATTCGACGCCGCCAGCGCCCGGAGGTACGCGCTGGCGGGCGATCGCTTGGTGCTGCGGGCCCGGGAGCTGGAGCGGGCGGAGATTCGACGCATTCGCCGCAAGTTGGGCCTCAGCCAAGCGGCGGCTGCGCGCCTGACGGGGGGCGGGCACAACGCCTTTTCGCGCTATGAGCGTGGCGAAGCGGTTCCCTTGCCTGCCGTGGTCAATCTGTTCAAGCTCCTGGACAAGCACCCAAGTTTGCTCAAGGATCTGTTGGTTTCTTAGACACGTGGTGGGCGCCGATTTTGCCGGCAGGCAAAGCGGCGCGACCCCCGCGATACGCCGAGCGCGCGGGCGGGCGCAGTGGCATGCTGGGAGCAGGCGGAGGGGAGCGATGGCGCAGGCGAACCCAACCAACCTGCCGGCGGGGCTGAGCGCGGAGGAGGCGCGGGAGCGGGGGCGGCGGTACGGGCCGAACCGGCTGCCGCAGCCGGCGGGGGTGCCGGCGTGGCGGCAGGTGGGGGCGCAGCTGACGCAGTTTTTCGCGCTGATGCTGTGGGTGGCGGGCGGGCTGGCGATGGTGGCGGGGATGCCGCAGCTCGGGGTGGCGATCTTCGCGGTGATCGTGCTCAACGGGCTGTTCGCCTTCATCCAGGAACACCGGGCGAACCGGGCGGGGGAGCGGCTGCGGGAGATGCTGCCGCTGCGGGCGACGGTGATTCGCGACGGCAAGCGGCAGGAGGTGGAGGCGGCGGAGCTGGTGCCGGGCGACGTGGTGGCGGTGGAGGCCGGGGACCGGATCTCGGCCGACCTGCGCTGGCTGGCGGTGGAGGGGCTGGCGCTGGATGTCTCCGCCATGACGGGCGAGAGCGAGCCGGTGGCGCCGCAGGCGGGGGAGGCGGGGGAGGCGGGCACGTTTGCGGTGGAGGGCGAGGGGCTGGGCGA
Source organism: Terriglobales bacterium (assembly GCA_035531375.1). GTDB lineage: Bacteria > Acidobacteriota > Terriglobia > Terriglobales > SCQP01 > SCQP01. The sequence continues at coordinate 13,749 of DATKSZ010000137.1, read as the reverse complement.
GGTCACCGCCATCGGGGCGGGCACGCGGTTGGCGCGGCTGGCGCAGTTGACGTCGGGGGAACACCGGCCGCGCAGCCCGCTGGCGCACGAGCTGGACCGGCTGGTGCGGGTGATCGCGCTGGTGGCGGTGGTGGTGGGGCTGGGGTTTTGGGGGCTGTCGCTGCTGGTGGGCATGCCCTGGAGCGACGGGTTTCTGTTCGCGGTGGGGGTGACGGTGGCGATGGTGCCCGAGGGGCTGCTGCCCACGGTGACGCTGTCGCTGGCGATGGGGGCACAGCGCATGGCGGCGCGGCAGGCGCTGGTGCGGCGGCTGGAGTCGGTGGAGACGCTGGGCTCGACCACCTTCATCTGCACCGACAAGACGGGCACGCTGACGCGCAACGAGATGGCGGTGGTGGAGGCGTGGACGCCGGCGGGGGAGGCCCGCATCGCCGGGCGCGGCTACGAGCCCACCGGCACGATCGAGGCCGCGGCGGCGGTGCTGCCGGGGCTGCGCGAGCTGGCCTCGGCGGCGGCGCGGTTTGGGCACGGGCGGGCGGTGGAGCGGCAGGGGCAGTGGGTGGCGCAGGGGCTTCCGCTGGAGGTGGCGCTGGCGGTGTTGGCGCAGCGGCTGGGACTCGATCTGGCGGCGGAGGAGGCGGCGGCGCCGGCGCGGCGCCTGTTCCCGTTCGACCCGCGGCGGCGGCGGATGTCGGCGGTGGCGGGCCGGCAGGTGCTGGTGCGGGGGGCGCCGGAGGCGGTGCTGGAGCGCTGCGGGCCGGTCGAGGGCGCGGCGGCGGCGGTGGCGGCCATGGCGGCGCGGGGCTGGCGGGTGCTGGCGGTGGGGGTGCGGGAGCTGGCGGCGGGGGAGGAGCCGGACAGCGCCGAGGCGGCGGAGCGCGGATTGCGGCTGTTGGGGCTGGTGGGGATTGTGGATGCGCCGCGGGCGGAGGTGGCGGGCTCGATCGCCGCCTGCCGGAGGGCGGGCATCCGGGTGGCGATGGTGACCGGCGACCATCCGGCGACGGCGCGGGCGATTGCGCGCGAGGTGGGGCTGTGGACCTCGGACGAGCTGGTGTTCGAGGGCAAGGATCTGCCGCGCGACGACGCCCTGCTGGGGGCGCTGCTGGACCGCGACGGGGCCATCGTCAGCCGGGTGTCGCCGGAGGACAAGCTGCGCATCGCGCGGGCGCTGCGGCAGCGCGGGCACGTGGTGGCGATGACCGGGGACGGGGTGAACGACGCGCCGGCGCTGCAGGAGGCCGACATCGGGGTGGCGATGGGGCGCTCGGGCACCGACGTGGCGCGCGCGGCGGCGGATCTGGTGCTGCTGGACGACAACTTCGCCACCATCGTGGCGGCGATCGAGCAGGGGCGCACCACCTTTGCCAACGCGCGCCGCTTTCTCACCTATCACCTCACCGACAACGTGGCCGAGCTGACGCCGTTCGTGGTGTGGGCGCTGACGGGAGGACGGTTTCCGCTGGCGCTGGGGGTGCTGCAGGTGCTGTTTCTGGACATCGGCACCGACATCGCGCCGGCGGTGGCGCTGGGGGCGGAGCCGTCGAGCCCGCGGGCGCTGGCGCACCCGCCCTGGCGCGGACACTTGGTGGACGGCGGGCTGCTGGGGCGGGCGTTTGGGGTGCTGGGGCTGACCGAGTCGGTGGTGGAGATGGCCGCCTTCCTGGTGGCGATGGCGGCGGCGGGCTGGCGGCCGGGCGGGGCGTTTCCGACGGGCGGGGCGCTGCAGGCGGCCTCCGGGGCCGCCTTCACTGCGGTCATCGCCGGGCAGATGGGCAACGCCTTTGCCTGCCGCAGCGCCACGCTGTGGCCGGGCGCGCTGGGCTGGCGGACGAACCGCTACCTGCTGGCGGCGGTGGGGCTGGAGGCGGTGATGCTGGCGCTGTTCCTCTACCTGCCGCCGGTGGCGCGGCTGTTGGGACAGACCGCGCCGCATGCGGCCGGCTATGCGGTGGCGCTGCTGGCGGCGCCGGCGGTGCTGCTGGTGGACGCTCTGCAGAAACGGGCGCGGCGGGCGCGCACCGCTTTGCTATATTGAAGAAACGTGATCGGGGGCAACCGCCAAAAGACGCTGGGCTACGCCGCCATGCTGGCGGCGGCGGGGCTGCTGTTGCTGGGCATCCGCTGGGTGGGACTGCGGCTGGTGGCGCCCGTGGGGGTGGCGGCGCCGGCGGGCGGGGGGGCGGCGCCAGCGGCGGGCACGCTCAGCCACGTGCTGCTGGCGCTGGTGGTGGTGCTGGTGGCGGCGCGCAGCTTGGGCGTGCTGTTCCGGCGCTGGCAGCAGCCGGCGGTGGTGGGGGAGATGATCGCCGGCATCCTGCTGGGGCCCACGCTGCTGGGGCGGGCGGCGCCCGGGCTCTCGCACTTCCTGCTGCCGGGGGCGGTGGCGCCGTACATCTCGGTGATCGCCCAGATCGGGGTGATCCTCTATATGTTCCTGGTGGGGCTGGAGTTGGACACCCGGCTGCTGCGGCAGCGCACGCATGCGGCGGTAGCCATCTCCCACGCCAGCATCCTGGGCCCGTTTGTGCTGGGGGCGGGGCTGGCGCTGTGGCTGTATCCGCGCTACGCCACCAGCGCGGTGTCGTTCACGCTGTTCGCGCTGCTGCTGGGGGTGGCGATGTCCATCACCGCCTTTCCGGTGCTGGCGCGCATCTTGACCGACCAGCACCTGCACACCAGCCGCATGGGGGCGTTGGCGCTGGCCTGCGCGGCGGTGGACGACGTCACCGCCTGGTGCCTGTTCGCCTTTGTGGTGGGGCTGGCGCAGGCGCGCCCGGCGGGGGCGCTGGTGACGCTGGCGCTGACCGCGGCCTTCATCGCGGTGGTGCTGCTGGCGGGGCGGCCGGCGGCGGCCTGGTACGCGCGCCGCTGCGCGCGGCGGGGCGGCGGCGGGCAGGAGGCCACCATGGTGGTGTGCGCGGCGCTGCTGCTGGGGGCGCTGGCCACCGAACGCATCGGCATCCACGCCCTGTTCGGGGCGTTTCTGATCGGGGTGGTGATCCCGCACGACTCGGCGCTGGCGCGCGAGGTGAAGGGCAAGTTCGAGGACCTGGTGGTGGTGCTGCTGCTGCCCATGTTCTTCGCCTTCACCGGCATGCGCACCCAGATCGCGCTGGTGCAGGGCTGGCAGGACTGGGCGGTGTGCGCCGCCATCGTGCTGGTGGCCTCGCTGGGCAAGTTTGGCTGCGGCGCGCTGGCGGCGCGCTGGCAGGGGCTGGGGTGGCGGCAAGCGGCCTCGCTGGGCATTCTGATGAACGCGCGCGGACTCATGGAGCTGATTGTGCTGAACTTGGGCCTGGACCTGGGCATTCTCACCCCGACGCTGTTTGCCATGCTGGTGATCATGGCCATCGTCACCACCTTTGTGACCACGCCGGCGCTGCAGTGGGCCACCGGCCGGCGGCAGGCGCTGGTGATGGAGCAGGCCAGTTGATGCTGGGACTGCACACGCCCCCGATCTCGTTCGAGGTCTTGTTTCCGCTCTCGCTGGTGGCGGGCTGCATCGGGGCGATGAGCGGCATGGGCGGGGGGATGATCCTGATCCCGACGCTGACGCTGCTGGGGGTGGACATCAAGCAGGCCATCGCCATCAGCATCCTGTCGGTGATCGCCACCTCCAGCGGCTCGGCCTCGGCCTATGTGCGCGACCACATCACCAACTTGAAGGTGGGCATGTTTTTGGAGATGTTCACCATCGTGGGGGCGCTGATGGGGGCGCGGCTGACGCTGGCGGCCTCGCCGCGGCCGCTGTTCATCACCTTCGGGGTGGTGCTGATGGGCTCGTGGGTGGCGCTGCTGGTGGCCGGGCACGCCTCCTGGCAGGGCGACCAGCCGCAGGACCGATTCTCGCGCTGGCTGGAGCTGGAGGGCAGCTACTTCGACCGGGCGCAGCAGCAGCAGATTGACTACCACGGGCGGCGCGCCTACTGGGGAGCGCCGATGATGTATGGCGCCGGACTGATCGCCGGGCTGCTGGGGATCGGGGCGGGGGCGGTGAAGGTGCTCATCCACGACCTGGTGATGGGACTGCCGCCCAAGGTCTCGACCACCACCAGCAACCTCATCATCGGGGTGACGGCGCTGGCGGGCACCAGCGTCTATCTGGCCGCCGGGCTGATCACGCCCGGGCTGGCGGCGCCGGTGGTGCTGGGGGTGGTGGTGGGAGCGTTTTTGGGCACGCGCTTGCTGGTGCGGCTCACCAACCAATCGGTGCGGCGGCTATTCCTGGGGGTGCTCTTGGTGCTGGCGGTGGAGATGATCTTCCGCGGCGTGCGCGGGGTGTGACCACGATGACGACTTCCACGAATGCGGCGTTGGTGGCGGAGCGGCAGCGGCGCATGGACATCGCCGTGGGGACGCTGCTGCTGGTGGGGGTGCTGCTCAGCCTGGGGCTGATCGCCGCCGGCCTGCTGTGGACCGACGAGCGCACCGGGCGGCTGTGGCTGGACTACCCGCTGGCGGGGATGAACTTGTTCCAGTTTGCGCTGGCGACGGCGCGCCAGGCCTGGAACGGGCAGATCGGGCCGACCTGGATGGTCAGCGCCGGGCTGATCGTGCTGATGCTGACGCCGTTTCTGCGGGTGGTGGCGTCCATGCTCTATTTCCTGGCGGTGCTGAAGGACGCCAAGTACACCGCCTTCACCCTGTTTGTGCTGCTGGTGCTGACCTGGAGCCTGTTCCTGCGCTCGTAAGGTTGGCGCGGGCCCCTGCGCGGCTCCGCCGCGCGTCCCGCTTGTGCTCACGCCGGCTTGGGGGCCCCAGGCCCCAAGCCGGCGCTGCGCGGTTATCGTTGGCGCGGGCCCCTGCGCGGCTGCCCGGCCCGGCTGTAGCAGCGCCGGGCCGGTGTGCCGCGCGTCCCGCTTATGCTCACAGAGCCCGAGGCGGGCTCTGGGGGTCCCGGTTCGCAGCCCTTCGCGCCGATTGTTCCGGCAGGCAAAGCGGCGCGACCCCCGCGAATCGCCCGCCGCCCGACCCGCCTTCAGCTTGCGCTCATTTATGGTCCGCTAGGATTCACCCATGCGAATCCACACCCCTTTGCTATTAGCGGCGGTAGCTTTGGGGGCCACCCTGGCCACGGCGGAGGCAGGGGCGCAGGCGCCGCCGGCGACGCTGGTGGCGCAGTACGCGATGCCGGCTTCGGCGCAGGGGCGGTTTGACCACGTGCGGGTGGACCGCGCCAACAATTGGCTGCTGCTGGCGGGGGAGAGCGCCCACAAGGTGTTTTTGTTCAACCTGGCCACCGGGCGCTACGAGCGCTCGATCGGCGGGATCGGCATTCCCCACGCGACGTTTGTGCGCGACGACCTGCACCGCATCTACGTCACCGACGGCGGCGCCGGGGCGATGAAGATCTACGACAGCCGCAGCTTCAAGCTGCTGGCCAGCATTCCGCTCAAGGTGGACGCGGACTCGATCGGCTACGACCCGGCCAGCCACGACCTTTACATTGACAGCGGCGGCGGCGACGCGCACCAGACCTACTCGATGTTCACCACGGTGGACACCACCGCCGACCGCAAGCTCAACGACATGACCATCAACGGCGACACGCTGGAGGCGATCGCGCTGGAGGACGGCAGCCCGCGCCTTTACATCAACAACCGCGGCCGCAACCAGATCGCGGTGGTGGACCGCAACACCCACAAGCTGGTGGCAAGCTGGCCGGTGACCAAGGCCAAGGTGAACGTGGCGATGGCGCTGGACCAGGCCGACCATCTGCTCTTCATCGGCTGCCGCAGCGGGGCGATCGTGGTGATGGACACGCGCACCGGCAAGGAGCTGCAGTCGCTGCCCATCCCCACCGGGATTGACGACCTGATCTATGACGCCGCCCACCACCGGCTGTATGCGGCCTGCGGCGACGGCCCGGGGGCGCTGTCCATTTATCAGCAGAGTTCGCCCGAGCATTATCAACTGCTGGGCAACCTGCCCACCGGGCCGGGGGCGAAGAACATGGCGCTGTCGAGCCGCCTGCATCGGCTGTATTTGGCGGTGCCGCCGCACGGCACGACGGCAGGCACGATCAACGTCTATCAGGTTCCCTAAGACAACCGCGGGCGGGGGGGGCGGCATCGGGCGGAGGGAGGGAGGTCTGAGCGATGGCAACAACAACCGCTTCCCCGCCCCGGCTGTGGGGCTGGCTTTGGGGGCTGGGGGTGGTGCTGCTGATTTTGGGCATCGTCACCCTCAGCGACGCATTTTTGGCGACGCTGGCCTCGATGCTGGTGATCGGGTGGCTGCTGGTGTTCGGCGGCGTGGTGCAGCTCGTGCACGCCTTCGGGGCGCAGGGGTGGACGGGGATGCTGCTGCACCTGGCGGCGGGGGTGATGTACGTGGTGGCGGGGCTGCTGCTGGTGGCCAACCCGGTGGCGGCAGCGCTGACGCTGACGCTGCTGGCGGCTTTTTTTCTGTTTGTGGTGGGACTGTTCCGGATGGGCGCGGCGCTGGCGCTGCGGCTGCGGGGTTGGGGCTGGGTGGTGGCGGCCGGGGCGGCGGACCTGGTGCTGGCGGCGCTGATCAGCCTGCAGTGGCCGGGGACGGGGTTTTGGGTGATCGGGCTGTTTGTGGGGATCGAGATGCTGCTGGCGGGCGGGATGGCGATCCTGCTGGCGATGGAACTGCGGCCGCGGCGGGCGGAGGCGGCGGGGGAACGGCTGCGGCCGGCGGCTTGAGGCGGCGGCGGAACTGGCTGGCGCGCCAGGCGAGGCAGCCGCGCAGGGTGCGGTGGAAGGCGCACACATCCACCAGGGTGCGGGCGGAGGCGGACCAATCGGACTTGAAGGGCTCGTCGCCGCCGGAGAAATCCATTTCGGCGAAGCCGAGCTGGTGGGCGCGCTCCAGCACCAGGCGCTGCAGCACCATGCCGGGGGCGTGGCGGCGCCAATCGTGGCGGTGGCCGATGCGCAGGCCGGAGAGGGTGTCGCCGGAGCGGAGATAGAGCTGGAAGGCGATGAGGGTGGGGCCGGAGTAGAGCAGGGCGAGCCAGAGGGCGCCCTGGGCGGCGGCGCGGCGGGTCACGTTGCGATAGAACTCGCGGCCGCGGGGATCGCAGGCGAGGGCGGTGCCGCCGGCGCCCTTCCAGCCGCTGGCCTCAATCGCCAGGCACTCATCGAACACCGCCGCCAAGCCGGCGGCGTCTTCCACCAGGCGGAACTCGAGCGGGCCCAGGCGGCGCAGGGCGCGGTCGCGCTTGGCGAGATTGCTGAGCAGGCCGGGGCGGAAGTCGGCCTCGACCTGAGGCCAGGGGCGATCGAGCGCGACGTACCACTGGCGCCAGGCGTGGGCGGGCCCCAGGGGCAGGCGCAGGGCGCGCAGGGCGGCGATCCAGGCGGCGGCCTGGGCCTGGGGCAGGGCGCGGAGGTCGAAGACGTCCCAATCGCGGCGGGCAGCGAGCAGTTCCGCCCAGCGTTGCGCGCACACGGCGAAATCGCTGCCGGGATGGGGCAGGCGGTGGCGGCGGCAATCGCTGCCCAGAAAGGCCAAGCGGCGCAGGCCGCGGCGGCGCTCGCAGAACAGGGGACAGAGCAGCGGCGGGGAGGCATGGAGGGCGAGCACGCGCAACTGGCGGCGGGCGCCATAGGCCTCCCACCAGGAGCGCAGCCACCACCAGGACATCCAGACTTCGGTGCCGGGGAGGGGGAGCTGGGCGGGTCCGGCGAGCGCCGCCCAACTTTCGTCGTCGGTCAAACAGGCGGCGGCCGGGGCCGGGCACGGGGCCGGTCGCAGAGCCATCGGCAAGGTCATCGTCCCGTAGCGCATGCGCACATCCCTCTGCGAGCACAGAGGCAGCCGCGGCCGCAGGGGCTGTGCCGGGGCGGGTGCGGCGCGCGGGCCTGCGTTGCCAAAGCGGAACGCGAACTCGGCGGCGGCGCGTCTCCCAAATCGGCCGCCCATCGGACAAGCCTGTCATTAACCGTAACGCCGGGGAGTGTGGGTGGGGAATGGGGGCAGAAACAGGGGTAGACGGATATACAATTGAGGATCTGGGGGCGCGCCCATCTGCGCCGTCCCCGCGCCCGACTATGCGACCTTCGACCCGTCCTTTTCTCCTTGCCGCGATCGCCGCGCTGGGGCTGCTGGCCAGCCTGCAGGCGGGGTGCAAAGCGGCCGCCCCCAAGGCGGTGGCGCTGGCGCCGGTGCCGGTGGCGGTGGCGCGCGCGGTGACCCAAAATGTGCCCACCCGGCTGGAGGCGATCGGCGCGGTGCAGGCGATGGCCACGGTCTCGGTGAAATCGCTGGTGGGCGGGGAGCTGAAGACGGTGGGCTTCCGCCAGGGGGAGGAGGTGCGCCGGGGGCAGGTGTTGTTCAGCATTGACGCGCAGCCCTACCAGGCGTCGCTGGCGCAGGCGGAGGCCAACCTGGCGCGCGACCTGGCCAACGACAGCCAGGCGCAGGTGGAGGCGAAGCGCTACGCCGACCTGGCCAAGCAGGGCATCGTCTCGGTGGAGCAGAACGAGCAGTTGCAGGCGGCGGCGGCGGCGGACGACTCGGTGGTGCGGGCGGACCGGGCGGCGGTGGAGACGGCGAAGCTGAACCTGAACTATTGCACCATCACCTCGCCGATCGACGGGCGCACCGGCAGCCTGCTGGTGCAGGCGGGCAACGTGGTGCAGCCCAACGCGACGGTGCTGGTGACCATCAACCAGATCACGCCGATCTACGTGTCGTTTTCGGTGCCGGAGCAGTACCTGCTGCAGTTGAAGGCGCTGAATGCGCGGCATGCGCTGGCGGTGCGGGCGCAGGCGCAGGGGGACACGCAGCGGGAGCACGGGGAGTTGAGCTTCATCAACAACACCATTGACAACAACACCGGCACCATTCAACTGATGGCGACGTTTCCGAACGCGGCGCAGCGTTTGTGGCCGGGCGAGTACGTGAACACCGACGTGACGCTGTCGGTGCAGAACGGGGCGACGGTGGTGCCATCGACGGCGGTGCTGACCGGGCAGAGCGACATGTACGTGTACGTGGTGACGTCGGCGGGGACGGTGGAGAACCGGACGGTGACGACGGCGACCACGGCCAACGGGGTGACGGTGATCGCCAGCGGGCTGGCGCCGGGGGAGACGGTGGTGACGGACGGGCAGTTGGCGCTTTATCCGGGGGCGAAGGTGCAGGTGCGGCAAGAGGCCAAGGCGGCGGCAGCGAGCGCCGGCACGCAGGCCCAGGAGTAGGGGCGCATGAATCTAGCCAGCCTATTTATCCGCCGCCCGATCGCCACGGTGCTGTTGATGATGGCGCTGCTGGTGTTTGGCATCGTGGCCTACCGGGCGCTGCCGGTCAGCGACCTGCCCAGCGTGGACTTCCCCACCATCCAGGTCAACGCCGGGCTGCCGGGGGCGAGCGCGCAGACCATGGCCAGCTCGGTGGCGACGCCTTTGGAGAAGCAGTTTTCGGCGATTCCGGGGCTGGACGAGATGAGCTCGAGCAGCCAGCAGGGCTCGACCTCGATCTCGCTGCAGTTCGACCTGGACCGGAACATTGACGGGGCGGCGGGGGACGTGCAGACGGCGATCAACGCGGCGGGGGGGCAACTGCCGCAGGGGATGCCCTCGCCGCCGACCTTCCACAAGGTGAACCCGGCGGACTCGTCCATCCTCAACCTGGCGCTGAGCTCGACCACGCAGCCGCTGTCCACGGTGGACCATTACGCCGAGGACGTGGTGGGGCAGCAGATCTCGATGATCAGCGGGGTGGCGCAGGTCAACACCATGGGGGCGCGCAAGTACGCGGTGCGGGTGCAGCTCGACCCGCTGGCGATGGCCTCGCGCGGGGTGGGGATTGACCAGGTGCAGGCGGCGATCCAGAGCGGCAATGTGAACCTGCCGGCGGGGGTGCTGTGGGGGGCGAACAAGGCCTATACGGTGCAGGCCACCGGGCAGTTGACCAGCGCCGCCGCCTTCCGCTCGCTGATCGTGGCGGACCACAACGGGGCGCCGGTGCGGCTGCAGGACATCGCGCACGTGGTGGACAGCGTGCAGGTGGACAAGAACGAGAGCTGGGTGAACGGCACTCCGGCGGTGCTGCTGACCATCAACAAGCAGCCGGGCAGCAACACCATTGACACGGTGGACCGCATCAAGGCGCTGCTGCCGACGCTGCAGCGCTCGATCCCGCCCTCCATCCACCTGCAGGTGGAGTACGACAAGTCGATTCCGGTGCGGGCCTCGGTCAACGACGTGAAGTTCACCCTGCTGCTCACCATGTTCCTGGTGGTGCTGGTGATCTTCCTGTTTTTGAAGAACGTCTCGGCCACGGCGATCCCCAGCCTGGCGCTGCCCTTCACCATTGTGGGCACGTTCGCGGTGATGTACTCGCTGCGCTACAGCCTGGACAACCTGTCGCTGCTGGCGCTGACGCTGTCGGTGGGCTTCGTGGTGGACGACGCCATCGTGATGCTGGAGAACATCGTGCGGCACATGGAGATGGGCAAGCCGGCGATGCAGGCGGCCTTCGACGGCAGCAAGGAGATCAGCTTCACCATCCTCTCGATGACGCTGTCGCTGTCGGCGGTGTTCATTCCCTTCCTGTTCATGAGCGGGGTGCTGGGGCGGCTGCTGCACGAGTTCGCGGTGACCATCGGGGCGGCGATCCTGGTGAGCGGGCTGGTGTCGCTGACGCTGACGCCGATGCTGTGCAGCCGCTTTTTGAAGCCGGAGGAGCACCGCCACGGGCGGGTGTACAACTTCCTGGAGTCGGGCTACCAGCTCATGTACCGGGCCTACGACGCCACCCTGCAGCGGGTGCTGCGGCATCCGCTGCTGACCATGCTGGGGGCGGCGGCGGTGCTGGGGCTGACGGTGGAGCTGTTTCTGATATTGCCCACCGGCTTTTTGCCCAGCCAGGACATGGACGAGGTGGTGGCGCAGGTGCAGGCGGCGCAGGGCATCTCCTGGACGGCGATGCGGCAGCACGAGTTGGAGGTGATGAAGGTCTTCGACGCGCTGCCGGAGACACAGGCGGCGATGGCGATGGCGGGGGGCGGGGCGGGCAACAGCGGCGCGGTGTACGACCACCTGAAGCCGCGGACGGAGCGCCGCCGCAGCGCCGACCAGATCATTGACGCGGTGCGGCCGGAGTTGGCCAAGATCCCGGGGGTGCAGGTGTTCCTGCAGAATCCCCCGCCGATCAAGATCGGCGCCCACGGCACCAAGAGCCTCTACCAGGTGGCGCTGCAGGGCAACGACCCGGAGGAGCTCTACCACTACGCGCCGCTGCTGGCGCAGAAGCTGTCGCAGTTTCCCATCCTCAAGGATGTGAACACCGACATGCAGATGCAGAACCCGCAGGTGAACGTGGTGATCAACCGCGACAAGGCCAGCAGCCTGGGGGTGACGGCGGAGCAGATCGAGCAGGCGCTGTACACCGCCTACGGGCAGCGGCAGCTCTCGATGATCTACGCCCCCGACGACGAGTACTACGTGATCACCGAGCTGCAGTCGAAGTACCAGCTCAGCCCGCAGACGCTGTCGTACCTGTACGTGCACTCCGGGACGGGGGCGCTGGTGCCGCTGAGCGCGGTGACCACCTTCAGCCAAAGCCTGGGACCGCTCACGGTGAACCACATCGGGCAGTTTCCGGCGGTGACCATCTCCTTCGACCTGAAGCTGGGGGCGTCGCTGGGCACGGCGGTGGATCTGATCAACCAGACGGCGCAGGAGGTGCTGCCGCCCACCATCACGCCGGTGTTCCAGGGCACGGCGCAGATCTTCCAGCAGGCGATGCAGGGCATGGCGCTGCTGCTGGTGATGACGGTGCTGGTGATCTACATCGTGCTGGGGATCCTGTACGAGAGCTTCATCCATCCGCTGACCATCCTGTCGGGGCTGCCGGCGGCGGCGTGCGGAGCGCTGCTGACGCTGTGGTACTTCCACGTGGACCTGAACATCTACTCCATCGTGGGCATCATCATGCTGATCGGGATTGTGAAGAAGAACGCCATCATGATGATTGACTTCGCGCTGCAGGCGGAGCGGGAGAGCGGGCACGGGCCGGAGGCGGCCATCTACCAGGGGGCGCTGGTGCGCTTCCGGCCGATCATGATGACCACCTTCTGCGCGCGGGTGGGGACGCTGCCGATCGCCATCGGCACCGGGGCGGGGGCGGAGAGCCGGCGGCCGCTGGGGCTGGCGGTGGTGGGGGGGCTGGTGCTGGCGCAGTTTTTGACGCTCTACATCACCCCGGTGGTGTATATCTATATGGATCGGTTCCAGGCTTGGCTGGGGCGCAAGAAGGAGCAGCCAGCAGGGGTGGCGACCCAAGCACCGAGCTACTGAGGAACGAGCCGGGCATCCAAGCAAGGGGAGAACAGCCATGAGCAGGGTCCGCGTGCTGGTGGGCACGCGCAAAGGCGCCTTCATCCTGACCGCCGACGGCAAGCGGAAGCAGTGGGACATCGCCGGCCCGCTGTTTGCCGGCTGGCCGGTCTATCACCTGAAGGGCTCGCCGGCGGACCCCAACCGCCTCTACGCCTCGCAAACCAGCGACTGGTTCGGGCAGATCCTGCAGCGCTCCGACGACGGCGGCAAGAGCTGGCTGCAGCCGGGCACGCCCGCGGGCCCATCCGCCGACGCGGCGCCGGGCCCTCCCCGGGGGGAGAGCAATCGCTTCGCCTACGACACCTCCGCGGCCAGCGGCAAGCCGCTCACCACCCACCAGTGGTACGACGGCAGCCAGCATCCCTGGGAGTTCAAGCGGGTTTGGCACCTGGAGCCCTCGCCCACCGATCCGGACACGGTCTATGCCGGGGTGGAGGACGCGGCGCTGTTCCGCTCGTGCAACGGCGGCCAAAGCTGGGAGGAGCTGGCGGGGCTGCGCGGCCACGGCACCGGCCCCCAGTGGCAGCCCGGCGCGGGGGGGCTGTGCCTGCACAGCATCATTCTGGATCCCGCCGATGCGCGGCGCATATTTGCCGCCATCTCCGCCGCCGGCGCCTTCCGCAGCGACGATGGCGGCGCGAGCTGGAAGCCGATCAACCGCGGCCTGCACTCCCAGTATCTGCCCAACCCCACCGCCGAGATCGGCCACTGCGTGCACCGCATCGCCATGCACCCGGCGCGCCCGCAAACGCTGTTCATGCAGAAGCACTGGGATGTGATGCGCAGCGACAACGGCGGCGAGGACTGGCGCGAGATCAGCGGCGACCTGCCCACCGATTTCGGCTTTGTGATTGACGTGCACGCGCACGAGCCGGAGACCGTCTACGTGGTGCCGATCAAGAGCGACAGCGAGCATTATCCGCTGGGCGGCAAGCTGCGGGTGTACCGCAGCCGCGGCGGCGGCGAGCGCTGGGAGGAGCTGGGGAAGGGGCTGCCCGACCGCGATTGCTACGTGGACGTGCTGCGCGAGGCCATGGCGGTGGACGCGCTCGATCCCTGCGGGGTCTACTTCGGGACCACGGGCGGGCAGGTCTACGCCTCGGCCGACGCCGGCGACAGTTGGAGCGCGATCGTGCGCGACCTGCCGGCGGTGCTCTCGGTGGAGGCGCAGGCGCTGCCGTGATCGTGGTCGAGCTGCCGCCGCATCTGCGCACGCTCGCCCATGTCGGCGGCGAGGTGGCCCTGGAGGCGCCGGAGCCGGCGACGCTGGGCGGGGTGCTGGACGCGCTGGAGGCGCGCTATCCCATGCTGCGGGGCACGATTCGCGACCATGACACCCTCCAGCGGCGCGCCTACGTACGCTACTTCGCCGGCGCGCGCGATGTCTCGCACGATCCGCCGGACGCGCTGCTGCCGACGGAGGTGGCGC
>DATKSZ010000136.1:0-7070 GCA_035531375.1 Terriglobales bacterium | reverse complement strand
ATGAGTCGGCTAAAGGAGGTGGCAGCAGGCGCGGCGTGAAGCCCAAGCTGCGAACACAAACAGCCCCCAAAAAGGTAAACGCAATGGAATCTGACCAGCCTCAGGCTAAACCAAAGTGCGAAAGATTCTGGACACTACCCGGGGGAGAAGGTCAAGAGAGCAATGACGATTGCCTCGACGCCTGTGCTTACTTGTCGCAGGGCCTGGCGGAGCAAGGCCTGGAACTGCCGAAGATTCATTGGATCGAGGGGTGATTAATGCGAGGTGTCTGCGAGGTGCTGCTGTTGCATTCGTGGGACGTGCTCGAGCACCCGCGAGACAGTGTATTCCGCGTTCGTATAAATCCCAGTGTCGCGGTTCCGAACCTGTTTGATGAAAAGGATGACGCGGAGCATGTCGCCTGGCGCGATTGTGATGCGATGGGCAAAAAACTTGTCGAAGAACTCGCCGTCCGTGACGGGTGCCGATACCTTTTCGCCGCGCCAAATAAACTCCCACTTCCGCGTCGAGCGATCCAAAATTGCTTTCAGGATGAACAGGTCAGCCTGTTCTTCAAGCACGCGCGTATCTGGATCGACCCTCTCGGTCGACTCCAAACGGCGCAACGTCTCGGAAGAGATCACGAGCGGAGGCGGTCCAGCATCAAGCCGTGCCACAAACCCCATGCCGGTGATCCGTTCGTCGCGCGCAACGGCTTGAAAGGATTTGTCCATCGCGTTCGTGAACGCCGAGTTCTCCTCCGCGCGTTTCATGGCGTCATAGATATTGCGCGGAATAATGACCTTGTCGTGTCCGTTTTCGACGATGGCCTCGTCGGTATTGATCTCGATCTTTTGCGTGTGGTCCACCGCGAGCGTGTGGTCATAAACAAAGCTCGCGATGATCGCAAGGATGATCGCCCGGACATCTTGCCGCGAAAACAGGTTCCCGGCTGTTTTGTAGAGGGCGCGCAAGGTCGCCCGGAAGCTCCCAGGGCTGAGCGCCTCGACAACAACGTCAATGTCATATCCAACGTTGAGCGATGCATTCGCGGCTTTCGCGGCGTCCGCGATTCCAACGAGAGCGGATGCCAACGTGTACGCATTGATGGAATTGCCGCCCGTCTGGAAGTGGACAACGAGGGATTCCCCTGCCTCGCCACTTGTCGTCAGTTCCCTGATGCTCATCGTCGGCATATAAGTTGCTCGGTTATCCCCCCTTGCGCGCTTGCGCCCACGCGCAAGTGTGAAGGCAAACCCCGCCCGATGCAACCGCTCGCCGTTCACGGCGCAGTCCGGGTTCGCGAAAGAGCGCGCGAACCTCAAAGGCGGGCTGTCACCCCCGGGCTCCGAAGCGAGTAAAATAAAAACGATGGCGCACAATGGGAAACGAGGTCGCAATCCGCCTGCACATTGAACCGCTCGAAGATGGCGGATTCGTCGCCACCAGCCCCGACGTGCCCGGCCTCGTGGCCGAGGGCCGTTCGATCACCGAAGCCACCGAGATCGCCCAAGGCCTGGCCCGAAAACTTGTCGAATCCTGCCTGGCGCACGGCGATGCCATCCCGCCCGCCCTGCAGCCGCTCAGCGGCGCACCGCACGCCCTCGACCTCAAGATTCCCGTCGGAGTGCTTTGATTGAGCCGCCCCGCCGCCCTCAGCTACCGCGAGGTCGCGGCGAAATTGCGCAAGCTTGGCTGGAGCTTCGATCGTCCCGGTCCCGGCAGCCACGAAGTCTGGCGGCGAGACCGGGGCGGCCGCAAGGTGACCCTGCCCCGCCACTCTAGGGACCTCGCGGAAGGAACGCCGCGCGCCATCCTGCGCGAGGCTGGAATCACGCCCGACGAATTCTTGGCAGCCTAAGC
Source organism: Terriglobales bacterium (assembly GCA_035531375.1). Classification (GTDB taxonomy): domain Bacteria; phylum Acidobacteriota; class Terriglobia; order Terriglobales; family SCQP01; genus SCQP01. The sequence goes on along the minus strand of DATKSZ010000136.1, from coordinate 5,228 downwards.
CAATCCGCCCACGCCGGGAAGGCCAACGCCCGCCCGCGTTTGCTCCCGCGCCGCCCCGCGTGCGACAATGGCGGCACGGGCCGGTGGATCGTGCCGCGAGCTTTTCCTGGCGAAGCGGGCCGGGGGAGGCGGCGGCGCCGGCCGTTGGACTGCTTCCCCCGGGGCAGCCGCCTGGAAGTCGAGGCGCGAGCAGCCCGCCCCGCGCTGTTACAGCGGGGCGGCTCACAAGCGGGACGCGCGCCGCACCGGCCCGGCGCGCTGGGGCCCGCGCCAACCATGGACCGCGGCGGGAGGCGAAGCATGAGCCCAAATCCACCCTCGGCGGAACACGGCGGCCGCGCCGTCGGGGTCGCCTTCGCTTGGTTTGCCGCCGCCTGGGCGGTGGCGGCGCTCGCCGACGTTCTCGATCTGGTGTTCTTCCCCGCCGCCCGCTTCCTCTGGCTGGACGCCTTCGTGGTGGGCGGCACCGCCGCCGGCCTGCCGCTGCTGCTGCTCGCCTGGCGCCGCATGGCCGCCCTCGGCGCCACCGAGGAGCAGTACCGCGCCCTCTTCCACGCCCATCCCAACCCGATGTGGATCTACGACGCCGACACCTACCGCTTCCTCGAGGTCAACGCCGCCGCCATCCAGCAGTACGGCTACAGCCGCGACGAGTTCCTGGCCATGGGTGTGCTCGACATCCGCGCCCCCGAGGACCGCGAGGCGGTCAAGCGCGCCATCCGCGAGGATGGCGCCATCTCCGGTTCGGTCTGGCGCCACCTCACCAAAGACGGCCGCCTGCTCGAGGCCGAGATCGCCTCCCACCGCCTGCGCTGGCGCGGCCACAACGCCCGCGTCACCCAGGCGCGCGATGTCACCGAGCGCCGCCGCGCCCAGGAGCTGGTGCGCCAGAGCGAGGAGCGCCTGCGCCTGGTGCTCGACTCCACCGGCGACGGCCTCTACTCGGTGGATCTGGAGGAGAACTGCCTCTGGTGCAACCCCGCCTGCGCCCGCCTGCTCGGCTTCCACTCCCCCGAGGAGCTGATCGGCCGCAACATCCATGCCCTGGCGCACCACACCCGCGCCAACGGCGAGCCTTATCCCATCGAGGCCTGCGAGATGGCGCGCGCCGCCCGCGCCGGCCAGGGCTTCCGCAGCGACGACGAGCTGCTCTGGCGCCCCGACGGCTCCAGCTTCCACGCCGAGTACCACAGCTACCCCATCTGGAAGGACCAGGCGGTCGAGGGCATGGTGGTCGGCTTTGTGGACATCGAGCGCCGCCGCGCCGCCGAGCAGGCGCTGCGCCAGAGCGAGGAACGGCTGCGCGCCCTCTCCGACTCGGGCGTGTTCGGGCTGGCGGTCGGGCGCCACGACGGCCGCCTGCTCGAGGCCAACGACGCCTATCTGAATATGATGGGCTACAGCCGCCAGGATCTGGAGGCGGGCGCGATGCGCTGGGACAGCGGCACCGCCCCCGCCTTCCGCGACCTCGCCGCCCGCGCCAGCCGCCGCCTGCGCGCCGGCCACCCCGTCCCCCCCTGGCGCTCCGAGATGGTCCGCAAGGACGGCTCCCACGTGCCCGTGCTGGTGGCGCTGGTGCCCCAGCCCGACGGCGCCCTCAACCTCACCCTCGACCTCACCCAGCTGCAGCACACCGAGCGCTCGCTCAAGGCCACCGAGCGCCGCTACCAGCTCGCGGGGGTCGCGCCGCTTTGCCTGCTGGCAAAATCGGCGCGAAAGGCCGCGAAATTCCGCAGGGCGGCCCGCCCCCGGGAGACGAATTCGGCGCGGCACCAGCGAAGCGCAGCGCCGACTTGGGGCCCCGGGGCCCCCGAGTCGGCGCGCGCACAAGCGGGACGCGCGCCGTAGGCGCGCTGGGGCCCGCGCCTACCATAGCTCTTCGAGCGCAACCTGGCCGGCGTGTTCAGCCTGGATGGCGCCGGCGTGGTGCTCGAGGCCAACGCCGCCTTCGCCGGCATCGCCGGCGTGGCCCCGGAGGCGTTGGTCGGCGCCCAGGCCGCCGCCTTCCTCCCCGGCTTCGCCGCCCTCGCCGCCGAACTCCGCCGCGCCGGCGCCGTCGCCAACCGCGAGTTCGCCATCCGCCGCCCCGACGGCAGCGAGGTCCTGGTGCTCGCCAACGTCAACCACCTGCCCGCCGACGAGGCCGAGCCCGAGCGCATCGAGGGCACCCTCTTCGACCTCACCGAATACAAGCGGCTGGAGGAGCAGTACCGCCAGGCGCAGAAGATGGAAGGCGTCGGCCTGCTCGCCGGCGGCATCGCCCACGACTTCAACAACCTGCTCACCGTCATCAACGGCTACAGCGGCCTGCTGCTCGCCTCCGCCGCCGATGCCGAGACCCGCCGCCGCTTGGAGCTGGTCGTCAAGGCCGGCGCCCGCGCCGAAGCCCTGACCCGCCAACTGCTCGCCTTCAGCCGCAAGCAGGTGTTCCAGTTGCAGGTCCTCGACCTCAACCACGTGGTGCGCGACAGCGCCGCCCTGCTGGGCCGCGTCGTGGGCGAGCACTACGAGCTGGTGCTCGGCCTCGACCCCGCCCTGCGCCCCGTCCAGGCCGACCGCCACCAGATCGCGGGGGTCGCGCCGCTCTGCCTGCTGGCAAAATCGGCGCGAAAGGCCGAGAAATTCCGCAGGGGCAGACGCGCCAGGGGCGCGTCTGCGCCCCCGGGAAACGAATCCGGCGCGGCCCCAGCGAAGCGCAGCGCCGACTTGGGGCCCCGGGGCCCCCGAGTCGGCGTGAGCACAAGCGGGACGCGCGCCGTAGGCGCGCTGGGGCCCGCGCCCACCATTCGAGCAGGTGCTGATGAACCTGCTGGTCAACGCCCGCGACGCCATGCCCGCCGGCGGCCGCATCACCCTCGAGACCCAAAACGTCACGCTCGACCAGGCCTACGCCCAGGCCCACCTGGAGGTGGCGCCCGGCGACTACGCCCTGCTGGCGGTCACCGACACCGGCATCGGCATGGACGCCGCCACCCGCGCCCGCGTCTTCGAGCCCTTCTTCACCACCAAGCCCGTCGGCCAGGGCACCGGCCTCGGCCTTGCCACTGTGATCGGCATCGTCAAGCAGAGCGGCGGCGCCGTCGCCGTCTACAGCGAGCCCGGGCGGGGCACCGCCATGAAGATCTACCTGCCCGCGCACCACGCCTCGCTCGACGCCGTCGCCGACGCCCCTGCCGCCGCTGTCTCCGCCGCTCCCGCCGGCCGCGGCGAAACGGTGCTGCTGGTCGAGGACGACGACGGCGTGCGCGAGCTGGCCGAAGAGGCCCTGCGCGCCTGCGGCTACCAGGTGCTGGCCTGCGCCCTGCCCGAGGCCGCGCTCGAGCTGTCGCGCCTCCACGCCGGCGAGATCCCCCTGCTGGTCTCCGACGTGGTCATGCCCCAAATGGACGGCCCCGCCCTGGCGGCCCGCCTGCGCCAGCAACGCCCGCAGTTGCGCGTGCTGTTTGTCTCCGGCTACCCCGCCCACGCCATCGCCGCCCGCGGCGCCTTCGCCGCCGGCGCCGACTTCCTGCAAAAGCCCTACACCCCCGACTCGCTCGCCACCCAAGTGCGCCGCCTCCTCGACGCCGCCCCCGCCCCAGCCCACGCCCCCGCCCAGGCCGCCCCCCCGGCCTGAGCCCGGATCCCCGCGCCCGCCGCTTTTCCGCCCCGGCCATGCCATCAAGGCCGTCGTGGCACAGCCAATCTTGGCTGTGCCAACCGCAGCCGGCCCGGCGCCGCTACGGCCGGGCCGGGCCGCCGCGCCGGGGCCCGGGCCCACCAAGGTTGACCCGGAACCGGCACCGCACGTAAAATTGTGCTACACAGGGAACTGTGCCATGAAACGCAACATTACGCTGAAGTTGGACGAGGACCTGCTCCGCCAGGCGCGGGTCATGGCAGCCGAAGAAGGCAGCTCGGTCAGCGCCCTCCTGGCCCAGCGGCTGGAGCTGCTGGTGCGGGAGAGAAGGGGCTTCGTGGCCGCCCGCCGACGGGCGCTCGCCCGCTTGGGCCAGGGTCTCGACCTGCGCTGGAGCCCGCCCCGCTCCCGCGACGAACTCCACGAGCGATAGGCACTTCGTGGACAGCAACAATCCTATCTCGGTGTGACCGTGGTCAACCCGCTGCGCGACCCCAGCCCCGCCCGCGCCTGACCGCTTGCCGGGGTCGCGCCGCTTTGCCCGCGGGCAAAACGGCGCGAGAAGGCCGCGAACCGGGGCCCAGCGAAGCCGCCCGCCCCCGCTGTGCTTTACCGCACAGACTTTCCCCGTCCCCCCGCCTACGATCAAAGCTGCGGAGACTGCGACCGAAATAGGCTCACAATGCCGATCTTCCAAATCTTTCTCGATCTGATCCTAGCCGGGGTGGTGCTGTGGCTGGTGAACCGCTTCATCCCGATGGCGGACTCCATCAAATCCATCCTCAACGCCCTGGTGGTGATCCTGGTGGTGCTCTGGCTGCTGAACATCTTTGGCGTCGTGCCCGCGTTCGGGAACCTGCACATGGGCCGGCTGGGCTAATCGCGGGGGCCGCGCCGCTTTGCCGCCCGGCAAAATCCCCGCGCAAGGCCGCGAACCGGCGTCCCCAAAACCCGGGTGGTCGAAATCCCGCTCCCGCGAAACGAATGCGGCGCGAGCTCAAGCGGGACGCGCGGCGGAGCCGCGCTGGGGCCCGCGCCAATAAATGGCCCGGCCGGCTACTGTTTGGCGGCCGCTCTTGCCGGGGCTTTGGCCGGCGGCTTCAGGGCAGTGGGGGTGGGCTGGGCCGCTGCGGCCTTGCTGCCCTTGGGGACGAAGCTTAGTGTGGCGGCATCAAAATCGAAACGATCGGCCGGAGCCTTGAGATCGGTGCGCAGTTGCGCCATGTACCCCGCAAAATTCTGCTCAGAACGGCGCTCGCCCAGCAGCGCCGCCGCCAGCTGCACTTTCAAGAGCTCGATCTGCTGCTGCGCCAGCTTGACATCCTTGGCATAGTTTTCAATCTGCAGTTGCTGATCGTGGTTCAAAGGCTCAGGCTTGGGCTGCTGCGCGGCAGCAACGGAAACCAGGAAGAGAGCGGCGGCAAGTGCGGGCAGAAAGCGGCGCGGAGCGGGCATCATATGTTTCTCCTGCCAGGCTGTGGGCGTGACTGCCAGGCACCTAGACATTCTTCCATTCGCCATCCACCCCGTCAAGCGCCGCCGGGATTCACCGCGCCAGCCAGGCGCATCTAAAACAAAGGAGGCAGAGATGATTAAGAAGGTGAAAGCA
>DATKSZ010000135.1:0-45837 GCA_035531375.1 Terriglobales bacterium | reverse complement strand
GTAGGCGCGGGCGAAGAGCTCTTGGGCGCGCTGGCGTCGGTCGTCCATGGGAATCCCCATTATTCCGGCCGGGGCGGCGGGCGGCAAGGCTCGGGACGGTCATGGAATCCCGCTCGGCAAGGCTCAAACTCGCCAACATGGGGGCGGCGGGAGGGGGCGGCGTTGCCGCAGTGCCGGTGGAACCAATCCCCGCGCCGCTTCTTGTACACTGAAGACACATGAAGATCGCCCTGGCCCAAATCAACCCCACCGTGGGGGCGCTGGAGGCCAACCACGACAAGATTGTGGCCTTCGCCCGGCGGGCGGAGGCGCGCGGCGCCGCCTTGGCCATCTTCCCGGAGATGGGCATTTGCGGCTATCCCGCCCGCGATCTGGTGGAGAAGCCGGAGTTCGTCGCCGACAGCCTGGCTTGGCTGCGGCGCGCCTCGCAGGCGGTGCCGGGCGTGGTCCTGATCTGCGGCTGCGCCACCCCGGCGGCGGCCGCCACCGGCAAGAGCGTGCACAACAGCCTGCTGGCGCTGGAGAACGGGGAAGTGGTGTTCCAGCAGTCGAAGATGCTGCTGCCCACCTACGACGTGTTCGACGAGCTGCGCAACTTCGCCCCCGCGGAGCAGCAGAAGGTGTGGCGGTGGCGCGGGCAGCGGGTGGCGCTCACCATCTGCGAAGACGCCTGGAACGACAAGAACTACTGGCAGCGCCAGGGGCGGCTGCTCTACGCCCGCGACCCGGTGGAGGAGCAGTTGCGCGGCGGCGCCGATTTCCTCATCAACATCTCCGCCTCGCCCTACTCGGCCGGCAAAATTCCGCTGCGGCAGGAGATGCTGAGCGCCATCGCGCGCGAGTACCGGGTGCCGGTGGTGCTGGTGAACCAGGTGGGCGGCAACGACCAGTTGATTTTCGACGGTTGCTCCATGGTGGTGGGCGAGGACGGGGCGCTGCGCGCCCGCGCCGCCTGCTTCGAGGAAGACCTGCTGGTGGTGGAGGCGGGCGACTGGCGCGGCGAGGTGCGCCCGGCGCCGGGCGACGAGACCGAGGCGATGTTCCAGGCGCTGGTGCTGGGCACCCGCGACTATGTGCACAAGTGCGGCTTCGAAGAGGTGGTGCTGGGCTTGAGCGGCGGAGTGGACTCGGCCGTCACGGCGGCCATCGCGGTGGAGGCGCTGGGCCCGGCCAAGGTGCGGGCGCTCTACCTGCCCAGCCGCTACTCCAGCGCCGCGAGCGAGGCCGACGCGGCCGCGGTGGCGGGCGCGCTCGGCATCGAGCTGCAAACCCTGCCCATCGAGCCGACCTTTGTCGCCGGGCTGGAGACCCTGGCCCCCAGCTTCGCCGCCAGCCGCGAGGCGCGCGCCGCCGACCTGGCCCAGCAGAATCTGCAATCGCGGCTGCGCTGCCTGCTGCTGATGGCGGTCTCCAACCTGACCGGCGCGCTGCCGCTCTCCACCGGCAACAAGAGCGAGCTGGCGATGGGCTACTGCACCCTCTACGGCGACATGGCGGGGGGCTTGGCGGTGCTGGCCGACGTGCTCAAGACCCAGGTCTACGCCCTCGCCCGCCATTTGAACGCGCGACGGCCCTGCATCCCCGCCAGCGTGCTGGACAAGGCCCCCAGCGCCGAGCTCAAGCCCAACCAGCGCGACCAGGACGATCTGCCGCCCTACCCCACCCTCGACGCCGTCATCCGGCTCTACGTCGAGGACTACCGCGCGCCGGAGGCGATCGCCGCCCAGCTCGGGCTCGAGCCCGAGTTCGTGCAGGCGCTCATCCGCCGGCTCGACCACAGCGAATACAAGCGCCAGCAGGCCGCCCCCGGGCTCAAGGTCTCCAAGAAGGCCTTCGGCTTGGGCCGGCGGCTTCCCATCGCCCAGCGCTACGAGGCGCCGCGGGTGCCCGGCGACCGGCTGCCGGCGCAAATGGCTTCCTTATTGGAGTGAACTTCCCATGAAACGTCTTTTGCTTTGCATCTCTATGCTGGTCCTGGCCCTGGCGGCGGGGGCGCAAGCCCGCGCCCAGGCGCGTGGCGGCGCTCCCTCGGTGGCCGAACTGCGGGTGCGGCTGGCCGCCTTCCTCAACCGCAGCATCGGCTGGCAGGGGCTGGACAAGCTGCAGATCGAGTCCATCTCCGCCCCCGACGGCAGCGGACTGCGCACCGCCAAGGTGCTGCTGGCCAAGGGCACGCAGCAGCAGGAGGGGGTCTACTACATCACCGCCGACGGCAAGGAGATCATCGAGGGCGCCAAGAGCGAGCTCAGCGCCGATCCCTGGGCCTCCACCCGGGCCGCCATTGACCTGCGCGGCGCACCCAGCGAGGGCGCCGCCGACGCGCCCGTCACCATCGTCGAGTTCAGCGACCTGGAGTGCCCCTACTGCCGGCAGGAGGCCACCGCCCTGGAGCAGCTCATGAGCCAGGACCCGGGCAAGGCGCGGATCGTGTTCAAGTACTATCCCCTCACCCAGATCCACCCCTGGGCGATGCCGGCGGCCAAGGCGGCGGTGTGCGTCGCCGCCCAGCATCCCGCCCAGTTCTGGAACTTCGAGAAGGCGGTTTTCGCCGCCCAGGAGCAGATCCCGGTCGCCGGCGCGCCCCAGCGGCTGCGCGATTTCGCGCTGGAATCGGAGGCCCAGCCTGCGGCCTTCGACGCCTGCCTCAACGACCCCGCCACCGTGGCCACGATCCATGCCTCCATCGCCAACGGCAATCGGGTGGGGGTGACCAGCACCCCGACGCTGTTCATTGACGGGCGCATCGTCCCCGGCGCCATCGCCGAGCAGGAGCTGCGCCTGCTGGTGGACCACGAGGCCCAACTCGCCACCCCGGCGCGCTCCAGCGCCCGGCTGAGCACCGGCACGATCAGCGGGAAGCAGTGCGGCGCCTGCAAGCCGCTGCCGCCGATCAAGCACTGACGCCGGCGCCGGCGGGTGGCCGCCGCCCATGAAGCCCGAGGATTCCAAAGCGCAAGGGAGCGTCTGGCGGCAGATCGGACGCTACGCCGGGCTGGGCACCATCCTGCCGGCGGCGATTTTTGTGGGCCTCGCCATCGGCTACGGGCTGGACCAGTGGTGGCACACCGGCCGCACCTTTCAGCTCATCGGTTTGGCGCTGGGCATGGCTGCGGGCTTTTGGCAGATCTATCGCGCCGCCTTCCGCCCATGAAGGTAGAAGACACCATCTTGCGCGCCGCCTGGATCGCCGCCCTGGCCGGCGCGGCGGGGGCGTGGCTGGGGGCCGGAGGCGCGGCCGGCGCGGGCGTGGGACTGGGCGCCGGCTTGGCGCTGCTGAACCTGCACTGGTTGCGCGCCGGGGCGCACGGCTGGGTGTACCACGCCGTGGAGCGCAGCCCGGAGGCGGCCGCCGACCCCGGCCTGCTGGTCCGGCTGGGGCCGCCCCCGCGCCTGGGCCGGGTGCGTTTTGCCGCCCGCTTGGCGTTGCTGGCGGTGGGGCTATATGCTATATTTATGAGTCACTTGGTGCCGTTCCCGGCGGTGCTGGCAGGGCTGCTTGCGGCCCCCGCCGGGCTCATCGCCGGGACAGTCCTGGAGGCCGGCCGCGGCTGGCGCCGCAGCCGCCAGTCTTAGTTTGCGCACACCGACATGGAAACACAGCTCTGGTTCACCCACTGGTTGAATGTTGTGCTGGGGCCCTCCCTGGGCGCCGTCCTGGGGATGCTGGGCGTGCATCCGGCCGACCCCCGCGCTCCCTTCAACAACACCTTTTCGATGGAGATCCTGGTGGCGCTGATCCTGGCCGCCTTCGGCACTTGGCTGGGCATGCGGCTCTCGGTGGATGCGCCCCGGGCTTGGCAAGGCCTTACCGAGGTGGCCTGGAATGCGGTCGAGGACCAGGGCGAGCAGGTGATGGGGCACGGCAGCGGCACCCGCTTCCTCAATTTCCTGTTCACGCTGATGCTGTTCATCCTGGCGGCCAACCTGATCGGGCTGATCCCCGGCTTCATGGCCCCCACCGCCGACGCCAGCACCACGCTCGGCTTGGCGCTGGTGGTGTTCCTGCTCTACCACTCGGTGGGCATCCGCAAGCACGGATTCCGCTACATCAAGCAATTTCTCGGTCCGGTGTGGTGGCTGGCGCCGCTGATGCTGGTGATCGAGTTTTTCGGGCACCTGGCCCGGGTGCTCTCGCTGAGCGTGCGTCTGTACGCCAACATGTTCGCCGGCGACCTGATCATCGGGGTGTTTGTGGCGCTGCTGCCGATCACCGGCATCGTGTTCATGGGGCTGCACCTGTTCGTGGCCCTGCTGCAGACCTACATTTTCGTGGTGCTGGCCATGGTCTACTTGGCCGGCGCCCTGGCCGAGGCGCACTAGCGCCGGCCGTGGCTGTTGTGTAGCAGCCCGTCCAGTGTGAGGCCGTAACGCCCCAGCGCATACGGCAACCACCGCCTGCGGGTATTTCATGGTGCAAGGAGTGCAAACGGTCTTTATGTTCAGCAAAAAAATGCCTCGACTCTTGGCCAGCCTGATGCTGCTGGGCTTCGCCTCGCCGCTGTTCGCCCAAGCCACCGGCGCCGCCGGCGGCACGGATTTTTCCAGCCTGAAGATGGGCGCCATCGCCATGTCCATCGCCGCCGGGCTGTGCGGCATCGGCATGGGCATGGGGCTGAAGGGCACGCAGGAAGGCCTGGCGCGCAATCCGGGGGCGGCGGACGGGATCCGCACCGTGTTCTTCATCGGCTTCGCCTTCATCGAGTCGCTGGCGCTGTACACCTTCTTGTTCGTGTTCTTGAAGTACTAGCGCGCGGGCGGGGGCGGGCCGGGCCCGCCCCCGTCTGCTAAACTGGAATCGGTTCCGGGCGCCTAGCTCAGTTGGTTAGAGCGCCGCCTTCACACGGCGGAGGTCATAGGTTCGAGTCCTATGGCGCCCACCACGGATTATCCCTTGCTGATCGAAGTCCAAGACCTGCGCCTGCATCCGGTGCCCTTCGACCTGCGCTGGACCGCCGAGCGCAACCCGGCCGAGCTGGCGGCGCTGCCGGAGGTATCCGGCGAGGTGCGCTTCCAGGGGCAGGCGCGGCTGGCGGGCGACGGCATGCGGCTGCAGGGCCACCTGCACGGCGACATCGCCCCGGCCTGCGCGCGCTGCCTGGAGCCGATCGCCATGACCGTGGACCGCGACCTCGACCTGCTCTTCCAGCCGGAATCGGTGATCGGGGAGAGCGCCGAGGTCGAGATCCATACCCCCGACACCGACGTCGGCTTCTTCGCCGGGGCGGGGGTGGACGTGGCCGACGTGGCGCGCGAGCAGATGCTGCTGGCGCTGCCGATGCAGCCGCTGTGCCGGCCCGACTGCCGCGGGCTGTGCGCCCACTGCGGCGCCAACCTCAACCAGGGCGCCTGCGCCTGCCCACCCGCCGCCGACGAGCGCTGGAGCGCGCTCAAGTCGCTGCGCAAGCCCTCCTGAAAGGATCTCACCGCCATGCCCAATCCCAAGCGACGCCACTCCAAGCAGCGCACCTCGACCCGCCGCGCCCACGACCACCTCACCGCCGGCTCGCTGTCGGAGTGTCCCAACTGCCACGAGCGCAAACTGCCGCACCGCGCCTGCCCGCAGTGCGGCCACTATAAGGACCGCGAAGTGTTGGCGGTGAAGGAAAAGTAGTCCGCCCCGGAGGGCGCGCGGCCGCCGGCGGCGGCGGCAGATCCGCTGGCAGCCCCCGGTGGTAGCCCTATGTCCACCCCGTTGACCATCGCCCTGGACGCCATGGGCAGCGATGCCGCCCCCGCGCCGGAGGTGGCGGGTGCGGTGGCGGCGGCGCGCGAGTACAACCTGCGCATCCTGCTGGTGGGGCTGGAGGCGCCGCTGCGCCAAGCCCTGGCCGCCTACCCCGCCGCCGACCGCGAACGCATCGAGGTGGTGCCCGCCTCCGAGGTGATCACCATGGAGGACAAGGCGGTGCGGGCGGTGCGCACCAAGCGCGACTCCAGCGTGCACGTCTGCGCCCGGCTGGTGAAGGCGGGGCGCGCGGTGGGGCTGGTCAGCGCCGGCAACACCGGCGCGGTGATGGCCACCAGCAAGTTCATGCTGGGCAGCCTGGCCGGGGTGCAGCGCCCCGCCCTGGCCACCGTGGTGCCCACCGCCGGCGGGCGCGCCGCGGTGCTGATTGATGTCGGGGCCAACGTGGACTGCCGCCCCGACCACCTCGAGCAGTTTGCCGTCATGGGCGAGATCTACTACCGCGTGATCCTGGGCTGCGACCGCACCGACGCCACCCCCGGGCCGCGCGTGGGCCTGCTCTCCATCGGGGAAGAGGAGATCAAGGGCAACGACCTCACCCGCGAGGCCTTCGCCCTGCTGCGCCAGTTGCCCATCAACTTCATCGGCAACGTCGAGGGCCGCGACCTTTACAACGGCGCGGTGGACGTGATCGTCTGCGACGGCTTCGTCGGCAACGTCGCGCTCAAGATCAGCGAGGGCCTGGTGGAGACGGTGCGCTCGCTGCTGCGCGAGCTGCTCTCCGCCTCCTTCGCCAGCCGGCTGGGCTACCTGCTGTCGCGCCGCGCCTTCGCCGCCTTCAAGAAGCGGCTCGACTACAGCGAATACGGCGGCGCCCCGCTGCTGGGGGTGCGCGGCATCGTCATCATCTGCCATGGGCGCAGCACCGCCAAGGCGATCAAGAACGCCATCCGGGTGGCCGCCGAGTCGGCCACCCAGCAGATCAACCAGCAGATCGAGACCCAGATCGGGCGCATCCGCCCCAGCGAAGCCCCGCAGCCCGTACCCACCGACTGACCCCACCCCCCGCCATGGCCAAACTCGCCTTTTTGTTTCCGGGACAAGGATCCCAATACGCCGGCATGGGGCGCGAGCTGCGCGACCGCTTTGCCGCCGCCGCCGCCGTCTTCGCCGCCGCCGACCAGGCGCTGGGCGAGCCCCTGGCGCAGCTCTGCTTCGAGGGCCCGGAGGAGCGGCTCAAGCTCACCGCCAACACCCAGCCGGCCATACTGGCGGTCTCCACCGCCGCCGCGCGGGTGCTGGCCGAGCACGGGGTCGAGCCCGACTATGTCGCCGGCCACAGCCTGGGCGAGTACTCCGCCCTGGTGGCCGCCGGCGGACTCGATTTCAAGGATGCGGTGAAGGTGGTGCGGCGCCGGGGCGAGCTGATGCAAGAGGCGGTGCCGGAGGGCGAGGGCGCCATGGCCGCCATCCTGGGGCTGGAGCCGGCGGCGGTGGAGGCGCTGTGCGCCGCCGCCGCCCAGGGCGAGGTCTGCGCCTGCGCCAATTTCAACGCCCCCGGCCAGATCGTCATCGCCGGCCACCGCGGGGCGGTGGAGCGCGCCTGCGCCCTCGCCGCCGAGGGCGGCGGCAAGGCCATCCCGCTGCCGGTCAGCGCCCCCTTCCACTGCGCCCTGATGGCGCCGGCGCAGGAGACGCTGCAGTGGGACCTGTGGAACACCCTGTTTTGCGAGCTCGAGCGCCCGCTGATGACCAACGTGGACGCCGAGCTGATCGAGGGGGCCGAGGAGGCGCGCGACGCGCTCATCCGCCAGGTCACCGCCCCGGTGCAGTGGGAGCGCTCGATGCGGGAGCTGCTGGCGCGCGGGGTGACCCATTTCGTCGAGGTCGGGCCCGGGCGCGTGCTGGCCGGCCTGCTGCGCCGGGTGGACCGCGCCGCGGTCTGCCTCAACGTCGAGGACGTGGCCTCGCTGGAGAAGACGCTGGCCGCGCTGGGGGCGCGGGTGGGCGGCGGGAGGGGCGATGACTGAGGCCGCCGCCCCCGGCCGGGTGGCCCTGGTCACCGGCGCCTCCCAGGGCATCGGCCGCGCCATCGCCCTCCGCCTCGCCGCCGACGGCTGCCGCCTCGCCCTCGCCGCCCGCAGCCGCGACAAGCTGGAGGCGGTGGCCGCCGAGATCGCCGCCGCCGGCGGCGCCGCCCTCGTCCTGCCCCTCGACGTCGCCCAGGAGGCCGAGATCAAGGCCGGGGTCAAGCAGGCCGCCGCCCACTTCGGCCAGATCGACATCCTGGTCAACAACGCCGGCATCACCCGCGACCAACTGCTGCTGCGCATGAAGCGCGAGGACTGGGAGGCGGTGCTGGCCACCAACCTCACCGCCGCCTTCCTGTTCTGCCAGGCGGCCCTGCCGGGCATGATCCGCCAGCGCTGGGGGCGCATCATCAACATCGCCAGCGTGGTGGGGCAGTCCGGCAACCCCGGCCAGGCCAACTACGTCGCCAGCAAGGCCGGCCTCATCGGCCTCACCAAGTCGCTGGCGCTGGAGGTGGCCTCGCGCCAGGTCACGGTCAACGCGGTGGCCCCCGGCTTCATCGCCACCGCCATGACCGCCGGGCTGGGCGAGGCCACCACCGCCCAACTGCTGCAGCGCATTCCCCTGGGCCGCATCGGCGCCGAGGCCGAGGTCGCCGCCGCGGTGGCCTTTCTGGCCAGCGAGGGCGCCAGCTACATCACCGGCCACACCCTGGCGGTCAACGGCGGGCTATATTTGGCATAGGAAAATCCCATGGCAAACACCCACGGCGTGCAGATCACCTGGCTGGGGCATGCGGCCTTCCGCATGCGCTCCGCCGGCAAAATCTTCTACTTCGATCCCTTCCTCAACCACAACCCGCGCTGCCCGGACAATGAGAAGTCGCCCACCGCGGCCGATGCCATCCTGCTCAGCCACGGCCACGGCGACCACGTCGGCGACGCGGTGGCGCTGGCCGAGCGCACCCAGGCCAAGCTGGTGTGCATGGTGGAGCTGGGGATGTATCTGGTCCAGCAGGGGCTGCCCACGGCGCAGTTGATCGCCATGAACAAGGGGGGCACGGCGGCGGTGGCCGGCGCCAAGGTGACCATGGTGCACGCCTTCCACTCCTCCAGCGCGGAGCAGGACGGCCTGCCGGTCTACCTGGGCGAGCCCGCCGGGCTGGTGGTGGAGTTTGCCGAGGGCCTGCGCCTCTACTTCGCCGGCGACACCGCGGTGTTCGGGGACATGCGCCTGATCGCCGAGCTCTACCGGCCGAGCATCGCCTGCCTGCCGATCGGCGGGTTCTACACCATGGACCCCTACGAGGCGGCGCACGCCTGCCGGCTGCTCGGGGTGGAGGCGGTGATCCCCATGCACTACGGCACCTTCCCGGTGCTGGCCGGCACCCCGGCCGAGCTGCGGCGCCACCTCGCCGCCGCCGGCACACCCTGCGAGGTAGTGGAGTTGAGCCCGGGCCAGACCCTGGGCTAGGCGGCGCCATGATCACCAACCCCGAAATTGACGACTACCTGCTCCGCATCCTGCCCGCCCGCTCGCCGCTGCTGGCGGAGATGGAGCAGCAGGCCCAGGAGCGCAACATCCCCATCGTCGGCCCGGCGGTGGCGCGCCTGTTCCGCCTGCTCACGCAGCTCGCCGGCGCGCGGCGGGTGTTCGAGCTGGGCTCGGCCATCGGCTACTCCACCCTGTGGTGGGCGGAGGCGGTGGGGGCGGGGGGCGAGGTCTACTACACCGACTCCAGCCCGGCCAACGCCGCCGAGGCGGCGGAGTACTTCCGCCGCGCCGGGCTGGGCGAGCGCATCCACATCCGCCAGGGCGACGCCCTGCAGATGCTGGCCGAGGCGCCCGGCCAGTTCGACATCATCTTCTGCGACATCGGCAAGGAGGACTACCCCGAGGCGCTGCGCCAGTCCATCCCGCGCCTCCGGCCCGGCGGCCTCTACATCGCCGACAACGTGCTGCGGCGGGGCGAGGTGGCGCGGCCGCCCAGCTCGCGCGAGACCGCCGCCATCGTGGAGTGCAACCGCCTGCTGTACAGCGACCCCCGGCTCTACCCGGTGCTGCTGCCCCTGCGCGACGGCGTCGCCGTCGCCCGCGTGCTTCCCTCATGATCCAACTGGAACCGGTTCGTTCCTTTCCGCTCGAAGAGTACCTGCTGACCCGCATGGCCTTCTCCCCCGATGGGGGCGAGATCGCGGTGGGGCACAAGCAGTTCCGCACCTACAACGCCGAGACCGGCGCGGCGCGGGCGGAGTTCGCCTTCCCCGACTTTCTGGCGCAGTTGCGCTACAGCCCGGACGGGCGCTGGCTGGCGGCGGCCAACGTGGGCGACAACCACCCCGCCACCCGCGGCCGGGTCGCGGCCTTCGACGCCGCCAGCGGCGCGGCGCGCTGGCAGGCGGAGGCGGCGCGCCCGGTGGAGGCGCTGGCCTTCGCCCCGGGCGGCTCGGTGCTGCGCTGGAACCAGGGCGATGGGCTCGGCGGGGCCGACCTCGAGGCCGGCCAGGCCCTGCCCGCGCTCGCCCTCGACCGCTTGCAGGTGCGCGGCCTGGCCAGCTCCGGCGCAGGCTGGGTCTGCTTCGGGCGCGAGGCCGCCGGGGAGGTGCAGCAGGTGGAGGGCGCCGACCTCGTCTTCCGCAAGTTCCGCCTGCTCGGCCTCGATGCCCAGGGCGGGGTGAAGGGCAACCTCGACCTCGGCATCGGCGCCGGCGTCCACGCCCTCTCGCCCGACGGCAAGCTGCTGGCGGTGGAGATGGTGGACTTCAAGAACAACGAGCGCCACGTCTCGCTGATTGACGTGGAGACCGGGGTCGAGGCCAACCTGCTGCCGCTCGAGGCCAACACCCTGCCGGTGCTGGAGTTCGGCCTGGGCTCGGAGTACTTCCTGTGCATGAAGGAGGACGCCGAGGCCAACTTCAACCTGCTGCGCGTGTGGCGCACCTCCGACCTGAAACTGGTGGGCGAGGCCCGGGTCGGGCTCGCCTACCATTCCCTCGCCGCCTGCCTGGAGCACAGCCTGGTGGCCTTCCTCGGCGGCGGCCAACTGGAGATCTTCGCGCTCGGCTAGCGGCGGGTGTAGTAGAGTGCGACGGGAGGCTCTATGATGCGACGCGGGGTGGGGAAGTGTCTGGCGGCGCTGGCGGCGGCTGGGCTGCTGCTGGCGGCGGGCGCGGGGGCGCAGGCGCCGGTTCCGGTGCGCCCGGGCGATGTGGTGCTGCGCGGCGGCTGGTGGATTGACGTCACCCAGGGCAAGGCGGTGCGCAACACCGGCATCATCGTCCACGCCGGGGTGCTGCTGGCGGTGGGCGCCGACCTGGCCCAGCTCGACCTTTCGCGCGGGAGGGTGATCACCCTCGCCCCGGACGAGTACATCCTGCCGGGCCTGTTCGACCTGCACGCCCACTACGCCATTGATCTCTACAACCAGGGGCGGGTGGACGAGTACCACGTCAACCCGGTGCTGTTTCTGGCCAACGGGGTGACCTCGACCTTTCCGGCGGGCGAGATCAACCCGGCGGGGATGATGCGGGCGCGCGAGCGCATTGATGCGGGCCAGCAGATCGGGCCGCGCATCTTCAACTCCGGCCCCTACTTCGGCAGCGCCCGGCCAGGCTGGAACGACGCGGTGGAGACGCCGGCGCGCATCCGGCAGGAGGTGGACTACTGGGCCGACCATGGGGTCAAGGGCTTCAAGGCCAAGGGCATTCACCCCGAGCAGTTGCAGGCGCTGATTGACGAGGCCCACCTGCACGGCCTCACCGTCACCGCCCACCTCGACTCCGGCTACCGCAACACCGTCAACCCGCGCGACGCCATCCTGATGGGCATTGACCGCCTCGAGCACTTCATGGGCGGCGACGACATTCCCCCCACCCGCTCCATCTACGCCACCCTGCAATCGCTCAACCTCAACCAGCCGGCGGTGCGGGCCGAGTTCCGCCTCTTCATCCGCCAGCATGTGTTCTACGACCCCACCATCAGCGCCTTCGGCTACTTTGGCACCCAGACCTCGCCCGTCTTTCGCCATTGGATCCAGGAGTCGCAGTTCCTCACCCCCTACGCGCGCACGGTGGTGGCCAGCCACCCGCGCAAGCCGAACATGCAGTTCCAGCGCATCTTCGAGGTCAAGCAGAGGGAGATCAAGGCCTTCTACGACGCCGGCGGGCGCGACTGGATTACGCTCGGCACCGACCATCCGAGCTGGGGACAGTACTTCGAGGGCTTTGGCGCCGACCGCGAGCTGCAGACGTTTGTGCTCTCGGGCATTCCCCCCGCCGACGCGCTGCGCTTCGCCACCATCAACGGCGCCCGCGCCCTCAACGTGGCGGGCAAGCTGGGCAGCATCGAGGTGGGCAAATACGCCGACCTGTTCGTGGTGCGCGGCAATCCGCTGGTGGACATCACCAACACCAAGCGCGTGCAACTGGTGATGAAGGCCGGGCGCGTCTACGACCCGGCCAAGCTGTTCGCCTCGGTGGTGGGGAAGCTGGGGCCCACCGGCCCGCAGGACGCCGAGCGCTGGAAGGGCCGGTTGAACATCAAAGACCCGAAGGCGGGGATGAAGAACTAGAGGCGGCCTACTCCGCCCGCAGGAAGCTGTTCTGGTCGGCGTCGTTGATGTCGGGGGCGCCGGGGGCGACGTTGAGCAGCCTGCCCTCGGCCAGCCAGCGCTCCAGCTCGTCCACCAGTTGGAAGAGGTGGTCGAACGACTCCACCACGAAGAAGAGGGGCTGGTAGTGGTGGTAGTCGAAGCCCTGGTTCACCACCCACTCCATCTGGATGGGGTGGCGCTGCACCAGCGGGGCCTGGAGGCTGTGCTCCAGCTCGCCGTAGGAGCTGAGCAGGCCGCTGCCATAGGCGCGCAGGCCGTCGGGGCTGCGCATCAGCCCGAACTCGACCGTGAACCAGAAGAAGCGCGCCAGCGCCTTGATCATGCTGGTCAGGCGCTGCCGCCGCACCGCCGGGTCGCGCTCCTGCTCGGCCAGCCGGGCGGCGGTGTGGGCGCAGTTGCCGAAGCGCACCAGCGTGTCGGCGAACTTGGGGTCGGTGTGCATGGGCACGTGGCCGGCGATGTCGTGGAAGATGTCGGGCTCGGGCAGGTAGTCGAGCTGGTCGGCGCGCCGGATGGTGATGGTGGTGGGGAACTCGCGCCTGCTGAGGCAATCGAAGAACTCGAAGGCGGGCACGTAGCCGCTCACCGCCCGGGCGCGGAAGCCGGTCAGCGGCGCCAGGAAGCGGTTGACCTCCTCCAGCCGCGGCACCTGGGTGGCGTCGAAGCAGAGCGAGTCAATGCCGTTGAGGAAATGCGGGTTGGCGTAGAGCCGCCACTGCCCCTGCATGCGCGCAAACAGCCGCCGCCAAGCCTCGTGGTTCTCCTCGCTGTAGAGCTCGTAGGGCTGGTGGATATACATCTGGCCGTCGCGCTGGGCGGCCTCGATGAAAGGAGCCTCGGTGGTGGTCAGGCCCCGGGCGGAGGCGGCGGCAGAAGCGGCTTCGGGCATATCTGCCATGGTAGCGCGGCCCGAGGCCATCCAGGCTTTCCGCCGCCGCAGCGACGCGGGCGGGGCTCTAATCGGGCGGAAACACGACTTGGGGATGGAACAGGCTGCCCGCCACCCGCCGCGCCAGCGCCAGCAGTTGGCCGTTGCTGGCGAAGACGCGCACCCGCGGCGCGCGGGTGAACTCGGGCAGGTTGGCGGCGTGGCCGTGCAGCAGCTTGGCCACCGCCTCGGGCGGCGCCACCACGGCGGGAAACTCCGGCAGCAGGCGCGTCGCCGGCAGCAGGGCGGTAGGCAGCGTGCCCGCCTCCGCCATCGCCGCCAGCTCCTCCAGGGTGTGGCTGGCGTCGAGGCCAAACTCGCCCACGCGCACCCGCTCCAGCCGGCTCAAATGCGCCCCCATCCCCAGCGCCGCTCCCAGGTCGTGCGCCAGGGTGCGGACGTAGGTGCCGGTGGAGGCGACCACGCGGAACTGCATCCGCTCGCCCTCCAGGTCCACCAGCTCGAAGGCGCGCACCTCGACCTCGACCGGCGACAACTCCACCGGCTGCTGCCGCCGCGCCAGCTTGTAGGCCGGCACCCCGGCGATCTTTTTGGCGGAGTAGGGCGGCGGAAGCTGTTGCAGCTTGCCGCGAAACCGCGGCAGCAGGGCCTCAATCTCCTCCCGCGTGGGAGTCCGCTCCACTACGACGCCTGCGGGAGTGCCCTGGGCGTCGTAGGTGTCGGTGGCAAAACCAAAGCGAATCTCGCCGCGGTACTCTTTCTCCCGCCCCTGGAAGAACTGCGCCAGCCGGGTCAGCTTACCGAGCAGTAAGGGGAGCACCCCGCTGGCGCCGGGATCGAGCGTGCCCAAGTGGCCGATGGAGCGTTCCCCGGTCAGTCGCCGCAGCTTGGCCACCACATCGTGGGAGGTCATGCCGGGGGGTTTGTTGACGATGAGGGCGCCGTCCAAGGTGGGCTTGATCCTACCACGGAGCGGTGGTAGCGTGGGCATGTTCGGGAACCCGGAGGGCATCGCCTTGGATCAGATCCAGGACTATTCTCAATTGGCCGCCGAGCACTCCTCGCTCGATTCCCAACTCCAAAAACTCACGCAGAAGCGCTACCTCAGCGCCGATGATGAGATCGAAGCCACGCGGCTGAAAAAATTGAAGCTGCACGTCAAGGACGCCATGCGGCAACTGCAAACCTAGTTCGGGAAGCTAGCCGAGCTCGGCTTGCAGCAGCAGCGCCGCCTCCGGCGGGCTGTGGTAGTAGCCGGGGCGGCGGCCGGTGGATCGAAAACCGTGGCGCTGGTAGAAGGCCAGCGCGGCGGCATTGCTCTCCCTCAACTCCAGGAAGACCTGGCGCACGCCGGCGGCGCGGGCGGCGGCGAGGCCGGCGGCGAGCAGCGCCTGGCCCACCCCTTGGCGGCGGAAGGCGGGGCGCACCGCCAGCGATTCGAGCTCGGCCTGGTCGGCGGCCCACTGCAGGACGACGTAGCCGGCGCAGGCGTGGGCCGGGGTCTCGGCCAGCAGCAGGCGCAGGGGCGGAATCGCCTGCCACTGGGCGCGGCTCCAGGCCGAGGCGCCAAAGCAGTCGCGCGCCAGCGCCGCCACCGCCTCCAAGTCTTGCGGCTGTGCCGGCCGAATGCGGAGCGCCTCCGCCATCAGGGAACCGCGGCGAAGAGCTCGGCGTCGGAGCGGCGGAGGTAGCGCGCATCGAGGCTGAGCGCGGCATTCGGCCCCGGGTGGGCGCGGCCGGCGCGGAAGGCGGCCAGGCCCAGCCGGCCCACTGCTGGGGCCAAGAGCGGGCCCACCAACTCCAGTTCCGGGCAGGCGGCCTGCAGCGCCGGCTGCGGCGTCACCGCCCGCAGCCCCAGGCGGCGCACGCGTTCGCGCAGGGCCTCTAGCGACTCCAAGCCCTCCTCCTCCGGGCCCCCCTCCTCGGCGGAATAGATGCCGTAGTAGGCCTCGCCGCGGCCGGCGTCGAGCGCAGCCAAGGTGGGCGCGGCGGTGACGCCCGCCACCGCCCGCAAGGTGGAGATGGCCACCGCGGGCGCGCCCAGCACCTCGACCAGGCCCTTCACCGCGGTCAGGCCGAGGCGCACGCCGGTGAACGAGCCCGGGCCGTCGGCCACCGCGAACAGGCCCACGCCCTCCAACTCCACGCCCTGCTCGGCCAGCAGGCTCTGGAGCGCGCCAAACAGCGTGACCGAGGTGCGCTGCGACTCCAGGCGGCGTTCGCCCGCCACGGTTTCGCCCCGCAGCAGCGCCAGGCTGCCGTGCGCGGTGGTGGTCTCGAGCGCCAGGGTCCACATAAAGCCCAGTGTAGCAGGCGTATTATGAAGTCATGGGGACCGCCACGGCGACGGAGTTGAGCTTTCAGGCGCGCATTGACGAGGGCATCAAAATCGAGCCCAAGGATGCCATGCCGGAGGGCTATCGCCAGACCCTGATCCGCCAGATCTCCCAGCACGCCCACTCGGAGATCGTCGGCCAGCTTCCCGAGGGCAACTGGATCGGGCGCGCCCCCACCCTGCAGCGCAAGGCCATTCTGCTGGCCAAGGTGCAGGATGAGGCCGGCCACGGCCTCTACCTCTACAGCGCCGCCGAGACGCTCGGGGTTTCGCGCCACGACCTGATCGCCGACCTGCTCAGCGGCAAGGCCAAGTACTCCAGCATCTTCAACTACCCCACCCTCACCTGGGCCGACATCGGCGCCATCGGCTGGCTGGTGGACGGCGCCGCCATCATGAACCAGATCCCGCTCTGCCGCTGCTCCTATGGCCCCTATGCCCGCGCCATGGTTCGCATCTGCAAAGAGGAGAGCTTCCACCAGCGCCAGGGCTTCGACATTTTGCGCGTGCTCTGCCGCGGCACCCCGGCGCAGAAGGCGATGGCGCAGGACGCGCTCAACCGCTGGTGGTGGCCGTCGCTGATGATGTTCGGCCCGCCCGACGAGCAGTCCAGCCACTCCGCCCAGTCCATGCAGTGGAAGATCAAGCTGGTCTCCAACGACGGACTGCGGCAAAAGTTTGTGGACCAGACTGTGCCCCAGGCCGATTTTCTCGGCCTGCGCGTGCCCGACGCGGCGCTGCAGTGGAACGAGGAGCGCGGACACTACGACTTTGGCGCCATCGCCTGGGAGGAGTTCCACCAGGTGATCCGCGGCCACGGTCCGTGCAACCGCGACCGCCTCGCCACCCGGCAGCAGGCGCACCATGAGGGCGCCTGGGTGCGGGAGGCGCTCAACGCCCACGCGCGCAAGCAGCAGGAGGGGGCGCATGCTGTTTGAGATCTTCATCCGCAGCCAGCACGGCCTGGCGCACAAGCATGTGGGCAGCCTGCACGCCCCCGACGCCGCCCTGGCGCTGGCCAACGCCCGCGACGTCTACACCCGCCGCCACGAGGGGGTGAGCATCTGGGTGGTGCCCTCGGCGGCGATCACCGCCAGCTCGCCCGGCGACAAGGAGCCGCTGTTCGAGCCCGCCAACAACAAGGTCTACCGCCATCCCGGCTTCTACCACGTTCCCCCGGAGGTGAAGAACCTCTAGATGGCTGCCCCGGCGGCATTCGAATTCTGCCTTCGCCTCGGCGACAACGACCTGATCCTGAGCCAACGGCTGGGGGAGTGGTGCGGCCGTGGGCCAGTGCTGGAGGAGGATCTGGCGCTGACCAACGTGGCGCTCGACCTGCTGGGCCAGGCGCGGCTGTGGCTGGGCCACGCCGCCGCGCTGGAGGGGCGCGGCCGCGACGAGGACCAGCTCGCCTTCCTGCGCGACGCCGGCGAGTTTCGCAACCTGCTGCTGGTGGAGCAGCCCAATGGCGACTACGCCCACACCATGGTCCGCCAGTTCTACTTCGACGCCTGGCACCTGCCGCTGCTGGAGGCGCTGGGAAGCGCGAGCGACCCCAGCCTGCGCGACATCGCCGCCAAGGCGGTGAAGGAGGTCGCCTACCACCTGCAGCGCAGCCGCGACTGGGTGGTCCGCCTGGGCGACGGCACCGAGGAGAGCCACCGCCGCATGCAAGCCGCCGCCGACCAGCTCTGGCCCTACACCGGCGAGATGTTGGCCGCCGACGCGGTCGAGGCCTCGCTGGGCGAGGCTGGCTTCGATCTGGAGGCGGTGGGCGTCCCCTGGCGGCAGCAGGTCGAGTCCACCTTCGCCCGCGCCACCCTGGAGGTGCCCGCCGCGGGCTGGATGCAGCGCGGCGGCAAGCAGGGGGTGCACAGCGAGAAGCTGGGGCTGCTGCTGGCGGAGATGCAGTTCCTGCAGCGCGCCTATCCGGGGGCACAATGGTAGGCTCCGGCGCCATCTCTCCCGCCCAGGTGTGGGAGTGGCTGGAGGCGGTGCCCGACCCCGAGGTGCCGGTCATCTCGGTGGTGGACCTCGGCATCGTGCGCGAGGTGACCTGGCGCGGCCCCGAGCTGGTGGTCACCGTCACCCCCACCTACTCCGGCTGCCCCGCCACCGCCGTGATCGCCCACGACATCGAGGCTGCGCTGCGCGGCCGCGGCATCGAGCGGGTGCGCATCGAGACCCGGCTCGCCCCGGCCTGGACCACCGACTGGCTGAGCGCCCGGGGCAGGGAAGCGCTGCGCCGGTTTGGCATCGCGCCCCCGCAGTTGCTGCAGCTCTCGGCCCCGCCGCCCTGCCCGCAATGCGGCTCGGGCGACACCGAGTGCATCAGCGGGTTCGGTTCCACCCCCTGCAAGGCGCTGCACCGCTGCCGCGCCTGCCGCGAGCCCTTCGACTACTTCAAGCCGCACTGATGAGCCAATACCACACCCTGGAGGTCGCCGAGGTCCGGGCCGAGACGCGCGAGGCGGTGGTGGTCGCCTTCCGCGTGCCGCCGGAGCTGCGCGCCGCCTTTCGCTTCACCCAGGGCCAGCACCTCAACGTCCGCGCCCGCATCGGGGGCGAAGAGGCCCGCCGCTCCTACTCCATCTGCGCCGCGGTGCAGGACGAGCAGCTCCGCATCCTGATCAAGCGCCAGCCCGGAGGACTATTCTCCAACTGGGCCAACGACGAGCTCCGCGCCGGCGCCAAGCTGGACGCCATGGCCCCCGCCGGGCTCTTCCACGTCCCGCTCGACCCCGCCGCCGCCCGCTCCTGGCTCGCCATCGCCGCCGGCAGCGGCATCACCCCGGTGCTCTCGGTGCTCAAGACCACGCTGCTGAGCGAGCCCCGCAGCCAGTTCACCCTCTTCTACGGCAACCGCGCCTCCAGCACCATCCTCTTCCGCGAAGAACTGGCCGAGCTCAAGGACCGCTTCCTCGACCGATTCATCCTGGTGCATGTCATGAGCCGCGAGCAGCAGGATCTCGAACTGCTCAACGGCCACCTCGTCCCGGACAAGGTTGAGGCGCTGCTGCGCCCCTGGGGGCCGCTGGCGCAGATGGAGGCGGTGTTCCTGTGCGGCCCGAACCAGATGAACCGCGATTTGGCGGCGGCGCTGGCGGGCTGGGGCTACCCCAAGGCCAAGATCAAGATCGAGCCGTTCGCCGCCAACCAGCAGCGCCAGCGCCTGCCCGCGATGGCGGCCGCGGCCGCCGACCGCTGCCAGGCCACGCTCATCCTCGACGGCCGCCACTATCGCTTTCCCGTGGTGCGGGGCAAGGAGTCGCTGCTCGACGCCGGCCTGCGCGCCGGGGTGGACCTGCGCTACTCCTGCAAGAGTGGTGTCTGCGCCACCTGCCGTGCCAAACTAGTGCAGGGCCAGGTGGATATGGACGGCAACTTTGCCCTGGAAGACTATGAGATTGCCCGCGGCTTCATCCTCACCTGCCAGAGCTATCCGGTGACCGAGGAGGTCGTGGTGGATTTTGACCAGGACTAGGCGCCGCCGCTAGGCGTCGCTGCTAGTCTGGCCGTGTGGAGGAAGCCTTGCCACATCCGCTGTTTGCCCAGCACCAAGCCCTGCTCGAGCAGGCGGTGGCCGCCATCAACCAGCGCGGCTACTGGTCGCCCTACGCCGAAATGCCCAGCCCCAAGGCCTATGGCGAGGAGGCCAACGCCCGGGGGCAGGCGGCCTATGAGGCCCGCCTGCACCACGCCTTCGTGCTGGCCGCGCAGCCGGACGAGGTGGGCGACGTCGGCGACGAGGTTTCCCCCTTCGGCCCGCGCCTCGGCATCCGCTACCCCAAGGTCAACGTCGAAGCCCTGCTGGCGGCGGCGCAGCGCGCCTCCGGCCCCGACTCGGCCTGGCGCCAAGCCGGTGCCGAGGCTTGGGTGGGGGTGGCGCTGGAGATCCTGGCGCGGCTGAACCAGCGCAGCTTCGAGATGGCCTACGCGGTGATGCACACCACCGGCCAGGCGTTTCTGATGGCCTTCCAGGCAGGCGGGCCGCACGCCCAAGACCGCGGCCTGGAGGCGGTGGCCTACGCCTGGCAGGAGATGAGCCGCATCCCCAAGACCGCCATCTGGGAGAAGCCGCAGGGCAAGAACCCGGCGCTGCGCCTGGAGAAGCGCTTCGATTTGGTGCCGCGCGGGTTGGCGCTGGTGATCGGCTGCTGCACCTTCCCCACCTGGAACGGCTACCCCGGCCTGTTCGCCTCGCTCGCCACCGGCAACGCCGTGGTGGTGAAGCCCCATCCGGCCGCCACCCTGCCGCTGGCGATCACGGTCGAGGTGGCGCGCCAGGTGCTGGCGGAGAACGGCTTCGACCCCAACGTGGTGACGCTGGCGGCGCACGCCGAGGGCGACGACCTGCCGCAGCGGCTGGCGCTGCGGGCCGAGGTCAAGATCATTGATTTCACCGGCAGCCCGGCGCACGGCGAGTGGCTGGAGCGCAACGCCCGCCAGGCGCTGGTCTACACCGAAAAGGCGGGGGTCAACTCGATCGTGGTGGACTCGACCGCCGACTTTGCCGGGCTGGCGCGCAACGTCGCCTTCTCGCTGGCGCTCTACTCCGGGCAGATGTGCACCGCCCCGCAGAACGTGCTGGTGCCGCGCGGCGGCATCGCGACGCCGGAGGGGCCGATGGACTTCGAGCAGGTGGCGACTGGCCTGGCGCAGGCACTGGCGAAGCTGCTGGGCGACCCGGCGCGCGCGGTCGAGGTCCTGGGCGCGATCCAAAACGACGGCATACTGGCCCGCCTCGAACAGGCGCGGCGCGCGCCCCCGGAGGCGATTCTGGCCGACAGCCAGGCCCTCGCCCACCCCCAGTTCCCGGGGGCGCGGGTGCGCACCCCGCTGCTGTTGCGCACCACCGCCGCCGACGAGACCGCCTTCATGCACGAGGTCTTCGGCCCGGTGGCGTTCGTCATCGCCACCGCCTCCACCGAGGAGAGCCTGGCGCTGGCGGGGCGCGCCGCCCGCGAGCACGGCGCCCTGACGCTGTCGGTGTACTCCACCTCCGCCGCGGTGCTGGCGCAGGCGCGCGCGCTGGCGCGCGAGGCCGGCGTGCCGCTGTCGGAGAACCTCACCGGCGGCGTCTTGGTCAACCAGTCCGCCGCCTTCAGCGACTTCCACGGCACCGGGGCCAACCCCGCCGCCAACGCCGCGCTCACCGACACCGCCTTCGTGGCCAGCCGCTTCCGCGTGGTGCAGAGCCGCGCCCCTATCGCCTGATGGCGCAGATCTACTCCATCCACGGCATCGTGCCCGCGGTGGACCCGAGCGCCTTTGTCCACCCCACCGCCGTGCTGATCGGCGACGTGATCGTGGGCGCGGGCTGCTACATCGGCCCCTGCGCCTCGCTGCGCGGCGACTTTGGCCGGCTGATCCTGGAGCCCGGCAGCAATTTGCAGGACTGCTGCGTGATGCACAGCTTTCCCGCCGAAGACGCGGTGATCGCCGCCGGCGGCCACGTCGGCCACGGCGCCGTGCTGCACGGCTGCCGCGTCGGCCGCCGCGCCATGGTGGGCATGAATGCGGTGGTGATGGACGGGGTCGAGATCGGCGACGATGCCATCGTGGCCGCCATGGCGTTCGTCAAGGCCAACGTGACCATTCCGGCGCGCCACTTGGCGGTCGGCGCCCCGGCGCGGGTGCTGCGCGAGCTCACCGCCGACGAGATCGCCTGGAAAGACGAGGGCATCCGCGCCTACCAGGAACTGGTGCGGCGCAGCGCCGCCAGCCTGCGCCCGGCCGAGCCGCTGGCCGCGCCCGAGGCCAACCGTCCGCGCATCCCGGTGGAAAAATTCGAACCGCTCTTCAAACGGAGGCAGTCCGAACCATGAGCTACGCAACCATCCTGGTGGAGACCGAGGGCCGGGTGGGCATTATCACCCTCAATCGTCCGGCGGCGCTCAACGCGCTTTCGACGCCGCTGGTGCACGAGCTGGGCGAGGCGCTGGCGGCTTTCGAAGAGAATTCCGCCATCGGCGCCATCGTGCTCACCGGCGGCGACAAGGCCTTCGCCGCCGGCGCCGACATCAAGGAGCTGCAAGACACCAGCTTCGTGGACCTGTTCCTGGCCGACTTCCCGCATGGCCGCGCCGCCGCCTGGAAGCGCATGGGGGCGCTGCGCAAGCCCATCCTCGCCGCCGTGGCCGGCTTTGCCCTGGGAGGGGGCTGCGAGCTGGCCATGGCCTGCGACTTCATCCTCGCCGCCGACAACGCCGTTTTCGGCCAGCCCGAGATCCTGATCGGGACGATGCCGGGCGCCGGGGGCACCCAGCGCCTCACCCGCCTGGTGGGCAAGTCCAAGGCGATGGAGATGTGCCTTACCGGCCGCCGCCTCGACGCCGCCGAGGCCGAGCGCGCCGGCCTGGTCAGCCGCGTGGTGCCGCTGGCCGAGCTGCGCGCCGAGGCCGTGCGCGTCGCCGCCAAGATCGCCAGCCTCTCGCTGCCGGTGGTGATGATGGTGAAGGAAAGCGTCAACGCCGCCTACGAGATGCCGCTGGCCGAGGGGCTGCGCTTCGAGCGCCGCGCCTTCCAATCCACCTTTGCCACCGAGGACCGGCGCGAGGGCATGGCGGCGTTTGCGGAGAAGCGCAAGCCCAAGTTCAAGAACAGGTAGCCAGATGCCTGATTATCAAACGATTGCCTTTGCCGTCGGCGACGGGGTGGCGCGCCTCACCCTCAACCGCCCGGAGAAGCTCAACAGCTTCAACGTGGCCATGCACCTGGAGGTGCGCGACGCCTTGGCGCGCAGCGCCGAGGGCGCCCGGGTGCTGCTGCTCACCGGCGCCGGCCGCGCCTTCTGCGCCGGCCAGGACCTGGGCGACCGAGCCGTTGCGCCCGGCGGCAAGCTCGATCTGGGCGCTTCCATCGAGGAGTACTACGCCCCGCTGGTGCGCAGCCTGCGGGCGCTGCCGCTGCCGGTGGTGTGCGCCGTCAACGGCGTGGCCGCCGGGGCCGGCGCCAATTTGGCGCTGGCCTGCGACCTGGTGCTGGCGGCGCACTCGGCGGTCTTCTACGAGCCCTTCTGCATGCTGGGCCTGGTCCCCGACACCGGCGGGACTTGGGTGCTGCCGCGGTTGGTGGGAACGGCGCGGGCGATGGGCCTGGCGCTGCTGGGCGACAAGCTGCCGGCGGAACAGGCCGCCGCCTGGGGGCTGATCTGGCGCGCCCTGCCCGATGCCGAACTCATGCCGGCGGTGGAGGCCCTGGTGGCGCGGCTGGCGAAAGCGCCGACGCGCGGCTTGGCCCGCACCAAGCAGGCGATCTACGCCGCCGCCGACAACACGCTCGACGACCAGCTCGAGGTCGAGCGCGACTTCCAGCGCGAGTTGGGCAACTCGGCCGATTACCAGGAAGGAGTGGCGGCGTTCCTGGCCAAGCGGCCGCCGCAATTTCAAGGACGATGAGCGGGCGGATGCCAGTGGGCATTGTGGGCGCGGGCGCCATGGGCGCGGGCATCGCGCAGGTGGCGGCGACCGCCGGCCACCCGGTGCTGCTGCTCGACAACCGCCCCGGCGCGGCGGCGGCGGCGGTGGCTTCGGTGGGCGAAATGCTCGCCAAGCTGGCGGCCAAGGGCAAGCTCGCCCCCGAGGCCGCCGCCGCCGCGCGCGGGCGCCTCCGCGCCGTGGGCGGGCTGGCCGATCTGGCCCCGGCGGGGCTGGTGATCGAGGCCATCGTCGAGGACTTGGCCGCCAAGCGCGAGCTCTTTGCCGCGCTCGAGGGCATGGTCGCGCCGGGCTGTTTGCTTGCCACCAACACCTCTTCGCTCGCCATCCCCGCCATCGCCGCCGCGCTGCGCGCGCCGCAGCGCCTCGCCGGGATGCATTTTTTCAACCCGGCGCCGCTGATGGAGCTGGTCGAGATCGTCGGCGGCGTGGCCAGCGCCCCCGACGTGCTCGACCAACTGGCGGCGCTGGCGCGCGCCTGGGGCAAAGCGCCGGTGCGCGCCCGCTCCACTCCGGGCTTCATCGTCAACCGCGTTGCCCGCCCCTTCTACGCCGAGGGGCTGCGCCTGCTGGCGGAGCAGGCCACCGATCCCGCCACCCTGGATGCGGTGATGCGCGAGGCCGGCGGCTTCCGCATGGGGCCGTGCGAACTCACCGACCTGATCGGTCAGGACGTCAACTTCGCCGTCACCCGCTCGGTCTTCGAGGGGTTTTTCGGCGACCCCCGCTTTACCCCCTCGCTGCTGCAGCAGGAACTGGTGGCCGCGGGCTGGCTGGGACGCAAGCGCGGCCGCGGCTTTTACCTCTACGGCGAGGGCGCGCCCCCGCCCGCGCCCCAAACCGAGCCGCTGGCCCCGGTGCCCGAGCGCGTCGCCGTGGCCGGGGAGGACGCCGTCGCCCAGGCCCTGGCCGATCGCCTGCAGCGCGGCGGGGTCGAGGTGGTGCGCAGCCCCCACCTGCCCACCGATATTGTGCTGCGGGCCAGCGACGGCCGCACCGCCGCCGAACTCGAGGCCAGCGCCGAGCACCTGCAGCCCACCGTGGTGGTGGACCTCGCCCTCGACTACGCCACCGCCACCCGCCTGGCGGTGGCCTTCTCGCCCCACTGCCACCAGGCCAGCCGCGCCACCGCGATTGGCGCGCTGCAGGCGGCCGGCTTCGCCGTCTCCATCCTGCGCGACTTGCCCGGGCTGGCGGTGCTGCGCACGGTGGCAATGCTGATCAACGAGGCCGCCGACGCCCTCCATTACGGCATCGCCTCGGCCGCCGACGTGGACCTGGCCATGCGCAAGGGCGTCAACTACCCCCTGGGCCCGCTGGAGTGGGCCGATGGGCTCGGCATCGCCCGCGTCCAGGCCGCGCTGGTCCATTTGGCCGCCTTCTACGGGGAAGACCGCTACCGTGTCTCGCCCCGCATCCGCCAGCTTGCTTGGCGCGGAGGCCGCTTCCATGAGTGAGCGGCTGGCCCAGGTGGAGGCGATGTTCGACCGCGACCGCGCCTCGCAGGCCATGGGGATGGAGCTGCTCGATGCCCGCCCCGGGTACGCCCGGGTGCGCATGCGGGTACGAGACGACATGATCCAGGGCCACAACACCTGCCACGGCGGCTTCGTCTTTGCCCTGGCCGACTCCGCCTTTGCCTTTGCCTGCAACAGCCACGGCTACCCCGCCGTCGCCGCGGGCTGCTCGATCGAGTATTTGGCGCCGGTGGAGTTGGGCGACGAGCTCACCGCCGAGGCGCGCGAGCAGGCGCTGGCGGGACGCAGCGGCGTCTACGATGTCGCCGTCACCAACCAGGTTGGCGCGCCGATCGCCTTCTTCCGCGGCCGTTCGCGCCGCCTGGACGCCCGGCTCTAGGGCCTGCATCCAAGCGGGGGAAGGGGGGCGTTGTGCCCAATCCCGAGCCCACGGAGGAACCTCGCCTCCCCCGGTCCGAGGCCATCGAGGCCGAAGGGCCGATCTCCACCCGCGCCGAACTCGCGCAGGTGGAGGAGCGCTTGGCCATCGGGGCCAACGTCGTCTATGAGACCATCCGGCGCGAGGGCGACGACGAACTCAGCCGCTCGCCCCAGGCGCTGGCTTGGTCGGGCTTCGCCGCCGGACTCTCGATTGGCTTCTCGCTGGTGGCCGAGGCGCTCTTGCAGGCGCACCTGCCCGATCGTCCCTGGCGCCCGCTCATCTCGCGCTTCGGCTACTGCCTGGGCTTCCTCATCGTCATCCTGGGCCGCCAGCAGCTCTTCACCGAAAACACGCTTACTGCGATCCTGCCGCTGCTGGTGCGGCGCAACCGCAAGACGCTGCTGGCGGTGTTGCGGCTGTGGGGCATCGTGCTGCTGACCAACCTGCTCGGCACCGCGGCCTTCGGGCTGGTGCTGGCGCGCACCCATGTGCTGGCGCCCGGGTTGCGCGCCGTGCTGCTGAGCCTCGGGTTCAAATACTTGAACCTTCCCATGGGCACCATGCTGTGGCGTTCGATCTTCGCCGGCTGGCTGGTGGGGCTTATGGTGTGGCTGCTGCCGGCGGCCGCGTCCAGCCGCGTGTGGATCATCGTGATCCTCACCTATGTGATCGGGCTGGCGGGCTTCAGCCACGTGATCGCGGGCTCGACCACGCTGTTCTACCTGGTCTTTGTCGGGGCGGAGCCGTGGGCGGGCCTGTTCACCGCGTTCCTGCTGCCGGTGCTGGCCGGCAATCTGATGGGCGGGGTGGCGCTGGTGGCCGCGCTGGCCCATGGCCAGGTGGCCGGCGGCGGATCCTAGGCCGCCTCTGCTAGGCTAGGACCTATGCCCGACGCCCTCATCTGCGATGCGGTGCGCACCCCGTTTGGCCGCTACGGCGGCGCGCTGGCCGCGGTGCGCGCCGACGACCTCGCCGCGCGCCCCCTGCGCGCGCTGCTGGCGCGCAATGCCGGGCTCGATCCGGCCGCCATCGAAGACGTGGTCTATGGCTGCGCCAACCAGGCGGGCGAAGACAACCGCAACGTGGCGCGCATGGCGGCGCTGCTGGCTGGCCTGCCGGTGGGAGTGGCGGGCGCCACGGTGAATCGGCTTTGCGGCTCCAGCCTGGAGGCTTTGGTCCAGGCGGCGCGGACGATTAAGTGCGGCGAGGCCGAGG
Source organism: Terriglobales bacterium (assembly GCA_035531375.1). Taxonomy (GTDB): domain Bacteria; phylum Acidobacteriota; class Terriglobia; order Terriglobales; family SCQP01; genus SCQP01. The sequence goes on along the minus strand of DATKSZ010000135.1, from coordinate 19,731 downwards.
TGATGATCGCCGGCGGGGTGGAGAGCATGTCGCGGGCGCCGTTCGTGATGCCCAAGGCCGACAGCGCCTTTAGCCGCGCCGCCGAGGTGTTTGACACCACCATCGGCTGGCGCTTCGTCAACCCGGCGCTCCGCGCCCGCTACGGCACCGACTCCATGCCGGAGACGGGCGAGAATGTGGCGGAACAGTTCCATATCTCCCGCGCCGACCAGGATGCATTCGCCTACCGCACCCAGCAGCGCTGGGCGCGGGCCCAGGCGGAGGGCTTCTTTGCGGGCGAGATCGTGCCGGTGCGCATCCCGCAGCGCAAGGGGGAGGATCGCGTGGTGGCTCTGGACGAGCATCCCCGCCCCGACACCACGCTCGAGGCGCTGGCCAAGCTCAAGCCCATCGTCAAGCCCACCGGCACGGTGACCGCGGGCAACGCCAGCGGCATCAACGACGGCGCCGCCGCCCTGCTGCTGGCCTCGCCCGCCGCAGCAGCCCGCCACGGCCTGCGCCCGCTGGCCCGGGTGGTGGCGGGCGCCGTCGCCGGAGTCGAGCCGCGCATCATGGGCATGGGCCCGGAGCCGGCATCGCGCAAGGTTCTGACCCGCGCCGGGCTCAACTTGGCGCAGATGGACGTGATCGAGCTCAACGAGGCCTTCGCCGCGCAGGCGCTGGCCGTGCTGCGGGCGCTCGGCCTCGCCGACGACGACGCCCGGATCAATCCCAACGGCGGCGCCATCGCCATCGGCCATCCGCTCGGCGCCAGCGGCGCCCGCCTGGCCGCGACCGCCGTGCACCAGCTCCGCCGCCAAGGCGGCCGCTACGCCCTGTGCGCCATGTGCATCGGCGTGGGGCAGGGCATCGCCGTGGTGCTGGAGCGGGTCTAGATTGGCTTGCGCCCGCTAAAAGGCCAGCAGGCGCGCCATGGCCTCGCCGATGGTGGCCACGCTGGGCAGCAGCGCCTCCATCAGGCCGACGTTGTAGGGCATGGGCAGGTCGGGCACGGCCAGGCGCTCGATGGGCGCGTCCAGCGCCAGGAACGCCTCTTGCGCCACCACGGCGGCGATCTCGGCGCCAAAGCCGGCGGTCAGGGTGTCTTCGTGGACGATGAGGCAGCGCGCGGTCTTGCGCACCGAACCCAGCACCGCCTCGCGGTCCCAGGGGATCAGGGTGCGCAGGTCGAGGATCTCGACTTGGCCGGGGAAGCGCGCGCTGGCCTCGAGGCAGCGCTCGAGCATCGCCCCCCAGGTCACGACGGAGAGCTCCGCCCCGGGCTGGACGAGGTGGGCCACGCCCAGCGGCAGGGTGAAGTCGTCGCCGGGATAGGGGCGGCGCGCCGGGGCGCCGTCGAGCAGGTTGCGGTGCTCGAAGAAGATGCTGGGGTTGTCGCTGCGCAGCGCGGTGCGCAGCAGCCCCACGGCGTCGGCGGCGTTGGAGGGGAACAAGACCTGCCAGCCCAGGGCATGGGCGAAGGTGACCTCGCTGGAGAGGCTGTGCCAGGGGTCGCCGCACTTGAAAAACCCGCCCGGGATGCGCACCACCACCGGGGCGGAGAAGCGGTTGGCGGTGCGCCAGCGCAGCGTGCCGCAGTCGTTGAGCTGTTCGGTGGCGGGATCGGCGTACTTGCGGAACTGGATCTCGGCCACCGGGCGCAATCCGGCCAGCGCCAGCCCCACCGCCGAACCGATGATGCCCTCTTCGGAGAGGCTGGTGTCAAACACCCGCTGGGGGCCGAAGGCGGCCTGCAGGCCCTCGGTGGCGGTGTGGACGCCGCCCTTGGGACCCACATCCTCGCCAAAGACCAGCAGCTTGGGATTGCGCGCCAGCTCCGACTCCAGCGTGCGCCGGATGGCGGCGACCATGTTGATGCGCGCCCCGGCAGGGACCTCCGGCAGGGCCGCGGCCGGGCGGGCGGGCGCGAACAGGTGCCGCCCCAGGGTGCGTGGATCCGGTTCGGGGCGGGCCTCGGCCTCGGCCAGCGCGGCCGCCACGTCGCGCCTGGCCGCCGCCTCCATCTCGCTCCACTCCGCCTCGCTGATGCGCAGCGGGACGAGGTGGGCGCGCAGCCGCGGCAAGGGGTCGCGCTCGCGCTCGGCGGCCAGCAGTTCGGCGCTCTTGTAGGCCTGCGAATCCTGGCCGGAGTGCCCGCACAGGCGCGGCACCCGCAGCCGCACCAGCGCCGGGGCGCGGTCGCCGCGCGCCGCCTCCACCGCCGCGGTCAGGCAGCGCACCGCGTCGCGGGGGTCGGCGCCGTCGCCGTCCCATACCCGCAGGTTGCGGAACGAGGCCAGGTTGGCGGCGATGTTGCCTCCCGGGGTCTGGCGCTCGCCCGGCACCGAGATGCCGTAGCCATTGTCTTCGATATAGAACAGCATGGGCAGCCGCTCGGTGGTGGCCAGCGTCAGCGCCGACCAGAAGCCGTTGGTGGCCACCGAGGCCTCGCCCCCCAGCGCCACGGCGAGGGCGCCGCGGTAGGAGGCGTCACCCAGCACGTCGCGGTAGTAGGTGATGGCCCGGGCCCAGCCGGCGGTGGTGGTGTATTGCGTGCCCACGCCGCCCGCCATGGGCAGCACCACCGCGCCCCGCCGCCGCGGCAGGTTGTAGACGGCGCCGATGTCGCGCCCCTCGCTCACGCTGCCGGTCTTGGCCATGCTGCCCGCCAGCGCGTCGGCCGGGCTCAGCCCCAGCGTCAGCAGCAGCGGGCGCGAGCGGTAGTAGCCGCTGGCGGCGTCATGCTCGTGGCGCAGCAGCGTGCCCAGCAGAATCTGGCCCAACTCATGCCCGCGGGCGGAGAACTGGTAGAGCACCTTTTTGGCGGGGTAGAGCTGGGTCTCCTCCAGTTGGTCGAGGGCGCGCGAGGCGAGCAGCAGGCGCGCCACGCGGCGCCAGTCGAAGCGCGGGTCGGGCCCCTGCGTGGCCTCGGGAATGGGTGCGCCCGGCAGCGGCGGGCGCGGGGCGGGGCGGGAGGGACGGGCTGGGGCTCCGGGTGCGGCAGGCCCGCTCGCGGCGCCGGCCCGGCGTGGGGCGCGCCGGCGGCGCCGCTTGCGTGGCGTGCCCGGGCCGGGCGCTGCCGCCGGCGCCGCGGCTTCGGCCCCGCCGCGGTTCGGCTCCGGCGCCTCGGGGCTCGGGCTGGCCTCGTTGAGGGGAACTGCCGCCGGTGTTTCCGCCGCAGCCGGGGGAGCCGGAGGATTTTCCTCAACCACGGATGGCCTCGACCGCAGCCGGCTGCGCCGCGCCCCGATAGGCGGGCCACAGCCAATGGCGGTAGCCCGCCAGCCGGCCCCGCGCCGCCTGTCCGTAGAGCTCGCGCAGCTTTTGCGCGATGGGGCCCACTTGGCCGCCGCCCACCGGACGGTGGTCCACCTGCGTCACCGGCGCCACCTCCACCGCCGTGCCCACAAAGAAAATCTCCTCGCAGATATAGAGCTCGCTGCGGTCGATCGAGCGCTCCACCACGTTCAGCTTGAGCTCCCGCCGCGCCAGCTCCATCATGCTGGCGCGGGTGATGCCCTCCAGGATGTTGTCGGTCACCGGCGGGGTGATCAGCGCCCCCTGCCGCACCATGAACAGGTTGCAGGCCGCCCCCTCCGCCACGTGCCCGTCCTGGTTCAGGAAGATGGCCTCGTCGTGGCCGTTGTCGCGGGCTTCGCCCCCCGCCAGCACGCTGTTGACGTAGGCGCCGCAGATCTTGGCCCGCCCCGGAATGGCGTTGTCGTCCACCCGGCGCCAGGACACCACCCCGGCCTTCAGCCCGCCGCTGCCGGCGAAGTAGTCGCCAAACGGGACCACCACGATGGCGTAGGCGTCGTTGTCGTCGGCGTGCACGCCGATGCGCGCCGAGGCCTTGTAGGCCAGCGGGCGCACGTAGACGCTGCTGCGGAACTGGTTGCGGCGGCAGAGCTCGGCGGTGATCTCGCACAGCTCCGCCGGCGTCGGCCCCACCCCCAGCCGCAGGATGCCGCAGTTCTGCTTCCAGCGCTGGTAGTGCTCTTCGACGCGGAACAGGAACAGCTCGCCCGCGCCCTCCTCGTAGTAGCCGCGAATGCCCTCGAACACCCCGGTGCCGTAGTTCAAGCCGTGGGTCAGAATATTGACTTGGGCATCCCCCAGCCGAACGTACTGATCGCGGAACCAGACGATGGTGTTGGCGTCGGGAGCAGGGGTGGTCATGGCAGCGTGGCCTCGCAGCCATTTTCTCTCATTTTCCCGTTGCCGTGCTTCCCCCTGGGAGCAAGAGGGGCTGAAATTACCGCTCGGTAGGCAGCCGGCGGTGCGAAACTGGTGCGGGATGTTTTTTCTCACCGAGCTCATCAACCTGCCGCTGCGGGCCGCCGACGGCCACCGCATGGGACGGCTGCGCGAGCTGGTGATCGAACCCGAGCAGGACGCCAACCTGGTGCGGATGGTGATCTATCGCCACGATGGCAACCTCTGGCAGGTGCCGGTGCGCATCCTGGGGCTGGACCTGGAGGGCATGACAGCGGAGCCGCTGCACGCCGCCCCGGTGCCGATGCAGACCAACTCCGGGCACCTGCTGCTGCGCCGCGACGTGCTCGACCAGCAGATCATTGACGTCAACGGCCGCAAGGTGGTGCGGGTGAACGACGTCGGGCTGGAGCTGGTGCGGCGCGGCGGCGGGCTGGAGCTGCGCGCCCAGCAGGTGGAGGTGGGGGTGGCGGGGGCGCTGCGGCGCATGCTGCAGGGCGCGGTGCCGCGCCCCTGGCTGCGCGCCGCCTCGGATTGGCTCAAGCCGCGGGTCATTCCCTGGCGCACCTTCGACCTGGTGGAGACCGACCCCGCCCGGCGCATGCGCCTGCAGATCACCTACCAGGCGCTGGGGCGGCTGCACCCCGCCGACGCCGCCGACATCATGGAGGAGCTGGCCCCGGCCGAGCGCGAAGCCGTCTTCGGCTCGCTCGACAGCGAGGTGGCGGCCGACATCCTGGGCGAGGTCTCGCCCCGCACCCAGCGTTCGCTGATGGAGGGCCTGGAGACCGAGCGCGCCGCCGACATCATCGAGGAGATGGAGCCCGACGAGGCCGCCGACGTGCTCGCCGAGCTGCCCCAGGAGCAGTCGGAGAAAATCCTGCAGGACATGGAGGCGCAGGAGCGCGAGGACGTCAGCGACCTGCTGGAGTACCGCGAGAACACCGCGGGCGGGCGCATGACCACGGAATTCATCGCCCTGGACGAGGCCGCCCCCGCCGCCGCCGCGGTGGCGGCGCTGCGCGCCTTCGAGGGTCCGGTGCACAACCAAACCACCGTCTTTTTGCTCAACCGCGAGCAGCAGTTGATGGGCATGGTGCCGCTCTCCCGCATCCTGCTGGCCTCCCCCGACAGCCCCCTCCGCCCCATGGCCGAAGACCCGATCTCGGTGGACCGCGACCGCGGCGAGCGCGAGGTGGCCGAGGTCTTCAACAAGTACAACCTGCTGGCGCTGCCCGTGGTGGACGAGCAGCAGCGCATCCTGGGCGTGGTCACGGTGGACGACGTCATCGCCTGGCTGAGCGAACGCTAGGGGGCGGGTTCGGCCCATAATAGAAGGATTCGATGTCTCTGGCCCTCAAAAGCGAGACTGCGGAAGCCGAACTCGTGCGCCAGCTCGACCCGGCGCGCCTGCCCCGCCACGTGGCGGTGATCATGGACGGCAGCGGGCGCTGGGCCGAGCGCCACTTCCGCCCGCGCGTGGCCGGCCACCTGGCCGGGGTGGAGGCGGTGCGGGCCACGGTCGAGACCTGCGCCCGGCTGCACCTGCCGGCGCTGACGCTCTATGCCTTTTCGGCGGAGAACTGGAAGCGGCCCGAGGCCGAGGTCAAGTTCCTGATGCGCCTGCTGCGGCGCTACCTGCGCAGCGAGACCGCCAACCTGGACCGGCAAAACATCCGGCTGGAGGCGATTGGCCGGCTGCAGGAGCTGCCGCCGGCGGTGCGCGCCGACCTGGCCCAGGCGCGGGCCGCCACCGCCGCCAACACCGGCATGGTGCTGACCTTGGCGCTGAACTACGGCGCCCGCGACGAGTTGGTGGATGCCTGCCAGGCGCTGCTGGAGGAGGCGCGCGCCGCCGGCGCCCTCGACCAATTGCAGGTCACCGAGGCCGCCCTCGCCCGCCACCTCTATACCGCCAGCCTGCCCGAGCCCGACCTGCTCATCCGCACCAGCGGCGAGCTGCGGGTGAGCAATTTCCTGCTCTGGCAGATCGCCTACGCCGAGATTTGGGTGACGCCGGTGCTGTGGCCGGACTTTCGCGGCACCCACCTGCTGCAGGCGCTGCTGGACTACCAGCGGCGCGAGCGCCGTTTTGGCGGCCTGGCCACCGCCCACACCGGCGGAGCCGGAGGGGCATGACCCGCGTCCTGACTGCCCTGGTGCTGGTGCCGGTGGCGCTGGGGGCGGTGGTGTGGGCGCCGTCCTGGCTGTTCGCGCTGCTGCTGGCCCTGCTGGCGGTGCTGGGCGGGCGCGAGTTCTTCGCCCTGGCTGCCGCCGCCGGACTGCAACCCTACACCGGCCTGGGCCTGGCCGCCACCGCCGCCCTGGTGCTCTGCCTGGCGCTGCCCCATCCCGCGGCCGCGCTCACCGCGGTGCTGCTCGCCATCGTGCTGGCGGTGCTGATCGCCGCCTTGGGCCAGCCCGAACGCATGGCCGGCGCCAGCGGCAACGCCGGCAGCACGCTGCTGGGCGTGTTCTATCCCGGCATGCTGCTGGGCGTGCTGGGCGCCATCCGCGAGCTGGGCTTCGGGCGCTGGTGGCTGGTGTTTCTGTTGTTGGTGGTCTGGCTGGGCGACACCGCCGCCCTCTACGGCGGCCGCGCCTTCGGGCGCCACCCCATGGCTCCCCGCGTCAGCCCGCACAAGACCTGGGAGGGGGCGGCGGCCTCGCTGCTGGCCGCCCTGTCGGTGGGCTTTGCCCTGGCCGCCTGGCTGGCCGAGCCGCGGCTGGTGCCGCTGGCGCTGGCGCTCAACCTCGCTGCCCAGGCGGGCGACCTGGCGGAGTCGCTGTTCAAGCGCGGCGCCGGGGTGAAGGACTCCAGCCAGCTGCTGCCCGGCCACGGCGGCGTGCTCGATCGCGTGGATGCCCTGCTCTTGGCCGCGCCCGTGCTCTGGTACTATTTAGCCTATCTTCACCGCTGAGCCCGCCGCCTGACTGCTCCCGCCATGTCCCCGCCGCCTCCGCGCCGCCTTGCGCTGCTGGGTTCCACCGGCTCGATCGGGCGCAATGTGCTCGATGTGGTGCGCAGCCTGCCCGGCCAGTTTGAGATTGTCGGCCTGGCCGCCGGCGACAACGTCGCCGCCCTGGCGGAACAGATCGCCGCCGTGCGTCCCCGCGTGGTGGCGCTGCGCACCGCCGAGGCTGCCGCCCGCCTGCGGCGCTCGCTCGGCCCCGCCGCCCGCCAGGTCGAGATCCTGCATGGCCGCGAGGGCCTGCGCGCCGTGGCCACCGCCTCCGGCGCGCAGATGCTGGTGGCCGCCATCGTGGGGGTGGCCGGGCTGGAGGCCATCCACGCCGCGCTGGCCGCCGGCTGCGACTTGGCGCTGGCCAACAAAGAGGCTTTGGTGGTGGCGGGCAGCCTGCTGCTGGCCGAGGCCCGCCGCAGCGGCGCCGCCGTGTTGCCGGTGGACAGCGAGCACAGCGCCATCCACCAGTGTCTGCGCGCCGGCGCCCCCGCGGAGGTGCAGCGGCTGGTGCTCACCGCCTCCGGCGGGCCGCTGCGCCAGCTCTCCGCCGCCGAACTGGCCCAGGTCACCCCCGCCCAGGCCCTCCGCCACCCCACCTGGAGCATGGGCGACCGCATCAGCCTCGACTCCGCCACCCTGATGAACAAGGGCTTCGAGGTCATTGAGGCCTGCCACCTGTTTGGCTTGCCCGACGACCGGGTGGAGGTGCTCATCCACCCGCAATCCATCGTCCACTCCCTGGTCGAGTTCGTGGATGGCTCGGTGATGGCGCAGTTGGGGACCGCCGACATGCGCACCCCCATCCAGTATGCCCTCAGTTACCCCGCCCGCCTGCCCGCCGCCCGAATGCGGTTAAAATTGGAAGAGGTGGGCAAGTTGGAATTCGGACTGCCCGATGTCGAGCGCTTCCCCTGCTTGCGGCTGGCGCGGGAGGCGTGGCGGGCCGGCGGGGGCGCGGCGGCGGTGCTGAATGCCGCCGATGAAGTGGCCTTGGCCGCGTTTGCGGCGGGCCGGTTGGGATTTGCCCAGATTGCGGCCGTGGTGGAGCAGTGCCTGCAGCGCCTGGGCGCGCCGGCGATGGAGAATTTGGACGCGGTGCTGGAATTGGACGCCCGCGCCCGCCGAGTGGCAACCGAATTGCTGGCAAGGTTTAGCTGAGCATGAACCATATTCTTGTCAACACGTTGGCGGTGGCGGTGGTGCTGGGCGTCATCGTTTTCGTCCATGAGCTCGGCCATTTTCTTGCCGCCAAGGCTTTTGGCGTGCGGGTGGAGACCTTCTCGCTCGGCTTTGGCAAGCGGCTGTTCGGCCTCACCGTGGGCGGCACCGACTACCGTATCAGCCTGCTGCCGGTGGGCGGCTATGTGAAGATGGCGGGCGAGAACCCCATGGACCAGCCCAGCGGCCGGTCCGACGAGTTCCTCTCCAAGCCGCGCTGGCAGCGCTTCATCATCGCCTTCGCCGGACCCTTCATGAACGCCGTGCTGGCGGTGGGGCTGCTGATTCCAGTCTATATGCGCGAGTACCCGCACAACCCCGTACTCGACCAGCCCGCCGTGGTGGCGGAGGTGCAGCCCGGCTCGCCCGCCGCCCAGGCCGGCATTCAGCCCCAGGACCGCATTGTGGAGATTGATGGCGTCGCCCAGCCGGACTGGGAGACGGTGTTTCTCAAGACCGCGGTCTCGGTGGACCACGCCATCGGCGTCACCGTGGAGCGCAACGGCGCGCTCATCCACACCCAGCTCACTCCCAAGTCCGATGGTGCGGACAATCCGCCGCTGGTGGGCGTGGCGCCGGAACAGTCCACCCGGTTTGGGGCCATCACCGCCGCCTCGCCGGCGGCGCGCGCCGGCCTGCGCGACGGCGATTTGGCGCTGCGCGTCAATGGCGCCCCGGTGCTCGATCCCGGCAATTTGATCGAACAGATCCAGGCCGTCCAACCCAGCCCGGCGGGCCCTCCCCTGGGCACGGCCGGCCACGCGGTGCGGCTCGACCTGGAGCGCGGCGGCCAAGCCCTCAGCCTGCAGGTCACGCCCGTGCTGCAGGAGAACCTGGGTCGCCGCCAGTGGATGATCGGCGCCGCCTTTGTCAGCGACACCACCTTCCTCAAGCTCCCCTTCTCCGAGGCGCTCAAGCATTCCCTCGCCGACAACAAGCAGTACAGCATGGTGATTCTGGACCTGGTGGGCAAGCTCGTTTCCCACCACGCCTCCATCCAGAACCTGCAAGGCCCGGTGGGCATCGCCTCGGTGACCGGCGACGCCGCCCGCGCCTCCAGCTTGCTGCCGCTGTTCTCGGTGACCTCGCTCATCAGCCTCAACTTGGGGATTCTCAACCTGCTGCCCATTCCCGTGCTGGACGGGGGCATGATCCTGTTCCTGTTCATCGAGTCCATCCTTCGGCACGAGATCAGCCTGCGCATCAAGGAGCGCGTCTACCAGGCGGGTTTCGCCTTTCTGCTGATCCTGATGACCGTGGTGGTGTACAACGACATCGTGCGCGCGGTGGTGATAAAGAACTAGGATGGAGGCAGGGGAGGGTAGGAACTTGCGCAGGCCGACGGTAGCGGTCCGAATTGGCGACGTGGTGGTGGGCGGCGGCCATCCCATCGTGGTCCAGTCCATGACCAACACCGACACGGCCGATGCCGCCGCCACCGCCCAGCAAATCGAAGATCTGGCGCGCGCGGGTTCGGAGCTGGTGCGCATCACCGTCAACACCGAGGCGGCGGCCGAGGCCGTTCCCGAGATCGCCGCCCGGCTGGCCCGCCGCGGCTGCGAGGTGCCCCTCATTGGGGACTTCCATTACAACGGCCACCTGCTGCTGACCAAGTTTCCGGCCTGCGCGCGCGCCCTGGCCAAGTACCGCATCAACCCGGGCAACGCCGACATCGGGCGCAAGGACTACGCCAACTTCCAGACCATGATCGAGGTGGCGATCGCCCACCGCCGGCCGGTGCGGATCGGGGTCAATTGGGGCTCGCTCGACCAGGCGCTGCTGACCCGCATGATGGACGAGAACTCGCGCCAGCCGCAGCCGCGCGACGCCAAGGCGGTGATGATTGACGCCATTGTGGCCTCCGCCCTGCAGTCGGCGGCGGCGGCCGAGCGCCACGGCCTGCCCCACGACCACATTATCCTCAGCGCCAAGCTCTCCGGGGTGCAGGATCTGATCCGCGCCTACCGCCTGCTCGCCGCCGCCTGCGACTATCCCCTGCACTTGGGGCTGACCGAGGCGGGCATGGGCGCCAAGGGCGTCGTCGCCTCGACCGCTGCCATGGCGATCTTGCTGCAGGAGGGCATCGGCGACACCATCCGCGTCTCCCTCACCCCCGCCCCCCACGGCGACCGCGCCGAGGAGGTGCGGGTGGCCCAGCAGATCCTGCAGTCGCTGGAGCTGCGCAGCTTCACCCCCCAGGTCACCGCCTGCCCGGGATGCGGCCGCACCACCAGCACCTTCTTCCAGACCATGGCCGAGCAGATCCAGTGCCACATCCGCGACCGCATGCCGGAGTGGAAGCGGGACTACCCCGGCGTGGAAGAGATGACGGTGGCGGTGATGGGCTGCATCGTCAACGGTCCGGGGGAGAGCCGCCAGGCGAATTTGGGCATCTCCCTCCCCGGGACTTTTGAAGCTCCCAAGGCGCCGGTGTATATGGACGGCCGGCTGTTCAAGACCCTGCACGGCGAAGGCCTGGCGCAGGAGTTCATCGGCATCCTGGAAGAGTACGTCGCCACCCACTACAGCCAGGCGTAGTTGGGGAAGGGCTGGCAGCTTGCGGCTGGCAGCTACGCGCGCGCTCGGAGAGCGGAGTGACGGCGCTACCGCTGGGCCACGAGCTCCGCTACTGGGGTGCGCCAGCCGTAAATGTCGGGGGCCTCGCCTTTGGCGAGGGCAAAGAAGCGCTTTTGGATGGCCTCGGTCACCGGTCCGCGGCTGCCGCTGCCCACCGGGATGCGGTCCACCGACTTGATGGGCGTGATCTCGACGGCGGTGCCGCAGAAGAACACCTCGTCGGCGATGTACAGTGTCTCCCGCGGCAGCGGCTGCTCGACCACCTCCAGGCCCATCTCCGCGGCGATGCGGGTGACGCAGTCGCGGGTGATGCCGGGCAGCACCGACGAACTGAGCGGCGCGGTGAAGAGCTTGCCCTCGCGCAGCAGGAACAGGTTCTCGCCGCTGCCCTCGCTGAGCTGGCCGTTGACGTCGAGGGCGATGCCCTCGGCGTAGCCGTCGGCGTAGGCCTCCTGCTTGATCAACTGCGAGTTCATATAGTTGGCGGCGGCCTTGGCCATGGCGGGCAGGGTGTTGGGAGCGATGCGCTGCCAGGAGGAGACGCGCACGTCCACCCCTTGGGTTTGCGACGCTCCGCCCAAGTATTCGCCCCAGTTCCAGGCGGCGATGAAGACCTCGATCGGGTTTTCCCCCGGCTTCACCCCCACCCCCATGCTGCCGTAGCCGCGCAGCACGATGGGGCGCACGTAGGCCTGGGGCAGGCGGTTGGCGTGGATGAGCTCGATGCAGGCCCGCTCGAGCTGGGCGCGGTCATAGCCCACGGCGATGCGGTAGATCTTGGCTGAGTTGAGCAGCCGCTGCATGTGGTCGGCCAGCCGGAACAGCGCCGGGCCCTGCGGGGTGGCGTAGCAGCGCATGCCCTCGAAGAGGGCCGAGCCGTAGCTGACCACATGGGAGAGGACGTGGATGCGGGCGTCGTTCCACGCCACCAGTTTGCCGTTGTGCCAGATCTTCTCGCTCTCGGTAACACCCATGTCGCCAGTATACTATTGGGACATCGTGACCCCCGAATTCCCCATTCGCCTCTCGCTCGAGGACGACGACGCCACCGCCGCCCGGATCAAGGTCATTGGCGTGGGCGGCGGTGGCGGCAACGCCGTCAACCGCATGATTGACGCCCACCTGGATGGGGTGGAGTTCATCGCCGCCAACACCGACAGCCAGGCGCTCAAGCTCTCGCTCGCCCCGGTCAAGATCCAGTTGGGCGGCAAGCTGACCAGCGGCCGTGGGGCCGGCAGCGATCCGCAGGTGGGGCGCCGGGCCGCGCTGGAAGACACCGAGAAGATCCTGGAGGTGCTCGACGGCGCCGACATGGTCTTCGTCACCGCCGGCCTGGGCGGCGGCACCGGTACCGGCGCGGCCCCGGTCATCGCCTCGCTCGCCAACGAGATCGGGGCGCTTACGGTGGCGGTGGTCACCAAGCCCTTCCTGTTCGAGGGCAAGCGCCGCATGGCCCAGGCCGAGCAGGGGCTGCGCGAACTGGCGGGCGCGGTGGACACGGTGATCACCATCCCCAACGACCGGCTGCTGCTGGTGGCGCAGAATGCCCCCTTCATGGAGTCGTTCCGCATCGCCGACGACATTCTGCGGCAAGCGGTGCAGGGCATCAGCGACATCATCACCATCCCCGGCATCATCAACCGCGACTTCGCCGACATCCGCACCATCATGCAGGGCATGGGGTACGCCATCATGGGCACCGCCGTCGCCAGCGGTCCCCACCGCGCGGTCGAGGCGGCGCGCGCCGCCATCTCCAGCCCGCTGCTGGAGAACACCTCGATCGAGGGCGCGCGCGGCATCCTGATCAACATCAGCGGCTCCAGCAACCTCATGCTCTCGGAGGTGAACGAGGCCAGCAGCGTGATCCAGGCCGCCGCGCACGAGGACGCCAACATTATCTTCGGCGCCACCCTCAACGAGGCCATGAAGGATCAGATCAAGATCACCGTCATCGCCACCGGCTTCCGCGCCGAGTACATCCACCAGCGCGGCGCCGCCGCCGGCGCCGGAGCGGAGACGCATGCGCCAATGGCCGCCCCGCCCCCCGCCGGCCCCGAAGACCTGGACGTGCCTGCCTTCCTTCGCCTGGGAGGTTCCGCTCCCGCCGGGGACCACTAGTCATGCCGCCGTCTCTGAGAACCCGCAGAGGGCGGCGCCGGATGCTCCCACTGGCGCTGGCGATGCTGGCCTTGGCCGCCGCCCTGCCCGCCCAAGATCTAGCGTTGGTCCCGTACCCGCGCCAACTGGCACGCCAGGGCGGGGTGCTGCGCCTGGCCCGCTACGTCAGCATCGGGGTTGCCTCTGGCAGCGCCGCAGATCGCTTCGCCGCCCAGACGCTGGCCGCCGAGCTGCGGCAGATTGACCGCCTGCACCCGGCCATTTCGCGCAGCCCGCGCGCCCGCATCGTGTTGGCCCGCGCCAACACCGCGCTGGGGCGCCGGCTGCTGCGGCAGTCCCACCTCGCCTTTCCCGCCGCCGCCCGGGACGAGGGCTACGTGGTGTGGGTCACGCCCCGGCAAGCCATCGTCATCGCCCGCACCGACGCCGGCGTCTTTTACGGCGTGCAGACGCTGCGCCAGTTGATCCATCCCACTGGGCGCGCCGCCGCCACCCTTCCCGCCGTCAAGATTGTGGACTGGCCGGCGCTGCGCTGGCGCGCGGTGCAGCCCGACCTCAGCCGCGGCGCCATCCCCTCGCTGGCCGCCTTCCAGCGCGACCTGCCCCTGCTGGCCGAGCTCAAGGTCAACGCCCTGGTGCTCTATTTCGAGAACACCTTCGCCTACGCCAGCCTGCCCTCGTGGAGCGTCCCCGGCGGCGCCATCACGCCCGCCGAGGCCGCCCGGATCGTCGCTCTCGCCCGGCTTTACCACATCACTGTCATCCCCGAGCAGGAGGCCTTCGGCCACCTCCACCTCGGCCTGCGCGAGGAGGAGTACCAGAATCTGGTCGAGACCCCCTACGGCGCCATCCTCTCGCCCGCCGTGCCCGCCTCGCTCGATTTCATCGGGCAGATGTTCAGCGAACTCGACAAGGATTTTCCCGGCCCGTTCTTCCACATCGGCGCCGACGAGACCGCCGGCCTGGGCTCGGGGCGCTCGCAGGCGATGCTGCAGTCCGAGGGGCCCGGCCCGCTCTACTTGAACTATCTCAAGGACATTGACCAGAAGCTGCGGCCCTACCATCGCCAGATTCTGTTCTGGGGCGACATCGCCCAGGCACACCCCGAGCTGTTGCGCGAGCTGCCCAAGGACATGATCGCGGTTCCCTGGGACTATGGCGTCCGCGCCTCTTATGCGCCGCTCATCCGTCCCTTCACCGACGCCGGCCTGGAGACTTGGGTGGCGCCGGGGGTGAGCAACTGGAGCCGCATCTTTCCCAACTTCAACAGCGCGCTCATCAATATCCGGCGCTTCGTCCGCGACGGCCGCCGCCTCGGCGCCACCGGGCTGATCAACACCTCCTGGGACGACGACGGCGAGAGCATGTTCGACTTCACCTGGTATGGCATCGCCTACGGTGGAGCGGTGGGCTGGGAAGACCAGCCCGAACTCGCCCGCTTCCAGAACGCCTACGACTGGGCGATGTTCCGCGCTGATGGCCACGACTTCGAAAAACAGATTGAGGACCTGGACGCCATCCATGCAGCGCTGCAGCAAGCCATCCACAGCGACGGCGCCGACAGCCTGATGTGGCACCAGGCCTTCAGCCCCAACGGCCAGCAGCTCTACAACCGCATGGAGCCGGTGGCCCACCAAGTCCGCCTGCTGGCCGAGGGCGTCATGGACTCGCTCGCCGCCCATCGCGCCCAGGCGCGCCGCAACCAAGAGCTGCTCGACCCAGTCGAGTTCGGCGCCCGCCGCTTCGACTTTCTTGGAGAAAAGGCCATCTACGCCCACGACATCGCCGCCTTGTACGCCCAGGCCCAGGCCCCGGGCGCCACCCGCGCCGAGGTGGGCCACATGTTCGGCACGGTCAACTCCATCAACGGCCTCCTGCAGGACATGCGCGACGGCGTGAGCAGTCTAGCGGACGAGTACCAGGCGCTGTGGCTTGAGGGCAACACCCCCTACTTCTTGAAAAACATCCTGGTGCGCTACGATGTCGAGCGTCTGTACTGGCAGCGCCAGAGCCGCCGCTTCGCCCAACTCAGTGCCGCCTACCGCTCCACCGGCGTGCTGCCGCCGCTGATCGCGGGCACGACAGCCCCTGCAGGGAAGTGAGGGCTGCTCCTAGAGCGAAACCAGGATAGCTGTACCCAGCTCCTGCGCGAAAGCGTGCGGCTTTTCTTGGGGATAAGCCGCATCCCGGCGGCGGGAGGGGTGATGACGATCCTGGTTTCGCTCTGGCCGGAGCGGCCCGGTGCGTGCGGTGTGACCCAGGCGCGGGGCAAACAGCGCTACTGGGCCGGGGGTGGCTTTTCGGCGAGCAGGCGCCGGATGTTGGCTTCGATGTTGGCCTTGTTCACGATGCCCGCGCGGTAGGCGGTGGCGAGATTGCCGTAGCGGTCGATGAGGAAGGTGTCGGGCATCGTGCCAATTCCGAATGTTCGCGCCGTCGCTTGGTTCCCGAGCAGGATGCAGTAGGGGAACTTGGCGTCGGCGACGAATGGCCTGACCACGGCCCAGCCGCCGTCGTCCAGCGACACGCCGATTACGGCGAGACCGCGGGCGCCGTTGGCGCGTTGGAACTGCACAGACCAGGGGATCTCACATTTACAGCCACCGCACCATGTGGCCCGCAACTCGATGTTTTTGTTTACCACCCAACGACAGTACGCCTCGCGAGGCGGCAAGCACATACGCCCCGCCCGCCCGCATTCCCCGGCGGGAGCAACAAGATGTCAGATCGTGTTATGATGCGGCCGTAGGAGCAGCCATGGCCTATCAGCGGCAGGAACTGGCAGAGCTTGTGGGGATACTGGCGCGAGAGCATCCGCGTCTGACGGAGTTGGAGATCAGCCGGCGATTAGGCGTCCACCGGCACACGCTGCGGCGCGCGCTGGAGGGAAGCGGCCTCAGCTTGGCTCTGATCAAGCAAGAGGTGGTGCTTGCGCGGCTCGGTCGTGCTTTCGCCGCAGAACCGGCCGGATCGCTCAAAGAGGCATGGACCGAATTGGGCTTCGCTTCGGCGGCCGCCTTCGCCCGCTATGTCCGCCGAGCTACCGGGAAGTCGCCAACCCAGTTGCGCGGCGGCCGATTGGGCCAGTTGGAACACAAAAGGGACAAAATGCGGCTTGACGCGCCAGTGGGGAGCCGAGGAAGATGAGCCATGGCGTTTCGCGTGCTCCTGGCGGCGCTGGCGCGCCGCCTGAGCTTGCATCTCGGGGTGGTCGCGGGATTGATCGCGCTTGACCTGCTGCTGGTGGCGGCCTCGCTGCTCGCGCTGCGACAAAACATTGAACTGCGTAGGGCGGTTGCCGATGATGTGCTGCTGCTGACGCCCAGAACGGGCAGTTTGGAGCCGCCGCTGGAGGGTGAGGATTGGCTCGGCAATCCTCAGAAGATAGCTTACCAGAGGGATCGGCGCCCGACGCTGGTTTACACATCTACAAAGGAGTGCCCCCACTGCCAGGAAAATTGGCGTGCCATGCTGACCGTGCAGGCAATGGCGCCGAGCCGGTTGCGGATGGTCTATATAGACACTGGCGACCGATTCGCGCCAAAGTATCTCGCTGAGAGCGGCATTGGAAAATCGGTGCTGCTGACCCAGTTGGCGTCGAGTGCTTTCCTTTACGACGCTCGCGTGGTGCCGCAGCTCGTGCTGCTGGACCGCGACGGGCGGGTACAGTGGTCGCATTTAGGCGGACTTGCCCCCAGCGATGTTTCTCAAGCGTTGTCTATGATCGAACACGACCAAACCAAGTGAATAGGAGAAAGCATGAAAAAAACTGCCCTGAATCTTATGCTTGCCGGCCTCTTGGCGCTGTCGGTTGGGGCTGTCGGCGCTACCTTAGCCGTGGTTGCCTCGGCGTCCCCCGACCATCCGGCGACCTGTGACAATACCTGCACCTTCAATGGGGGCACCGAGTGTAACGGCCAAGCTTGCAACACGTGCACCTATAACGGGGGAAGCAGCCACGTTTGCGAGCGGCCGGTGGAATGAGGGCTTCCCAGTTCGGTGCGTGGGTACGAGGTTGGCGGCGGAGCCCTCTGCTGACCGCCCAATATGGCCTGACCATTGCGGTCGGCATGGGTGCGGTAGCGGCGGTGGTGAGCCTGATGCTGACGCTTGGCTACCAGCCGTTGCCGTACCGGGAGCCGTCCCAGCTCGTGGCGGTGTGGGAGCGCATCCAGTCGGGCGCGCCAGTCGCGGCGCTGTCTCCGCCCGACATCGCGGATTTTGCCAGCGCGACGACCGGCGCCTTCAGTGCTTTCGACGCTTTTGACATGGATAGCTATTGGCTGCTCGACCACCGCGGCGCCGAGCAGGTCACCGCCTACAGCCTCCAGCCGGGCGCGTTCAGCGCCTTGGGCATAAACCCGGTTCTGGGTCGCGGTTGGCGCCCCGGCGATCAGCGCGCCAGCGCAGGCGCCACCGCACCAGCATGGATCAGCAATCGGTTGTGGCGGGCAAGATACGGCGGAAGCCCCGCGGTCCTAGGCGCGACGGTCGGGCTGGCGGAGAACGCGGCAGGAAAGCACGAGGAGCGCTTTCGGATCGTGGGCGTGCTGCCGACCGGTTCGACCCTCCCGCTGCCGTTCTTTAGCGGAGCGGACGTCGACGTGTGGTTCGTGATGCCAGAAGTCGTGAGCGGCCTCTCGCGGAAGTCGTACGGTTTGTTCGCCCTGGGCAGGCTCCGTCCCGGAGTTGCTATGGCGCAAGCGCAGGCCGCGCTCACCGTCGTGGGTGAACAGCTGGGGCGGCGCTACCGCTTCGAGCGCCGCAGACGGCCTGTGGTGGAGAGCATGGAGGCGATCGCCCAGGGGCCGGCGCGGCGCACGATGGGACTGTTGGCGCTGGGCGTGGGCCTGGTGTTCCTGGTGGGCTGTGTCAATGTCGCCATCCTGATGGTCGCCGAGGGCGCCAGGCGGCGGCGCGAGATCGCCATTCGAGCCGCGCTGGGCGCCGGCCGCTGGCGCCTGTGGAGGGAGGTGGCGGCGGAGAAATGCGTGCTGATGCTGCTCGCGCTGGGGTTGGGCGTGGCGTTTGCCCTTACGCTGTTGCGCGGGCTGGCGCACTTGGTTCCGGCGGCCGGCATTGGCGCGCCCCTGCCGCATCCGCCGCCGTTGAATTTGGGCGTTCTGCTCGGCTTCGCGGCCTCGGCGCTGGCCCTGGCGCTGGTTTGGTCGGCACTGTTGGTGGCCGCAGCCGACGGGCAGGGCTCGGCGCTCGCCTTAGCGTGCCATGCCGGGCTTGAGGACGGCGGGGGCGGCAGGGGTCGCTGGCGCCTGGTGCTGCTCGCCGCCCAGGCCGGAATCGGCATCTGCTTGCTGGCGGCAGCGGCGCTCGCCGCCCGGACTTACGCCACGCTTTCCGCTGCCAACCTTGGCCCTGCGCCACGCCACACAGTGCTGCTCTCGGTCAGCCCGCGTCAAGACGCCGCCATCTCCGACACCCAGACATTTGCCTTCAATCAGCAAATACTGTCCCGCTTGCAACCGCTCCCGGGTACCCAGGCCGTCGCCCTGGCGGATGAGTTCCCGCCGTTGGGAGCGCCCGCGAATTTCATGGAGCGGGGAGACGGGGCCGGCACCGAGCGCGCCGCCACCGCGCCCATGGCGGTATCTAACGGCTTCTTCAACACGCTCGGGATTCCCGTTCTCTTCGGGCGCAGCTTCGACGAAGCCGACAATCGTCCGGGCGGCGAGGCGGCGGTGATCATCAATCTGGAGATGGCCCAGCGCAACTGGCCCTCGCCGCGGCGGGCGGTGGGCTCAGAAATCGCGTTCGGGACCGCGTTCAAGAATCCTTACCGCGTGGTTGGCGTGGTTGGCAATTTCAATGGTTTCTGGTACCAGCAGCCCGTGCCCACCGCCTACCTGCCCGAGTCGCATTCATACACCCTGGGCGGCGAGGTGATCCTCCGCACGAATGGCTCCCCCATGGCCGCCGCCGCCTTAGCCCGCCAGGCGCTGGCCGGGCTGTCCGCCCCGGCACAAATCTCCCATGTCTCGACCATGCAGGCGCGCTGGCAGGCGACGGTCACGCGCCCGCTGGCACGCATGACGGGCATGTTCTTGCTGGCCTTGTTGGGGCTGTCTCTCTGCCTTCAGGGCGTGTACGCGGTGGCCGCGGCAACGGTCGAGGCGCGTGGGCACGAACTGGCGGTGCGCTCCGCCCTGGGCGCGCCCGCCGGCAGCCTGGCGTGGCATCTCACTCGCAACCTGGTGCTGGCGGTGGTGGCGGGTGCGACGGCGGGTGCGGTGGCCGCGACAGAGCTGCGTCCGCTGCTGGTGCACTGGCTGGGAGCGGTTGCCACCGAACAGGCCGAGCCCATCGCCGTGGCCATCGCGCTCTTGGCCCTGGCGGCGGCCGTCGGGTGCTTCTTCCCGGCCCGCGCGGCGGCCCGCTCCAACCCCGCTGAAGCCCTGCGCCGCAGCTAGCCCGCGGTTTCGTTATGGGCTCGCATTGGGCCCTCTCCACCATTTCAGCGATTCTTCAAAAAAACGCCGCGGGAGACGTGATGCTGCTAAACCGTATGCGTCCAGCCAAACCAGGTGGCGGAGGGGTGTGGGTTGATGGTGAAGTGGGTGGATGAGGCAAGGGGAAACGGAGCGGGAGCGGCGTTACCGGGTGGCGCGGGAGTATGAGGGGAGCGGGGAGACGCGGGTAGAGT
>DATKSZ010000134.1:0-48369 GCA_035531375.1 Terriglobales bacterium | reverse complement strand
TCGGTTCAAGGCGGATGTCTCCCTTTGGCAAAGTGGCTTTTACACGAGCCCACTTCACCCTAGCAGAGGCATCCGCCCCTCAACCCGCCCGGCCAGGCCGCCACCGCTGGTTTTCAAAAACGCTAATTTGGACGGAAGTGTGGAAATGCAAAACATCCGTGCAATGGCAATCCATTGGGACCTCTCGTATAACTCGACCGTGCGCCGCGGCTACGTGATTGAACTGTTCCGGCAGCACGGCCTCATGGAGGAGTTCCTGGAGGCACGGTGGCCCGCGGGGAAGGCGCCGACGGGGCAAAGCGAGATCGCCCGCTGTTTGGATGTGAAGAACGAGTACGACAGAAAACGTGGTCTAGCACGAGGTAGTGCCGGCGGCACAGGGCAATAGGGTGGCTCGCCGGCTTGGGGGCTGCTCAGCGTACGGCGCCGCGAGCGTCCGCCCTCAGTTCAACCGCACCAAGTAGGCGGGAAAGTTTCGCTGCCGCAACTCCCGCACCACCTGCGTCGCCGTTGCCATGTCGAGATGCACCGGCTTGTCGTAGCGCAGCCAGCGCCCCTCGTCCGAGTGCAGCGTGACCACGCGGTCGGGCAGGCGCTTTTGCATCAGGCTGCGGCACTGGTCGAGCTGGCTGGCATTGGTGAACCACCCCACCATGACGGTATAGATGCCCACCGGCAGCGGCTGGGGCAGGCTGACGATGCGGATGCGCACCGGGTCCAGGCCTTGGTCGCCGATGCGCCGCGCCGCGCCCAGCGAAAGATCGAGCAACCGGTTGGGCCAGAACGGCCCGCGGTCGTTGATGAGCACCCGCACCGACTTGCCGGTGCGCAGATCGGTGACCTTGACCTTGGTGCCCAGCGGCAGCAGGCGGTGGGCCGCCGTCATCTTGTGGTAGTCGAACTTCTGCCCGCTGGCGGTGTCGTTGCCCTGCTCGCGCGGGCCGTAGAAGCTGGCGATGCCGGTCTCCCACAACTCCCCCACCCGCGGATCGGGCGAGTAGTTGTCCACCGGCATGGCGGGGTGCGCGCTGGGCGGGTTGGGATAGTGGGTGGGGGCGGCCTCCGCCGGCGCGGAGGCGGCCGCGGGCGCGGGCGCGCTCTTCGGCGCCGTGCTGGGCGCTCCCCAGGTCACGCCCGCAGGCATCGCCGGCGTCGGCGGGGCGACCACCGGCTGCGCCTTGTGCCCGCAGCCCGAGGCCAGCAGCGCCAGTCCCAGCACCAGCAGCGCTAGGGCTTGGGGGAACGATCGAGCGCCTCGGCCATCTTGTGCAGCTTCTCTGCCGCCGCGCGCAGGGCTTTGCCGCCATCCTGGCGCAACGCCGGCACCACCTCGTCGTTGAAGGTGGCGACGAAGCGCTTCACCTCGGCTTCCACACGTCGGACGGCTTCCTCGAAGGAGGAGGAAGCGGAGGGTTCGTTCGGCGTCATGCTTCACCTCGATTGTGCGGTCCAGAGCATAGTTATTATCGCCTGCCCCGGTCCGGCCGCCAAGGCGGGGCACCTGGTCGGTTAACCACCGCCCGCCGCCCAGCGGTGGCGCGCGCTGCCAGCCCGATCAAGTGCGGCGGCGGCGGCGGTGTCGGCAATGATGCTGAGTTGGCCGCAGCGGCGCAGATAGCTGGCGGGGACCGCCGGGCCGATGGGGCCCAGCAGGGCGGCGCGCAAGACCTCCGCCTTGGCCCGGCCGCGCACCAGCAGGCAACAGTGGCGTGCTTCCAGGATGGTGGCGATGCCCATGGTGACGGCCTGTCGAGGCAACCGGCCGCGGCCCTCGCCGGCGTTGGCGCGCAGCGTCGCCGGTGTCAGTGTGACCAGGCGGGTGCGCGAGCGCGCGCTGGCGCCCGGCTCGTTGAAGGCGATGTGGCCGTTGCCTCCCAGCCCCAAAAACAGCAGATCGCAGCCGCCCCACCGCGCCAAGCGGCGCTCGAAGGCGCGGCAGGCGGCCGCCAGGCCGCTGGCGGCGCTGGGCATGCGCAGCACCCGCTCCTCGCCCAGGCCCAGCGGGCCGAAGATCTCGCGCTCCAGCTCCCGCTGAAAGGAGAATGGCTTGCCTGCACCCCCGAGATACTCGTCCAGCATCACCGCGCGCAGGCCCGCGCCCGGCAGCGCGCCCGCCGCCGCGGCCCGCCGCAGCTTCCCATAGAAGGGGCGCGGCGTCCGCCCCGTGGGAAAGCCCACCACCGCAGTGGGCTTGCGCTCCAGCAGCTCGCGCAGCACCTCCAAGGCGGCGGCGCCGAACCCCTGCGGGGTGGTGACCTGCAGGCTCGGGGCCGCGCCTTGCCGCGCTGCGGTCATGGCGTCAGCGCCCGGCGCCCGGTCCCGGCCCGGCCGGCTCCACGCCGGGATAGTGCAGCACCACGGCGTTGTCTCCCACGCTGGCGCGGGTGGCGTGGCGCGGCAGCGGCACGGAAAAATGCCGCCCCAGCGCTGGATACTTGGGCTGCAGGAAGGCGCGCGCGGCGGCGTCGAGCAGCCAGTCGGGAATCAAGGCGCCGTCCAGGCGCACCGCGGTGACGGTGAGCTGGGCGCGCGGCGCCACCGCGGAATCCACCCGCGCCCGCACCGCCAGGGTGTGCTCGCCGGCAAACATTTGCAGCAGCGGGTTGCCGGTCTTGGCAAGCTGGTCGAAATCCACCTGGGCGCTTCCCGATACCTCGCCCGGCCGCGCCGCCAGCGCCACCTGCGAGACTCCGGCCGGCAGCCGGGCGGCGCCTGGCCCGGCGAAGTAGCGGTTGGCCTCGGCGGCGGTGAGGGTGACGTCGCGGTAGGGCCCGGCGGAGCGCGCATAGCGCCCCACCCGCGCCCAGGAGGGCGGCACTCCGGCCGGAGCCTGCGCCCCCAGCCATGCGGCCGCCGCCAACACCGCGCCCAGCCGCCTCAGGGCCGCCTCCCCGGGGCCGCCGCCGGCGGGCCCGCCAGGCGCCGGCGCCGCCCGCCGGCCTGCAGCTCGAGCGCGTACTGCACCTGCCCGGCGGCGCCGAAGCGCGCCGTGCCGCTGCCGGTCCAGCGCACCCCGTCGGCGATCCAGACCAACTGGCTCAGCGTGGCGGCGCCGCCCTGCAAGCGGTAGCGGCCGGCAAAGCGCTCAAAGCGGGCCGGGCCGGCGCCGGTGGCGAGCGCGCCGCCGCGCAGCAGGAATACCCCGCTGGCGTCCAACTGGCGCAGGCTGGTCCCGGCAACGGGACGCTCGAGCCGCAGCGAGCCCGAGAGCCGGCCGCTCAGCCAGCCGCGGTAGGGGGTGGGTTGCAGCAGTTGCGCCAGCCGCAGGGCGCGGCCGGCGGGTACGGCGCCGGCGATGTCGTAGTCGCCGCCCCGCAGCCCGCCGTGGCCCTCAAAGCGGCCCTGGGCCAGTCCCAGCCGCAGCCTGGGCGCGGCCCACTGGCCGCCGGCGGACTGCAACTGCATGGCCAGCGCGGTGTGGATGCCGTGCCAGTCCAGATCGGCCACCGCCACTGAGCCCTGGGCTTGCAGGCGGGCCAGCCAGTCGCCGCCGGCGGCGGCGCCCAGCACCCGCTGCATCAGGTCGCGCGGCGGCGGCCGCAGCAGCGTCCACACCGCCCCGCTCTCCACCCGGCGGGCGCGCAGCGCGAAGCTCACCGGCGCCTCCGCGCCCGGCGTCCATTGCAGGCTCCCCGCCACCGGCTCGGCGCCGCCGGGGGCCAAGTCCAGGCGGAAGGCGGCGCGCCAAGGCTTGCCGCCCGCCAAGCTGACGGCGACCTGCTGCAAAGGCAGCGCCGGCGCTCCCTCCGGGGCAAAGCGCGCCCGCGCCAGCCAGACGCTGCCCGACCACCCCACATGGCGAAACTCCGCCCACGGCGCCGCCAGCCGCACCTGCAGGCGCGCGGTGCCCGCCAGCCGCGGCGGCCAGGGCGAGGCCATCCCCAGCAGGCGCGCCAAGGTTGCGGCCGCGGCCGGCGTGCAGGCGTTGCTCGCCAACTCGAACTGGAAGCCGCGCCGGTCGGCGCTGGCGCCCAGCCGCACCGGGGTGGCCGCCGCACCCAGCCGCTCCACTTGCGCCGGGCTGGGCAGCAACTGCAACTGCTGCCCATTCCACACCAGCGCCGCCGCCGGCCAGGTCAACTGGCCCTGGGCGTCGCTCAACCGCAGGTGGCTGATCTCCACCCTGCCCTGCCCGCGCAGGCTGCCCGCTTGCCACTGCAGGTGCGCGCCGCCGTTGGCCTCGCCCGCCGCGCGCAGGCTGGCCGGCAGCCGCGCCTTCAGCGCCATCGCCACCGGCAGCAGGTCGGCGGCCGCCACCTGCTGCAGCCGCAGTTGCAGATCGGCGCTGGGCTGGGTGAACAGATTGCTCACCTCCCCCTGCAGCCGCACGTGGGCAAAGCCGGGGTCGCCCAGCCCCTCCAGTTGAAAACGGTCTTGCGACGGAATGTAGGTCCCCGCCACGCTGGCGTTGATCGTCGCCGGCGGCGGCAACAGGTCCCAGCGCCGCAGCGCCTGGGCCCGCACCGTGCCCTGGATGCGAAAGCCCTCGCCGTTGCCCTGCACCTGCAAGCGGGCGGAGACGATGCCGTGCACGCCGGCGTCGTGCCCCACCAGCAGCGCCGACGAGCCCGCCAAATAGGAATCCTGCAGCCGCACCGCCAGGTCGAAGGGGGCTTGGCGGAAGCCGCCGGCACCCGGCGTCTGCCAGCGCCCATCCAGCGTCACCTCGCCGGTGTTGGAGAGGTTGAGGTCGGTGCGTTGCGGCTGGAAGCTCGCCTGCAGCCGCCAGTCCGAGGCTTCCCGCGCCAGCGAGCCCTCCACCTGGTTCAGGTAGAAGCGCGTCTTGGTCTGCCCCAGCTTGAAGTTGATGCGGGCGTTGCTCCAGTCCACGTAGGGGAAGCGCTGCGCCGCCGCGGCGGGACGGCCCCCGCGCCCCGGCGGGGGATGGCCCGGCGGGTGGGCCACCCGGTCCAGCAGCGCCGCCACGTTCCAGCGCCCGGCGGCGTTGCGCACCAGGTTGATGCTGGCCTGGTCCAGGTGCACCCGCGAAAACACCAGCCGCCCGCGCCACAGCGAGCTCAGGCTGATGGTGGCCACGGCGTCGTCGGCCACCACCATGTTCTCCGGCCCAAAGGCCGGATCGTCCGACAGCCGCACCCCGTCCAGTTCCACCCCCGGCAGCGGCAGCAGTTGCAAATGCACCGCGTCGGCGCGCACCGTGCGCCCCAGGCTGGCCTGCAGCGCCCGCAGGATCGAGGCCTGCGCCTGCGGCAGCGTGATCAGCGGCACCGCCACCCACAGCAGCAGCAGCGCCCCCAGGCCGATCCCCAGGCGGAGGCGGCGGCGGCGCGGGCGGGGCGCGGGCGTCATTGCGGCAAGTGCAGGGTGCGCGACCAGCGCGTGCGGACCGGGGCGTGGATCAGCACCGACAGCAGGCTCCCCAGGCGGTTGCCCAGCCCCTGCTCCTCATAGTCGGCCTCGTCGCTGCGGTAGGACCAGTAGATCACGCTGGGCCGCCCGATCATGTTGGCTTGCGGCACGAAGCCCCAGTAGCGCGAGTCCAGCGAATCGTCGCGGTTGTCGCCCATGCAGAAATACTCGCCCGGCGGCACCACCAGTTCGCCGTCGTGCACGTACTGCGGCAGCGCCGCCTGCCAGCCCGGCGCCATCTCGAACAGCGGTCCGGCGTTGGGCCAGTCGTCGCGCGCCGGCTCGTAGCCGCCGGTGCGAATCGCATAGGGCTCCACCAGGGTCACGCCGTTGCGCACCACCGCCCCGTGCACCAGCTTAATGTGGTCGCCCGGCAGCCCGATCAGCCGCTTGACGATGTGCGTACCCGGCGTCGTGCCCAGCGAGACGTCGTTCCGGGTGGCCAAAAACACCACGATATCCCCGTGGCGCAGCGGCCGGTAGGGCAGCAGGTCCGCCGCCCACGCCGCCGGCGGCGACAGCCGCACCCGGTCGGCCAGCAGGTGGTCGCCGATCAGCAGCGTGTTCTGCATCGAGGCCGAGGGGATGTCGAACGGCTGCGCCACAAACGTAATGATGAACAGCGCCACCACCAAGGTGGGGATCCAGACGCGCAAAAACGTGTCCGACAGCGGGGGAGCGGCCTTGGCCATGGATCCCCAGTTTAGCGCAGAACCCGGCGGCCTACCCGCCCAGCAGGCCGAGAAACTCCAGCGCCGCGCCCGCCGCCCGCTGCTCCGCCTCCTTCTTGCTGGAGCCGCTGCCCTGGCCGGTGAACACCCCGGGCAAGCTGACCTCGATGGTGAAGTGCTTGCCGTGCTCCGGTCCGGTGGCGCTGAGCAGGCGGTAGGCGGGCAGCGGAAGGGCGCTGGCGTGGGCCCACTCCTGCAGCACCGACTTGTAGGTGAACTCGTGCAGATGGTCGGGCGAGAGGCGCTCCAGGCTGCTGCCCACCACCTGGCGGTCGATAAAGGCGGCGGCGGCGGCATAGCCGCCATCCTGGTGGATCGCCCCCACCACCGCCTCCAGCGCGTTGGCCAGCAGGCGTGGCTTGCTGCGCCCGCCGATGGCCTCCTCGGCGTGGCTGAGGCGGAGGTGCTCGCCCAGCCGCAGTTGCCGCGCCACCGCGGCCAGATTGCGGGCGCTCACCAGCCAGGCGCGCAGCCGGCTGAGCTGCCCCTCGCTGCTTGCGGGAAAGGCCTCCAGCAGGCGTTCGCTCACCCGCAGCCCCACCACCGCATCGCCCAGGAACTCCAGCCGCTCATTGTCGGGAGGGGCGGCGGCGGCGGGCTGTGCCCCCGGCTGTTCCCGCCACCAGGAGCGGTGGGTCAAGGCCTGGCGCAGCCGCTCCGGCTGGGCAAAGCTGTAGCCCAGCCGCTGCTGCAGTTCGGCCTCCCCGCCGCCCGCGCCCGCTGCGCCCACTGCCCACCTCCGCCGTCTCCGGCTAGTGCTTCGCCGCCAATTGGTCCTGGATGAATTTCTTGTTCGACGCCACCGCCGCCTGCACCTGCGGGTTGTCCGGCGCCGCCTTCTGCGCCGCGTCCAGCGAGGCCAGCGCTTGGGTGTACGCCTTCATCGAAATCTGCGCCCGCGCGGTGTAGAAATAGTCCACCGCCTGCTGCTGCGGCGGATCGAGCGGAATCGCCTTGGCATACCAGGAGACCGTGCCGGCATAGTCCTTGTTGAGGTTGGCGATCCGCGCCAGCGAGCTGTAGGCGATGGCGTTGGCCTCGTTCTTGGCGCCCTGCGGAAACGGCTGCCCGTGGATGGTGGCGCCCGCGGTCGCCACCAGCTTCAGCACCGCGTTGTCGTCGTCGGTGGCTTCCTTCAGCCGCTGGTCCCGGTCCAGGTCGGTGTCGGTCACGTGGTTGGGAATGATGTCGCCGATGGTGGTCAGGGCGTAAACGCTGGTGGGGTCGGCCTTGATCGCCTGCTCGCCATAGAGCAGGCTCTTGGAATAGCTCTCGTGCGGCGGCGTCTGGTAGTACTGCAGCCCGAAAGTGTTGACCGAGGCGATGTAGTCGCTGGTGGGAAACTGGGTGACGAAGCCGGTGATCGCCGCGTCCATCTGCGCCGGCGTGGTGGCCGGGTCCTTGGCCAACTGGTTGAGGGCCTGCAGCGCCTTCGACTCGGCGGCGCTCTTGGGATGCGCCCCCTTGGGGGCGGCGGCGGTGGCGCTGGCGACGGGCTGCTGTTGCGCGATCAGGGCCGGCGCGGCGATCAGCACCATTCCCAGGGAGCAGGCGAGAGTGATTTTATGCATGGTCATTTTCCACGGCGCGGGCTGGGTTCGGCCCAGGTGGACACGCGCGAGCCTGCGCCCGCAGGGGCTCGCCCAGGGCCATCGGACAGAGCACAGGGCTGACAATTGCCGGAGGCGATTCTATCAGCATTATGCCCGGTTTCCCCCCAAATGCAAAGCGCCCGCCGCTAGTGCGGCGGCGGCGGCTGGAACGGCGTTTTGATGCCAGCCTCCGCCAGCGACTTGGAGATGGGGGTGTCGGCGCTGGCCAGCGCGGCCCGATAATGGGCCACGGCGGCGGCGCGGTTGTGCTCGGCATCAAACAGCCGGGCCAAGTAAATATTGGACCACGTGCGCACGTGGACCTCGCTCGGCGGCGCCGCCGCCAGCGCCTTTTGGAAATTGGCCACCGCCGCCGGCGCCTGGTTCTGCACCGCCGCCAGCTTGCCCAGCAGGAAAAACGCGCCGGCCGGGTCGCCGTTGGGCTGCCGCAGCGCGGCCTTGGCCAGCGCCGTGGCCGCCGCCCAGTCCTGGGCGTCAAAGCGGGCCTGCCCCTGCTCCAGCAGCCCCGGCGCCCGCACCGGCTGCACCGCCGCCGCCGTCGCCGCCGGCGCCGCCGCCGCGAACTTGAGCTGCTTCACCACCCCGGCCAGCTCGTCCATTCGCATGCCGAAGGCGGCGTTGGGATAGAACTCGGTGAAGTCGGCCGGATCGGCCTGGTAGGCGATGAGCTGGTTGAACCAGTCCTGGGTGAACACCAGCCCCTGGCGCATCGCCGCCTCCACCTTCGCCCCCTTTTGCGCCGGCGTGCCGGGATCGAGCGTGATCTCCACCGCCCGCACCAGGCACTCGGTGTATAGCAGCACCGCATCGCGCTTGAACTGCACGTCCAGCGCCGGCGCCTGCGCCACCAGCGGCAGGATGTGCGCCTCCACCTGCTGGGTCACCGCCGGATAGGAGGCGATCAGCGGGTCCAGCAAAAAGTGCAGGTAGGTGTGGCGCACCTGGTGCATCTGCGGCGCCAGGTCGAGGTTCACCGCGATGTAGTAGTTGTTCTCGAAGTTGAGCGCGTCCGCCTGCCCGGGCGAGATCATGGCGTCGGCGAAGATGAAGAACTGGCGCGGCGAATACGCCTGGGGAATGCGGAAAAAGGCATCCACCGCGTCCACGGTTTGCCGCGCCAGGGCCGAATCCTGGCGGAGCTGGAGGTCGTACTCCGGCTGTATCCGGCGCCAGATGGCGTCCAGATTCGACTGCGCCCAGAAGCGCTGCAGCACCGGCACGAAATCCCGCACCGCCGCCGCATCCGGCGGCAGGCCGGCCGCGGGCACGCTCAGGCTGAGTCCCGGCGGGTTGCTCAGGAACAGCGCCAGCATGACGTATTGCGCCAGCGTCTGGTTGGCGTCGGGCAGCCGGTGGGTGAGATAGTAGGCCTTCACCTCCGCCAGCGCCGGAGTGGGATGGGCTTGCAGTTGCGCCCGCACCTGCAGCCGCAACTGCTCTGCCGGGGTGGGCTGGGCCCCCTGGCCCGGCAGCCCGGCATCGTAGCCCGCCGCGTTCAGCGCCGCCAGCACCGCAAACAGCGCCGGGTTGGAATCAATGGTGACGCTGGTGTGGACCGCCGGCGCCTGCGCCACCGCCGGGCGCGCCAGCAGCATCCCCGCCGCCAACAGCCCCGCCAGCATCGCCGCCCGCCCACCGCGCCGCTTCCCTGCCCTCACCCGCGCACTTCCACGGTGCCGAACGACACCAGCAGGCTGCCGGTGGTGGGTTGGCCAAAGTTGGTGGTCGCCGGCTGGAACACGCTCATCAGCAACTGGTTGTTCAGCCGCGAGATCAGTTGCGCGTCGGTGGGCCCGGCCAGCACGCTGTAGCCATACACGTGCCCGGTGGCGTCAATCTGCGCCTCCACCAGCACCGGCGCCCCCACCCCGTAGTCGGAGAGGCTGGTCAGGCGCGGCGGCGTGGGATTGCCCCCCACCACCACGTCCGGACGCAGCGGATCGTTGACGATGTTCGAGCGCACCCCGCCCGCCAGCGCGCTGAACAAGAACAGCGCCGAGGCCGTGCCCACCGCCGCCGGCAGCGCCATCGCCCGGATGGCCGTGCCCAGCCGCAGCCGCAGGTATTGCCAGCGCTGCCCCCGCACCGAGTAGTGCGAGGCCTCCACCCGCAGCCGCAGCGCCAACTGCGTCGGCGCCGCCGGGGCGGGCAGTTCCTGCAAACCCTGCCGCAGGCCGCGGTAGCACTGCACCCGCGCGCTGCAGGCGCCGCACTGGTCCAGATGGTGGATCAGCGCCCCGCTCTGTTCCATCGGCAGTTCCCCGTCCACATAGGCCGACAACGCCGCCTGCAACTGGTGGCAACGGCTGGGCGCGGGGGGGACGCCGTCGGCAGCGTGGTGGCTCTGCAAATCCAAACTAAGCATCTGGCACACTCCTCCAGCCCGCCGGCGCCGCCGCCCCGGGCCGTTCGGCCGCCCCGTCGGCCGCCGCCCCCTCCTGCCGCAGCCGTTGCCGCAGCATCTCGCGTCCCCGCAGCAACCGGGACTTCACCGTTCCCACCCGCACCTGCACAATCTCGGCAATCTCGTCGTAGCTGAAGCCCTCAATCTCGCGCAGCAGCAGCACCGCCTGGTAGGGTTCCGGCACCTGCCCCAGCGCCTGCTGCAACTGCCGCCGCTGCTCGTTGCGCAGCGCCTGGCCCAGCGGCGACTCCCGCCCGTCCGGCAGCCGGCTCGCCCAGCTCCCGCCGCTGGCGTCCTCCTCCTCCAGCGAGGTCTCCTGCCGCTTGTGCCGCCGCCACCACCGCCGGTGGTTGCTGGCCTCGTGCAGCGCTATCTGGTACAGCCAGGTCTTGAGGCTGCTCTTGCCCTCGAAATGGGCGGCTGAGCGGAACACCTTGAGGAAGATCTCCTGCACCGTGTCGGCGGCGTCATCCCGATCGCCCAGGATGCGGCACACAAACCGGTACAACGGCTGGTGGTAGAGCGAGATGAGGTAGTTGAAGGCCTCCACCGACCCGGCGCGCAACTCGGCCGCCAACTGCTGCTCGCCCCAATGGGGGACCGCGAGCGCGGCGGAGAAACCGACGGTAGTGTCCTGCGAGCTCATGCGCAAGGCCTCAATATCCATAATTTACTACGAATCGCCGCCCTGCCCCACCCCTCCAGCCCCTGTAGACCCCGGCGGGGAGGGGAAAGTTCCCTCCTCCGGCGCCCGGCCCGCCCCCAGGCGCTGCTTCTCCAGCAGCTTGGCCTGCTTGAGCAGCACGTAGCTGGCCGCCAGGTAGGCGATCACCAGCCCCGGCCAGCCGTCGCGAAAGCCCTGCTTGAGCACGTAGCTCTGGAAAAACACCCAGGGCGGGGTGAGCGCCAACTGCACGTTGTTGACCTTCCGCCCCTCCCGGAAGCGCGCCGCCGAGGCCAGGTCGGTGTAGTGGTTCATCACCGCGACGTGCTCGTGCAGGCTGCGGCGGGTATAGTGCAGCAAGTCGCCGGGCAGGCGCCCCACCCGCCCCTGCACCTTGGGCGCCTCGTGCGGCGGCTCGCCCTCCCAGCGCGCCGCCGCCCGCCGGTACAGCCGCGTCTGCCAGTCCGGGTACCAGCCCGAGTGCCGGATCCACCGCCCCAGATACCACGCCCGCCGCGCCATGGCGTAGCCGTCCAACTCGCTCCCCTCGGCCTGGATGCGCCGGATCGCCGCCGCCAGCTCCGGCGTCAGGCGCTCGTCGGCGTCCAGCACCAGCACCCATTCGTGTTGGCACAGGCTGTCGGCGTAGTTGTGCTGCGCCCCGTGGCTGGCAAACCCGTGCGTGATGACGCGGTCGGTGTAGCGCCGCGCCACCTCCACCGTGCGGTCGGTCGAAAAAGAGTCCACCACGATGATTTCGTCGGCGAACGACACCGACTCGAGCGCGGCGCCGATGTTATCCTCCTCGTTGAAGGTGTTGACCCGGGCGGTGATTTTCACAGGTATAGCTTAATGGCAAATCCGCTGCGCATTGCGCATGCCGACTTCAGTCCGGTGTGGCGGGGCGGGCAGCAGCAACTGCTGCTGCTCGCCCAGGGCCTGCGGGCGCTGGGCTGCGAGCAGTGGATCGTGGCCCCCCCGGGCGTGGTGATGCAGCGCCTGCAGGCCGCCGGCTTCGCCGTGGCGCCGCCCGGGCTGCGCAGCTTTGGCTGGGCGCGCGCCGCCGATGTGGTCCACGCCCACGACGGCCACGCCCATGGCTGGATGCTGCAGGCCACCTGGCGCCACCGCACCCTCCGCGTCCTCAGCCGGCGCGTCGCCTTTCCCATCCGCGGCTGGGGCTCGCGCTGGAAGTACCGCCGCCTCGATCTGGCCCTCGCCGTCTCCGCCTGCGTGCGCCGCCAAGTCGAGGCCACCGGCCTCGCCCCCGGCCGCATCCGCGTCATCCCCGACGCGGTCGACTTGGCCGCCTTGCCCGCCCCCGCCAACGCCCGCCAGCGCATCCGCCTGCGCCTCGGGCTGGACCAGTCCACCCCCTGCCTGGTCTGCCTCGGCGCCTTCACTCCCGAGAAGGGCATCGCCGACCTCATCGCCGCGCTGCCGCGCCTGCCTCCCGCCTGCCGCCTGCTGCTGCCGGGCGAGGGCCCGCTGCGCGCCACGCTGCAGCGCCAGGTGCAGGCCCTGCAACTGGGCGCGCGCGTCCATTTCGTCGGGGTCGCCGAGTTCAGCGCCGCCGAGTGGGTCGCCGCCGCCGACCTCTTTGCCATGCCCTCGCTGCAGGAGGGGCTGGGCTCGGCCGCCCTGCTCGCCATGGCCCTGCGCCGCCCCATCGTCGCCAGCTCCGCCGGCGGCATTCCCGAGTTGGTCGCCGACGGCGCCACCGGCCTGCTGGTGCCCGCCGGCGATGCCATCGCCCTCGCCGCCGCCTGCCAGCGCCTGCTCGACCACCCCGCCCTCGCCCTGCGCCTGGTGGATCAGGCCGAAAGCCGCGTCCGCCAACACCATGGCGCCGAACCGGTCGCCGCGGCTACACTGGCAGCCTACCGGGCGGTGCCGCCGCCCCGGCGAAGGAGGCAGGAGTGAGCCCACATCGCGCCCGCGCCTGGCGCCCCTGGCTGGCCGCAGGGCTGGGCGCCGCCTGCCTGCTGGCCGCCGCCGCGCTCGCCGCCTTCGTCCCCCTCCCGGCTTCGGCTGCCCCCGCCGACCTCGCCGCCCCCGCCCGCTTCGCCGTCGCCTTCCACACCACCAACGGCGACTTCGTCATCCAGGTCCACCGCGACTGGGCCCCGCACGGCGCCGACCGCTTCTACACCCTGGTCAAGGCCGGCTACTACCAGGGCAACGCCTTCTATCGCGTCATCCCCCACTTCGTGGCGCAGTGGGGGCTGAGCCCCCTCCCCGCCCGCAGCGCCGCCTGGAGCCAGCAACGCCTGCCCGACGATCCGGTGTTGCAGAGCAATCGGCGCGGCCGGGGCAGCTTCGCCGCCGACGGGCGCAACTCGCGCACCACGCAAGTGTTCGTCAATCTGGCCGACAATCCCCGCCTGGACAATCTCGGCTTCGCCCCCTTCGGCCAGTCGCGGGGGTCGCGCCGCTTTGCCTGCTGGCAAACTCGGCGCGGCCCCAGCGAAGCGCAGCGCCGACTTGGGGCCACGGGGCCCCCAAGTCGGTGCGAGCACAAGCGGGACGCGCGCCGCAGGCGCGCTGGGGCCCGCGCCCACCGAGTGAGCTCGGGCATGTCCGTGCTGGACACCCTCGCCGCCGACTACGGCGAAGTTCGCCCCGGCGGCCACGGCCCCGATCCCCGCCTCATCCTGGCCCAGGGCGCCGCCTACCTCACCCGGAACTTTCCCCGGCTGGATGTGATCTACTCGGCGGGGCTGCTGCCCTGAGCCCGGCGGCCATGCCCACCCTGCTCATCGCCGTGTTTGGCCTGGTCGCGGGCAGCTTCCTCTCCCTCTGCGTCCACCGCTTGCCGCTGGGGCGGTCGCTGGTGCGGCCGGGCTCGCGCTGTCCCGCCTGCGGCCACCCCCTCGGCCCGCTCGAAAACCTCCCGCTGCTGGGCTTTCTCTGGCTGCGCGGTCGCTGCCGTGCCTGCGCCGCCGCCATCGGCTGGCGCTATCCCCTGCTCGAGCTGGCCGCCGCGGCCGCCTTCGTCTGGAGTTGGCGGCGCACCGGCGGCGGCGCCGAGTTTGTGCGCGAGGCCTTTTTTCTGGCCTGCCTGCTCGCCCTCGCCGCCACCGACCTCGACTGCCGCCAACTCCCCGACGAGTTCACCCTGGGGGGCTGGGCGGTGGGGCTGGGCTTCGCCGCCGCCGCCGGCGGAGCCGCCGGCGGGGCGCCCCAGCCCGGCTTGCTCCAGGCCGCCCTCGCCAGCTTCGGCGGCGCCGGGCTGCTCGCCCTGGTCGGCATCTTCGCCTACCGCCGCCTGCGCGGCCGCCCCGGCATGGGCGCCGGCGATGTCAAGATGATGGGCCTGCTGGGCGCCTTCCTCGGCCTCGCCAGCGCCTACCTGGCGCTGCTGCTCGCCTCTCTCGCCGCCGCCGCCGTCGGCCTGCTGCTGGCGCTCGCCGTCCTGCTCGGCCGCCGCCGCCGCGGCCGCAGTTGGCGCCGCGCCCGCGCCTCCGCCTCGGTCTACATTGCCCGCGGCCCCATTCCCTTCGGCGTCTTCCTCGCCGCCGCCGCCGCCGCCGCCCTCGCCTGGGGGCCCCGCCTCTGGCTCGCCCTGCTGGGTTGAGTCTTCGGATGCGCCCGCCGCTTTCCTCCGCCCCGGCCCGGACAAGCGGTTAGAATCTAGGCACCATGGCTGTGTCCAAGCAGCGCCGCGCGGCCGCGCTTGCCGCCGCCCCCGCCCCGGTGCCCGACGCCCTCCGCCTCTCCCAGGAGGTGCTCCGCCACCTCCCCAGCGGCATTGTCTTTTTCGATCCCAGCGGCCGCGTGCAGGAGGCCAACCCCGCCGCCCGCGCCGCCCTCGGCTTCGAACAGCCCCAGGGCCTCACCATCGCCGAGCTTTTCCGCGACGCCGAACTGCGCGAGCCCGACGGCACCATCCTCGGCCCCGCCGCTGCCCTGCTGGCCGACACCTACCGCTCCCTCCGCATCCTGCAGCGCAAAACCATGCGCTACACCACCCCCTCCGGCCTCGGCCGCCGCCTCGGCGTCACCCTCTTCCCGCTGCGCGGCCAGGACCCCGACAACCCCGCCCCCCCCGGCCTCATCTGCCTGCTCACCGACCTCACCGCCATCCACGCCCTCGAGGAGGAGCTGCAGCGCCGCAAGAGCCTGAGCGCGCTCGGCGAGATGGCGGCCGGCATCGCCCACGAATTCAAGAACGCCCTCGCCACCATCTCCGGCTACGGCCAGATGCTCCACGCCTCCCTGCATGACGACGCCCGCGAGCAGGCCGCCAAGATCCTCGAGCAGGTGGCCATGCTCAACAACATCGCCAGCGAGTTCCTCACCTTCGCCCGCCCGCTGGTGCTGCAGCCCGAGCGCGTCGATCTCAGCCACCTGCTGCAGCAATGCGCCGAGGCCATCCGCGCCCAGGGCTTTCCCCAGGTCGAGATCGCCCTCGACCGCACCTTCCCCGCCATCGCCGGCGATCCGGTGCTGCTCACCGCCGCCATCATGAACCTGCTGCGCAACGCCTGCGAGGCCATCGCCCAGGGCCGCCGCGGCCGCCGCGTGGCGGTCCAGTTCGGCGGCTGGCAAGGCCGCTCCGCCCGCATCCTGTTTGTCGACGACGGCCCCGGCGTCGCCCCCGAGGTCGCCGAAAAGATCTTCATCCCCTTCTTCACCACCAAGGCCAGCGGCACCGGCCTCGGCCTCGCCATGGTCCACAAGATCATCACCGCCCACCAGGGCAGCGTCCTGCTCGCCGACTCCGCCCCCGGCCACACCGTCTTCGCCCTGCTCCTCCCCGCCGCCATCCAGCCCGCCACCCTCTCCGCCTCCCGCGGTTGACCCCCATGGACACCATTCTGCTGGTCGAAGACAAGCACGAGTTGCGGCTCATGCTCAAGACCGCGCTGGCCAACGAGGGCTACCACGTCGCCGAGGCCGCCGACGGCGAGGCCGCCGTCCGCGCCCTGCGCGCCGCCCAGTACGCCCTCGTGCTCACCGACCTCAAGCTCCCCGGCGCCAGCGGCCTGCAGGTGCTGCAGGCCGCCCGCGAGACCTCGCCCTCCACCCCCATCATCATCATGACCGGCTACGGCTCCATCGAGGACGCCGTCCGCGCCATGAAGGACGGCGCCTACGACTTCATCCAGAAGCCCCTCGACCTCGCCCACCTCATGCTGCTGCTCCGCCGCGCCATTGACCAGCAGCAACTGCTGCGCGAGAACGTCCTGCTCAAGGAGGAGTTCTCCGCCCGCTACGGCTTTCCCAAGATCATCGGCGAGCACGCCAGCATGAAGCGCGTGGCGGCGGCGCTGCAGCGCATCGCCCCCACCGACACCACCGCCCTGCTGCTGGGCGAAAGCGGCACCGGCAAGGAGCTCTTCGCCCGCGCCCTGCACCAGCTCAGCTCCCGCAGCGCCGGCTCCTTCGTCGCCATCAACTGCGCCGCCATCCCCGAGACCCTGGTCGAGACCGAGCTCTTCGGCCACGAAAAGGGCGCCTTCACCGGCGCCAACGCCCGCAAGCTGGGCAAGTTCGAGCTCGCCCACCGCGGCACCATCTTCCTCGACGAGATCGGCGAGATCCCCCTGGCGGTGCAGTCCAAGATCCTGCGCGTGCTCGAGGAGCGCGCCTTCGAGCGCGTCGGCGGGGTGCAGACGGTGCAGGTGGATGTCCGCATCGTGGCCGCCACCAACCGCGACCTGGAGTCGGCCACCCGCGACAAGCAGTTCCGCGAGGACCTCTACTTCCGCCTCTCCGCCTTCCCCATCACCATCCCCCCCCTGCGCGAGCGCGGCGACGACGTGCTGGCCCTGGCCGAGGGTTTCCTCGCCCAGTTCTGCCGCGAGTTCAAAAAGCCGCCCCTGCGCCTCACCCCCGAGGTGCAGCAGGCGCTGCGCGCCTACCGCTGGCCCGGCAACGTGCGCGAATTGCAAAACGCCATCGAGCGCGCCGTCATCCTGGCCGAGGGTGCGGTGCTGCGCACCGCCGACCTGCAACTGCGCGAGCTGCGCAAAACGCCCCTGCGCGAGGGCGAGGCGGCGGGCCTGCCCGACGACTTCGACTGGAACGGCCCGCTGCCCGAGGTGGTCGAGCGCGTCGGCAGCCTGATCGAGCGCCGCCTCCTGCTCGATGCCCTGGAGCAGTGCCGCTGGAACAAGCAGCAGGCCGCCGAGCGCCTGCAGATCCCCTATAAAAAGCTGCTGGCGCGGGTGCAGGCGCATGCGCTGGAACATCGGGATTGAGCCGGCGCGCTGCCCGGCCCGGCTGGCCGCCACCCTGCCCGAGTCGCGCCGCGTCGCCGCGCTGCTGACCCGCTGGCTGGGTTTCGTCTTCTTCTGGGCGCTGCTGGCCTGGTGGCGCCAGGCGGCCGGCCTCATCGGCCCCGCCGGCATCGCCCCCGCCGCCGACTACCTCGCCGCCGTCCAGGCCCAGTTCGGCTTCTGGCACCGCCTCTGGTTTGCCCCCACCCTGCTCTGGCTGGCCAGCGGCACCCTCGCCCTGCGCCTCGTCTGCGGCGCTGGCCTCGCCGCCTCCGTCCTGGTCATGCTCCGGCGCCAGCCCCGCCTCGGCCTCGCCCTCTGCCTCCTCGCCTTCCTCTCCCTCATCGCCCCGGCGCAAGCCTTCGCCAGCTACCAGTCCGACGGCATGCTGGTCTCGGCCGGCTTCATCGCCCTCTTCCTCGACGACCGCGCCCCCAGTTGGTGGAGCCTGTTCGCCCTGCGCTGGCTCTGGTTCTCGATCTACTTCGGCTCCGGCATCGCCAAGCTGCTCAGCGGCGATCCGCAATGGCGCCACCTCACCGCCCTCGACCACTACTACGAAAATCTGCCGCTGCCCAACTGGCTGGGCTGGTACGCGCAGCAGCACCTGCCCCACGCCGCCGAGGCCGCGATTGCGCTC
Source organism: Terriglobales bacterium (assembly GCA_035531375.1). Taxonomy (GTDB): domain Bacteria; phylum Acidobacteriota; class Terriglobia; order Terriglobales; family SCQP01; genus SCQP01. Next base: position 30,723 of record DATKSZ010000134.1, on the reverse strand, counting down.
TCCATCCTGGGGCTCGAACTCGGCCTCGCCTGGCTCTGCTTTGCCCCCCGGCGCCTGCGCCTGCTCTGCTTTTGGATCGCCACCCCCTTCCAGATCGCCATCATCCTCACCGCCAACTACGGCTTCCTCAACTATTTGGTGCTGGGCCTGGGTTTCGCCCTGCTCGACGACCGCCACCTGGACTGGCTGCTGGGCCGCTTCCGCCGCCCCCCCCTGCCCCCCTCGCCGGCGCGCGCCGGCTGGGCCACCGCCGCCGCCTCGCTGCTGCTGGCCGCCTGGTTCCTGCTCACCGCCGCCAACCTGGCCCAGCGGCTCTGGCCCGCCTTCCCTGCCCCCACTGCGCTCAGCGACGCCCTGCAGCCCTTTCGCGTCGCCGATCCCTTCGGCCTCTTCGCCGTCATGACCACCGCCCGCTACGAGATCGAGTTCCAGGGCAGCGCCGATGGTACCCATTGGCTTCCCTACCCCTTCCGCTACCAACCGCAAGATCCGCGCCGCGCCCCCGACGGCGACTGGTTCTTCCTCGCCCCCTACCAGCCCCGCTTCGACTGGAACCTTTGGTTCGCCTCGCTCGGTTCCTACCGCGACAATGATTGGGTCGAGGCGACCGAGCTCCGCCTGCTGCAAAACGACCCCTCCGTGCTGGGCCTGTTCGCCGGCAACCCCTTCGCCGCCGCCCCGCCGCGGGCGGTGCGCGCCGTGCTTTGGCAGTACTGGTTCGCCACCCCGGCCCAACACCGCCAGCAGGGCATCTGGTGGACCCGGCGCCAGCTCGGCCTCTACGCCCCCGAGCTGGCCATGACGCCGCAAGGCCCCGCCGCCGTCCCTATTCCGTAGTTGAGGTCGCTTCCTCGGCCAGCAGCGGCCGGTTCTCCACCGGCTTCAGCTCCTCCAGCTCCTTCCAGCCGGCGTTGAGCTCCTGCAGCTTGGCCGCCTGGGGGGCCAGCCGGCTGCGGAACGAGGCCAGCGCCGCGTTGTAGGCCTTGCCCGCCTGGTCCACCGCCTTGCCCACCCCCTGCACGTGCCCGAGAAAGGTCTGCAGGCGGTTGCCGAACTCCGCCACCTCGGCCAGCAGCTCCTGCATCTGCTGCCCCGCCTTGTGCTGCTGCCAGCCGTGCGCCACCACCAGGATCATGGGAAACAGCGTGCTGGGGCTGGCCAGCAACACCGTGGGCTGCTGGCTCTGGCCATAGAGGAACAGCTCGGGGTCGGCGTCGAGGGCGGCGCGGAAGGCTCCCTCGCTGGGCACGAACATCACCACGCACGGCAGGCTCTGCTCCAGGTTGCGGCTGTACTCCTTGCTGGCCAGCTCCTTGGCGCGGCGGCGCAGCACCTGGGCGAACTCGGCAAAGCACTGTTGCCGCTGGGCGTCGTCGCCCGCCTCCAGTCCCGCCTGGAAGCTGGCCAGGCTGGCCTTGGCGTCAATCGCCAGGCGGCGCCCGCTGGGCAGGTAGAGCACCGCGTCCGGCCGCATGCGGTCGTGCAGCCCCACCTGCAGGTCGTAGTCAATCTGCTCGTTCAGGCCGCAGGCGTTGAGGATGTTCTTGAGCGTGGCCTCGCCCCAGGCGCCCCGCACCCCCCCGCTTGTGGAGAGCGCCTCGCGCAGCGTGCGCGCCTCCTGCCCCATGGCCGCGCCCGCCCCCACCACCGTCTGGATCTGCATCTGCAGCTCGGCCTGCGCCCCCGCCCGCTCCTTCTCAAAGGTGTTGATGCGCGCCTGGTAGCCCTCGAGCTGCAGCCGCATCTCCTCCAGCTTGGCCTGCAGCCCGCTCTGCGTGCTCTGCACCTGGTGCACGGTGTCGGCGCCCAGCAGCTTCAATTCCTGCTGCGCCGCCCGCTCCAACTGCTGCGTCTTGGCCGCCAGCACCCGCTCCGCCACCTCCGGCAGGATGCTCCGCAGCTTGTCCTCGAGCCGCTGGTCCTCGCTCGCCTGCGGCTGGGACTGCAGCCGCACCACCAGCCAGGCCACCAGCGCTGCCAGCGCCAGCCCGCCGGCCAACTGCAGCGCCGCGCTCATACCGCGGCCAGCCGGGCGCCCGCCAGGGCGCGGTAGCGCGGGGTGAAGCCCAGCGCCCGTGCCCGCCGCAGCAGGCCCGCGAAGTCGAGGTTGATGGTCGCCCCCGCGCTTTGCGTCACCTCGTCCTCGATCGGCAGGTCGAAATCGTCGGCCCCGTAGAGCAGCCCCTCCAGCGCCCCCTCGTTCTGGGTCAGCACCGAAGTGCGGATGCGCACAATGTTGTCGAGATAAATGCGGCTCAGCGCCAAGTGGCGCAGGTACTCGGCGGTCGAGACCTCGCGCCCCCCGAGCTGGGTGGCGTAGGGCTTGTAGGTCCAGCACAAAAAGCTGGCCAGCCCGCCGGTCTCGTCCTGGAAGGCGCGGGTGCGCTCCAGGTGCTCCAGCCGCTCCGTCAGCGTCTCGTCGAAGCCGATCACCATGGTGGCGGTGGTCTTCATGCCGGCGCCGAGCACCGCCCGCTGCGCCTCGAAGAACTGCGCCACGCTGTATTTGAACTTGCTGTGGCGGGCGCGAAACCCCTCGGTCAGCACCTCCGAACCCCCGCCGGTGACCCAGCGCACCCCCGCCGCCCGCAGCCGCTCCGCCGCCTGCGCCCAGCTCAGCTTGCCGTGGTCGGCCAGATACATGAACTCGGCGATGGTGAGGGCGTAGAACTCCAGCCGGTCTTGATAGCGCTCCCGCAGCGCGGCGAACAGTTCGCAGTAGTAGTCCAGCGGCAGGTGCGGGTTGAAGCCGCCGTTGAAGCCGGCCAGGTCGCCGCCCAGCGCCAGCAGCTCGTCTATCTTGGCAAACACCTGCTCGCGGCTCATCACGTAGCCGCCCGCCTGCCCCGGCAGCCGGTAGAAGGCGCAGTAGTCGCACTGCGCCACGCAGACGTTGGTGTAGTTGACGATGCGCATAATCAGGTAGGTGCACTGGTCGGCGGGATGGAAGCGTGCCCGCGCCGCTGACGCCAGCCGCCGCAGCGTGCCATCGTCAGCCTCGCGCCACAACGCCTCCGCCTCGGCGGTCGAGATGCGCTCGCCCGCCAGCACTTTTTCTTGCCATGCGCTCATTGAGTCTAAGGGTAGCAAATGCAGCCCCCCTCGGCGCGCTCCAAGCCCGGGCTTACACTGGGCCCGAGGCCCGATGTCCGCCCCCCCCACCCTCTTCACCATCGGCCACTCCACCCTGGCCGCCGAGGCCTTCCTGGCCCGCCTGCGCCGCCACGGGGTGGAGCAGGTGGCCGACGTCCGCACCCTCCCCAAGTCCCGCCACAATCCCCAGTTCGGCCAAGCCGAGCTGGCGGCGGCCTTGGCGGCGGCCGGGCTGGGCTACCTCCACCTGCCCCGCCTGGGCGGCCTGCGCCGCCCCCGCGCCGACTCGGTCAACTTGGGCTGGCGCAACCTCAGCTTTCGCGGCTTTGCCGACTATATGGCCACCCCCGAGTTCGCCGCCGGACTCGCCGAGCTCGAGGCCTGGGCGGGGCACCGCCCCACCGCCCTGATGTGCGCCGAAGCCGTCCCCTGGCGCTGCCATCGCTCCCTCATCGCCGACGCCTTGGGGCTGCGCGGCTGGCGCGTGCTTGACATCCTCGGCGACCGCCCCGCCCGCCCCCACCGCCCCATCCCCTTTCTGCGGGTGGTCGAGGGGCGCCCGGTCTACCCGGCGCCTGATTTTCCACTGCCAATCCAGTCATAAAGCGTCATACTGTGCGCTGGATTCCTCCTCGCGAGCACCCGCACCTATGACTTTGCGCTCCACTGCGATCCTCGTTCTGGCCCTGGCGGCCACCCTCGCCTCGCCACGGCCGCGCGCCCTGGCGCAGGCCGCCTCGACCAGCAAGTCTTATGCCGGCGTGATTGGCGACACCATGTGCGGCCTCAAGCACGACATGGGCGGCAGCGACAGCGAGTGCACCCGCAAGTGCGTCGCCGCCGGCGCCGGCTACGCCTTGATCATCGGCAAGAAGTTCTACGGCTTGGCCACCCAAGACAAAAAGACGCTGGCCGCGCTCGACAAGCTGGCGGGCAAGCGCGCCGTGGTCACCGGCACGATGGTCGGCACCGCGATCGTGGTCAAGACCGTCGCTGCCCGGTAGCCGCCCGCCGCCATCGACGGCGCGCGGCTGGCCGCCACCTGACTTACGGGTTCACGGTGAGCTTGAGCTTGTCGAGCAGCGTCCAGGTGGCGCGCTCGTAGGCGATCTCGGCCTCCTGGTAGCTGGTGTAGGCCCCCAGCAGCGTCAGTTGGGCGCTGCTCAACTGCACCTGCGCCTGCAACAGCTCGAACACCGTGATCGAGCCCAACTGGTACTTCTGGTTTTCCGCGTCCACGTTCTTCTGCGCCAAGTCGCGCGCCGTCGTGGCCGAGCCCACCACCGCGGCCGCCATGCGCAACTGGGTGTCGGCCAGGCGCACGTCCTGGGTGATCTGCTGCGCCTCGTTGCGCTCCTGGTAGGCGTGGCTGGCCTGGGAGACGAGGGAGTTCTCCATCTGCGCCTCGCCCGCGCTGTTGCGCAGCGGCAGGCTGAGCGAGAGGGTGAAGCCGTAGGTGGGCGAGCCAAACCCAAACACTTGGTGCAGCGCCGAGCCAAACCCGCTGCTGGAGCCGCCCACCGACACCCCCAGCGGCGTGGTGATGGGGATGGCGTCGCCGGCCAGGCCGTTGGAGCCGTAGCTGCCGGTCAGGTTCAACTGCGGCCGCAGCGCATCGCGCGCCTGGTTGAGCGTGAAGCGGTCCTCCAATTGCTGCCGCTGCAGGGCGTCCATCTCCGGCCGATGCGCCAGCGCCTGCTGCACCGCCAGCGCCACCGGCAGCGGCGGCGGCGCCGGCGCGGTGGCGCTGGGATCGTCGTCCAGCACCAGCGTCGCCGCCCGCGCCGCCGGATCCAGGTCGGCGCCGATCAGCCGCCGCAGCAGATCGAGCTGCTGGCGGTAGTTGGACTGGGCTTGCAGGAGTTGCGTCTGGTCGACCGCCACCTGCGCCTGCGAGGTGAAGATGTCGCCCGGCGCCAGCGCCCCCAGCTTAAGCGCGTTTTGATCGCGCTGGTATGATTTTTGCGCCAGATCCAGCGCCTGCTGCTGCACCTGGATCTGGTCGCGCGCCTGCACCGTGTTCCAGTACTGGTCGGCCGCCCCCACCAGTTGATCGGCGATCTGCGTCTCGGTCTGGTCGCCCACCACCAGCACCTGCGTCCGCGCCACCAGCAACCCGGTGCGGTTCTGCAGGTTGCCGCGGTTGCGCAGCAGCGGCTGGGTCAGCGAGAAGCCCACGTCGGCCCCGATCGAGGGATTGAAGGTGCTGAATTGGCTGTTGCTGGAGTTGCGATTGCTGCCAAAGCTGAGCTGCACCTGCTGCCCGGTGGCGAGGTTCTGGTTGAAGTTGAACGAGCTGTTCTGGTTCAGGTCCGACAGTGTGGCCGCGCCGCTGGTCTGGCTGCTCTGCGGCTGCACCGCCCGGGTGCTGCCGAAGCTGGCGTTGAGGCTGGGGTCGAACGGGCTGTGCGCCGCCAGCACCGCATCCTGCGCGCTGGCGTCGCTCAGCCGCAGCAGCCGAATCTGGGTGTCGTTGGCCAGCACCAGCGTCAGGAAGTCTTCCAGCGTCAAGTGGATCTCGCCCTGGTGGATGCGCTGCTCCAGCCCCCGCACCGGCTCGACCCGCGGCGCCACCATGTGAAAACGGCTGAGGCTTTGCCCCCCCAGCGGCGCCGCCAATGCCATCGCCATTCCCCAAAAGGCCCAGTGTTTTCGCATGCGAGTCCCCGCGGTTGGTTTGGATCGGCTATTCATAGCGCAGCGCTTCGATGGGATCAATCCGCGCCGCCTTGCGCGCCGGGTAGATGCCGAACAGCACCCCCACCCCCACCGACACGCCGAAGGCGACCACGATGGACCACGAACTGACGATGGTGGTCCAGTGCGCCGTGGCGGCGATGATCCACGACAGGGCGTAGCCGAAGGCAATGCCCAATACGCCCCCCGAGACCGATATCAGCACCGCCTCCGCCAGGAACTGGCGCAGGATGTCGCCCCGCCGCGCCCCGGTGGCGCGCCGCACCCCGATCTCCCGCGTGCGCTCCAGCACCGTGGCCAGCACGATGTTCATGATGCCAATGCCGCCCACCAGCAGCGAGATGGCGGCGATGGCGACCATCACCAGCGTGAAGATGCGCTGCGTCTGCTGCTGCTGCGCCAGCAATCCGGCCGGCACCGTCACGGTGAAGTCGTCGGTGTGGTGGTGGGTGGAATTGAGGATGGCGGTCACCACCTTGGCCGCCTCGACGCTGTCCACCCCCGGCCGCAGGCTCATGTCCACCCCGTCCAGGTCGTCCTTCTGGCTGAAGCTGTTGTCGTAGAAGCGGTACTGGAAGGTGTTCAGCGGCAGGTAGATGACGTTGTTCCAGTCGCGCGTGCCGCCCGAGGTGTCCCCGCCCACCTGCTCGCTCAGCACCCCCACCACCCGCAGCCAGGTGTCGTTGGCCTTGACGAACTGGCCGACCGCGGGCTCATAGCCAAACAGGTTCACCTTGGCGGTTTCCCCCAGCACGCACACCGGCGCGCTGGCGGCGTTGTCGAGCTGGTCGAAAAAGCTCCCCTCCAGCTCCCGAAAATGGTGGATGGCGGCGTAGGCCGGGTCCACCCCGAGCAGGTCGGGCATCACATGCGCCGGCGTGGGCAACAGATGGGTGGGGTGGAGAAAGCGCCGCGGCGAGATCTGGTCCAGCCCCGCCAGGTTGGCGGTCAGGATGCGGACGTCGCGCAAGGTCAGCCCGGGCGAGGTCAGCCGGCGCTGCTGCAACTGCTGCGGGCTGCCCGGGGGGATGGAGTCCACCAGCAGGTTGCGCACGCCCAACTGCTCGATCAGGCGGAGCGATTCCTGCTTGGCGCCCGCCCCGATCGCCAGCATGCCGATCACCGCCCCGACGCCGAACACCATGCCCAGCGCCGTCAGCAACGTGCGCGTCTTCTGCGCCCGCAGGTTCTGCGCCGCCAGCGCCAAGTCGGTGCCCAGCCGGGTGAAGGCGTTCATCGCTCCCGCCCTCCCGGCAGCGCCGCCGCCGCCCCCCGCCCCGCCGCCGTCGCGCCCCCGCCCCCGCCCTCCTGCTCCTCAGGGTTGGCCAGCGCGATTACGTCCCCCGCGCGCAGCCCCTGCACCACCACCTGGCTCTCGCTGCGCTGGGTCACCGTGACCCGCTGCCGCTGGAATTGCCCCCCCACCCGCCGGAAGACGTAGCTCCCCGCCGCCGAATCGAACACCGCCTGGCTGGGGGCCCACAGCACATTGGGCAGCACCGCGGTGGTGATCACCGCCTGCACCGACAAGCCCGGCCGCAGCGCCGCCGTGGGATGCCGCAACTGCACCACCACCGCCACTTGCCGCGCCCACGGCGGCCCGTTCACCGCCCCCACCGATTGCAGCCGCCCGGCGAAGATCTGCCCCGGAAACGCGACGAAGCGCACCGCCACCGGCTGCCCCGGCGCCAAGTGGCCGGCATCCAGCTCGTTGACCTCCAGGTCCACCTCCCAGGTCGAGGTGTCCGGAATCTCCACCACCGCCTGCCCCGGGCGCACGGTGTCGCCCACTTGGAACACCGGCAGCGTCATGCCCGCAAACAAGAAGTTGGAGGAGGTGTTCTGCCGCAAGGAGACATAGCCAGCCTGGTGGGCGCGCAGCGTCATGGAGGCGATGTTGTGCGCCGCGGTGGCCGCATCCGCCTGGGCTTTGCGCTCCGCCGCCTGTTGCACCGCGATCGAGGCGGCGTTGCTCGCCTGCCGGCTGGCCACGTCTTTCTGCAATTGCGCCAGGTGCGCCCGCGCCGCCGCCAGCGTCAGATCGTTCTTCTTGGCATCCACGCTCGCCAGCAAGGGATTGCGCCGCACCTGCAGTTCCGCCCGCTGCACGTCGAACTGGGCCTTGATCAATTGATAGTGATCGTCTTCGGTCTGGGCGGCTGCCGTCGCCCGCGCCTGGATCACTTGCTGCTGCGCCTGCTGCAGCGCCTCCCGCGCCTGGGTGAGGTTGTATTCTTGCGCCGCCGTGTCAAACGCCACCACCACCGCGCCGGCCTGCACCTCGTCCCCGTTGGCCCGCAGATAGCGGATGCTGAGCGGCCCCCCCGCCACCGGCGGCGCCATCAGCAGCTCCGAATGCCCGCCCTTGAGCGTGCCCAGGGCGTAGACCTGCAGCCGCACCTCGCCCCGCCGCACCTCGGCGGTGGGCAGGCCGGCCGCCGCCGGCCCCGCCAGGCTCTGGTAAAATCGCCAGCCCATCCAGCCCAGCCCGGCCGCCGCCAGCGCCAGCGCCAACCCGCCCCACAGCCAGCCCCACTTGCGCCGGCGGCGGAAGCGCAGCGGCGGCGGCGCGGCGGCGGGCACGGTTTGGGGGGTCGCGCTCATCGCCTCAAGGCTGCTGCCCCGCCGCGGTCGGGTCCTGCAGGGCGACGCGCGCTCCCGCCGCCACGCCTTTCACCGCCGCCGTGTCCGGGTTCCGCGCCTGCACTGTGATCGCCTCCGCCTGGAAGCGCCCGCCGCGCTCGACATAGACCACCGGCCTGCCCTGGCGGGTGAAGATGGCCGCCGTCGGCACGCTGATGGCATCGGGTATGCGCTGGGTGACGATGTCCACGCTGCCGTTCATGTCCGGCCGCAGCCGCCGATCGAGGTGGTCCAGCCGCGCCACCAGCCGGAACACCTTGGGCGGCGGCCACACCGACCCAAAGTCCGCCTCCGCCAGCGCCGACACCGCCGTCACCTGGCCGGTCAGCGCCAATTCCGGCAGCGCATCCAAGCGCATCCGCACCGCCTGCCCCACCGCCACCTGTCCCCGGTCCACCTCCGAGATCTTGGCCAACACCTCCAGCGAGCTCAAATCCGGGATCTCCGCCAAGGTGGCGTTGGGCCAAACGCTGTCGCCCACCTTGAAGGGTTGGGCGTTCAGCCAGCCCTGCGAGTAATTGGTCAGGTAGTTCACCACCCCGGTCAGGGGCGAGGCCAACACCATCTGCCGCAGTTGGCGCTGCACCAGCTCCAGGTCGGCCCGCGCCTTGTCGCGCAGCCGCTGCGCGCTGGCGATCTTGGCGGCGTTGGAGGCGCGGTGGGCGGCGATGGTGGCCTGCTCCACCTTGAGCTTTTCCCGGGCCATGCCCAGCGCCAAGCGGCTCTCGGCGCCGTCAATCGGGCTGAGGATGGCGGCCTTGGAGGCGTCCAGCTCGGCCGATTGCACCGCGTTTTGGTCGCTGGCCAGATCCAGCCCGTCCTGCTGGTCGGCGATGCGCGCCGTGGCCTGCGTCTGCTCCAGCGTGGCCTCGGCCTGGCGCAGCGCCGCGGTCTTGGCGTCGGCCGACTGCCGCGCCGTGCTGGAGTCGAAGCGGGCCAGGGGCTGGCCCGCCGCCACCACGCTGCCGCGCGGTGCCAGCCAGACGATCTGCAGCCCGGTGATGTCGGGCGCGTCCGCCTCCACCGAGCGCCGCGGGCTGAGGCTGCCGCGCACCCGCTCCGTCACCAAAAACTCGCCCCGCCGCGCCACCGCCGTGGGCAGCTGGGGCGCCAGCCCCCGCCCCCGCAGCCAGCGCACGCCGGCGTACACCCCGCCCGCCAGCGCCAGCGCCACCCCCCACTGCGCCAGCCGCCGCCTCATGCCCCGCCTCCCGCCCGCCGCCACCGCACCCGCTCGCCCGCGCGCAGCCCGCCCACGATCGCCACCTGCTGGTCGTCAAAATTGCCCAGCTCCACCGCCTGTTCGCGCCACTGCCCGTTCGCCCCGCGCACGCTCACATAGGGCTGGCTCGCCACGAAATGCACCGCCGCCCGCGGCACCAGCAATTGCGGCTGCGGGCTGGTGATCTCCAGGTCCACCGCCGCCGACAGGTCGGGCAACAGCCGCGCATCGCGCTGGTCCACCTGGAAGGTCGCCGCAAACGTCCGGATCGGCACCCCGAACCCGCCCGCCACCGCCACCGGGCTCGCCGCCAGAAAGTGCACCGCCAACCGCAGCCGCGGATAGGCGTCCAGGTGCAGCACCCCCTTCAGCCCGGGCGTCAGCGTGGCGCTGTCGGCCTCGTTGATCTGCCCGTCCACCTCCATGTCGCTCGGATCGAAGATGCGCAGCAGCGGCGATCCGCTGTAGAGTTGGTCGCCCGGCTGCGCCGGCCCCTCGCTGTTGGCGCGATACACCGGCACCAGCCCCACCATCCCCGCCAGCGGCGCCCGCAGCGTCAGCTTCGCCACCGTGGATTGCGCCCGCTCCCACTCCACCTGCTGCTGGTCGCGCTTCAGCTCCAGCCCCCGCAGTCCCGCCCCGTCCGCCTCCGCCTTGAGCGCGTTCTCTTTCTTCAGGCTGGCAATGTGCGCCGCCGCGTCCTCCAGGTTGAGCCGATCGGTCTGCGCGTCAATGGCGCTCAGGATCGGCGCCTTCTTCAGCTCCAACTGCGCCTTGCCCAGGTCCGCCTCCGCCTGCTGCAGGTCGCTGGCGCGCTGCTCCGCGTTGGCCTGGTTCTGCGCCCGCGTGTCCTGCACCTGGTGGCGCAGATCGTCATATTTGGCCTTGGCGTCGAGCGCGTTCTGTATCTCCGCGGTGGCGTCGAACTGCGCCAGCACCTCGCCCTGCTTCACCTCCACCCCGTTGGCGACGATGCTCACCAGCACAAATTGGCTGCTCTGCCCGGGAATCTGCGGGATGCGGAGGGTGAAGGCGTGCACGGCGGCGGTGGTGCCCCCCACCCGCAGCAAGCGGGTCAGCCGCCCCCGCGCCACCGTGGCCACGGCCTCCCCCCCTCCGGCTTCCGGGCGCTGTGCCCCCGCCCGCCCGCACCCGGCCAGAGCCAGCGCGGCCAGCAGCGCCCCGCTTGCCAGCGCCTTGTGGATAACCAGCATCCTCTATCTGAGTCTAAACTGCCCCATCGGACAGTTCGTTACAATTAATCTTCCGCCGGAAACACCTCTGCCCCTCACTTGGACGCGCCGCGGCGCCCCGGGTGAGCCGCCCTGCTGGCGGCGATCAGGCTGGCTTGCGAGCGCCCTTGGCGCCCCCGGCGGCCGCGGCCGCCGGCTTCTTTTTTGCGGCCGCCGGGGTGTTGGGCGCGGCCGGCGCCACGCCGGGCGCGGCCGGAGGCGTCGGCACCAGCCCCGCCGGCGGGTTGGGCAGTCCGGGCAGCAGCGCTTGCCGCACTTGGGCGGCGGTGAGCCCCGCCTGCGGCTGCTCGCTCGGCGCCGGCAGCGCCCCCGTAACCACCAACACCTGTTCCAACTCACCCAAATTGGCGGCTAGGTTCACCTGGGCGGTCTTGAACACCCCGTCGGTGCTGGCCTGGATGGCCGCCACCGTCCCAATCGGCAGGCCTTTGGGATACACCTGGTCTTCGCCCGAGGTGATGATGGCGTCGCCCACCGCCAGCGGCTCGTCCTTGAGCACGTTGCGCAGTTCCACCCGGCCCGCGCCCAGGCCGCGCAGCAGCCCTTGCACCCCGCTCTTGCCCACCAGCGCCCCCACCCCCGATTCCGGATCGGTGACCAATAGCACCTGGGCCGAGCTCGCCAGCACTTGGCTGAGCTTGCCCACCACCCCCGCCGGGGTGATCACCGCCATGTTGCGCGCTAGCCCGGCGTTGGCGCCCCGGTCCAAATAGACCGCCTGCGCGTCCGCCGACGCCCCGCCGCTGATCACCTCCGCCGCCTGCGTCTTCAGGCTGTAGCTGTGCTGAAAGCCCAGCAGCGCGTCCAGTTGCGGCAGCTCGCGCGCCGCCTCGCGCAACTGCTGGTTCTGCAGCTCCAGCGCCGTCACCTGCGCCGCCAGCGCCTGGTTCTGCTGGCGCACCTGGCGCAGCGCGATATAGTCCTGGTAGAAGTTGCGGCTGGACTCGACCACGCCCTGCGAGGCCCGCTCCACCGGCAGAATCGCCTCCGCGCTCCACTCCCGCACCAGCCGCACCCCGCCCGCGTTCGGACGCCGCACTTGGAAGCCCAGCAGGAATAGCTGCGCCAGCAACAGCACGCCCAGAAACATCCGGCCGCTTTGCCGCTCGCCCCCGGGCCGCCTTGATCGCTCGCCCTTGCCCAAACCGCCTACCTCTATTGGTCAATCGAGATCTTGCGCAGCAGCTTGAAATCGCTGAGCATCTTGCCCGTCCCCAGCACCACGCTCGCCAGCGGATCGTCGGCAATCGACACCGGCAGCCCGGTCTCCTCGCGGATGCGCTTGTCCAGGTTCTTCAACAGCGCCCCCCCGCCGGTGAGCACAATCCCCTTGTCGCTGATGTCGGCGCTCAGCTCCGGCGGCGTCCGCTCCAGCGCCACCCGGATGGCGTTGATGATGGTGCTGACGCTCTCGCTCAGCGCCTCGCGTATCTCCGAATCCTCCACCACCAAAGTCTTGGGCACCCCCTCGATCAAGTTGCGCCCCTTGATCTCGAACGTCTCCTCCTGGTCCAGCGGGTAGGCCGACCCGATCATGATCTTCACCTGCTCGGCGGTGCGCTCGCCCACCAGCAGGTTGTACTTGCGCTTGAGGAAGTTGGTGATGGCGTCGTCCATTTCGTTGCCCGCCACCCGCACCGAACGCGAATACACGATGCCGCTGAGCGAGATCACGGCGATGTCGGTGGTGCCCCCGCCGATATCCACCACCATGTTGCCGCTGGGCTCGGTGATGGGCAGCCCCGCCCCGATCGCCGCCACCATCGCCTGCTCCACCAAAAATACCTCGCTGGCCTTCGCCCGGTAGGCCGAATCCATCACCGCCCGCTTCTCCACCTGGGTGATCTCGGAGGGCACGCCGATCACGATGCGGGGGTGGACCAGCATCTTGCGGTTGTGCGCCTTCTGGATGAAGTAGTTGAGCATCTTCTCGGTGACTTTGAAGTCAGCGATGACGCCGTCCTTCATCGGTCGGATGGCCACGATGTTGCCGGGGGTGCGTCCCAGCATCTCCTTGGCCTCCTTGCCCACCGCCTCCACCTCCCCGGTCACCTTGTTGAGGGCGACAATCGAAGGCTCGTTCACCACAATGCCCTTGCCGCGGGCGTATACCAGGGTGTTGGCCGTGCCCAAATCAATGGCGAGGTCGCTGGAAAAGACGCTGAAGAGGGTGCGAAAGCTCATTATTTTCTTCGCCGGGGAGAGTCCCACAATACCATAGGCGAGGGGCCGGGCCCCACCCCCAAGCCCGCTATAATCTAGGTTCCCGTGCACCTCCTGCTTGACTATCGTCTCCGCGCCGCCGTGCTCGAGCATTTGCAGAATACCTATGCCTGGGCACCCGACTATTTGGCCATCGAGGCGCCGCCCAAGCCCGAGCTCGGCGACTTCGCCCTGCCGCTGTGCTTCGAGCTCGCCAAGCGCCTGCGCCGCCCTCCGCGCCAGCTCGCCCAGGAGATCGCCGCCGCCCTGCCGTTGCCCCCAGGCTTCCGCAAGGTCGAGGCCGCCGGCGGCGGCTACCTCAACGTCTTCGCCGACCGCCCCGCCGCCCTGGCCCTCCTGCTCGCCGGCAAGGACGGCCTGCAGCCCCGCCTCGAAGCTAAAGTAATCGTTGAGCACACCAACATCAACCCCAACAAAGCCGCCCATATCGGCCATCTGCGCAACGCCGTGCTGGGCGATACCTGGGTGCGCCTGCTGCGCCGCCGCGGCGAGACCGTCGAGGTGCAGAACCTGCAGGACAACACCGGCGTGCAGGTCGCCGATGTGGTGGCGGCCTTCCTCTACCTGAGCGACACCCCCGGCGATGTCGCCGCCGCCGCCGCCCGGGTGGAGCTGGCCATCGCCGACGACGAGGTCCGCTTCGACTACCTCTGCTGGGATGTCTATAGCGCCATCTCCCAGCACTACGAGAACTCGCCCGACTCGCTGGCCGCCTGGCGCCCGGCCACCCTGCATGCCATCGAGGCGGGCGGCAACCCCACCGCCCAGTTGGCCGACCGCATCGCCACCGCCATCGCCCACTGCCACCTGCGCACCATGGACCGGCTGGGGGTGCGCTACGACGTGCTGCCGCGGGAGAGCGAGATCCTGCAGTTGCACCTCTGGGACCACGCCTTTCGCCTGCTGCGCCAGCGCCAGGCGATCCGGCTGGAGAACGAGGGCAAAAACCAGGGCTGTTGGGTGATGGACCGGGTCGGGGCGACCGATATCGAGGGCGAGGAGGAGAGCAAGGTGCTGGTGCGCTCCAACCGCACCGTCACCTACGTCGCCAAGGACATCGCCTACCAGCTCTGGAAGTTCGGCCTGCTGCCGTTGGAGTTTGGCTACGCCCCCTTCCACCGCTACCCCGACGGCCAGACCGCCTGGGCGACCGCGCTGCAGAGCGCCCCGGGCGCGCCCCGCTTCGGCCAGGGCGCCTGGGTGTTCAACGTGATTGACACCCGCCAAAGCTACCTGCAAGAGATCGTGGTCGCCGGGCTGAAGGCGCTGGACTTTGCCCAGCAAGCCCAACGCAGCATCCACTTCAGCTACGAGATGGTGGCGCTCACCGCCGCCTGCGCGGCCGAGCTGGGCTACGCCCCCGCCGCCGAGGAGAAGCGGGTGGACGTGTCCGGCCGCAAGGGCACCGGCGTCAAGGCCGACGACCTGATGGACCGGCTCCAGGCCCGCACCCTGGCCGAGGTCGCCAGCCGCCATCCGGAGATGGCCGAGGCCGACCAGTTCCGCGCCGCCGACCAGATCGCCATCGGCGCGCTCCGCTACTTCCTGCTCAAGTTCAGCCGCACCACCGTCATCGCCTTCGACTTCAAGGAGGCGCTGAGCTTCGAGGGCGAGACCGGCCCCTACGTCCAGTACGCGGCCGTGCGCGCCGCCAACATTTTGCGCAAGGCGGGCGCGCCCGCCGCCGCTTTCGATCCGGCCTGGGCGCCCTGGCTGGACGATAACGCCGCCTGGAGCCTGCTCTGGCTGGCGGGCCGGCTCGACTCCCTCATCGAGCAATCGCTGGAGGCGCGCGAACCCGCCTACTTGGCCAAGTTCGCCTTCCAGCTCGCCCAGACCTTCAACAACTTCTACCACCACCAGCCCGTGCTGCAGGAGGCCGACCCGGGCAAGCGCGCCTTCCTGCTGGCGCTGGTGGGCCTGGTCCGCCGCCAGTTGGTCGCCGCCCTGGAGCTGATGGGCACCTCCGTCCCCGAGGCGATGTAGTCCGCTAGTGGCGGCGGCTGGGATCGTCGTTGGGGTTGACGTAGTGGAACTGAACCGGCGAGGCGCCATGGATCTGCACCACGGTCGCGGTGGCCGCGCCGCTTTGCCTGCTGGCAAAATCGGCGCGAAAGGCCGCGAAATTCCGCAGGGCGGCCCGCCCCCGGGAAGCGAATTCGGCGCGGCCCCAGCGAGGCGCAGCGCCGACTTGGGGCCATGGGGCCCCCGAGTCGGCGCGAGCATGCCGCCCCGCGCATCTACAGCGGGGCGGCTCACAAGCGGGACGCGCGCCGCAGGCGCGCTGGGGCCCGCGCCCACCATAGTCGCGGTGGCCGCCATGGCGTAGTGGTGCATGGCCGGATCGAGGTAGACGAAGCTGCCGGGCGGATAGGTTTTCATGGACCTGGCCAGGAAATGATCGCCCATGCCCAGCTTCAGGCGCCCGGAGATCACGGTCACGTTCTCGCGCCGCGGATGCCAATGCGGCGGGATGCGGTAGCCGGCCGGCATCTTGAGGCGCACGGTGTAGTCGCCGCTGTTGGCCATGGGGTCGCCGTCCAGCACCGCCAACTGCGCCCCCGGCCGAGCTGGCTCAACCAACCGCGGCCAGGTCAGCGCGCGTGCGCCTGCACCCACTTGAACAGTTCCATCGCCAGCAAGACGGTGGCGGCCAGGCCCAGCGGCAGCAGCATCTGATGCAGCGGCAGCGGCCCGACCTGCAGGATGCGCTGCATCAGCGGCACGCGCATCGCCAGCAGATGGATGCCCTGGGCGATCGCCACCCCCGCCACCAGCATCGGGTTGCGCCCCAGCGGGATGCGAAACGCCGAGGTGGACTCCGAGCGGCAGTTGAAGACGTGAACGTTCTCCATCAACACCATCAGCAGCAGCAGATGATTGCGCGCCGGCGCCGCCGCCAGGCCCCCATGCGCCGTCAGGAAATAAAAGTCCAGGAACGCCACCAGCCCCATCACCCCGCCCGACAGCGCCGTCTGGGCGATCATCAGGCGGTTGAACAGGCCTTCGCGCGGCGGCCGCGGCGGCCGTTGCATCGCCCCCGGCTCGCCCGCCTCGAAGGCCAGCGCCACGTCTTGGATGCCGTTGGTCACCAGGTTCAGCCAGAGCAATTGCACCGGCAGCAGCGGCAGGGGCGTGCCCGCCAGCAGCGCCAGCACAAACAGCGCCACCTCGGCCGCGCCGGTGGAGACCAGCAGGTAGGCGACCTTGCGGATGTTGTCGTAGGCAAAGCGGCCCTCCTCCACCCCCGCCTCGAGCGAGGCGAACTGGTTGTCGGCGAGGATGATGGCGGCGGTGGCCTTGGTGACGTCGGTGCCCGAGCCCATGGCCACGCCGATGTGGGCGCGCCGCAGCGCCGGCGCGTCGTTCACGCCGTCGCCGGTGACGGCGACGAAGTGGCCCAGCTTCACCAGCGCGGCCACGATCTGCAGCTTCTGCAGCGGGCTGACGCGGGCAAAAACCCGGGCCCCGTCCACCGCATCCACAAACTGCGGCACCTGGTCGGAGCCCAACTTCGCCAGTTGCGCGCCGGTCAGAATCTCGGCCTCGGAGCTGGCGATGCCGACCTCGCGCGCCACCGCCAGCGCCGTCAGCGGATGGTCTCCGGTCACCATCCCCACCCGGATGCCGGCCTGCCGGCACCGCGCCACCGCCTCCCGCGCCCCGGGCCGGGGCGGGTCCATCAACCCCGCCAACCCCAGCAGCACCAGCGGCGGCAGGTCGGGCTCGGCGAAGCCGCCCGCCGGCGGCGCCTGCGCCAAGCGCGCCTCGGCCACCGCCATCACCCGCAGGCCGGAGCGGGTCAGCGCCGCCAACTCCCACTCCAGCCGGGCCGGGTCGAGAGGCACCTCGCCGGCGGCGCCCAGCATGGCGCCGCAATGGGCGAGCACCACCTCCGGCGCCCCCTTCATGCCCACCCGCAGCGCCCCCTCGTCCTCATAGAGCTTGGCCGCGTACGCCCGCTCCGACTCGAACGGGATCTCGCCCAGCACCGCCACCTGCCGCTGCAGCCGGACGGGGTCGAGGCCGGCCCTTACCGCCAGCTCCCAAAAGGCCACGTCCACCGCGTCGCCGGCGAACTGCCACGCCCGCCCCGCCTTGTGGGCGCTGGCCTCGTTGCAGACCGCGCCGATGCGCAGCAGCCGCTGCAGCCGCTCCCGCACCCCCGCCTCGACCGCCAGCTTGGCGTGCTCCAGCCCCACCCGCCCGCTCCCGGGCAGCCACACCGCCGTCACCGTCTGCTTGTTGGCGGTCAGGGTGCCGGTCTTGTCGCTGGCGATATAGGTACAGCTCCCCAGCCCCTCCACCGCGGTAAGCTGGCGCACGATGACGTTGCGCCGCGCCATCCGCCGGGTGGCGATGGAGAGCGCCACCGTCATGGCCACCGGCAGCCCCTCCGGCACTGCCGATACCGCCAGCGCCACCGCCATATAGAACACCTCCAGCAGCGGCATGCCCTGCCCCCACGCCACCCCGGCCAGCAACGCGCAGGCCGCCAGCGCCGCCAGGCTGATGTCGCGCGAGAAGCGCTCGATGCGGATCACCAGCGGCGGCTTGGCCGTCTCCGCCCCGCCCAGGCTGCCGGCGATCTGGCCCACCTCAGTCGCGGCCCCGATCGCCACCACGAAGCCCGCCCCCCGCCCCGCCACCACGTCCGCGCCGGCAAACGCCATGTTGCGCCGGTCGGCCAGCGCCAGGTGCGCCGCCAGCGCCTGCGCCGTGCTCTCCACCGCCGCCGACTCCCCCGTCAACAGCGCCGCGTCGAGGCTCAGGTGGTTGGCCTGCAGCAGCCGCAGGTCGGCCGGCACCCGCGCCCCCGACTCCAGTTGCACCAAATCGCCGGGCACCAGTTCCTCCGCCGCTATCTCCGCCGCCACCCCGTTGCGCCGCACCCGCGCCACCACCCGCAGCAACTGCCGCAGGCTGGCCGCGCTGCGCTCGGCGTGCCATTCCTGGTAGGTTCCCAGCCCCGCATCCAGCAGCACCACCGCCAAGATGAAGCCCGCGTCGGTGCGGTCACCCAAAAACAGCGCCACCACCCCCGCCGCCAGCAGGATATAGATCAGCGGGCTCAACAGGTTGCGGCCGAAGATGGCCCACAGCGTCGGCGGGGGCTGCACCGGCAGCACATTGTGGCCAAACTCGCGCCGCCGCAGCTCCGCCTGGGCCGTGCTCAGTCCCTCCCAGGAGGCCTCCAGCTTGGCCAGCACTTGGCTCTCGGCCAGCGCATGCCAGGCCACGCCCGTGTCGCTGAAGTCGTGGGAGGGGTGGGCGGGCATGCGCAGCGGTTCGCTTCCGGGGCAGGGATGCCCGGGAAGTAAGAGACCGCGACCACGCCCATCAGATGCCAGCCAGCCTAATGCAGCAACGCGCGCCACCAAGCCCGCGCACCGGGCCAAAAGCCCCGGGGACGCGGCGCCGAGCCCCGCTGCCCAAGCCACGCCAGCAAGTCGCTGGCGCGCAGCCGCCGCGCCATGCCCTCCTGCACGCTGAACCGCAGCACCCCGCCGGCGTCCACCACCACCGTCGCCGGCACCGCGATGCCGCCCCGCTCGCGCCGGTTGTACAGCCCCCAGGTCTGCACCGCCTCCCGGGTCACGTCGCACAGCAAAGGCAGGCGCAGCCCCAGTTGCGCCCGCAGCCCCACCGAGCGCTGCGGCACGTCCACCGACAGCGCCGCCAACTCATAGCCCAAGGCGCGAAACGCCTCCGCCTGGCCGTCAAACTCCACCAACTGGTGGAGGCAAAACGGTCACCAAAATCCCCGGTAGAACAGCAGCACCAGTCCGCTCGGGCCGGCCAGATCCGCCAGCTCGCGCTCCCGCTCCTCCTGGTCCAACACCCGCAGCGGCGGCGCCGCCTCGCCCACCCTCAACATGACTCCATTGTAACTTCTGCAACCGCTCGCGGGGGCGCGCCGCTTGGCCTGCCGGCGCCATCGGCGCGCCAGGCCGACGTGCCTTCACACCTCGGCCGTTACGCGCATGAAGGTTGCCGTGATGGAAATGCCACCGCTCGTGCTCTGGTTGCTGGCCTTGGCAAGGTCCACCAGTTGGCGGTGCAGCTCGTCCACCGACCCGCTCTTCTCCGCGGCCTCGTAGGCGTTCATGGTCGGCCCGTAAAAGCGTCGAAATGTTTCGATGAACTCGGAAGGCCTCTGGGGCGAGACGAAGTGGAACGTGTCCCGGACCATGGCCACCTTCTCCCGCGGCACGCCCGCCTTGCCAAAGCGCTCCACGATGTGGGATTCCACGCCCCAGCTCATCGGGCTGACGAATCCCTCGGGCGGCGGCGGCAGAAACGATGTGCTGATCTTCAGCAACTGCGAAACGAACGAGCTGGCGTCATTCGGGATCCAGTTGCCCATCACCACCCGGCCGCCCGGCCTCGTCACCCGGACCATCTCCCGCGCCACCTCGAAGGGCTGGGGAGCAAACATGGCGCCGAAAATCGAGATGGTCAGGTCAAAGGCATGGTCGGGAACATCTTCCAGATTGCAGGCATCGCCCTCGCGGATTTTCAGTCGGTGGTCGAGGCCGGCTTCTGCCGCGCGCCGATTCCCTGCCTCCACCAGGTTGCGGGCGATGTCAATGCCCAGCACCTCCGCCCCCAATCGCGCCAGGGGAACCGCCGTCGTGCCATCCCCGCACCCCAGGTCCAAGACCCGCAGTTGGGGCGTGACGCCCAGCGATTGCACGAACGCCTCCCCCGAATGCCGCATGGTGGCGGCAAGCTGGGTAAAATCTCCCTTTTCCCACAACGCCTTGTTTGGATTCATCGCCGCAATATATATCCAACGGCAGATCGCGGTCAACTCCCGCCCCACCCGGCTTTTCGCTTCTTATGCTGCCTGCGCCCGCCATCTCACGCAGGATCCCGCCGCTGTCGCCCGCTTGAACGCGCGCCCCCTTTGATATCCGCGGCTCCACCCGGTATGTGGCCTCTGACGGTGCTGATGGCCCGCATGGCGGCGTGATACTATCCACCCAGCATCGCACGTTTGGAGGAAAGCGTGTTTCCCGCGCCTTTTCGGCCCCTGGTTCTTCCCCTCCTGGCTGCATCGCTGGGCTGCGGGCTGGCTGCGTGCGGCGGAGTTGGCCCGGCCTCTACTCCGCCTGACGCCATTTACGCCACCACGGTTTCCGGCAGCATACTCACGTTCCCGATCACCGACTCCTGGTTGCAGGCCGCCAGCCTGGGTACGCCTACCTCTGTTGCGGGGCCGGCCAACAGCCAGGGCCTGGCCATCGTCCCGCTGTCCGCCGTGCAATACGCGCTGTACGTTTCCGATCCGGTATCCAACGCGATTCGGGTGTACTCCATCAATCAGTCCAGCAACCAGCCATCGCCGGCGGGCATCGGACCCTTCCCGCTGGGAAGCGGCGAAGGGTCGCCGCAAGCCATGGTGAGCGGCTATCCGTTAGCCAGCGCGTGGTTGTATGTCGCGACCTCCAAGGATACGATTGCCGGGTTCAGCATCGGCACCGACGGGGCGCTGACGCCCGTGTCGGGTTCTCCATTTGCGGCCGGGGCGGGACTGTTTCAGTTGATTGTGACCCAGACGCTGGCCAAGCCGCCCGCAGAGCCGGCCGTATGCCTGTATGCCTCCGACCATGCGGATTCGAACGGCGGTGTCTCGGCGTTTGCGGTGCAGGGCAATGGCGCCCTCGCGCCGGTCGCCGGCTCGCCTTTTGCTACCGTCGCCGGAGGCGGACCGACTGCGTTTGTCAGCACCACGCTCGCCACCGCGTCGGGCGCAACCCAGGTCCTCTATGTCGGGCTCGGCAACGCCAGCGCGATCGCCGGCTTTGCCATCGCCCCCGATTGCTCGCTCTCTCCGCTTGCAGGCTCGCCTTTCCCCGCCGGCAACGGCGTCGCCTCGCTGTTCTCGGGCGACCTCACCCTCTTCGCAGCTAACAGCACCGACGGCACGGTCTCCTCGTTCACGATCGATCAGGCCGCCGGGGCCCTGACGCCGCTCGCCACAACGCCCTTGACCGGCGTCGGCGGGTCGGGCAGCGCTCTCAACGCCAATGGCCTGATTTTTCTGCCCAATCCCTCAACCGATAGCTTCCTGGGCTTGCAGTTCAGCGGCAGCACGCTGGGCAGCGCCGGGATCGCGCCGCTTCCGGCCTCTCCGTTTTACGCCGGTTCGGGCACATTGGCCTTGGCATTTCTCTTTCGTCCTGTGTTCGATCCGCCATAACGCAAGCAACCCGCGGGGCTCGCGCGCCGGGCCGGGCAGGCGTGCTGGGGCCCGCGCCCACCCAGTGCGGGCAGCCGCGGTGTCGCCGCGGATTGCCGCGCTACGGCGTCGAGCGCCATGGGGTCGGAGCGGCCTCCGGCTCCAGCGCGGCGAGGAACTGGCGGGCGACGCGGGGAGCGTCGTAGCGCAGCACGTGGCGGGCGCCGGCGGCGCCCAGGCGCTGGCGCAAGCCGGGCTCGGCGAAGGCTTGGTCGAGCGTGGCGGCCAGGGCGGCGACATCGCCGGGCGGAAATAGCAGGCCGCATTCCCCCTCGGGCACGACCTCGGGAATGGCGGCGGCGCGGGCGGCGACCACCGCCAGCCCGGCGGCCATGGCCTCGAGCAGCACAATGCCAAACCCTTCCTGGCGGCTGGGCAGGCAAAACAGGTCGGCGTTGCGGTATTCGCGCGCCAACTCGGCGCGGCCAATGTGGCCGAGAAAGCGCACCCGGTGGTCGAGCCCCAGTTCCCGTGCCAGCCGCCGCAGCCGGCGCAGTTCGGGGCCGACGCCGACGATGTGGGCCTCGGGCCGCGACTGCATCCGCGCCAGCGCGCGCAGCAGCGTGGCCACGTCCTTGCGGGGATACAGGTGCGCCACGCACAGCAGGCGCGGCCGCGGCCGCGCCTGCGGCGGCGCCGCCGCCAGCAGTTCGGCCCAAGCGGCCAGGTCCATCAGCTCCGGCACCACGCCAATGCGCCCGCGGGCCACGCCGTAATGCCGCGCGATGGCGGCGGCGGCGTAGCCGCTGGTGGCGATGACGAGGTCGGCGCGGCGCACCCGCCAGCCCTCCAGCCGGGCCTGCAGCCACAAGCTGGCGCGCACTAGTCCGCGTTCGAAGCGCAGTTCTTCCGCCACCACGCCCTTGATGGCGGCGACGTTGCGCAGCCCCCGCGGCGCCAGGAAAATGCCGTCCAGGTCAAACCCCACCAGCGCCCCCTGGCGCGGCAGCCGCAGCGTCCGCCGCAGCCCCAGGTTGAACCACAGCCGCCGCCACGCCGCCGCCGCCATCCGCGGCGGCGCAACCAAGTCCACCTCATGGCCCAGGGCCACCAGCGCCCGCCGCAGCGTGGCGATGCCGACGTAGGTGCCGCTGCCTTGGCGCACGTTGGCGGCGGTGGCGGTTACGAAAATCAGGCGGGAGAAAGGCAAGGGTCGCGATAGGCCGCGGTCGGGCTTCCCTCTGATTGTGGCATGCCTGCGGGCCAGAGCCCGGCCGCCGCCTCAGCGGCGCAAGCTCACCGCGGGCTGGCCGGCGGCGGCGAGCTGCTGGTTGAAGCTGGCGAGGGCGCCGCTCTGGATGCCCCGGAAGCGCGCCAGCACTTGGTCCAGCTCGGCGGAGAGCTGCTGGAAAATGGTGTAGGTCTGGTCGGTGGGGCGGGCGTCGTAGCTGCCCTCGATCACACCCATCAGGTGCCCGATGCGGTTGTTGAGCTTGATCGGGAAGTTCAACGGATCCTCGACGGCGTGGCTCTTGGTCTGATAGATCGTGTCCACGATGGCGGTGAGTTGCCCCGCCAGCGCCTGGCCGGCCGACCGCAGCGCCGCGTCCTGGGTTTTGGCCAGCCGCTCGCGCACCTGGGCGCGCAGCGCGCGGGCGTCAATCACCGCCTGGTTGGCCCGGCTCTCGGCCGCGACCACCTTTTGGTCCAGGTCGAACTGCGCCTGCAGGTCGGCCGCGGTGGCGGGCGAGTGCGGGTTGGCCAGCACCTGGAAGGGCACCGACTGCGTCGCGCCGTCCACCGTCAGGCGCGCGGCGTAGCTTCCGGGCACCGCCAGCGGCCCGTTGGTGATGTTGGCGCCCCAGAGCACCATGCCGGGGAAGGTGGTGGCGCCGGGGTAGCGCAGGTTCCAGGTGAACTGGTTGATGCCCGCGCTCGCGGTCGGCGGCGCCACGCCGCCACGCCCGCCGAAGCCCCCGGCGTTGCGCGCCGGCCGGGCGCCGGGCTTCGCGCTCACGTAGCGGCCCACCCGCCGCCCCTGGGCGTCCACGATCTCGACCGCGACCTGGTGCGCGCCCGCCGGCAGGTAGTAGTCCAGCGTCAGCCCGCGGCTGCCCCGCGTCGCCGGCTGCGGCGCAAACAGGTGCGCCGTGGCGCTGCTGGCGATCGCCGGCGTGAGCTGCCGCAGAATATCCATGTTCTGCAGCGACCAGAAGCCCCGCCCCATGGTCGAGATCACCACGTCGTGCGGCGCCACCGCGATGTCGCTGACCTGCTCGTCGGGCATGTTCAGGCGCAGCGGCTGCCACCAGCCGCCATTGTCGAAGGAGACGTAGAAGCCGTGCTCGGTGCCGGCGTAGAGCAGCCCTGGCCGCACCGGGTCGGCGCGCACCGCGTGCACGTAGTCGCCCGGCGCGATCCCGTTCACGATCTTGGTCCAGCTCTTGCCGTAGTCGCTGGTGCGAAAGATGTAGGGAGCGCGGTCGTCCTGCAGGTAGCGCTCCACCGCCACGTACGCCCCGCCCGCCTCCAGGGGCGAGGCCTCGATCAGGCTGACCCGCCCCAAATGCGGCATCTCCGGCGGGGTGATGTTGCTCCAGTTCTTGCCCCCATCGCGGGTGATATACACCAGCCCGTCGTCCGACCCCGTCCAGATTACCCCCGGCTCCTTGCGCGAGGGGGCGATGGTGAAGATGGTGGCGTAGACCTCCGGCCCGTTCATGTCGTGCGTGATCGGCCCGCCCGAGTCGCCCAGCGTGGCGGGATCGTGCAGCGTCAGGTCGGGGCTGATCCGGGTCCAGCTCTGCCCGTCGTTGGTGGTCTTCCACAGGTGCTGCGATGAGGTGTAGAGCGTGTGCGGATCGAAGTTGTCGAAGACGATGGGGAAGGTCCACTGCCAGCGCTCCGGCAGCGAGGCCGAACTCTCGCCCGAGAAGAAGCGGGGGTAGGGCTCGATGTCGCGGCTCTCGCCCGTGCGCCGGTCGAAGCGGCTGAGCAGCGCCCCCTGGCTGCCGGCGTAGAAGATGTTGGCATCGGTGGGGCTGGGGGCGATGTAGCCGCTCTCCCCGCCGCCCACGTCGTAGTAGGGCGCCCACATCCCGCCGCGGCCAAAGCCGCGCCCGCCCGCTGTGGACTGCACGCAGATCGTGCCGCTGTCCTGCTGCGCTCCGCACACCTGGTAGGGATCGTCCTGGGTCAGGGCCACGTGGTAGAGCTGCGCGGTGGAGTACGTCTCCGGGCTCCAGCTCTGCCCGTCGTTGACGGTGATGGTCGAGCCCGAATCGTTGCTGACGATCATGCGCCGGTCGTTGGTGGGGTCAATCCAGAGGTCGTGCGTGTCCCCGCCCCGCACCCGCTTCCACGTCTTGCCCCCGTCGGTGGAGCGGTAGAACCCCACGTTGCCGCCATAGACGGTGTCTTTCTTCACCGGGTCGGCGATGATGTCGCTAAAGTAGAACGCCCGCTGCCGCAGCGTGTTCTCGCTGTTGACTAGCCTCCACGTCGCCCCGGCGTCGTCGGAGCGGTACACGCCCCCGTCGCGCGCCTCCACGATGGCGTACAGACGGTTCGAGTCCGCGCCCGAGACCGTGATGCCGATCTTGCCCAAGATCCCCTTCGGCATCCCGGGATTGCGCGAGATCTCCGTCCAGGTCTCGCCCGCGTCGGTGGACTTGAACAGCCCGCTCCCCGGTCCGCCGCTGGACATGCCCCAATCCTTCCGCCACGCCTGCCACAGCGCCGCATAGAGCACGTTGGCGTGGTGCGGGTCCATCGCCAGATCCACCGCGCCGGTCTGGTCGTCGCGGTACAGCACCTTCTTCCAGTGCGCGCCGCCGTCCACCGACTTGTAGACGCCGCGCTCGCTGTTGGGCGCCGAGGGATGCCCCAGCGCCGCCACATAGACGATGTCCGGGTTGGTCGGGTCCACCCGGATGCGCGAGATGATCTGGGTGTCGGCCAGCCCCATGTGCTGCCAGGTCTTGCCGGCGTCGAGCGACTTATAAACGCCGTCGCCCTGCATGATGTTGCCGCGCAGCTCCTTCTCCCCCATGCCGATGTAGACGATGTCGGGGTTGGAGGGCGCCACCGCCACCGCCCCCACCGAGGAGCTGTGGAGCTGGCCGTCGGTCACCGGGCGCCAGGTGAAGCCGCCGTCGGTGGTCTTCCACAGCCCGCCGCCGGTGGCGCCGGAGTAGTACTCGTTGGGGCGCGCCGCCGAGCCGGCGCAGGCGATCGAGCGCCCGGCGCGCTGCGGGCCCAGGTTCACCCAGCGCAGGTTCTTGAAGAGCGAGGCCGGATACGCCCCGGCCGCCGCCTGCCGCCGCGGCGCCGGCCCCATCGCCAGCATCCCCGCCGCCGCCACCGCCCCCGCCAACCCCATGCCCCACACCTTTGCCTGCTTCATGGCGCTCTCCTTAGGAACCGCTCCGGCCTGCCCGGCTGAGCCGCTAGCATAAGCCAGCTTCCCCCCCGGAGCAAGCGCCGCCGCCGCTCCGGACGCGCGGCCACGGTGGCACAGCCAATCTTGGCTGTGCGCGCTCCGCCCCGCGCCCCACGTCGCCCCGTCCTACGGCTTCAAATATTTCGCATACCATGCCAGGTAGCGCTGCATCCGGTCGCGCTGGAAGCTCGGCCGCTCGATGCCGTGCCACTCGCCGGGGTAGACGATCAGCTCGGTGGGCACGCGCAGGCTGCGCAGCGCCTCGTACATCTGCTGCCCGCCCTGCAGCGGCACATTCGAGTCGAGCGTCCCGCCCAGAAACAGCGTCGGCGTCTTGATGCGGTCGGCATGCAGGAACGGATAGGAGATCTTCTGGTAGGTCGCCCAGGCTTGCGGCTTCCACGGCGGCCCGATCTCGTAGTCGTACTGCACCACGTACTCGTCCACGCCATACATGGCGGGAGCAAACCCCATGCCCGCGCCGGCGGTGGCGGCCCGGAAGCGCGGGTCGCTGGCGATCATGGAGTCGGTGAGGATGGCGCCGTAGCTCCATCCCCCCACCCCCAGCCGCTTGGGGTCGGCAATCCCCATGGCGATGACGTGGTTCACCCCCGCCTCCAGATCCTGCACCTCCAGATGGCCCCAGTCCGCCACGATGGCGCGCGAGTAGGCCTCGCCGCGGCCCGAGCTGCCGCGGTAGTTCACCTGCAGCACGGCGTAGCCGTGCGCGGCGAACATTTGGTCTTCATAGTTGAAGCTGTGGGCATCCTGGCCGTTCGGTCCGCCGTGGATGCGCAGCAGCAGCGGCACCCTGGTCCCCGCCACGTAGCCCAGCGGCGTGGTCAGCAAACCATGCACGTCGGTCCCATCCTGGCTGCGGAAGCTCACCTCTTGCACCGGAGCCAGCTTGAGTTGGTGGAAGAGGGCGTCGTTCTGGTGGCTGAGCTGACGCGGCACTGCACCCCCGAGCGCATAGACCTCGGTGGCGCGGTGGTCGTGGCCCACCAGCGCCGCCGTGCAGCTTCCGGCGCGGGTGAGCGAGCTGACCACCACCGGCGGCGCCATCAGCCGGGTGACCTGGTCGCCGGCCAGGCGGATGCGCGCCGGGTAGACCGAGCGGTCGTCGGCGACCAGCACCTCCACCGACTGGCCGTCGGCGCTGAAGCGTGGCTGCGCCACGCCGCGGTCGAGCGCCCGCGTCAGCACGCTCGGCGCATCGCCCCCGGCGGCCTCCACCACGGCCAAGTGCCGCGTTGTGTACTCGCCAAACTTGTTCGCAGCGCCCTCGAGGAACGCCAGCTTGGTTCCGTCCGGACTCCAGGCGGGGCGCGCGTCTTCGGTGTAGTCGCGGGCCGTGGTCAGCGCCCGCTCCACCGCGCCGCTCGCGGGGGTCGCGCCGCTTTGCCTGCTGGCAAAACCGGCGCGAAAGGCTGCGGAATTCCGCAGGGGCAGACGCGCCAGTGGCGCGTCTGCGCCCCCGGAAACGAATTCGGCGCGGCCCCAGCGAGGCGCAGCGCCGACTTGGGGCCATGGGGCCCCCGAGTCGGCGCGAGCATGCCGCCCCGCGCCGTTCCAGCGGGGCGGCTCACAAGCGGGACGCGCGCCGCAGGCGCGCTGGGGCCCGCGCCCAAGATGGCGCACGGCGATGACGTAGAGTTGGCCGTCGAGCTCGCGCTCGGGATGGGGATCGTGGTTGCTGAGGAAGGCGATGCGGTGTCCGCGCGGCGACCACGAGGGGCTGCTCTCGTCGAAGTGGCCGCGGGTGAGGCGCGTCAGCTTCCCGGTGGCCACATCGAACACATAGATATAGGTCTGCCGCCCGGCCAGGAAACCGATGCGGTCTTCTTTGAACTTGTAGCGGTCGATCACGATCGGCTTGGGCGGAGGGGGCGGGCCGGCGTGGCCGGGAGGCGGCGCGTTGGGGTCGGGGTCTTCGATCACCAGCGCCAGCCGCCGGCTGTCGGGCGACCAGGCGTAGCTCTCCAGGCTCCCCTTCACCGCGGTGAGCTGGCGCGCTTCCCCGCCCCGCCGGTCGAGCAGCCACACCTGGCGACCCTTGGCCGGGCCCGGCCGGGCGGACAGGAAGCTCAGGTATTTGCCGTCCGGCGACCAGCGCGGCGCCGACTCCGAGCCTTCGCCCTGGGTCATCTGCAGTTCGCGGCCGCCGTCGTACCGGGCCGTCCAGATATGCGAGCGGTGGGTGTCGGCCTTCGCATCCACCGTACTGACCGTGTAGGCCACCCAGTGGCCGCCGGGCGAGCAATGCGGGTCCGAGACGGTGCGCAGCCGCGCCATGTCGTCGAGGTTCAGCCGCCGCCGCGCCCCCTGCGCCCCGGCGCCGCTGGCCAGCAGAATCAACCCCAGAAGAAACATACTCTTGCGCATGCGCCTGAGTATAATCCCACTCATGAACCATGTTGGTGCCATCGGCCTGCTGACCCTTTTTGCCGTCGCCGCCGCCGCCCAGGCGGATGCCCACGGCCCCGCCGGCCCGCCCCGCGCCCACGTCAGCGACGCCGAGGTGGCCGCCGTCACCCGCAACACGCTGCTGATTGACACCCACAACGACATCCCCAGCCGCACCGTGGACGGCCTCGACATCGGCCTGCCGGGGCACTGGAACGGGACCAACAATCCCGGTGTCGGCACCATGACCGACATCCCCCGCCTCCGCGCCGGCGGCGTGGGCGCCGTCTTTTTCGCCGCCTATGTCGCCTCCCGCTACGTCCCCGGCAACCACAGCGCCCACCGCGCCCTGGAGATGATTGACACCATCCGCCACGACATCGTCGCCGCCCATCCCCACGACTTCGTCCTCGCCACCTCGGCCGGCCAGATCGAGGCGGCGCACCGGGAGGGCAAGATGGCGGCCCTGATCGGCATCGAGGGCGGCCACGCCATTGAAGACAGCCTCCGCCTGCTGCGCGACTACTACGCCCTGGGGGTGCGCTACATGACCCTCACCCACACCAACACCAACGACTGGGCCGATTCCCAGGGCGACAGCAACGACCCCAACGTCGTCCACCACGGCGGCCTCACCCCGTTCGGCAAACAAGTCGTGCTCGAGATGAACCGGCTGGGCATGATGGTGGACATCTCCCACGTCGCCGACGACACCTTCTGGGCGGCGCTCGCCACCAGCCAGGCGCCGCTGATCGCCAGCCACTCCTCCTGCCGCGCCCTGACCAACAACACCCGCAACCTGACCGACCCCATGATCGCCGCTCTGGCCAAGCAAGGCGGCGTCATCCAGATCAACTTCTACTGCGACTTCGTCCAGCAGAAGGCCTCGCCCCCCACCCTGAGCGACGTGGTGGACCACATTGACCACGCGGTGAAGATCGGCGGCATGGACCACGTCGGCATCGGCAGCGACTTCGACGGCATCGAGTGCGCCCCGGTGGGCCTGCAGAGCGTGGCCGACTTCCCCCACCTCACCCGCGCCCTGCTCCAGCGCGGCTACTCCCACGCCCAGATCGCCCAGCTCTACGGCGGCAACACCCTGCGCGTGATGCGGGAGGTCGAGGCCGTCTCCCGCCGCCTCCGCGCCCAGGCCGCGGCGGCTAGAATAGGATCAGGGAGCTAGGCCCGCCATGCCCGTAGAAAGAGAAAATCAGAGCCGACTGACCAGGGTCCTTCTCGACGGGTTCAAAACCATCTCCGACCTCAACCTGGAGATGGGCCAGCTCAACATCTTGATTGGGGCCAATGGTGCCGGCAAGAGCAACCTGCTCTCTTTCTTCAGCATGCTCAACTGGATCACCGCCGCCGGCCAGGGTGGCCTGCAGGAGTTCGTAGCCAAGAGCGGCGGCGCGAGCTCCCTGCTGCGCGACGGGCCTGACGTCACGGAAAGGATTCGAGCTAAGCTTTGCTTCGACACGGCTCGCGGCGCCAATGAGTACCAGGTCCGCCTGTCCTTCGCCTCTGTCGACACGCTCATCTTTACGGAGGAAAGCTTCCGTTTTGCGCGCGCAGATCTTGGATACGTGCCGGACTGGACCAACGTGTCGCCTGGGCGACCGGAGAGCGGGCTGGGCGAGCTCGCCAGCAGCACACACCCGGCCGCAAAAACCGCTGCGGTAGTGCAACTCCTGTTGCGAAGTTGTGCGGTCTTTCAGTTTCATAACACTTCGTTCACCAGCCGAATTCGCCAGTCATGGGATATCGAGGACCAGACGTTCCTCAAGACCGACGCGGGCAATCTGGCTCCATTCTTGTTTCGAATTCAGCAGGAGGAGCCTACTGTCTACCGCCGCATCACCGACGCGATCCGCGAGCTGGCGCCGTTTTTTCGCGATTTCGAGTTTGCCCCGCGCCGCGGCAAGCTGCTGCTCCAGTGGCACGAACGGGGAACTGACCGGGTTTTTGGCGCCCACCAGGCATCTGACGGCACCCTGCGCGCCCTGGCGCTGATCGCCCTGCTGTTGCAGCCAGCCGATTGGCTGCCCGCCGTGTTGCTGATTGACGAGCCCGAACTCGGACTGAACCCGGCGGCCATTTCCATCGTCGCCGGACTGCTTAAAGCCGCCTCCGTCCGGTCGCAGGTCGTCGTCGCCACCCAGTCCCCGCTGCTGGTGGATAGCTTTGAACCCGAAGACATTATCGCGGTTGATCGTGGCGCAACCGCAGACGACCCCTTCGGGCGCCGCTCGCGCTACCAGCGCCTGCAGCATGCGCAACTCACGGACTGGCTGGCCGAATATTCGCTGGGCGAACTCTGGCAAAAGAATGTGATCGGAGCCCGCCCCGCGCAATGATCCGCCTGTAGTTGGTGGAAGGCCAGACGGAAGAGGCGTTTGTCAACCAGGTTCTGGCCCCTCACCTTGCTTTCATTTACCCACAAGTTGACGCTGTTGATTCCGCATCTGCGCAGGTACTGTCCTTTTTGGGGGCAGGATGTTGATCTGGCCCCATGGGCAACACGGGTGGGGCAGCAGCACAGGGGCGAAGCACGGAAAAGAAG
>DATKSZ010000133.1:0-60204 GCA_035531375.1 Terriglobales bacterium | reverse complement strand
GGCAAAATCGGCGCGAAAGGCTGCGAACCGGGGCCCCCGGGACCCGCCGCGGGTCCCGGGGTGGTCGTAATTCCGCAGGGGCAGACGCGCCAGTGGCGCGTCTGCGCCCCCGGGAAGCGAATTCGGCGCGGCCCCAGCGACGCGCAGCACCGACTTGGGGTCCTCGGGCCCCCAAGTCGGCGCGAGCATGCCGCCCCGCGCATCTACAGCGGGGCGGCTCACAAGCGGGACGCGCGCCGCAGGCGCGCTGGGGCCCGCGCCAACCAATCGTTACTTTGCGGCTGCGGTGCAACAGGGGCAGAGCTCGCGCAGGTATTCCCAGGTGAAGATGCCGGTGTTGTGGCGGTCGCTGAACTCGAACTGCAGGGCGTAGCGGCCGACGGGCTTGACGGCGAGCAGGGTGGCGCCGGTGGGCTGGAACATCGGCAGGGGATTGGCGGGGGGGGCGGGGACGGCGGTGGGGCGCTCGCCGGTGTGGTGGAGGTCGGCGCAGGTGGCGCAGGGGCAGGCGGCGCGGAGGGCGGCGATGGCGTAGTGGCTGGTGTGGCCGTCTTGCCAGACGATGGTGACGCCCCGGGTGAGGGAGACGTCCACGCGGGTGGGTTCGGCGATCACGGGGCTTGGGGCGGGGCCACTGGGGGCTCGGCCAGGGGGACGTGCTCGACCACGGTGAGGCCGTAGCCGTCGAGGCCGGGGAGGCGGCGGGGGTGGTTGGTGAGCAGGCGGAGGCGCTGGATGCCGAGGTCGGTGAGGATCTGGGCGCCGACGCCGATCTGGCGCTGGACGTGGCGGGCGACCTCGGCGGGTTCGGCGGCGGCCAGGGTATGGTGGATGCCGCCGCCGTCGGGGTCGAGGGCGTAGCCGGGGCTGTTCTGGTGGAGCAGGACCAGCACACCGGCGCCGGCGGCCTGGATCTGGCCGAGGGCGGCGCGGAGGTTGGCGGCGCAGTCGCACTCGCTGGAGCCCCACTCGGCGGGCAGGCAGTGGCTCTGCACCCGCACCAGCACGGGGGCGTCGCCGGCGACGGTGCCAAATACCAGGGCGCTGTGCAGCTCCTGGTCGAGTTCGTTGCGGTAGGCGACCAGGCGGCAGGGGCCGTAGGCGGTGATGTGGGCGGCCTCGGCGGCGCGGTGGATGTAGCGCTCGTGCTGCAGGCGGTAGCGGATGAGCTCGGCCACGGTGATCATCTTGAGGCCGTGCTCGCGGCAGAAGCGGTCGAGCTCGGGGACGCGGGCCATGCTGCCGTCGTCATTCATGATCTCGCAGATGACGCCGGCGGGCCGGAGGCCGGCGAGGCGGGCGAGGTCCACGGCGGCCTCGGTCTGTCCGGCGCGGGTGAGGACGCCGCCGGGGCGGGCGCGCAGGGGGAAGACGTGGCCGGGGCGGGCGAGGTCGTCGGGGCGGGTGGCGGGGTCCACCAGGGCCTGGATGGTGCGGGCGCGGTCGGTGGCGCTGATGCCGGTGGAGACGCCGTGGCGGGCGTCCACCGACTCGCAGAAGGCGGTGCCGAAGTTGCTGGTGTTGTCCGCGGTCATGAGCGGGATGCGGAGGGCGGCCAGGCGGTCGGGGGCGAGGGCGGCGCAGATGAGGCCGCGGCCGTGGCGGGCCATGAAGTTGATGGCCGCCGGGGTGGCGTACTCGGCCGCCAGGGTGAGGTCGCCCTCGTTCTCGCGGTCGGCGTCGTCCACCACCACCACCATGCGGCCGGCGCGGATGTCGGCCAGCGCGTCGGCGATGGCGGCGAAGGGGGGAGCGGCGGTGGCGGAGGAGGGCACGCCTTGATTTTAGCAGCGCGCCGCGGGGGGCGCGGGGCCAGCGGCACCCAGCCCGGGGGGCGGGGCGGTGGTTGCCCTAGGCCTCGGCGCCGCGGCGCTTGGTGGTGGCGCCGATGGACTGCAACTGCTTGAGCAGGATGTGGGCGAGGCGGCCGAGTTCCTGGTGGTGGAGCTCGGCGAGCTGGGCGATGAGGGTTTCGCCCTTGGGGGTGAGGGAGACCTGGACGGTGCGGCGGTCCTCCTTGCCGCGGGTGCGCTTGACCAGGCGGAGGTTCTGGGCGCGGGTGACGAGGGCGACGGCGGCGTGGTGGCTGACCTGCAGGCGCTCGGCGACCTCGGCGACATTGGCCCAGTTGCGGCCGCGCATGCCCTTGATGGTCATGAGCAACTGGTGCTGCTGGGGGGAGACGCCGGCCTGGCGGGCGGCGCGCTCGGAGAAGCGGAGGAACTGGCGCAGGGCGTAGCGGAACTGGGCCAGGGATTCGATGTCGGCTTTGCTGATTCGCATGGCGTCCTTTGGGTCATGGCGCGATCCGGGGGAGGCAGGGCTCCGGCCGCGGATCGCCGTTCCCCATCATACAACAGAAATACATCCAATCGTGGTCGCAAAAATAGGTCCGCAGCCATAGGTGTTGGCTTTTGCGGGCGGTCGTTCTACACTGGGGCAGTGCCTTCCGCCGCTTCGCCGCCCCGGCGCCTCTCCGCGCCGCTGCTGTTGCTGGCCGCCGCCGCCGTGCTGGCGGGCTGCGGGCCGCGCCCGCCGGCGGCGGGGGTGCTGGCGCGGGTGAACGGGCAGCCCATCCAGCAGGCGCAACTCGACCGGCTCTACGCCGAGCAGACGGCGGGGGCGGTGGCGCCGCTGCCGCCGGACCAGAGCCTGCAGTTGCGGCTGTCGCTGCTGAGCCAGCTGATTGACCGCCAGATCCTGCTGCAATACGCCGCCCGGCTGGGGCTGCGGCCGGACCCGGCGCGGTTGGCGCGGGAGCTGGCGGTGGACCGCGCCCGCCAGCCCTCGGCGCCGGAGGCGGAGCTGCGCCAGCAGGCCAGCGACACGCTGGTGCTGGACGCGCTGCTGCAGAAGGAGGTGGCGTCGCGGGTGCACGTCAGCCCGGCCGACATCGCCGCCTTCTACCAGCAGAACCAGGCCAGCTTCCATCTGCCCGAGCGGCAGTACCACGTGCTCGAGATCGTGGTCACCCCCCACCCCGCGGCGGTGACCAACCTGGCCGAGGACAAGGCGGCCACCCCGGCGGCGGCGCGCAAGAAGATCGCCCTGCTGCAGCAGCGGCTGCAGGCCAAGGCGGACTTCGCCACGCTGGCGGAACAGTACTCGGAGGACCCGGCCACCGCCTCCAGCGGCGGCGACCTGGGGCTCATCCCGCAGTCGGTGCTGATGACGCAAACGCCGGCGCCGCTGCGCGACGCCATCCTGGCGCTGCGCCCGGGACAGGTCTCGCCCATCATCGCCACCCCCAGCGGCTACTACCTGCTGAAGCTGCAGGGGATCGAGCCCGCCGGGCTGCGCCCGCTCTCCGATCCGCAGGTGAAGCAGAGCATCCGCGACCTGCTGGCCAACTCGCGCCAGCAACTGCTGCAGGCCGCCTTCCTCTCGGTGGTGCGGAACCAGGCGAAGGTGGAGAACTACTATGCCGAGAGGATCCTGGACGGCGAGCGCTAGCGGGGGGGCTCGTGAACGAGTGGACGGTGGACAGTGAACAGTGGGGACAGGGGACAGGGCGGACGGCGGGACAGCGTGGGGAGTGGGGGACGTTGGACAGTGGATACGGGTGACTTGTCTGGCTAGCGGCTCGCCGCAGCTTGCGCCATCGCCTGGCGGATGAACGCTATCACCTCGGGGCGGAAGGCGGCGGTCTTCTGCTGCATGTCCGGGGGCCAATTTTGGCGGTCGGACCAGAGTTGTTCCAGGCCGGCGGCGATGGCGGGGTCGGCTTGGGTGAAGCCCGCGATCAGCTTTTTCCAGCGGGCGGCCAGGGCTTGGGCCCCGGGGCTGGCGGGGTCTTGGCCCAGGGCGGCTTCCACTTCGGCCACCAGCTCGGCCCACTGGCGGCTAACCTTGGCCTGCATCGCCGGGGTGAAGCTGGGGGCGCGGGCGGCGAGCTTGGCCTTGGCGGCGGCGCTGTAGTAGCGGGATGTCCACTCTTGCTGATTGGCCGAGATGGTCATCTCCCGAAGGATTTGCTGGAGCTGGGCGGGGTTGGGGCGCGGTGCCTGGAGCGAGACCTGGATCGCCGCCAAGGCGCGGTCGAGTTGCTGCCGCTGGTGGTGGAGCAGGCCTTGCTGCAGGCGCAGGGCCTGCCGGAGCGGCAGCGCCGGGCCGGCCAGCAGCTCGCGGATTTGGCGGAGCGGGAAGCCGAGGAAGCGCAGGGCGACGATCTGCTCCAGCCGCTCCAGGTCGGCGTGGGTGTAGAGGCGGTAGCCGTTGGCGTCGGGGCGGGAGCCGGGGCGGCGCCGGGGAACCAAAAGCCCGAGGCGGTCGTAGTGGTGCAAGGTCCGCACGGTGACCCCGGCCAACTCGGCAAAGGCCTGAACGCGGTAGGTTTTGGTGGAAGGCGGCACGGTCAACTCTCCGTTTTGCTTGCTGGGCGCATCACAATCAGCGGAGAAACTTTTATGATGTTCCTGCTTTGGTGGGTCATCGTGGGCCTGATCGCCGGCTGGGCGACGGGCAAGATCATGCACGGCACCGGCTACGGGGCGCTGATGGACATCGTGGTGGGGATTGTCGGCGCCATCATCGGCGGCTGGATCATGCGGATGCTGGGGGCGTCGGCCAGCGGCGGGATGATCTACACCATCCTGGTGGCGATCTTGGGGGCGGTCATTCTAACGGTGATCGTGCGTGCCTTCACCGGCCGCCACACCGCGACCCGCGCCTGAGGCGATCGAGGCCGAGGCGGCCAGCAGGTTGGCGGCCGGGAGGCGGAGGACACAGGCGTAGCGGTCGGGGTTGGTGCAGCGCGCCTCGCGGTAGACCCAACAGTTGTTGCAGGGGCTGCAGGGCAGGTGCAACGACACGGCGGTGGAGCGGGGGTTGGCGGGGGCGTAGCGGCGCGGGCTGTCGGGACCGAAGACGCCGACCACGGGCACGCCCATGGCCGCAGCCAGGTGCATGGGGCCGCTGTCGGTGGCGATGACCTGGGCGGCGGTGGCCATGAGCGCGGCCAACTCGTCGAGGCGGAGGTCGAGGCGGAGCCGCAGGGAGCGGTCTGGTGCCAAGCCGGGGGGCAGGGCGGCGAGGATGGCGGCGGCGAGGGAGGCCTCCAGGCGCGTGCCCACCAGCACCACCGGCCATTGCGGGGGCAGGCCGGCGATGACCTCGGCCCAGGTGGCGGCGGGCAGGCGGCGGAAGCCGACGGTCGAGCCGGAGCCGGGCGCGATCACCACATATTGACCGGACTGGAGTCCTTGAGCCTGGCGCCACTGCTCGACCGCGAGGCGGGAGGCGGGGGCGACGGGCAGAGGCAGCAGCGCGGGCGAGGGCTGCAGGCCGGCGCTTTGGGCGAGCTCGTCGAAGATGGCTTTCATCGGGCGCGGCTCGCGCCCCGGATCCACCCAGTGGTCGTAGCCGAGGTTGCGGCGGCGGCTGGCGGAGAGGAAGCCGTGGCGCTGGGCGTGCGGGGGTGCGAGCTGGGCGAGGGCGGTGGACCAGAAGACGTGCTGCTCGAAGTCGAGCACGACCTGGCAGCGGCGCAGGGCGGCGACGATGGCGCGGAGGCGGCGGAAGAGGCCGGGGCGGCGCAGCACCAGCACCTCGTCGGCGACGCCGGGGGCGGAGAAGATGGCGGCGCAGCGGGCGCTGGTGACGAGGGTGAGGCGGTAGCCGGCGGCGCGGGCGGCGGCGAGGGCCGGCAGCATCAGCACGGCATCGCCCATGCCCACCAGCTTGATGGCGACCAGGGAGGGAGGATCGCCGGGGGCGCGGCCCGCGGGACGCGCGCCGCACCGGCCCGGCGCTGCTACAGCCGTGGCCGGGCAGGGGCGCTGGGGCCCGCGCCCACCGCGGGGGCGCAATTTCCGGAGTCCGGCGGCCAACACGGCGGCCTGGGCCACCAGCACTTTGTCGAAGCAGCGGATCAGGCGGGGCGTCATGGATGCTCCAGCGCTTCGGCGTAGACGGCCTCGATCTGGCGGCCGACGACGGCCTCGGAGAAGCGTTCGCGCACGCGGCGGAGGCCGTTGGCGGCGAGTTGGCGGCGGCGCGCGGGGTCGGCGGCGAGGGCGAGCATGGCTTGGGCCAGCGCGGCCTCGTCGCCGGGGGGGGTGAGCAGGCCGCTGACGCCGTCTTCGACCACCTCGAGCATGCCGCCGGCGGCGGCGGCGATGACGGGGACGCCGGCGGCCATGGCCTCGATCACGGTGCGACCGAAAGGCTCGGGGGCGGTGGAGGCGTGCACCATGACGTCGAGGGCGGCATAGGCGGAGGCGATCTCGTCGCCGACAAAGCCGGGGAAGCGGACGGCCTCGCCCAGGCCGAGTTCGCGGGCCAGGGCTTCCAGCTCTTGGCGGCGGCCGCCGTGGCCGGTGGTGTCGTAGATGTCATCACCGACCAGGACGAAGCGGGTGGCGGGGGCGTGTTCGAGCACGCGGCGGGCGGCGCGGAGAAAGATCTCTTGGCCCTTCCAGGGGGCGAAGATGGCGACCATGCCGATCACCAGCGCCTGGGGGGGAAGCTGCCAGCGGGCGCGCAGGGCGGCGCCGTCGCCGCCCTGGAGCTGCTCGAGGTTGACGCCGTTGGGGACGACGCGCAGGCGGGGGGCGAGGCGGGGGTAGCGGGCGGCGTGGGCCTGGGCGACGGCGGCGGAGTTGGCGATGGCGAGGGTGACCTGGCGGCTGAGGCGGCGGAGGAGGCGGCTGGAGAGGGGCTCGCGGGCGGCGTCGGCGCCGGCGGGGAAATCGTGCAGGTGCCAGAGCAGGGGGGCGTTCCAGTGGCGGCGCAGCAGGGCGCTGCAGTAATGCATCTTGACGCCGTTGCTGTGGATGAGGGCGGGGTGGCGGCGGGCGCCGGCGCGGGCGAGGCGGCGGAGGTAGAGCGGGGCTTGCCAGAGCGGGGCAAGCTTGGCGGCGAGGCCGGGGTTGGGGTGGGAGCGGCTGAGGCGGCGGAGGGCGGGCGGAAGCGGAACCAACTCGGCGGGGATGGCGTCGGCGGCGAGCAGGGCGAGCAGCGGGCCGGGCGAGCCGACCAGGACCTCGGGGGAGAAGCGGGCGCGGTCGAGCGAGGCGGCGAGGCTGAGCAGGCAGCGCTCGGCGCCGCCGACTTGGCCGGAGGTGGTGAGATAGAGGACGGAGGCGGTCATATTGTGGGCGCGGGCCCCTGCGCGCCTGCGCCGCGCGTCCCGCTTGTGAGCCGCCCCGCTGTAGATGCGCGGGGCGGCATGCTCGCGCCGACTTGGGGGTCCCGTGTCCCCAAGTCGGCGCTGCGCTGGCTGGGCGCGGGGCCCCTGCGAAGTGGGCCACCGGGCGGGACACCGGCGAGGAGGTCGAGATGCAGGCGGCGGACCTGGTCGGCGGCGGCCTCCCAATGGAACTGGCGGCGGACGCGCTCGCGCCCCTGGCGGCCGAGGCGGGCGCGCAGGGCGGCGTCGGCGAGGAGGCGCTGGAGGGCGTCGGCGACGGCGGCGGGGGAGAGCGGGTCCACCAAGAGGCCGGTTTCGCCCTCGACCACGGCATCGGGGATGCCGCCGGAGCGGCCGGCGACCACCGGCTTGCCGCGGGCGTTGGCCTCGAGCAGGGCGATGCCGAAGCCCTCGAAGCCGAGGCCGCGGGGGGTGGCCTCTTCGCGGCTGCAGAGCAGGAAAATGTCGGCGGCGTCGTAGAGCGCCATCAGGCGCTCGGGAGGGACGCGGCCGAGGAAGGTGACGGCGTCGGCGAGGCCGAGCTGGCGCGCCAACTGCTCCAGGCGGGGGCGGTCGTCGCCGTCGCCGGCGATGTGGTAGCGGAGGGCGAGGCCGCGGCGGCGCAGTTCGGCCAGGGCGGCGAGGGAGGTGTCGAGGCCCTTGTAGCGGTCGCGCTGGGAGAGGCGGGCGACGGTGAGGATGGTGGGGGGGCCGGCGGCGGGGGCGGCCTGGGGCGGGGTTTGCCACCAGGCGGCGTTGGCGCCGAGCGGGATCTTGTGGATGGGCGGGGCGGCGGGGAGGCGTTCGCGCACGCGGGCGGCGGTGAAGTCGCTGTTGACCAGAATGGCGGCGGCGCCGCCCAGGCTGCGGCGCAGCAGCCAGGGGTGGCGGGTTTTGGTGATCTCCTCGCCGTGGGCCCAGACGAGGTAGGGCAGGCCCCAGCGGCGGCGCAGCCACCAGCCGGCGTAGCCGGCGAAGAGGTGATTGCAGTGCAGCAGGGCGGGGGGGCGGCGCTGGCGCTGCAGCAGGGCGGCGGCTTCGCGCAGATAGGCGAGGGTCTCCCAGCCTTGGCCGACGGGGCGGCGGGTGCGGAGCAGGGGGAGGCCGGCGGCGTCGCCGGCGGCCTCGCCGGGCGGGAGCGCGGGGGCGACGGCGAGGCGGGTGAGGTCGGCGAGGCGGGAGTAGATCTCCCAGGTCAGGGTCTGGATGCCGCCGGTGGCGGGGGGGAAATCGAGCGCCAGCAGCAGCAGCGAGGTTGGGGGCGGGGCTTTCATGCGCGGACCGCCTCGGCCCGGGACGCGCGCAGGCGGCGCACGGTGTTTTCCAGGGCGAAGTGGGCTTGATAGAGTTGGCGGGCGGCGTCGCCAAGTTGGCGGCGGCGGGCGGAATCGGCGAGCAGGGCCTCGGCGGCGGCGGCGAAGTCGGCGGGGGGGGCGAGGGCGACGGCGCCGGAGCTGGACCAGAGCGGCTCGGTGGCGGGGCCGGCCTCGGTGAGCAGGCAGCGGCCGAGGGCGAGGCCGGCCATGGCGGTACCGCGGCGGCCGGAGATGCCATCGGGATAGGGCTGGAGGGCGAGGTCGAGGGCGGCGAGGTGGGCGGCGGCGGCGGGGGCGGGGAGGCGTCCGGGCGCGTGGAGGCGGGGGCGGAGGGCGGGGGCGGCGGCGGCGATCTCCTCGCGCAGGCGCTCGCCGCCGGGGCCGACCAGGAGGGCGGCGCGGTGGGGCTGGCGCTGGAGCAGGGCGGCCAAGACGGGGCGGAGGCGGGCGCGGGTGAAGTCGTCGAAGCGGCTGAAGCAGCCGACGAGTTCGGTGGCGGGGGCGCAGGCGGCGCGGGCGGCGGCGACCTCGGCGGGGGATATGGCGGTGGGGAGGTTGCTGGGCACGGGCAGCCACTCGCTGGGCGGGGCGCCGGGGGCGAGCGCGCGCAGCCACTCGTCCCACTGCAGGGTGGAGACGAAGCTGCGGGCGGCGGCGCGGCGCAACTGGCGGGCCATGCGCTGGGTGGCCCAGGCGAGCAGGCGGTGGCGGGCGCGGCCGCCCTCGCCGGCGCGGACGGCGACCTCGTGGAACATCACCCAGGGGCGGGCGGCGCGCTGGCGCGCCACCCAGGCGGCGAAGCCGAGGTTCATGGCCTTGCGGCCGTAGGCGTGGGGGACGTATTGGATGAGCCACTGCGCCGGGGGCAGGGCGGCCAGTTCGCGTTCGATCTGGCGGCGCGCGCGCCGGCCGAACCGGCCGGGCAGGGGATGGGTGTGGACCGCGGCGCTGGGGGCGATGGGGCCGGGGGCGAAGACGTGCACCTCGTCGCCGGCGGCGGCGAGCGCCGCCGCCAACTGGGCGGTGTAGTCGGCGACGCCGCCGGCGGCGGGGGGGTATTCGCCGGTGATCAGCGCCCAGCGGGGATTCATGAGGCGGCTCCGGGCGGCGCGGTGCGCGGCTGCAAGAGCACGAAGGGAACTTCGGCTGGGTCGAAGCGGCGCCGGGCAGCGCCCACGAAAGGCGGCGCATGGTCGCCGACCACGAGGAACACGGTGGGAGGGAGGCCGGGGGCGGTGGCGGCGTGGGCGATGGCCTGCAGGGTGCGGCGCTCGATCGCGTACCAGCCGCAGGCGGCCGGGGAGCGCTCGGTCACGGCGGCGACGGCGCAGTTGGCGGCATACGACGAGGGCACGGGCAGGTGAACGGGCAGATGCGCGCTGGTGGTGAGGAAAAAGAGGAAGTGGGGTTGCGGTGGCGCCGACTCGAGCAGACCCGGAATCAGCGCCGCCACCTGCGGGTCGGCGATGGCGCGGAAGGTGCCGGCGAAGAAGGTGCGCAAGCCGAGGCGGTGGAGGGCAGAAAATCCCAAGACGCTTTGAAACCCGAGCGCACGGTACCACGCCGCGCCTCCCGGCCAGAAGGAGGTGGCGCTGTCCAGCGCCAGGGTGGCGTAGCCCGCATGGGACAGCTTCCAGGCGAGGCAGGGGGCGAGCGTGCGGGTGGGAAGCGCCAGCGGAGCTTCGTCGTCGGCGAAGCGGAGATCGCACAGCTCGCGCAATTCGCCGGCGGGGGTCTGGCCGCGAAAGCCGACCAGGCCGTCGCTGAGGCGATAGCGGGCCGCCACCGCCGGGGCGGCGAAGGGGGCGCGCAAGGCGCGGCGCAGGGCGGGATTGTCGGCTTCACCCCAGGACTCGACCAGCACCAGCACCAGGTTGGGGCGGCCGGCCGCCAAGAGCGGCGCGGCGTGGTCGGTGGCGCTGGGGGTGGGGAGCAGGATCTGCTGGTCGCGCCCGCGCAGCCAGGCCCAGATGTGCTCGCGGACCCAGGCATGCGCGAGGGCCACAGCGGGGCTGCGATCGCTGCGCGCGAGCCAAACCGCATCGGATTGCGAGCCGGGGCTGCGGAGCTCGTAGCCCAAGCGATGGTTAACGGTGCGCTGGGCGCTGGCGTCCTGGCGTTGCTGGCGCGAGAGATACGCCCAGGGAATCATCAACGCGAGCACGAGGCCGGCCAGCACCCAGCGCTGGCGGTGCGAGGGCCGCGGGCGCAGGTAGCGCCAGCCCAGCCCCACCAGCGCGAGCGAGCCCAGGATCGCGGCCGCGATCCAGAGCATAGGGGTGGGCGCCATGGCGGGGAAGAGGTAGCGAACCGAGAGCAGGGTGTCCAGGTAAGCGGTGCCGAAGGTGGCGCGAATGCCGTAGAGGATATCCAGCAGGAAATCGGCGGTGAAGGCGGCAAACACCCAACCCACAGGGACAAACAGGGAGAGGACGCCCAACAGCAGGGCGTCGAGATTCACCAGTCCCGGCACGCCGATGCCGAGGCGCTCGCCCAAGAGCCAGAAAGGGAGATTGGGCAGGACGGCGAAGCAGAGAACAAAGCGCAGCGCCAGCGCGGGCCAGCGCTGGGCGCGGGCCCCGGCGCGGCTGCGGCGCGCGTCGCGATGGTTGGCGCGCCGGGGGCGGAGGGAGGGCGGGAGGGCGGGGGGCGGGGTCAAGCGGTGCGTCCCCGCAGGGCGCGCCAGCGCGCCTGCCAAACCTCGCGGTCGGCGGGGCGGAGGACGCCGAACCAGCAATAGGCCAGCGCCGCCAGGCCGGTGGCGGCCAGTTCGGCGAGCAGGAGCTGCCAGGAGCCGGCGCGGGGCAAGCGCGTGGCCAACAGCCCCATCAGCGCCGCCCAGAGGCCGCCGCGCGCGAGCGCGCCCAGCAGCGCTCGGGCCAGGCGCGGTCCGGAGACGCCGTAGAGGCGCACCGCCAGGTAGGGCAGGAACCAGGCGTCGGTGAGCAGGTAGGCGAAGAGGGTGCCGAGGGCGACGCCGGCGACGCCCCAAAAGCGCACCAAGGCCAAGCTGAGGGCGAGGTTCAAGGCGGCGCCGAGCGAGCTTACCCCGAGGCGCCGGCGGGCATCGCCCTGGCTGTCGTAGAGCCAGCGGAAAAACACCAACATGCTGAAGACGGCCATGCCGGCGGCGGTGGCCCATACCAGGAGCGGGCCGGCGTAGTGGGGGGCGCCCACCCAGAGGGTGACGAAGGCGGGGGTGAAGACGGCGATGGTGGCGAGCAGCGCGGTGGCGGCGCCCAGCACGGTGGCGGCGAGCTCGACGATGCGGGCGGCGAAGGCGTGGGGGTCGCGGGCACGAAGCTGGCCCAAGCCTGCCCAACTGGCGACGCCGACATTGGCCAACTGGCTGCCGGCGAGCAAGGGGAGGCTTTGGGTGAGGGCAAAGGCGGCGACGGCGGCCGGGCCGAGGGTGAGGGCGACGACGGTGTTGTCGGTGAGTTGATTGATCTGGTAACCGAATCCGGCGAGGACCAGGGGCCAGTTTTGGCGCCAGATCTCGGCGCCGG
The DNA here is from genome assembly GCA_035531375.1 of Terriglobales bacterium. Lineage (GTDB taxonomy): Bacteria > Acidobacteriota > Terriglobia > Terriglobales > SCQP01 > SCQP01. The sequence continues at coordinate 48,250 of DATKSZ010000133.1, read as the reverse complement.
GGAGCGGGGTGGCGGCGGTGGCGGCCCAGGCGGGGAGCCAGGGGCGGGCCCACCAACACCAGAGGGCGGCGCTGGCCGCCATGCCGGCGAGGTTGGCGGCGGCAATGCCCACCAGGCCCCAGCGCAGCCACACCCACCAGAGCGAGAGGCCGGTGATGAGCAGGGACTGCACCAGCAGGGCGAGATGGACGCGGTAGCCGCGCTGCACCGCCTCCAGCACGCTGCGGAAGAGCATGGGGGGTGCGAGGGCGAGGCTGCCGAGGGCGGCGATGGCGACCGCCCCGCGCAGCGCGGGGGCGAGGCCGGGGCCGACCGCCATGCCATGCGGGGCCCACCAGACCAGCGCCAGCGCCAGCGGCGCCATGGCGGCGGAAGCGGCAAGGTAGAGGCGGAGGCCGCGCTTAGCCATGGCGGTGAGGGCGCGGGGATCGCCGCTGGTGTGGGCGCGGAGCAGGAAGACGGTCATGGCGCCGGGGCCCAGGGCCATCTGCGAGAGGCCGAGGTAGCCGAGCCACTCGCCGATGACGGTCCAGGCGCCCCAGGCGGGGTCGCCGAGCCAGCGGACCAGCAGCGGGGTGGCGAAGAATCCCGCCAGCGAGACCACGGCGGTGGCGCCGACGCCGGTGGCCCAGGTGAGGGCGGAGTGCCACACCCGGCCGCGGGCGGCGGGGCGGGCGGCGGCGGTGCTCATGCGCGGGCCTCGCGGCGGGCGGGGGCGAGGAGGTCGGCGGCCATGTCGTCCCAATGGTAGGCGCGCAGGGTGGCGCCGAGGGCGGCGAGGGCGGGGCGGAGGGCGTCGGCGTGGTCGTGCCAATGGCGCAGGCGGAGGGCGAGCTCGTCGCTGGAGTCGGGGTCGCGGAGCAGCAGCGGATCACGCAGCGCGGCGGGCAGGCGCTCGGCCACGCCGGCATCGGCGCTGACGAGGGCGGGCAGGTCGCAGGCCAGGGCCTCGTGCACGCCCAGGCCGTAGGCCTCGTAGCGGGTGGGCGAGACCAGCAGGTCGCTGGCGGCGAGCAGTTGGGGGACGTCGCTGCGGAAGCCGAGGAAGCGGCAGCGCGACTGCAAGCCGGCGGCGGCGACGCGCTCGCGCCAGGCGCCCAGCTCGCTGCCGCGGCCGGCGACGACGAGTTCGGTGTTCCAGCCGGGGAGGGCGCTCACCTGTTGCCAGGCGGCGAAGAGGGTGTCGAAGCCCTTGCGGCGGTCGCCGAGCGCGCCCAGGAAGAGGGCGGTGCGGAGCTGGGGGGGCCAGCCCAGGGCCTGGCGGGCGGCGGCGCGGGCGGCGGGCGGGACGGGGGCGAAGCGGCCGGGGTCGCAGCCGTAGTAGACGACGCGGATGCGCTCGGGGGGGAGGCCGAAGTGGAGCTCGAGGTCGCGGCGGGTGCGCTCGGAGTTGGCGATGACGAGGCGGGCGGCGGCGAGGGCGCGGCGCTCGTCGCGCAGCGCCTTGCGGTGCTTGGCCTGGTGCCAGGCGCGGCGCAGGGGGCCGGCGGCGAGCGGGGACTGGTAGGCGGCGTGGACGTAATGCACCCAGTTGAGATCGCCCCAGGCGCAGTTGCCGCCGTTCACCACCACGCGGCCGCCGGCGGCGGCGACGCGCCTGGCCCAGTAGCGGCCGGCGCGGGCGAGCAGCGGCCATCCCAGGGCGTCGTGGCCCAGCGGGCGCGCCACCGGATGCCACTGCAGGTTGGGATAGGCGCGCAGGCCATCGCCGGCGCGGTGGCCGACCAGATGCACCTCGCCGCCCTGGCGCGCGAGGTAGTCGGCGAGGGCGTAGTTGGCGCGGTCCATGCCGCCGGTCTTGACGAAGTCGGCGGCTATGACGGCGGTGGGCTGGGCGCTTTCCATAGGGCAACTGGCCATGGCGAACTGGCAACCGCCAGCACCAGGGCATTGACGAACCAGAACTGCAGGCCGACCTCGCCGGTGAAGGGAGTGTAATCGAAGGTGAGGGCGAGGGCGCCGACATCGTAGGCGAGGCAGAGCAGGGCCCAGATGGCCAGGGGCCCGCGGCGGCGGGCGATGCGGGCGAGGCTCCCCAGGGTGAGGGCGAGCAGGGCGAGGTAGGCGAAGACCAAGGGGAGGCCGCCGTCGAGCACCCAGCCCTGCCATTGGATCTCGACGTAGATGAGGCCGCGGCGGGGATCGTGGTTGTCGCCGAAGTAGGTGTTCATCATGCCCCAGCGGCCGAGGCCGGCGCCGAGGGGGTATTGGGGAATGAGGGTGTGGAAAGTCTGGGCGAGGAAGGCGCCGCGCTCGCGCTGGTAGAGGTTGCCATGGCGGCCGCCGAAGAGGGATTCGACGCGGCGCAGGGTCTGGGCGCCGCCGACGCCGGCGGCCCAGCGCAGGCCGCCGGCGCCGAGCAGGGCGACCAGCAGCAGCAGCAGGCCAAACTCGCGCCAGCGCCGGCGCCAGAAGAGCAGGGCGAGGAGGGAGGCGAACCAGACGGCGAGCACCACCAGCAGCACACGGGTCTGGGAGAGGTAGATGACGGCCATGCCGGCCACCATGGTGAAGAGATAGAGGGCGCGGCGGAGGGTTTGGGTGCGGCCGGGCGGGGTGGTGAGCAGGAAGCCGAGGCCGAACAGCACCGCCCACATGCCGGCGTCGGCGGCGCCGCCGGGCATGTCGGTGAGGCCCATGGGGCGGAAGATGCGGGCGCCGCTGGCGAGGGTGATGCGCAGGCCGGCGATGGAACTGCCCATGCTGGCCACGATGGGGGATAACTGCGGCTGGAAGCGGCCGGGGAAGTAGACCTGCAGCAGGCCGACGGTGGCGCTGAGGGAGGAGTAGCCCCAGAACAGGCGCAGGGTGCGGCGGAAGGCGGGGTAGTCGAGGTGCAGGCGGGTCATCCAGAACAGCGGCGCCAGGATGGCCACGTACATGGTGAACTCGGCGATGGCGGCGAGCCAGGTATTGGAGGTGGGATGGAAGACCTCGAGCGCGAGCAGGGCCATGACCCAGAAGGCGGCGATGTTGGAGGGGTTGGCGCGGGTCTTGCCGCGCAGCAGGGCGAGCAGGGCGAGGCTGGCGGCGAAGACGCCGACGCGCCAGAGCACGCGCAGCGGGCCGCGGTTGAGCACGGGGACCAGCAGCGCCAACTGGAAGAGGATCTCGCCCAGCAGGAACCACTCGGCGACGCCGAGCTTGCGGCGCCGCCCCGGCCGAGCGGCGGGCGCACCCCAGACGGCTGCGGCGGGCGCGCTCATGCAGGGGTCCTCCCCACCAGCATGACGTTGTCGCTGGCGCCGCGGGGGCAGCGGCGGCTGAGCCAGGCGGGATAGAGGCGGGCGCTGCCGGGCAGGCGGCCGTGGAGGGAGTAGCGCAGCTCGCAGTCGCGCAGGCCGCACTCGCGGGCGATGCGCAGCAGGTCGGTGGGGAGCAGGGCGGTGATGTGGGTGGGGTAGAGGCCGGGGCCCTCCTGGAAGGCGGTGAACTCGTGCTTGCAGACGAGGGAGACCTTGCTGAGCCAGCTCAGTTGGTTGGGGGTGGTGACCAGCACCAGGCCGCCGGGGCGGGCGAGGCGGACGAGCTCGCGCATCAGGGCGCGGGGATTCTCCAGATGCTCGATGGTCTCTACCGCGACGGCGGCGTCGGCGATGGCGGCGGGCAGGGGGAAGGGCGGGGCATTGAGGTCGGCGAGGTGGAAGGCGAGTTCGGGGCGGCCGGAGAGGCCGGGGTAGGCGACCACGTCGAGGCCGAGAGAGCGCTGGAGGCGGCCGCGGAGGGCGTCGGCGAGGGCGCCCTGGCCGCAGCCCACGTCCACCAGGGTGGCGGCGGGGGGGAGGCGGGGGGCGAGCACGGCGGCCACCCAGGCGACGATGCGGTCACTGCTGGCGCCGCCGGAGAGGGCGGCGGTGGCGGCGGCGGGGGTCATGGCGCCGCCTCCAGCAGCCATTGCTGCCAGCGCCGCATTTGGGTGGCGGGGTCGCACAGGGCCTGGGCGTGGGCGCGGCCGGCACTTCCCAACTCGCGGCGCAGGGCGGGTTCCTGCAAGAGCTCGCGCAGGGCGGCGGCGACGGCGGCGGGGGCGGGTTCGGTCAAGCGGCCGCAGGTGGAGGTGACGATCTCGCTGGCGCCGCCGCCGGCGCAGCTCACCACCGGCAGGGCGGCGGCGAGGGCCTCGACGAAGACCAGGCCGAAGGGTTCGGGGCTGGTGTTGGGCTGGCAGAAGACGTCGGCGGCGCCCATCAGCGCGGCCACGTCGCCGCGCTCGCCCAGCCAGCGCAGGCGGGGCTCGAGGCCGAGCGCGTCCGCCTGGCGGCGCAGGCGCTCGAGGTAGAGGCGCTCGTGCGGGCGCTGCGCCCCGCCGGCGAGCCAGGCCACCCAGGGGGCGGAGGCGGGCAACTGCGCCAGCGCCTGCAGCAGCAGGGCGTGGCCCTTCCAGGGTTCGAGGCGGCTGGCCTGGAGGACGACGAGGGCGTCGTCGGGGGTGGCGAGCTCGCGGCGCAGGGCGGCGCGGGCGGCGGGCGCAAGTGGCGGCGGCAGCGGCACGGGCGGACGCCAGGTGGAGGCGTGGAGGCCGGGGAAGAGATGTTGCAGGCTGGAGGCCATGGTGTCGGACAGGGCGAGGGCGCGGTCGGGGCGGTGGCGGCCGGCCCAGCGCTCCAGCCAGCCGCGGCCGCTGGCGCAGTCGTGGGCCCAGAGGCCGACCGGGACGCCGGCGCGGCGGAGCGCCGGGCCGAACAGGGCGTAGGACCACCAGGCGTGGCAGAGGGCCAGGTCGGGAGGGGCGGGGCGGGCGCGCAGCCAGCGCCGCAGGCGCTGGCGCGCGGCGCGCACCTGCCAGGGGCGGCTGGCGCGGGGCGCGCCTAGGGGATGCACCGCCACGCCGGCGGCCTCGAGCTCGCGCCAGAGGCGGCCGCGGAAGCAGAGGGCGAACTCCTGCGCGATGGCGGGGGCGGCGGCGCGGTCCTGGGCCAGCGTGGCCAGCAGGCGCTCGACCCCGCCGTAGAGGTTGCCGCCGTAGAGGTGGAGGACGCGCATCGGGGGTGGATGGCGGGCGGGCGCGGCCAGCCGGCGCGACCGCGGCCGCAGGGTGCCCGCTTATTGCACCAGCAGATAGCCGGCGGCGAAGGTGATGGCGCTGATGGTGTGGTCGAGGGCGGAGAGGCCGGCTTTCTTGAAGCCGCTCACCGGGACATAGACCATGTCGTTGGCGGCGAGGGGGATGTCGGGAGAGGAACCGCTGAGGATACGGCCCAAATTGATGGTGGCGACGGTCTGGTCGGGCTCGCCCACATGGTGGATGAGCTGGGCGTGGCCGGTGTTGGCGGCGGGGGCGAAGCCATGCCCCTTGGCGAGCAGCTTGCGCACGGTGAGCGGGTCGGTGTCGCTCAGGGGAAAGGCGCCGGGGAGCATGACCGCACCGCTGAGGTAGGCGTTGCCGCCGGGCATGACGCTGATCTCTTCGCCGCCGCGCAGCCAGGGGTTGTATTGGCCCCGGGCGGCGCTGAGCACCTTGTCGGCGGCGAAGCGCTGCTCGATCTCGGCGCCGTGGGGGCCGTGGCGGACGATGGCGATCTCGGCGCCGTCGCTGGCGCTGAGGCCGCCGGCCTGGTTGAGGGCGTCGAGCAGGCGGATGGGCTGCACCGCCTGGATGGTGCCGGGCTTGCGCACGCCCATGCCGCTGATGGTGATGGGGTGGGATTCGGCATCCACCACGTTGACCTCGACCCTGGGGTTGACGGCGAGATGGTCTTTGACGAGTTCGGCGGCAATGGCGAGGCGGATGCCGGCCAGGGTGAGGCCGGCGACCTTGACGGGGGTGGAACCGTAGGGGGTGTGGATGGTGCCGTTGGCATCCACGCGCATGGCGGGGTCGTTAAGTTCGGGGGCGCCGAAGACGGCCATGGCGAGCACGTCGTTGGGGCCGACGAGGTAGCTGGCGGGGACGGCGTTGGCCACCGCCAGCGGGAGCGGGGCGACCGCCTGCTGGGCGGCGGCGGGACGGACGGGGAGCAGCAGCGCGGCCGCCAGGGCGGCGGCGCTGCCCCAGCGCGCGGTCATGACCGGGCCTCGCCCTCGCGGCCGGCGCTGTAGCGGGCGTAGTGGTCGCGGAAATAGGAGTAGTAGGGGGACATGGAGCTGCTGACGTGGTTGAGGATGACGCCGAGCACGCGGGCGCGGACGCGCTGCAGGGGATGGAGGGCGGCCTGCACCATCTCGCGCGGGGTCTTGCCGGCGCGGGTGACGAGCAGGGTGGCCTCGACCGCAGTGGCGATGGAGACGGCGTCGGCAAAGCCGAGCACCGGGGGGCTGTCCACCAGCACATAGTCGAACTCGCCGGTGAGGGGGGCGAGCACCTGGGAGAGCATGGTGGCGATCAGCTCGCTGGGGTTGGCGACGGCGGTGCCGGCGGGCATGAGGTAGAGTTTCTCCACCGTGGTGGCGCGGAAGCAGTCCTCCAGGGGCGAGGTTTGGCGCAGCAGGTTGGAGAGGCCGGCCTGGTTGGGGATCTCGAAGAGGCGGTGCTGGCTGGGACGGCGGATGTCGCCGTCCACGATGAGCACCTTGGCGCCGTGCAGAGCGAGGGCGATGCCGAGGTTGGCGAGGATGACGGACTTGCCCTCCTGGGGCTGGGCGCTGGTGACGCTGAGGGTGCGCAGGCCGTGGGGGGCGGCGTAGAGCACAGCGGTGCGCAGCATGAGGATGGATTCGGCGAAGGGGGAGCGGGGGGGGCGGGGCTCGCTGCCTTCGGGCGGGTCGTCGGCCAGCTCCAACTGCTTTTCCTTGCTGCCCAGCTCGGGCAGGGCGCCCAGCAGGGGGATGCGCAGGTACTGCTCGACGCCGTCGGGGGAGGTGAAGCTGCGGTCGAGGTAGCCGCTGAGCACCGCCAGGGCGCAGCCGCCGAAAAGGCTGAACAGCAGGGCGAGCATGACGGTGTAGCGGACGCGGGGGTAGACCGGGTCGGAGTCGGGGATGGCGACGTTGGTGACGCGCAGGCCGGAGCTGCTGAGGCTGGAGGTCAACTGCTGCTGCTTGATCTGCGACTGCAGGGTGTCGTAGAGCTTCTGGTCGGCGTCGAGGTCGCGCTTCTGGGTGTCGTAGTCAATCGCCTTGTCGTTGAAGGCCTGGGCGGAGCGGCGGGCGGCGGCCAACTGCTGCGCCACCAGGCGCTGTTGGTCCTGGGCGCGGAGGTACTGGCTGTGGATCTGGTTTTCGACGCTCTGGATGGCGGTGGCGAGCTGGGCGTGGGTGGTGGCGACGGCGTTTTGCGCGGCGAGGTACTCGGGGTTGGCGGCGCCGCGGGTGGCCTGGATCTGGTCGAACTTGAGCTGGGCGGCGCGCCAAGCGTCGTAGCTGGGGCGGAGGACCTGGCCGTCGTCGGTGGCGAGCAGGGCGTCGGTGACGGCGCCGGTTTTGAGGATCTGCTCCTCGGCCTGGTACTTGGTCAGCACCGCCTGGGCGGCGAGGAAGCTGGAGTTGAGGGTGTTGAGGGTGCTGGTCTCGAGGTTGCCTTGGCCGTCGGGGTTGAGCAGGTTGTTCTGGTGCTGGTAGAGGGTGAGGGCGGCCTGCTCGCGCTCCATGCGCGCCTTGACGTCGCCGAACTGCTGGGTCATGAACTGCAGCAGGTCGTTCTGCTCCTGCTGGCGGGTCTGGAACTCGTGGTAGATGAGGGCTTGGGCGAGGGCGTTGGCCACGGTGGCGGAGGTGTTGGGGTCGAGCGACTGGAAGTGGATGTTGATGTTGTGGGTGTCGGAGGGGGAGTGGGCGGTGGTCTGGTTGGCGATGAGGTCCACCAGGGCGTCGTTGCGGGCGTCGGGGTCCTGGGGGGTGGGGGTGGGGCTGCCGCCGCCGGGGATCTGCTGGAGCAGGTGGGGGTCCTGGTCGAGGTGGGCGTTGTGGATGGCGTCGAGGATGACGCCGCGCTGGGTGACGTCCATGACCTCGGTGTTGATGAGGGTGGTGGGGTCGAAGGCGGGGTTGTTGTTGGCGTCGGCCTGGATGGCGGGGGCCTTGAAGTCCATGCGCAGGGTGACGACGGAGTCGTAGCGCTTGGGCACCTTCATCATGTAGACGCCGGTGAGGGTGGTGACCAGGATGCTGGCGAGAAGGATCTTGTAGAGGTGGCGGCGGATCTGGGTCCAGTAGAAGGCGAGGGGAAGGCCGGCCTCGTCGGGGGAGGCGGCGGCGCCGAATTCGGCCATGCCGGGGAAGGGGGCGAGGCCGCCGGGGTAGGCGTAGGCGCCGAGCGAGCTGCCGCCGCCCACCCAGACGGGGGGCAGGCCGGCGGCGGGGGGAGGGGCGGGGGGAGGGGCGGGAGCGGTGTAGTGGGGGGGCGGCGGCAGGGCGACGGCGGGGGCGGCGGCCTGGGGCTTGCGCGGGCTGCGGCTGAGGTCGGTGGCGCGGCGGCGCCAGCCAATCACCGGGGCGGGGCGGGCGGCGCCGGCGCGGCGGTCGTCACGGCGGTCGTCGCGGCGGCGCTGGGGCTCGTCGTCGGCATCGGGGGTGGCCGCGGCCTCGGGGGTGAGGACGGCGCTGGCGCCGGCGCGGCGGTCGGGGCCGAAGGGGGCGGGGCCGTCGGCGCCGGCCTGGGCGGCCATCACCAGCACGGCCTCGCCGCCGGGGGTGGGGGCGTCGTCGCTGCCGTCGCCGCCGGGGCCGGCGCCGGGCTGCGCCGCGAACTGCTCCTGGCGCTCGCGGCGGAACTGCTCCAGCAGTTCCTGCAGGCGGACGAGGGTGGCTTGGCTGGAGTAAAGCGAGCCGCGGGTGCGGTGGTGGCCGCTCTTGGTGAGTCCCTGCTCGTTGAGGTAGCGGCCTACGGCGGCGGCCTGGCCGCGGTCGGTGTCGAAGTCCGCGAGGTACTGCTGCCAGGTGGGGCAGGCGCGCAGGGTGGGGACCAGTTCGCCCGGGGCAAACCACTCCCCGTCATAGGCCAGCAAAACGCCCAGCAGTTCAGCGGCCAAGGTGCCGCGATGAGGAAACAACGGTGTTACTCCCTTCGCCGCCGGGGTGAGCCGGAGCGGCGAATCACTCAAATAGCCTATCGGATGGGCAGCTCAAAAATCAAGTGAAACACTGAGGCTCGGGTTTTCGTGAAAGTGACAAAATATTCAGGACAAAGGGATTGAGCCTTCACCGCCGGGGCGTGAAGGCAGCGCCAGAGCGGCCAGGACGAAGAACAAGAGCAGATTGGCGGGGATGTGGAGGTTGAAGTCCACCAGGGAGTGGACCAGGAGGCCGAGGCAGCCGAGGGCGGCGGCCAGGGGCAGGGCAGCGGCGGCGGGGTCGGCGGCGGGGGGGGGCCAGCGGCGCAGGGCGCGGGCCCACTCCCCCCCCCAGAGCGTCCAGAAGAGCAGGACGCAGGCGGCGCCGGCCAGGCCGGTCTCGGCCAGCAGTTGCAGGTAGTCGTTGTGGGCGAAGGCGTAGACGGCGGTGGAGTTGAAGCGGGCGAAGAGGGGGTAGACGTCGGCCCAGGTGCCCAGCCCCCAGCCGAACAGGGGGCGCTCGCGGAACATGGCCAGGGTGCTCTGGTCGAGCAGGAGGCGCTGGGCGAAGTCGGGCGACTGGAGGTTGGCGGTGCCGAGGCGGGCCTGGAGGCGGGCGGTGCCCACCAGTTCGACCATGCCAACGGTGAGCGCCACCACGATCAGCAGCGAGGCCAGGCGGCCGGGAAGGCGGCGGCGGGGGAGGGCGGGGCGGGGGCGGCGGGGGGGAGCGGCCAGGCGGGCGGGCAGGGGGAGCCAGGCGGAGGCGGCGGCGAGGCGGGCGCCGGCGATTTGGCGGCGGCGGAGGTAGAGGCCCAGCAGCAGCGCCGCCAGCGCCTGCAGCGCCAGCGCCGCCAGGCCGCCGCGGCTGGCGGCCAGCACCATGGCGGCGACGCCGAGGGCGGGCGGGGCGGCCCAGGGCAGGAAGTCTTGCCAGGGGCGCTCGCGGCGGCGGTAGGCGGCGACGCAGGCGAGCGGGAGCAGCATCTCCATGCAGCCGGCGAAATGGTTGCGGTTGACGAAGCTGCCGGCCGGGCTGGCGTAGGCGTAGGTGAAGCGCCAATAGATGCCGTGGCTGGCGGTGAGGATCTGCAGGATGGCGAGCAGGGCGAGGGCGGCGGTGAAGAGGGAGAAGCTGAGGGTGATCCAGCCGGCGTCGCGGGGGCGATAGGCCTGCGAGACCAGGATAAAGACGGCGGCGGCGGCGCCGAGGTGGAGCAGGGCGGTGAGGGTGGCGGCGGGGTCAACGCTGAGCGGGAGCTGCAACTGCAGCAGCAGCAGGGCGCCGAACAGGAGCAGGGGCAGGTAGGGGGAGCGCCAGCGCAGGCGCAGGCGTCCGCGGGCGGCCTGGACGGCGGCGGCGGCGAGGGTGAGGAAGACGAGGGCGTAGGCGAGGCCGTAGGCCCAGGCGTAGACGCCGCCGAAGGCGGCGATGGCGAAGCCGATGGCGAGCAGGGGAGCGGCGAGGAGGGCGCGGCGGCCCCACTCGGCGCGGGGCCGGGGCGGCGGGGCGGGACGGGCGGGGGCTAGGCGGCGGGCGGGGCTCACCACAGGCGGACTCCGGTGACCAGCACTGGACGGCGGAGGGGCAACTGGCCGAGCGGGCGGTGGTAGTGGAGCGAGAGCTGGTAGGTCTGGACGCCCGCCGCCGGGAGGGCGAAGCGGGCTTGCGCGGATTGCCAGCCGGGGGCCAGGGGCAGGGGCAGCTCGCCCAGCAGGTGGCCCTGGAGGTCGCGGAGGCGGAGGCTGAGGCCGGCGGCGGCGCCCGCCAGCGAACGGCTCCAGGCGGCGAGCTGGAGCGGGGCGCCGCCGGGGGCGAGGAACCATTGCTGCAGCAGGGCGACGTCGTCGCCCTGGCGGCCGTCGAACTGCAGTTCGGCGGCGGTGGGATGGGCGGGATCGCCGGTGGCGACCGGGTCGAAGCGGACGTCGGGGGGCGAGGGCCAGCGCCAGGCCAGCACGGCGCGCAGCGGGTCGCCGCGGTCGGGGGCGAGGCGGGCGAGGTCGGGAGCGGGAGCGATGGCGAAGGAGCCGTCGCGCAGGAAGGGGGCGCGCGGGGCCTTGGGCGGCAGGAGCAGGAGCTGGGCCCGGCCGAGCTCGGTCCAGACCCAGGTGGCCTGGTCGGGCCAGCGCTGCCAGGCGGCCAGCAGCAGGGCGGTCAGCGCCGCTTGGCGGGCCGCCTGGGTGGGCCGGTCGGCGGGCGGGGGCAGCGCCAGCAGCCAGCGCGCCCCGGCCTGGGCTTGGGGCAACTGGCCGGCCTGGACGGCGGCCTGCAGGAAGGCGCTGGCGGCCGCCGCCGAGTCGGGCGGGAAGATGGCGCGCAGGCGGGCGAAGTCGCCGTGGGAGGCGCTGAGGGCGCGGCTGGCGATGGAGGGGAAGTAGCTGGGGTCGGCGCGGCGGCAGGCCAGCGCGGCCTGTTGCCAGAAGCCGCCGAGGTCGCCGCGGGCGAGGAAGAGATTGGCGAGGCGCCACTCGTCGGCGAAGCTGGGGGCGCGTCCGCGCTCGCCCCGGGTGACGGCCAGGGCCTGGGGCCAGTTGCCCAGCGCCAATTCGACGGTGGTGAGGTCGGCGAGGGTCTGGGGATCGTCGGGATCGAGCTTGGCGGCGAGCAGCAGTTGCGCCTCGGCTTGGCGGGGGGAGCGCAGCAGCAGGGCCTCGCCCCATTGGCGGTGGTACTGGGCGACCCCGGGGCGCCAGCGGGTGGCGAGGGCGAACTGGCCCAGGGCGGCGGCGGCGTCGGCGCGCCAGATGACCAGGGTGGTGGCCAGCGCCGCCAGGGCGAGGGCCACGCCCCATAACCCCAACAGGCGCTGCAGGCGGCGCGGGCGGGGGGGCGGGGGCAGCGGTTCCCAGAGGGTGAAGTGGTGCGGGCGCGGGCTCACGAGGGCGAAACCTCCGGCCGGTCAGTCCCGGGGCGGGGCTGCACGCGGCCGTCGGGGGAAGCGAAAGTCCGGCGCAATCAGCGTCAATCTACCATAGCGGCGGCCGTGGCAGGCGGCTTGAACCAGCGTCGTCACCTGCCGCGCTACACTGCTGGCATGCCCTTGATCCGCTTGGCCAAGACCGGCTTCCGCTTCAACGCCCTGCACTCGTTCGCCGACGATCCCGGCTATGACCGGTTGCTGCACGGGCACGATTATGAGTTCACGGTCATGCTGGAGGGGGAACGCGCCGCCGGGGCGATGCTCTACGACCTGCGCGGGCTGAAGCCGCTGGTGGAGCGGGAGGTGATCGCGGCGCTGGACCACCAGAACCTGGACGGCATCCTGCCGGACCCGTCGCTGGAGGCGCTGGCGGAGTGGATGTGGGGGCGGCTGCGGCCGCACCTGCCGGCGGGGCTGCGGCTGGGGCTGGAGGTGTGGGAGACGCGCTCGATCTACGTCGAGTTTTGGGGGAGGTGAACGATCTCGGGGATGTAGCCGCCGGCGCGGATGGTCTGCAGCAGATGGAAGAGGCTGTCGGCGATGGCGGCGGGGGGGAGCGCGCCGGCGAGGGCGGCGGGGGGGAAGTGGCGCTCGGTGAGTTCGGTGCGCACCGTGCCGGGCGAGACCAGGGCGGCGCGGATGCCGCGCGGGCGGAGTTCGGCGTCCTGGGCGCGGGCGAGGCCGACGACGGCGTGCATGGCGCTGAGGTAGGCGGTCTCGTCGGGGAAGTCGCGGTGGGCGGCGAGGGAGGCGAGGTGGAGGACGGCGCGGGGCGGGCGGTCGGCGCCGGCGGCGAGCAGCGGCAGCAGGGCGCGGGTGAGGGCGAACTTGGACCAGACGGTGAGGCGCCAGATGTGCTCGAATTCGGCGGGGGTGGTCTGCTCCATGGGGCGGAGCAGGAAGTCGCCGGCGCAGAGCAGGAGGGCGTCGAGCTGGGGGCGCCAGGCGGCGAGCTGGGCGGCGGCGCGGTCGAGGTCGGGTTCGCGGGTGATGTCGGCGGGGAGGGGGAGGACGCGGCCGGGGTGCTCGGCGGCGAGGGCCTGAAGGCGATCGCGGCGGCGGGCGAGCGCGGCCACCTCCCAGCCGGCGGCGAGCAGGCGGCGGGCGGCGGCGAGGCCGATGCCGCTGGAGGCGCCGGCGACCAGGGCGACGGGGGGGGCCGGGGTCATTCCGCCTCCGCCATGGCCACCTCGACCGGGGAGGGTTGGAGCAGGCGCCACAACTCTGCCCCCGTCATCGAGACCAGGTAGCCGCGCTTGCCGCCGTTGATGTAGAGCCGGGGCAGGGCGCGCAGGCTGGCTTCGGCGAAGACGGGCAGGGGGTGGCGGGTGCCGAAGGGCGAGGTGCCGCCCACCTGGTAGCCGGTGTAGCGCTCGGCCACCTCGGGGCGGCAGGGGGCGATGTGGCGGCGGCCCAACTGGCGGGCGAGCTGGCGGGTGGAGACCTCGCGGTCGCCGTGCATGAGCACGAGCAGGGGGGCGCGGGTGTCGTCTTCCATCACCAGGGTTTTGGCCACCAGGTGCTCGTCCACCTGCAGGGCGCGGGCGGAGGCGGCGGTGCCGCCGCGCTCCTGGTAGGGGTAGAGGTGGTCGGCGAAGGCGGCGGCGCGCTGGCGCAGCCAGCGCACGGCGGGGGTGACCGGAAATTTCTCGGCGACCATGTTTCCGCGACCTTAGCTTCCGCGATTGGGGCGCGAGCCGCTAGCGCTGGGCGATGGGCAGGTAGCTCTGCGGCACCTGCGGGCCGATGTACTCCGCCCGCGGACGGATGAGGCGGTTGTCGGCGTACTGCTCGAGCACATGGGCGGTCCAGCCGCTCATGCGCGAGACCGCGAAGATGGGGGTGTAGAGGTCGGGGCTGATGCCCATGGCGTAGTAGGCGGAGGCGGAGTAGAAGTCCACGTTGGGATTGAGCTTCTTCTCGGCCTTGATGTAGGCCTCGATCTGGTGGGAGTGTTCGTAGAGCTGGTTGAGGCCGGCGGCCTGGCAGAGGTCGCGCGACATCTGGCGGAGGTGGGTGGCGCGCGGGTCTTCGGTGTGGTAGACGCGGTGGCCGAAGCCGGGGATCTTGACCTTCTTGGCGATCAGATCCTTGACATAGGCGATGGGGTCGTTGGCGCCGACCTTGAGCAGCAGGTTGATGACGGCCTCGTTGGCGCCGCCATGCAGGGGGCCCTTGAGGGCGCCGATGGCGCTGGTGACGGCGGAGTGGATGTCGCTCAGGGTGGCGGCGGTGACGCGGGCGGCGAAGGTGGAGGCGTTGAACTCGTGGTCGGCGTGGAGAATGAGGGCGATGTCGAAGGCGCGCTCGGCGGTGGCCGAGGGGCGGTTGCCGGTGAGCATGTAGAGGAAATTGCCGGCCAGGGAGAGGTCGCGGGCGGGCGCCACCGGGGCCTTGCCCTTGCGCACGCGGTCGAGGGCGGCGACCAGGGTGGAGGTCTGCGCCAGCAGGCGGATGGACTTGCGCACGTTGGCCTCGCGCGCCATGTCGCGGGCGTCGGGATCGATCAGGCCGAGGGCGGAGACGGCGGTGCGCAGGGTGTCCATGGGCAGGGCCTGCGGCGCGCGGGCGTGGAAGTCGGCGAGCAGTTGGGAGGCGGCCTCGGGCAGGGGGCTGAACTCCTGCAACTGCTGTTTCAGGGCCTGCAACTCGCCGGCGGTGGGGAGGCGGCCGAACCAGAGCAGGTAGGCGGTCTCCTCGAAGCTGCTGCGCTCGGCCAGGTCGTGGATGTCGTAGCCGCGGTAGGCCAGGATGCCCAGATTGCCGTCAATGTAGCAAATGGAGGAGGGGGATGCGACCACATCTTCCAAGCCGCGCGTGGTCGCCGTGGGGTTTTCCGTAGACATGGCCCGAATTCTCCCGTGGGGGCTTGGCTGCGCCGACTTCTGCCCTGTTTAGAGGTATAACCTACTTCTTGGCCATCCGTAAACCATTTCCATGCCAACCACCGCCATTACGCTGCTGACCGACTACGGCGAGGCGAGCGCCTACGTGGCGATGCTCAAGGGCGCGCTGCTGGGCCACTGTCCGGAGGCCCGCCTGGTGGATTTGAGCCACGCGCTGGCGGGCGACGACCCCTTTCCGGCAGCCTTCCTGCTGCTGCGCGTATACCCTTATTATCCCGCCGGCACGGTGCACCTGGTGGGGGTGGACCGGGGGCAGGGGCGGAGCCGGGCGCTGGTGGCGAGCGCCGCCGGGCAGCACTTCCTGGCGCTCGACCAGGGGGCGCTGGGGCTGGTGCTGGAGCGGGAGGCGGCGGCGGCGGTGTGGGCGGTGGAGTTGGCGCCGCGCACGCCGTTTGTGGCGCGGGATGTGCTGGCGCCGTTGGCGGCGCGGCTGGCGCAGGGGAGCGCGGGGGCGCAACTGGGGGCGCGGGTGGAGGACTGGCAGCGGCTGGCGCTGCCGCAGCCCCGGCGCGGGAGCGGGGGGGTGGAGGGGCAGGTGCTGGAGGTGGACCGCTTCGGCAACCTGATCACCAACTTCACCCGCGCACAGGGAGCACAGGCGGCGGCGCTGCGGCTGAACGGGGTGGAGATCGCGCGCTGGTGCCACAACTACGCCGACGCGCCGGCGGGAGAGTTGTGCCTGATGTGGGGGGCCGAAGGCTGGCTGGAGGTGGTGGAGGCGCGGGCTTCGGCGGCGGCGCGGCTCGGCGCGGGAGCGGGAACGCCAGCGGTATTGAGGTAAAATCGTTGCTCAATCCATATTGGGAGGATTTTCATGGGTAAGGTAGCCAAGACCGCCGACCGTTCCAAGGGCGGCGAGTCGAGCGAACAGGTTTGCCCCAAGTGCGGCAAGCCGATGCGGGTGGTGAAGCGCGTGCGCAACCGCGCCTATAACGTCGCCGGGGGCATGTACTTGTCCTGCTCGGCGTGTGAATTCGCGGAAAAATTGTAGCGTCGCGGCATGTCGAGCAAACCTCCGATCGAGAGTTTGCGCCGCCCCGCCGCCAAGGTCTTCGTCGCCACCACGGTGATGTTGACCTTCATCTCGTTTTGGCGGGCGGCGGCGATTGTGCTCTCCGACCTGGCCTCCTCCGCCTTTTACGTGGGCGGCATCGCCGAGCACGCCATCGGCAAGAGCGCGCCCTGGTTCATCCTGGCGGTGATGCTGTTCAGCTACGCCGTGCGGGCGCTCTACATCGAGAGCAGCACGATGTTCGTGCGGGGCGGGGTGTACCGGGTGGTGAAGGAGGCGCTGGGGAGCACGCTGGCGAAGGTGGCGGTGTCGGCGCTGATGTTCGACTTTCTGCTCACCGGGCCGATCAGCGCGGTCTCGGCGGGGCAGTACATGGCGGGGTTCGTGCAGGACCTGAGCGCGCGGCTGGGGCATCCGCTGCACTTGGCGGTGAACAGCTTCTCCGCCGTCTTCGCCATCCTGATCACCTGCTACTTCTGGTGGAAGAACCTGCAGGGGATCCACGAGACCAGCGAGAAGGCGCTGCGCATCATGCAGATCACCACCATCATGGTGGTGGTGATGATCGTGTGGTCGCTGGTGACGCTGGCGCACATCGGGGTGCACCTGCCGCCGCTGCCGGTGCGGGCGAACATGCACTACGCGCCCGAGGCGCTGGGGTGGCTGCATGTGGACATCACGCGCTTCGCGGTGATCGCGGCGCTGATCGGGTTCGGGCACTCGGTGCTGGCGATGAGCGGGGAGGAGACGCTGGCGCAGGTGTACCGCGAGATCGAGAGCCCCAAGGTGAAGAACCTGGAAAAGGCGGGGCTGGTGATCTTTCTTTACAGCCTGCTGTTCACCTCGCTGGCGTCGTTCTTCGCGGTGATGATCATCCCCGACGGGGTGCGGCAGAAGTACCTGGACAACCTGATCGGCGGGCTGGCGATGTATCTCACCGGGCCCTACCTGCTGCGGCTGGTGTTCCAGGGGTTCGTGGTGTTCGTGGGGGCGCTGATCCTGGCGGGGGCGGTGAACACCGCCATCATCGGCAGCAACGGGGTGCTGAACCGGGTGAGCGAAGACGGGGTGATGACGGACTGGTTCCGGCGGCCGCACAGCCGCTACGGCACCACCTACCGCATCGTCAACATGATCGTGCTGCTGCAGTTGGCGATCATCGTGGCCACCTGGGGCAACGTCTACCAGTTGGGCGAGGGCTATGCCTTCGGGCTGATCTGGAGCTTCAGCTTCCTGGCGATCTCGGTGCTGGTGCTGCGCTTCAAGGCGCCCGAGGGGCGGGAGTGGAAGGTGCCGCTCAACTTCAACATCGCCGGGCGGGAGATTCCGCTGGGGCTGTGCCTGATCACCATCGTGCTGCTGTCGGTGGCGGTGATGAATTTGTTCACCAAGGAGATCGCCACCATCGCCGGCTCGATTTTCACGGCGGCGTTTTTCGTCACCTTCGTGGTGAGCGAGCAGGTGACCAAGCGGGCGCGGCAGCGGGACGCGCACCTGGAGAAGTTCCGGGTGGCCAGCAGCGCCGACGTGGCGGCGGATTCGCTGGGGGTGCGGCCGGGCAACATCCTGGTGACGGTGCGGGACCCGCACTCGCTGCACCACCTGGAGTACACCCTGGCCAACACCGACACGGTGAAGCAGGACGTGGTGGTGATGACGGTGCGGCTGTTCCGCGCCTTCGCCGGGCCGGCGGTGGTGGACGACAAGCGGGCCTTCGACCAGTACGAGCAGGAGCTGTTCAGCCGGGTGGTGTCGCTGGCGGAGAAGGCGGGCAAGCCGGTGTCGCTCTTGGTGGTGCCGGGGGCGAACGCCTACCACACCATCGTGACCACGGCGCAGCGGCTGGAGTCGTCCACCATCGTGGAGGGGGCTTCGATGCAGCGCTCGGTGGAGGAGCAGAGCAAGATGACGGGCGACGCCTGGGAGGAGCTGGCGGAGCCGCGGCCGCGGCTGGACCTGCGCATCTTGGCGCGGGACCATGCGGTGAGCATCTTCCACCTGGGGCCGCACACGCCGCGGCTGCGGCCGGAGGATCTGGACCTGATCCACAACCTCTGGCTGGAGGTGACCGCCGACCCCGAGTACCGCGGGCTGCATCATTATGACGTGGTGGCGCTGGCGCTGAAGGAGCTGCAGGCGGAGCTGCACAGCCAGCGGCGGCGGGAGCTGATGGAGACGCTGCGCCAGCTCTCGCAGCAGCCGCGCTACCACGCGCCCGAGCCCGAGCATCTGCCCGGGCGGGACTGAGCATGGCGGGAAAAGGCAAGCCCAAGTCCGCCGAGGCCGCGCGCCCGGGCGCGGCGGCCGCGCCGGGGGTGTGTTCCATGACGGGCTATGCCCAGGCGCGGGTGGAGGCGGAGGCGGAGGCGGAGGCGGTGACGGTGACGCTGAAGGCGGTCAACCACCGCTTTTTCGATGCGCGCTGGCAGGTGCCGGGGGAGTTGGAGGGGGCGCAGGCGGAGTTGGAGAAGCGGCTGCGGGCGGAGGTGCGGCGCGGGCACGTGGAGGTGCGCATTGGCTGGGAGCGGGTGGGGGCGCGGGCGGCGGCGGGGCTGGACGGGGAGCTGGTGGAGGCCTACCTGCGGGCGCACGCCGAGCTGAGCCAGCGGCTGGACCTGCGCGAGCCGCCCTCGGTGGGCGAGCTGCTGCGCTTCCCCGGGGTGCTGGCGGGGCGGAGCGCGGAGGCGGCGCCGGCGGCGGCGACGGCGGCGCTGGCCAGCGCCTTTGGCCAGGCGCTGGCGCAGTTGCAGGCGATGCGGCGGCACGAGGGGGCGGCGCTGGCCGAGGACCTGCAGCGGCGGCTGGAGCGCATCGCCACGGCCGGGCGCCACCTCGCCGCCCACCGCCAGGAGCTGGAGGCGGCGCTGCTGGAGCGGCTGCGGCGGCGGCTGGCGGAGCTGCTGCCCACCACCGCCCCCAGCCCGGAGCGCCTGCTGCAGGAGGCGGCGCTGCTGGCCGAGCGCGGCGACGTGAGCGAGGAACTGACCCGCTTGGAGGCCCACGTGGCCCAGTTCCGCACCCTGCTCGCCCAAGGCGGGGAGGTGGGCAAGCGCCTCGATTTTCTCACCCAGGAGCTGCACCGCGAGGTCAACACGCTGCTGTCAAAGACCAGCTCGGCCGCGCCGGCGGGGCTGCGCATCGCGGAGCTGGGGCTGGAGTTGAAGGCGGAGATTGAAAAGATCCGCGAGCAGGTGCAAAACCTGGAATAGGGCCCCGGCGGCGGGGCGGAATCTTGTATCCTGAAGCCTCCCCATGGCCCTGTTCATCGTCTCCGCCCCGTCGGGATCGGGCAAAAGCACCTTGGTGGGCGAGCTGTTCAAGCTGCTGCCCGGGCTGAGCTTTTCCATCTCCTACACCACGCGCGCACCGCGCGGCAGCGAGGAGAACGGGCGGGAGTATTTCTTCGTGGACCGGGAGCGCTTCCAGCAGATGATCGCCGCGGGGGCGTTTCTGGAGCACGCCGAGGTGTTCGGGCACTACTACGGCACGGCCTGGTCGTTCCTGGAGCAGGCGGAGCGGCAGGGGCAGGATCTGGTGCTCGACATTGACGTGCAGGGGGCGCTGCAGGTGAAGCGGCGGATGCCGGGGGCGGTGAGCATCTTCATCGCCCCGCCCAACCGGGAGACGCTGGCTTGGCGGTTGAAAAGCCGGGGTTTGGACGCGCCCGAGGTGATCGAGCACCGGCTGGGGGACGCCTCGCGGGAGATTGGCGCTTATACTGGATATGACTACGTGGTGATCAACGATCGCCTGCAGGAGTCGGTGGAGCAGTTGTGCGCCATCGTCCGGTGCCATCGCGGCGAGGACGGGGAGGCGTGCGCGCTGGCGGAGACGTGCCGCCAGGCAGGCGCCGCCGAGCGGCTGCGTCCGGTGTTGGCATCGTTCGGGTTGCACCCGGTTTCGGAATGAGCCAGGAGGTTTCGCATGTTGGGTCCTTTTGCCAGCATTGAAGATGTTCCCAGCCGCTACCAGTTCGTGCATGTGGTGGCGCGCCGCGCGCGCAAGCTGCAAGGCGGAGCGCGCCCGCTGCTGCCGCCGAGTTCGCGCAAGCCGACGCGGGTGGCGCAGCAGGAGGCGATGGCCGGCCTGCTCGACTTCACCCTGGCGCAGGCGGCGCCGCCGGAGGGCGCCGCCGGGGAGGCCGCCGCCGACGAGTAGCGCCCATGCGAGTGCTCCTCGGCCTCAGCGGCGGCATCGCCGCCTATAAGTCCGCCGAGTTGGTGCGCCTCTACCGCCAGCGTGGCGACCAGGTGCAAGTGGTGCTGACCCGCGCCGCGCGCGCTTTTGTGGCGCCGCGGACGCTGGCGGCGCTGAGCGGGCAGCCGGTGCTGGAGGATCTGTTCGCCGCGGCGACGGCGGGCATCGAGCACATCGCGGTGGCGCAGGCGGCGGAGGTGGCGGTGGTGGCGCCGGCGACGGCGCACACGCTGGCGCGGCTGGCGCTGGGGCTGGCCGACGACTACCTGACCACGCTGCTGCTGGCGACGCCGGCGCCGGTGGTGGTGGCGCCGGCGATGAACGTGCAGATGTGGCGCCACCCCGCCACCCAGGAGCATGTGGCCACGCTGCGGGCGCGCGGGGTGGTGGTGTTGGCGCCGGGGGAGGGTTATCTGGCCTGCGGCATGGTGGGCGAGGGGCGGATGGCGGAGCCGGAGGCGATCCTGGAGGCGAGCGTGGCGGCGGCGGGGGGCGCGGCCGGCGGCGGGGATTGGGCGGGCGAGGTGGTGCTGGTGACCGCCGGCCCCACGCGCGAGGCGCTCGACCCGGTGCGCTATCTCTCCAACCGCTCCAGCGGGCGCATGGGCTACGCCCTGGCGGCGGCGGCGCGGCGGCGGGGGGCGCGGGTGCAGCTCATCAGCGGGCCCACCGGCCTGGCGGCGCCGGCGGGGGTGGAGCGCACCGAGGTGGTAAGCGCGGCGGAGATGGCGGCGGCGGCCGAGCGCGCCTTTCCCGCCTGCACGGTGGCGATCCTGGCGGCGGCGGTGGCCGACTACCGGCCCGCCCAGGCGAGCGCGGAAAAGATCAAGAAGACGGAGGCGGGGGCGCAGCTCGAGCTGGTGCCCACCCCCGACATCCTGGCCACGCTGGGGCGGCGGAAGGCGGGGCAATTGCTGATCGGCTTCGCCGCCGAGACCGACGCGGCGCAGGCGCTGGCGCACGCGCGCGGCAAGCTGGCGGGCAAGAACGCCGACCTGATCGTGCTCAACGACGTCAGCCGCAGCGACATTGGCTTCGACGTGGCCGACAATGCGGTCACGCTGGTGAGCGCCGGGGGCGAAGCCAGCCTGGCGCGCGCCCCCAAAACCGAGATCGCCGAGCGCATCCTGGACGCCGCGCTGCGCCTGCCCCGCCATGCCCGCACTCACGCCTGAGGCCCGCCAGAAGCTCGCCGCCTACCTGCGCTTCCAGCAGGAGTTGGGGCTGGAGCGGGTGCGCATCGCGCCGGACTTGGGCGCGGCGGCGGCGCCCGCTCCCATGGCCGCCGCGGCAGCGGCGCCGGCTCCGGTGGCCGCCGCGGTGGCGGCGCGGCCAGCGGGCGAGAGTTTGGAGGCGATCCAAACCGACCTGGGGCCGGACTGCCGGCGGTGCAAGCTGCACCAGGAACGCCACCGCATCGTGTTTGGCGAGGGGGACGCGCAGGCGGAGCTGGTGTTTGTGGGCGAGGGGCCGGGGGCGGACGAGGACGCCCAGGGCCGGCCGTTCGTGGGGCGGGGCGGGCAACTGCTGAACGACATGATCCAGAAGGGCATGGGGCTGCGGCGCGAGCAGGTCTACATCTGCAACGTGGTGAAGTGCCGGCCGCCGGGCAACCGCACCCCCGAGGCGGAGGAGTGCGCCGCCTGCTCGCCCTTCCTGCTGCGGCAGTTGCGGGCGATCCGGCCGCGCATGGTGTGCGCGCTGGGGGCGACGGCGGCGCAGGCGCTGCGGCCCTACAAGGGCGCGCTGGCCTCGGTGCGGGGGGTGATCCATCCGCTGCGCCTGGAGGAGTTCGAGACGCGGCTGGTGGTGACCTATCATCCCGCCTATTTGTTGCGCGACCCGTCGCAGAAGCGCGAGGCGTGGAAAGACCTGCAACTCATCATGGACTTTTTGGGGCTGCGGTAAACCGGGGGACCCATGGCCGAACCGAAGGAAAAATCCGAGGCCGAGTGGCGGGCGCAGTTGAGCGAGGAGCAGTACCGGGTGGCGCGGCAGAAGGGCACCGAGCCGGCCTTCACCGGCGCCTACTGGAACGCGAAGACGCCGGGGGTGTACCTGTGCATTGGCTGCGGCGAGGAGCTGTTCGACGCCAGCGCCAAGTACGACTCGGGCACGGGCTGGCCGAGCTTTTGGGCGCCGATCGCGGGCGAGCGGCTGAGCCTGGAGGAGGACACCAGCCTGGGGATGCGGCGCACGGAGGTGGCCTGCGCGCGCTGCGGCAGCCATTTGGGGCACCTATTCAGCGACGGGCCGCGGCCGACAGGGCAGCGCTATTGCCTGAACTCGGCGGCGCTGCACCTGAAGCCCAGATAAGGCTGGCAGCTAGCAGCCGACAGCCGGCAGCTTGGGCGGGGACGCCGGCTGAGGCGGAGCTGGGCGGGGAATTGCGCTTGGGCGGGCTCAGCCGACGGGGGCGGCGAGGGTGCGGCTGCCGAGGTCCTGGTCGAGCAGCAGGCGGACGGTCTGGGCGAGGGCCTCGGGGGCGAAGGGCTTTTTGAGGAAGGGCAGGGGGACGCTGGCGGGCTCGGCGTAGCCGGAGATGTAGAGCACGCGCAGGCCGGGGCGCTCGCTGAGCAGCTTCTGGGCGAGCATCTGGCCGCGCATGCCGGGCATGACCAGGTCGGTGATGAGCAGTTGGATCTCGCCGTGGTGGGCGCGGCTGACGCGCAGGGCGTGGTCGGGGCGGCGGGCTTCGAGGACGTGGTAGCCGCGGCCGCGGAGGACTTCAAGCAGCAGGCGGCGGAGATCGTCCTCGTCCTCGACCACCAGCAGGGTCTCGCCGCCGCCGGTGGCGCGGGCGGCGGCCTCGTGCGGGGAGCGGGGGGCGGGGGCGGCGGCGGGGGCGGCGCCGTGGGCGGGGAGATAGACCTGCATGGTGGTGCCGCGGCCCCAGACCGACTCCACCAGGATGGTGCCGCCGCTCTGGCGGGCGATGCCGAAGACGGTGGGCAGGCCGAGGCCGGTGCCCTGGCCCTGGGGCTTGGTGGTGAAGAAGGGCTCGAAGATGTGGGCCTGGGTCTCGTTGCGCATGCCGGTGCCGGTGTCGCGCACCGCCAGCAGGACGTAGTCGCCGGGGGCGAGGCCGGCGTGGGGGCGGACGAAGGCCTCGTCCAGGGTGACGTTGCTGGTCTCGAGGCGGATGCAGCCGCCGTCGGGCATGGCGTCGCGGGCGTTGACCACCAGGTTCATCAGCACCTGGTCGATCTGGCTGGGGTCGGCCTTGACGGCGCGCAGGCCGGGGGCGAGCTGGACGGAGAGCTCGACGTCCTCGCCCAGGGTGCGGCCGAGCAGGGGCTCGAGGTTGCGCACCACGGTGTTGAGGTCGAGCACGCGGGGCTGCAGCACCTGCTGGCGGCTGAAGGCGAGCAGTTGGTGGGTGAGGGTGGCGGCGCGGTCGCCGGCGGTGCGGACGCTGCGCAGTTTGTCGAGGGAGTCGTCGTCGAGCGGGGTCTCGAGCAGCATGTCGGAGTAGCCGTTGATGACGGTGAGCAGGTTGTTGAAGTCGTGGGCGACGCCGGCGGCGAGGCGGCCGATGGCCTCCATCTTCTGCGACTGGCGGATCTGGCCCTCCAGGCCGCGGCGGGTGGTGATGTCGGTGAAGGTGACCACCAGGCCGACGGGCTGGCCGCTGCGCTCGACCGGATAGGAGCGGTACTCGACCGGGATGCTGCTGCCGTCCTTGCGCCAGAAGACCTCGTCGTCGACCTCGATGCCGCGGCCCTCGCGGGCGGCGAGGAAGCTCTTGCACTCGGAGGCGGGGTAGCGGCCGCCGTCGGCGCGGGTGTGGTGGATGAGGGCGTGGATGGGCTGGCCCAGGAGCTCGTCGGCGGCGTCGTAGCCGAGCAGGCGGACGGCGGCGGGGTTGCAGAGGATGCACTTGCCCTCGAGGTCGAGGGCGTAGATGCCCTCGCCGGTGGAGTCGAGCAGCAGGCGGAGGCGCTCCTCGGACTCGCGCAGCTCGGCCTCGGCGCGCTTGCGCTGGGTGAGGTCGCGGATGAAGGCGGTGAAGAGGCCGGGGGACTGGCCGGCGACGCGGGTGAGGGTGAGTTCGGCGGGGAACTCGGTGCCGTCGGCGCGGCGGGCGGTGAACTCGAGGTGGCGGGGGGGGGAGGACTCGGACTCGCCCGCCAGCACGGCGAGGGGGACGCGGCGCAGGCGGGAGTCGGTGGCGAGCAGGTCGGCGCCGTACATCTCCACCGCCACCGAGCGGCGCATGCCGAACATGAGCTCGGCGGCGGGGTTGAAGTCGGCGATGGCGCCCTGCTCCTCCAGGGTGACGATGGCGTCGGCGGCGGAGGCGAGGATGGCGCGGTTGCGGGCCTCGGAGCGGCGCAGCGCCTCCTCGGCCTGCTTGCGCTGGGTGGCGTCGAAGAGGGTGGAGCGGGTGCGCAGGAAGTTGCCGCGCAGGTCGCGGATGGCGCTGGAGCTGACCACCGCCGGCAGCAGGGAGCCGTCCTTGCGGCGCAGCTCGACCTCGAGCTCGTGCACCGCGCCGCTGCGCAGGGAGTCGGCGAAGTGGCGCTCGAAGTCGGCGCGGCTGGCGGGGGTGAGCAGGTCGGCGAAGGTGAGGCGCTCCACCACCTCCTCGCGGCGGTAGCCGAGCCAGCTCAGCTCGGTGTCATTGATCTTGACGAAGCGGCCCTGGGCGTCGAGGGAGTGGTAGCCGCAGGGGGCGTGGTGGTAGAGGTCGCTGATCTCGTGGGCGTAGGCCTGCAGGTCGGCGCGGCTGGTGTCGAGGCGGTCGAGGGCGGTGGCGGCCTTCCACACCAGGGTGAGGAAGACGACGAAGCTGAGGACGACGAAGACGAGCGAGCCGGCCCAGGTGGCGTAGGGGTGGAAGCCCTGCTGCTCGCTGCGGATCCAGGCGAGCAGGAAGGGGAAGACGAGCACGATGGGGACCAGGCGGCGCATGAGCCAGCCGGCGGAACTGGGCTCGCGGAAGAAGGAGACGGGGCGCTGCTGGGGCTCGGTGGCGAGCCAGCCGACGGCGAGCAGAAGCAGGCAGACTCCGTTGGCGGGGCTCATGACGCGGGTGTCGGGGCCCAGCGGGGACCAAGGGAGGGAGAGCAGTTTTTCGATGACGGTGATGAGGCCGGTGAAGCCGGAGAGCAGGGCGAGGGAGACGGCGACGGCGCGGCGGCGCGGGGGCAGGAGGATGGCGGCGGCCAGCAGCATGACCAGCACCATGGTGGGGGAGAGGCGGCCGAGCCAGCCGCCGCTGGCGGTGACGGCGCGCTCCAGGAAGACGGCGCCGCTCCAGAGCAGGGCGGCGAGGGCGGTGGCGCGGGCGGCGCGGTGCTGGGCGGCGGCCCCGGCGAGGCTGAGGCCGGCCAAGGTGAGGCTGAGGGCGGTGGCGGGCACCACGAAGGCCCAAGCCGTGCCGGTGGGCAGGTGGGGGGCGCGGCGGGCGGCGGCGGCCCAGAGCGAGAGCAGGCCGAAGGCGGTGGGGGCGGCGGCCGCCAGCCAACTCGCCAGCCGCCAGCGGCGGCTGGCGGCCGGGCCCCAGGCGCAGCGTGGTGGCAGGCCGGTCATTCCGCCGCCACGCACCCCGGGCGCCGGTCGAGCAGCGCCCGCACCGAGGTGCGCAGCGCCTCCGGACTGAAGGGCTTCTGCAGGTAGCCCCAGCCCTCGCGCTGGCAGGGCAGGAGGTCCTGGTGGATCACCGCCTGCTCGGTGTAGCCGGAGACCAGCAGCACGCACAGGCGGGGATGGCGGCGGCTCAATTGCGCCGCCAACTCCGGCCCGGTCATCTGGGGCATGATCACATCGGTGATCAGCAAATCCAGTCCTCCCGCTTCCGGCGCCCGCGCCAGCGCCTGTTCGCCGTCGGCCACCGCGGCACAGACGCGGTAGCCGGCCTCCTGCAACACCTCTTCCACCAACTCGCGCACCGCCGCCTGGTCCTCGGCGATCAGCGCCACCTCGCCGCCGCCGTGGGGGCCGGGCAGGGCCGGGCGGGGGGCGGCAGGGGCGACCGCCGCGTCCACCCGGGGAAAGTACATTTTAAACGTAGTGCCATGTCCTACCTCACTGTACAACTCGATCCAGCCGCCGTGTTGCATGACCAGTCCGTAGACGGTGGCCAGGCCCAGGCCGGTGCCCTGGCCGCGGGGCTTGGTGGTGAAGAAGGGCTCGAAGGCGTGCAGGCGGGCGTTGGCGTCCATGCCGCTGCCGGTGTCGCTGATGGCGAGGCGGACGAAGCGGCCGGGGCGGGCCTGGACGTGGCGGTGGGCGTAGGCCTCGCCCACCTCGACGTTGTTCATCTCCAACAGCAGGTCGCCGCCGGCGGGCATGGCGTCGCGGGCGTTGATGGCCAGATTCATGACGATCTGGCCCAACTGGCCGGCATCGGCGCGGATGTGGCCGAGGCCGGGCTCGGCGAAGCGGTGGACGCGGATGCGGGCCCCCAGGGTGCCGGCCAGCATGGCCTCGGTCTCCGCCACCACCGCCTCCAAGTCGAGCACGGCGGGCTCGACCGCCTGGCGGCGGCTGAAGTTGAGCAGTTGGCGGGTGAGGGCCTCGGCGCGCTGGCCGGCCTGGCGGATGCGCTCCAGGTTGGGGCGGGCGCGGTCGTCGGGGGGCAGCTTCTCCAGCAACTGGTCGCCGTAGCCGTTGATGATGGTGAGCAGGTTGTTGAAGTCGTGGGCGATGCCGCCGGCGAGGCGGCCGATGCCCTCCATCTTGGAGGTCTGCCAGAAGCGGCGCTCGATCTCCTTGGCCTCGGTGACGTCAATCACCGTGCTCTCGTTCATGTCCTCGCCGCCGGCGCAGCCGGGAATGAGCACGGTGTTGGCCAGCACCCAGAGGGCCTGGCCGTCGTGGCGGCGCAACTGCAGCGGGCGGTTGACGTCGGTGCCGGTGCGGCGCAACTGCTCGAGCAGGGCGGAGCGGTCGGCGGGGTCCACGAACAGTTGCAGGGCGGGGCAGGCGAGCGCCGCCTCCAGGGAGTCGAAGCCGAACATGCGCACGAAGGCGGGGTTGACGGCGACGGTGAGGCCGGACATGGTGCTGCAGTGGACACCGGCGATGTTGGCGTCGAAGAGAGCGCGGTAGTGGGCCTCGGAGGCGCGCAGGGCGGTCTCGATGGCCTCATGGTCGAGGAACTGGCCGATCTGCTCGGCCAGGCTGGTGAGCACCGGCTGCGAATCGGGGTCGGGGACGACGCCGCGGGCGGCGATGAATTCCAGCAGCCCGATGACCTTGCCGCGGAAGGGGATGGGGCAGCAGACGCCGGTGCCCAGCCCGGCGGCTGCGGCCTCATCGCGCAGCAGGAAGGTGGGGTCGGCGCAGACGTCGTCCAGCCACTCGGGCTGGGCGCGCTGCCAGACGCGTCCGGCAAAGCCGCGCGCGGGCAGGAGCACCAGCTCGCGGCACTGGGCCTCGAGCGCCTGCGAGCGCTCCGGGTGGCGCTGCCAACTGGCCATGCAGCGCATGCAGGGGGTGGCACCGGGCTGCAGGCGCCAGCAGATGCAATAGTCCCAGCCCAGTTCGCGGCCCATCACCGCCAGGGCGCGGCGCAGGGAAGACTCCGCTCCTCCCGCCTCCACCAGGACGCGGCTGACGGCGTACTCGGTTCCCAGCCGGCGCGCCAGCGCGCTCAACTCCCCTAGGTTCGCGGCCGAATCGGTCATGGTGGCAGGGACGCCCGCAAGCCAATGCGCATCCTGGGGGGGAAGTGCTGCCATTCTCTGCTTATCGGCGGTTTGGGGTCAAGCATAATAGCGGCATGGACGAGGAGGAATTTCGCCGCGCCGGGCATGCCCTGGTGGACTGGATCGCGGCCTACCGGGCCGGGGTGGAGACCCGCCCGGTGCTGTCGCAAGCCACTCCCGGGGCGATCCGGGCGGCGCTGCCCGCCGCCCCGCCGGCGCTGGGCGAGAGCTTCGAGGCCATGCTGGCGGATGTGGACCGGATCTTGATGCCGGGCATTACCCATTGGCAATCACCCAATTTTTTCGCCTATTTTCCGGCGAACAGCTCCGGGCCCTCCATCCTGGGCGAGCTGCTCGCGGCCGGGCTGGGCGTGCAGGGCATGCTGTGGGCCACCAGCCCGGCCTGCACCGAGCTGGAGACGCACGTGCTGGACTGGCTGGTGGCGATGCTGGACCTGCCGCGGGGCTTTCTCTCCAGCGGCGCGGGCGGGGGTGTCATTCAAGATACCGCCTCCAGCGCGGTGCTGTGCGCGCTGCTGGCGGCGCGGGAGCGGGCCACCGGCGGCCAGGCCAACCAGGCGGGGCTGGCGGGGCTGCCGCGGCTGGTGGCCTACGCCTCCGCGCAGGCGCACTCGGCGGTGGAGAAGGCGGTCAAGATCGCCGGGCTGGGGCGGGAGCAGTTGCGCCTGCTGGAGGTGGACGCCGCCTTCGCCCTGCGCCCGGAGGCGCTGGCGCGGCAGGTGCAAGCCGACCGCGCCGCCGGGCTGCAGCCCTTCTTCCTGGCGGCGACGCTGGGCACCACCAGCTCCAACGCCATGGACCCGCTGGCGGCGCTGGGGCCGCTCTGCCGCGAGCACCAGCTCTGGCTGCACGTGGACGCCGCCATGAGCGGCACCGCCGCCCTCTGCCCCGAGTTCCGCGGCTGGTTCCGGGGGATGGAGTTCGCCGACAGCTTCGACTTCAACCCGCACAAGTGGATGTTCACCACCTTCGACTGCAGTTGCTTCTATGTGCAAGACCGCGCGGCGCTGATCTCCGCCCTCAGCATCCTGCCGGAGTACCTGCGCAACCAGGCCACCGCCTCGGGGGCGGTGATTGACTACCGCGACTGGCAGATCCCGCTGGGGCGCCGCTTCCGCGCGCTCAAGCTCTGGTTCGTGATCCGCCACTACGGGGTGGAGGGCCTGCAGCGCGAGGTGCGGCGGCACGTGGCCCTGGCGCAGGAGTTCGCCGGCTGGGTGGCGGCCGACCCGGACTTCGAGCTGGCGGCGCCGGCGCCGCTCAACCTGGTCTGCTTCCGCCACCGCGGCGGCGAGGCCGCCAACCAGGCGATCCTGGACCGGCTCAACCACAGCGGCGACCTCTATCTCACCCACACCCGGCTGGACGGGGCGTTCACGCTGCGCATGAGCATCGGCCAAGCCCAGACCCAGCGGCGCCACGTCGCCGAGGCTTGGCGGCGCATCCAAGCGGAGGGCCGCGCCCTTGCCGACTGATTTTCCACGACGCATCGTCTGCCTCACCGAGGAGACCACCGAGACGCTCTACCGGCTGGGCGAGGGCGGGCGCGTGGTGGGGGTGTCGGGCTACACGGTGCGGCCGCGCGAGGCGCGGCAGAAGCCGCGGGTGAGCGCCTTCACCTCGGCGCGCTTCGACGCCATCCTGGAACTGCGGCCGGACCTGGTGCTCACCTTCTCCGACCTGCAGGCCGACATCACGCGCGAGCTGGCGCGGCGCGGGGCGACGGTGTTCAACTTCAACCAGCGCAGCCTGGAGGAGATCTTCGCCATGATGCAAACCCTGGCGCGGCTGGTGGGGGCGGCGGAGCGGGGGGCGGCGCTGGAGGCGGAGCTGCGGGCGGGGCTGGCGGCGATCGCGGCCTCCGCCGCCGGCTTCCCCTTCCGGCCGCGGGTGCTGTTCGAGGAGTGGAAGGATCCCCTCATCACGGGTATCCTTTGGGTGGAGGAGCTGATCGAGCTTGCGGGCGGGCAGCCGGTGTTTCCCGAGCTGCGCCACCAGCAGGCCGCCGCTGGCCGCATCGTGGAGCCTGCCGCCGTGATCGCACGCGATCCCGAGGTCATCATCGCCTCCTGGTGCGGGCAGAAGGTGAACAAGGCCGCCATCCGCAACCGGCCGGGCTGGGGGGAGCTGGCGGCGGTGCGCGCCGGGCACGTCTACGAGATCAAGTCCACCTACATTCTGCAGCCCGGGCCGGCGGCGCTCACCGAGGGGGTGCGCCAGCTCCACGCCATTCTGGCGCGGGTGGCGGGGGTGGCAGTGCCGGCGGCGCTGCTGCCGGAGGAGAAGAGCGATCCCGAGCTGGCCGCCGCCGCAGGCGCGCTGGGGCCCGCGCCCACCATGGTGCCGCCATGCGCTACCGCCTGATCACCATCGGACGCGAGTTTGGCTGCGGCAGCGGCGAGCTGGGACAGCGGCTCGCCCAAGGCCTGGGCTGGAAGCTCTTCGACCGGGAGCTGATTGACGAGATTGCCCGCACCGCCGAGCTCGACCCCAACGCCTGCCGCCAGGCCGACGAGCGGCTGGACAGTTGGCTGCACCGCATCGGCAAGGGCTTGTGGAACGCGGCGGGGGAGAAGGGGCCGGCGCTGGTGCCGGATCAGAACCTGGACGCCGAGGGGATGGCGGCGCTGACGCGGAAAGTGATCGAGGACCTGGCCGCCGCCGGGCAGTGCGTCATCGTCGGCCGCGGCGGCAACTACCTGCTGCGCGAGCGCCGCGACGCCTTCCACGTCTTTCTCTACGCGCCGCGCGCCTGGCGCATCCGGCGGCTGCAGGCCCAGGGGCTCGAGCGCGGCGCCGCGGCGGCGCTGGTGGACCGGCGCGACCATGACCGCGCCGCCTACATCCGCCGCCACTTCAACGACGCCTGGCCGCAGCCCCAGCTCTACCACCTGATGCTCAACGCCACCCTGGGGCCCGAGTTGTTGGGGGCGGCGGTGCTGGCGGCGCTGGGGGAACAGGGGACAGGGGACAGGGGACAGTGGTCAGGGAACTGCGACTAGTGGCCAGTGGACAGTGAATAGTGGACAGGGAACGCGGGGCGGGGCGGCTGGCGAGGTTGTCGCTGGCCCCACTGCCCACTGTCCACTGTCCACTGGCCACTGCTGAGTTTCGGGGCGCGCTACTATATCTGCGTGACTCCTGTGCGCCGCATCCTTTGGTTTTTTCTCGCGCTGGGGCTGGCGGCTTCGGCGCAAACCGTGGGGGGCTCGCTGGCGGGGGATCTGCGCGACTTGGTGCAGACGCCGGCGATTCCGGGCTACGAACAGGGCTTGGCCGACCACATTGCGCGCGAGCTGCAGGGGTTCAATCCGCGCCGCGACAACCTGGGCGATGTGATCGTGAGCTTGCAGCCGCCGGCGGGCACGGCCGCCGCCGGCGCGCCGTTGCGGCTGATCGCGGCGCCGCTGGACGAGCCCGGCTACGTGGTCAGCGGCATCCGGCCCGATGGCTACCTGCGGCTGCAGCGGCTGCCCACGCGCGGCAATTTTCCGCTGTTCAACGAGCTGGCCAACGCGCAGCCGCTGCGGGTGGGCACCGTGCACGGGACCTGGATCCATGGGGTGATGACGGGGCTGTCGGTGCACCTGCAGCCGGGGCGCGTGGGCGGCCCCAATCCCGACGATCTGGACAACCTCTATGTGGACATCGGGGCCAGTTCGGCCGCCCAGGTGCGCGCGGCCGGGGTGGACATCCTCAGCCCGGTGGTGCTGGCGCGCACCTTGTACACGCTGGCGGACGGGCAGTTGGCGGGCTATGGCATCGGCGACCGCTACGGGGCGGCGGCGCTGCTGGAGGCGCTGCGGCATCTCGACCCGGCCGAGCTGACGAGCCCGGTGGAGATCGCGTTTGTCACGCAGGAATGGACCAACGGACGGGGGCTGGCGCGGGTGCGGGAGGGGCTGGCGCCGGAGACGCCGACCATCCTGGTGGGGCGGGCGGCGCCGGCGGGGCGGGGCGGGCGAGGACGCGGCGCGGCTGGGTCGGCCGCCGCGATCGAGTATTGGAGCCTCCCGGTGGCCTACGCCGCCACCCCGGCGGAGATGGTGGACGGGCACGCCCTGCAGCAGTTGATCGCCCGCGTCGAGACCGCCCTGGGCGAGACGCCCGCGCCGGCGGCGCTGCCGGCGGCGGCGCCGCTGCCGGAGCCGCCGCTGCCGGCGCGGCCCCAGAGCGCGCCCACGCCCACTGCCATCCTGCAGGCGCTGACGGCGCAGTACGGCGTGCATCCGCACGAGGCGCGGGTGCGCCAGGCGATCGAGGCGCTGCTGCCGCCTTGGGCGCAGCCCACCACCGACGACGCCGGCAACCTGATTTTGCATTGGAGCGACGCCGGCCCGAATGCGCCCAAGCTGCTGTTCGTGGCGCACCAGGACGAGATCGGCTTCGAGGTCGCCGCCATCGCTCCCGACGGCGGGCTGGAGCTGCGGACCCGCGGCGGCGGCATTCCTTCCTATTACCTCGGCCACCCCATCCTGGTGCACGCCGCCAACGGGATGCATCCCGGCGTGCTGGAGTTGCCGGAGGGCTGGCAGGCGCGCAGCTTCCAGCTCGCCGGCCGCCTGCCGCTGCGCGCCGACGTGGGCGCGCGCTCGGCGGCCGAGGTGGCGCAGCTCGGCATCGCGGTGGGGGACTCGGTGACCATCCCCAAGAAGTACCGGGCGCTGCTGGGCACCCGCGCCAGCGCGCGCGCCTTCGACGACCGGGTGGGCGACGCCGCGCTGATCGCCGCCGCCTGGGCGCTGGGTCCCAGCCTGCCGGGGCGCGACATCACCCTGGCCTGGTCCACCGGCGAGGAGATCGGGCTGGTGGGCGCGAGCGCGCTGGCCAAGCATCTGGCCGCCGCCGGCCGCACGCCCGACTACGTCTTCGCCATTGACACCTTCGTCAGCTCCGACACCCCGCTGGAGTCGCACCGCTTTGCCGACACCCCGCTGGGGCAGGGCTTGGTCATCCGCGCGGTGGACGACTCCAGCCTCAGCCCCTGGCCGCTGGCGCGGCGGATGCAGGCCATGGCCCAGGCCGCCCACATCCCGGTGCAGTTGGGCGCCACCGGCGGAGGCAACGACGGCAGTGTGTTTGTGCCCTACGGCTCGATTGACCTGCCGCTGGGCTGGCCGCTGCGCACCTCGCACTCGCCCGGCGAGGTGATCGACACCCGCGACCTGGACGGGTTGGCCCACATGATCGCGACCCTGGCGCACAACTGGTAGGAGTTCCACGCCGCGCGCCGCACCGGCCCGGCGCTGCTACAGCCGGGCCGGGCAGGCGCGCTGGGGCCCGCGCCCACCAAGGTCCGGCCACGGAAACCGGGCGGGGTCCCGCTCCGACAGGTGCTCGGCAGGGTTGGTTTGCCGTTTGCGGCTTTGGTAGCTACAATGACCGCCAAGACGCCGACGGTGGGATCGCGGGAACTGAAGACGCGGCTGGGGCGCTACCTGCGCCTGGTGCGCCAGGGCCAGACGCTGATCGTGACCGATCGCGGCGAGCCCATCGCCGAACTGCGGCCGCTGCCGGCCGCGGCGAAAGAGAGCGAGGCCGAGGCCTGGGAGCGGCTGGAGCGCGCCGGCATCGTCAGCCGCGCCCGCCAGGGGCCGCTGGCAGACTTCAAGCCGCTGCGCATGCGGGGCAAGCCACTCTCGCAGACCATCATTGAGGATCGGGAAGATCGGTTTTGACCCTCTTTTTCGACGCCAGCGCGCTGGTCAAGCGCTATTGCAGGGAGCTGGAAAGCTCGCTGGTGAGGCGGCTCATTCTGCGCGGCGAAGGTGCCATGAGCCGCATTTCGGAGGTGGAGGTCGCCTCGGCTCTCTATCGCCGCCAGCGGGAGGGAGGCCTTGGCGCCGGCGAAGCCCGCGAGTTGGTGGGCCGGTTCGAGCGCGATCTCGCCGAACTGCGGGTGATCGAGGTCACGCCTGCGGTGACGCGAATGGCGCGAATTCTTTTGGCACGGCATGCCCTGCGCGCCGGCGAAGCGATTCAACTCGCCAGCAGCCTCCATCTGCAAGAGTTGCTCGCGGCGCCGGTCGAGTTGGTGTGCTTTGACCAGCGGCTGGCGGCGGCGGCGCGGCATGAAGGGCTTGCCATAAAGTAGCCCGCGGGCGCGGCAATCCTGTATGCTTTGGGCGCCACCTGAGGGGACCTCCCATGCGCCTGCACCGCTTGCTCTTCGCCGCTATTCTCTGCGTCCTGCCGCTGACTTTGCATGCCCAGGCGCCGCAATACCCGCCCGCGCTGTGGGGCGGGATGCGCTACCGGCTGATCGGGCCGTTTCGCGGCGGGCGCGTCACCGCGGTGGCGGGGGTGCCGAGCCAGCCCGACACCTTTTATTTCGGCTCGACCGGCGGCGGGGTATGGAAAACCACCAACGCCGGCTCGAGCTGGAGCAACGTCTCGGACGGCTACTTCGCGGTGGGCTCGATGGGGGCGCTGGCGGTGGCCGACTCCGACCCCAACGTGGTCTATGCGGGCACGGGCTCGGCGGCGATCCGCAGCAACGTCTCGATCGGGCGTGGCCTGTACAAGTCCACCGACGCGGGCAAGAGCTGGAGCTTCATCGGGCTGCGCGACGTCGGGCAGATCGCGGTGATCTGCGTGGATCCGAGCGATGCCAACCTGGTGTATGTGGCGGCGCAGGGGGATCCGTTCGCCGACGGCGCGGACCGGGGGGTGTACCGCTCGCGCGACGGCGGGGCGACGTGGCAGAAGGTGCTCTACGTCTCGCCGGCGCTGGGGGCGACGGCGCTGGCGATGGACCCGGCCGACGGCAAGACGCTCTACGCCTCGCTCTGGCACGGGCTGCGCCAGCCCTGGACTATCATCAGCGGCTCGGAGGCGAGCCAGGGGGCGGGCATCTACAAGACGACCGACGGCGGCGACCATTGGACCAAGCTGGGGGGCGGGCTGCCGGAGCAGCTCTTTGGAAAGAGCAACCTGGCCATCTCCAACGCCAACCCGCAGCGCGTCTATGCGCTGATCGAGGCCAAGCCGGGCAGCGGGCTGTACCGCTCCGAGGACGCCGGCGCCACCTGGAAGCGGGTGAACGCCGCCGCCAACCTGATCACCCGGCCGTTCTATTACGACACCCTGGGGGTGGACCCGAACAACGCCGAGGTGGTCTACGTCGGCGACGAGAACTGGTTCGAGAGCACCGACGGCGGCTACCACTTCCAGTCCAAGCGGGTGCCGCACGGCGACAACCACGCCCTCTGGATCAACCCCAAAAATTCGCTGGACATGATCCAGGCCAACGACGGCGGGGCCAACGTCTCGCTCGACGGGGGCGCGACCTGGAGCAGCCAGCTCAACCAGCCCACCGCCGAGATCTACCAGGTGGCGGTGGACAACCAGTATCCCTACCGCGTCTATGGCGCGCAGCAGGACGACGACACCGTCATCATCCCCAGCCTGCCGCTGGGGGACAACCAGCCCTACCGCACCGGGCCGGGCTGCGAGACCGGACCGATCATCCCCAGCCAGCTCGACCCCAACGTGGTCTACGGCGGCTGCAAGGGGATGTTCAGCCGCCTGAACCTCAACACCCACGACGAGCAGCAGTATTGGATCGGGGCGCAGTCGCTGTATGGCAACGGCGGCAAGAGCCTGATCTACCGCTTCCAGCGGGTTTCGCCGATGGAGGTGTCGCCGCACGATCCGCACGTGGTCTACTACGGGTCGCAATATGTGCACCGCTCGCGCGACGGCGGGGTGACGTGGGAGCGGATCTCGCCCGACCTGACCGCGGATCCGCCGGGCGCGCCGCAGGACGCCAGCGGCACGCCCATCACCCGCGACGCCACCGGCGAAGAGATCTACAGCGTGATCTACAGCATCCGCGAGTCGCCGGTGGAGGCGGGGGTGATCTGGACGGGCTCCAACGACGGGCTCATCTACGTGACCCGCGACAACGGCAAGAGCTGGAAGAACGTGACGCCGGCGGGGCTGCCGCCGGGGGGGCGGGTGCAGAACATCGAGCCCAGCCCGGAGCGCGCCGCCACCGCCTACGCGGCCATCTACCGCTACCTGCTGGGCGACTTTCGGCCGTACCTCTACCGCACCGACGACTTTGGGGCGCATTGGACGCTGCTCACCAACGGGCACAACGGCATCGCCGCCGACGAGCCCACGCGGGTGGTGCGGGAAGATCCGGTGCGGCCGGGGCTGCTCTACGCCGGCACGGAATTTGGCATGTACGCCTCGTTCGACAACGGCGGGCACTGGCAGTCGCTGCAGCTCAACCTGCCGGTGACGCCGGTGACCGACATCAAGCTGGCGCATGGCGATTTGATCCTCTCCACCCAGGGGCGCTCGGACTGGATCCTCGACGACCTGGGGCCGCTGCGGCAGTTGACGCCGGCGGTGGCGGCGGCGCCGGACTACCTCTATGCCCCGCCGACGGCGGTGCGCTCGGGCGGGCGCGGGGGCTTTGGCTTTGGACGCGCCCCCGGGCCCGAGTACCCGGCGATGGGGGCGACGATCGGCTATTACCTGCAGCGCGCGCCCCAGGGCGATCTCCAGCTCGAGATCCTGGACGCGCAGGGGCGGGTGGTCCGGACCATCACCAGCGCGGCGCCGCCCGCCGGGCGGGCCGGGGGCGGGGGCTTCTACCGCCGGCGGGCGCCGGCGCGGCTGGCGAAGAGCGCCGGCATGCACCGCTTCACCTGGGATCTGCGCTATCCCGGGCCGTGGGAGAGCGCGGCGCAGCCGCAGGGCCCCAACGGCCCCATGGCGGTGCCGGGGCATTACCAGGTGCGGCTCAGCGCCGACGGCTGGAGCCAGACGCAGCCGCTGACGCTGATCGAAGACCCGCGGGTGAGCGCCGACGGCGTCACCACCGCCGACCTGCAGGAACAGTTCGACCACAACCAGCAGGTGCGGGCGCTGGTGAGCCGGGTGAACCAACTGGTGGCGCGGGTGCGGGCGGCGCAGCGGCGGCCGCCGGCGGGGGCCGACCCGGCCCAGGTCGCGGCGCTGGCGGCGCGGTTGATCACACCCTCGATCCGCTACAGCCGGCCGGGCTTGCAGACCGAGATCACCTACCTCTACGGCATGGACAACAACTCCGACCAGAAGATCGGGCGGGACGCGGTGGAGCGGCTGGCCACACTGCAAAAGGAGCTGGCGGCGGCGGAGGCGGAGGCGCAAGCCGCGCTGGGCGGCTCGCGCTAGCCTACGAACCGGCGGCGGCGTCGGCCACGGGCGGGGGGACGGCATCACCGGCGGGCGGCGGAGCCGCCAGGGCGACGGCGAGCACCTGCCAGAGGCGCTCGCGGGTTTCGGCGCGCTGGCGCGCCGGGGTGGTGTAGCGCACCACCAGGGCATAGCCGCCGCCCTCGGGGCGGAGGTGGACGCTGGGGGCGGTGCTGCCGCCGGCCTGGCTGGGCAGGTGCTGCCACTCAACGTTGGCGCGCTCGGCCTGCGGGCGCAGTTCCAGCTCCAGCGCCGCCGTGACCCGTGTGAGCGCGGCATGGGTGTCGCCGCCGGCGGGCAGCGCGAAAACCAGCTCGTCCCACTGCCACTGGCCGTGGGTGGAGTAGTTGAAGTAGCTGCCTTTGAGGGCGAAGTTGTTGGGGAAGAAGACGCGGCGGCCGGTGGGATGGCCGGCGGTGATCCAGTTGCCGGTCTCCAGCAGCACGGTGCGCAGCAGGTGGATCTCGATCACCTCGCCGACCACGCCGTTGATCTCGACCCAGTCGCCCAGGCGCACCCCATGGCGGCCCATCAGCACGAACCAGCCCGCCAGGCTGAGGATGGCGTCGGAGAACACCAGGGTGAGGCCGGCGCCGAAAAAGCCCAGGATGGTCACCAAGTTGGGGGGCTGGCCAAACAAGACAAACAACGCCACCAGCCCAGCCAGCAGTTCCGAAGCCAGCGTCAGCACGTGCCGCAGCGTGGTGGCGCGCTTGCGGTCCCAGCGGGGATGCTCGAGCAGCCGCCTCCACCCCTCCAAAAGCAGGAACAGGCCGGCGAGGATGGCGAGCAGCAGCAACGCCTGTCCCAGGGCCTGATGCAGGGCACGCTGGCGCTGGGTGGCGACCAGCGGCATCCACTGCGCGTAGGTGTCGGCCAGTTCGGCGGCGGCGTCGGCCTGCTGGTCGAAGCGCGAGATCTGCTGCTGCTGGCGTAGCAGGTCGCGCAGCGCCTGCACGCGGGCGGCGGAGGGGGCGGGGATGGGGGCCTGCTCGGCGGTGCGCAGGCGGGCATGGTCGGCGTCGTGTTCGGCCAGGATCTGGGCGACGGCGAGGCGCGCCGCCGCCTGCGCGTCGCCCAGGCGGTCGAGGGTGGAGCTGAACTGCCAGGCGCGCTCGAGCGCGCCCACCAGGCCGCGCCGCGGCGGCGGCGGGGCGGCGCTGGCGGCCAGGCGGGCGTCGGCGGCGTGCATGGCCTCGTGCTCCTGCTGCAGTTGCTCGATACGGGCGGTGCCGCCGGGACCGCTGCGGGCGGCGTCGGCGGTGGCGTCGCGCAGGCGGGCTTGGTCCAGGCCGAGCTGGGCGCGCGCCACCGCCAGCTCGGCCGCCGCCCCGGCGCGCCCGGAGGCGCGCTGCAGGGAGGCGATCTGCTCCTGGTCGGCGCCGATCTCGGCCTGGATTTGCTCGATCAGGGCGCTGGAGGTGGGCGAGGCGGTCGCCCCCAGCGCCGCCGCCCGCTGCAGGGCGATGGTGAACGACAGGTCCATCACGTTGTCGGCGGCGTGCTGGGCCTGGGTGCCGAGCGCGCGCTCGGCCGCGGTCTCGGCTTGCGCCGCCAGGGCGCGCGCCTGCTGGTAGAGGCGCTCGTCGCGGCGCAAGGGACGCATCACCGCCGGTCCCAGCCCGCCGCCGGGCGTGGCCGCCGCCGGCGGGGTGCGGGTGGTGATGCGATAGCCCAGCAGGCAGGCCGCCACCAGCCCCACCAGCACCAGCCAGCGCCAGGGAAAGCGCCCCGGCGCTTTGGTTGCTTTGATTGCCTCCGGCCTGCTCACCCTGTCATTGTCGCCGCTTTTCTAAACCTTTTCTACTTCTACACCTGGGCCAGCGCCACGGCTGTCCCAGGAAATTCCCGGAGAAGCTGCCGGTCCATCGTCACCAGCGGCACGCCCAACTCCATCGCCAGCGCCACGTACTCCAGGTCGTAGGCGGAGCACGGAGAAGTTCTCACCAGCCGCAATACGTTCTCGGCCACCACTTCGTGGCTGCGACCCAGCATCAAATCCGCGGCCACTCCGAGGATCTCCAGCGCGGTCTCCCAACTCATGCCGCTTCGCCGCAACTCGCCGGCCAGGACGCTCAGAAGCTCCGAGCGCCACAGTTGCGGCGCGTGCCAGTGCGGGTCCCGCTGCAGTTGTGCCTGTGCGGCCGCGGTATGCACGCCGTCGATCAACAGATAGGCGAGCACGTTGGCATCCACCACGATCATGCGCGGCCCTCGCGTTTCCAGCGATCGAGGTTGTCCTCGCTCAACCAGACGCCTTCGGCTTTCTGCCGTTGGTGCAGCGCGCTCAGCGCTTGCAACCGCGCCTGCAGTTTTTCTCCGTCAGGCAGCGCCGCCAGCAGGCATTGCAGGATTTCCTGGTTCAAACTGCGACCGTGCTTGGCCGCCTGGGCCTTTAACTGGAGGCGCAGATCGTCGGGGACGTTTTTGAGCGTAATGGAGGCCATGCCCCAGTATAGAACCGTTTCGGTTCCATTTTGGTTCCGTTTAGGTGCCCATCAGGCCTGAAGGCCAAAGCGGGCCAGCAATTCGCGGCGGCCGTGGCGGGTGAGGGTGAGGGCGCGGCTGCCGAGTTCCTGGACGGCCCAGTGGCGCTGGAGCACGACCGCCAGCAGGGCGGCGCCGAGGGCGCCGCCGAGGTGGGGGCGGCGTTCACTCCAATCCAGGCAGGGATAGGCGAAACGGCGGCGCCGGGCGCGCGCGGCTACGAGGTCCACGCCCAAGGCGGCGAGGGCTTTGGTTCCGGCGGGGGTGAGGTCACAGGCACGGTCGGCGGTGGCCACGAGCCACCCCAAGGCCTGGAAACGGTCATGGAGGGCGACGCCGAGCGAGCCGGCGATGTGGTCGTAGCAGGTGCGGGCGGCGCGCAGGGGGTGGGGAACGTGGGGCGCAAAGGCGGAGCGGGTGCCGCCGGCGAGCACGCCCAAGGCCTCCAGGGCGGCGGCGACGGAGGCGCCCTCGAGACGGTAGTAGCGGTGCTTGCCTTGGGCCAGCACCGCCACCAGGCGCTGCTGGCGCAAACGCTGCAAGTGGGCGCTGGCGGTGGAGGCGGCGACGCCGGCGACCACGGCCAGCTCGGTGCTGGTGCGGGCCCGGCCATCCAGCAGGCAGCCGAGCATGCGGGCGCGCGCCGGTTCGCCGATGGCGGCGGCGAGGCGGGCCAGGGCGAGGTCGTGCTGGGCGGCAGCGCTCATGGGTTGACATTCATGCTTTGACCGGCAACGAAGTGTTTCCGTCCAGAAGCAGCATACTGCCAAACATGTCGTCCCCCAAGCCCAGCCAGCCGAGCGCGCGCCGCCTGAGCCGGCGCCAGGCGCTGGGGCTGATCGGGGCGAGCGGGGCGGCGATGGCGCTGACCGGGGCCGTCCCCGCGCAACGGCGGCAAGGGAGAGCTGCGATGACCGTCACCTGCATCATTCGCTATCAGATTGATCCCTTCCAAAAGGACGCGTTCCGGCAGTATGCCGAGAATTGGGGCGGCATCATACCGCGCTGCGGCGGGCATCTGGTGGGGTATTTTCTCCCCTACGAGGGCACCAACGACGTGGCCTGGGGCTTGATCGCCTTCGACAGCCTGGCTGCCTACGAGGCCTACAAGAAGCGGCTGGCGAGCGACCCGGAAGCGCGGGCGAATTTTGCCATGGCGCAGTCGAAGAAGCTGATCTTGCGCGAGGAGCGGAACTTCGTGGAGCTGGCGGCGGGGACCTTGGACCGGCCCCCGGCGCTGGGAAGATGACCCTGGGCAGCCTGTAACCCTTGCCGCGCGCGCCGGTTCTAGTGGCCAGCAGCTTGGCTTCAACCATCTCGCGGGGGTCGCGCCGCTTTGCCTGTGGGCCAAATCGGCGCGGCCCCAGCGAAGCGCAGCGCCGACTTGGGGCCATGGGGCCCGAGTCGGCGCAAGCACAAGCGGGACGCGCGCCGCAGGCGCGCTGGGGCCCACGCCCACCATTGGCGCGGGGGCCCGCGCCCACCAAGCTCAGCGGCCCAGCAGCCGCAGCGCCTGCAACCGCTCCTGCACCAGCGGGTCGGGCTCGTGGTATTGGTTCCCCAGCGCCACCGCGCTCTGCAGCAGTTGGCGGCGCAGGGCGGCCACGGCGGCGGCCTGCGGCCCCAGGGCGCGCCGGTCGCCCTCGAGCGTCTGAATGGCCACCGCCGCCCGCCGCGCCGCCGCCTGCCGTTGCGCCGCCGAGCCGTCCCCCCGCCCGTCCCCGCCGCTGCCCCCTTCGCAGCTCGCCACGTAGTTGTCCCATTCCCGCGCCAGCGTCGGCGAGGAGGGCGAGGGCAGTGGCGTCGCGCACGGCGGCGCCGCCGCCTGCTCCACCGCCCCGCGCAGCGCCTGCCATTGCCGCCCCGGCATGCCCAGCCCGGCGGCGGCCAGGGTGTCCGCCTGCGCCCCCAACAGCGCCTCCGCCAGCGCCGCCGTCGCGGGGACAGGATGGTTCGGCAGGTTGGCGAGCCCTGCCAGATGGCCTGACCGCGCCGCCGCCAGCACCTGCTGGTTCTCCTGCGCCTGCCCCTGCTTCCACTGCTGGTAGGCCGCCAGCGCGCTCTGGTCCGCCGCCGTGGGATGCTGCGTGCGCTCGATCGCCGCCTGCATCACCCGCCGGTAAAAGGCGATGTCGGCCGGACGCAGCGCCACCCCGCCCTGGTTCGGCGCCGCGGCCGGGTAATACCCCGCCAACTCCCCTGCGGGCGCCGCCGCCCCGCTCCGGGGCGCGCTCGCCGCCGCCGCCACCGCGCCCGCCGCCGCCCGCGAGCCCCCCTGGCAGCCGCTCCCCAGCGCCGCCAGCAGCGCCACCACCGCCCCGCGCTGGATCCTTCCCGGGCTCACTGGCAAACCACCTGCACCGTCACCACGTTGGAGTAGAGAATCCCCGGCGAGCTCACCGCGATCCGCGCCCAATACGATCCGGAACGCTGGATCACCCAGCCATCGCCCGCCGTCTGCTTCCCCGCCGCCGCAAAATTCAGCCGATAGACCGGCCCCAGCGGCTCGCCGCTGTGCTGCATCCGGTAGAACACCGCCCCCGGCGCGTTCAGCCCCAGCGTCGCCACCAGCGGAATCCTCGCCGGACACCGCCCCCGGTACGCCGTCGCCGCCGCCAGCGTGGCGCTGGCCTGCGTCCCCAGGGACGCGGGGTGATAGCCCGCAAACGGCGCCGGCGCCAAGGGTTGCCGAGTTTCCGCGGCGGGCGGGCTTGGCATCACC
The DNA here is from genome assembly GCA_035531375.1 of Terriglobales bacterium. GTDB lineage: Bacteria > Acidobacteriota > Terriglobia > Terriglobales > SCQP01 > SCQP01. Next base: position 6,210 of record DATKSZ010000133.1, on the reverse strand, counting down.
CGCGCCGCCCCGTTCCCCAGCCGGTCGCTCGCCACCTTCTCCCGCCCCGCCGCCGCGCGCAGGTCCCAGGTGTCGTCCAGCCGGATCTCCACTTTCTCCAGCGCCAGGTCCTGCCCCGGCGCCCCGCTCCCTTGGTTGGCGTAGTTTTGCGGCGCTTCCGGCGAGCTGATGCATCCGCCGCAGTTTTCCCCCTGCACCGCCGTCCCGTTCTCCGTCGCCGTCGGCGCCAGCAGTTGCGCCCCGCCCTCCAGCACCAGCGCCCCGCTCCGGCTGTCATAGGCCATGCCCGCGCCCTGGCGTTGTCCCGGCTGCCCGGTCGCGTTCTCGGCGATGTCCGCCGCCTGCAACTCCCTCCAGGTGGTGCCGTTCCAGGCCCAGGTGTCGTTCAACTGCTGCCCGGTCACCTCGCCCTGGTTGTTGAACATCGCCCCCACCGCGCCGCCGAACAGCACGTCGCCGTAGCCGTCGTCCCACTGCATCGTGCCGCTGTGCCGCGCCGGCGGCGCCGCCGCCGGGCTCAGCCGCTGCCAGCTCCAGTGGCTGGTGTCCAATTCCCAAGTGTCGTTGGAGTCGGTGCCCTGCCCGTCCCAGCCGCCGAACAACAGCAGCTTCCGGTTGTGCCCGTCCCAGGCAAACGCCGCCCCCTGCCGCGGCGCCGGCCCCGGCCCGCCCCGGTGCTGGCTCCATTGCTGGCCATTCCACGCCCACACCCCGCCGCGGCTGCCCGTGCCGCCAAACAGCACCAGATCTTTCGAGCCCGGGTCGTAGGCCAGGCTGGCATAGGCGCGCGCCGTGGGCGCCAGCCCGGCGTTGCTGCGGGAGGCCGCCCGCAGGCACCCCTGCCCGTCGGCGTACTCCATCGCTGACTGCGCCCGCCCGCTGTTCACGTCCTCGCCGCCGAAAACCAGCACCTCGCCCAGGGCGTCGTCATAGGCCATGCTCGCCCCCGCCAGTCCCGGCCCGCCGCACGGCGCCTGCGTCCAGCTCGCCCCGTCGTTCCCGCTCAGCCACACCGGCCCCGCCGCATTGTCCTCCCCCAGCAGCAGCAGCCGCCTCCGCGCCGCGTCGTACGCCATCGCCACTTCCCCATACCCGCCCGGCACCGTCGGCCCGTGCGGCTGGTATTCGCTGAGGAAGCTCCAGATCTCCGGCGTGGCCGCCGGCGCCGGCGCCGCCGCCACCACCTCCACCCCCACGCTGGCGCTCGCGCCGCTCGCGGCGTCGGTCACGGTGTAGCTCTGCGGCCCCAGCGTCCCCGGGATGATCGTCAGCGTCGCCCGCCCGTCGTTGGCGTTCATGTCCCGATACCCGCCCGCCCCCTGCTGCCCCACGTCGCTGGTGAAGGTGTAGTGATAGCCGGCCAGCGGCGTGCCGCCGCCCACCGCCGCCTTGGGGTCGGTGGCGCTGCGGATCGCAATCGTGCCGGTGTAGCCCGTGTCCGGCGTCCCCTGCGGCGTCTCCGCCTCCACCACCACCCCCCAGCCCGTGCCCAGCGGCGTCGGCGCGCCGCCCGGCAGGTAGGGGCTGATCGCCAGCTTGTCCTGGACCGCCAGCCCCAGCGGGTTCGACGCCCCCGCCATGCCGTCGGGCCCATGCACCGTGATGACGTCGCCCAGCCGCCCCGAAGCCACCACCACCACGAAGGTGTGCGTGCCGTGGTCGCTTGCCGCGAAGGTGTAGCTGGTCCCGTTCACCGCGCCCCCGCGCCAGAGGTTCGCCGAGCCGTCGGCGCTGCCCAGCGTGACCGTGCCGGTGAAGCCCGGCAGCGGCTGCCCAAACCCGTTGGCGGCGGTGACGGCGACGAAAAAGGCGTTGCCCGCCCCGCTGTAGCTCCCATCCCGGCTCCCCGCCACCTGGAAATTATTCGCCGGCCGCTGCACCGGCTGCGCCGCCACCCCCTGCGTGTTCACCCGCGCCTGCCCCGCCAGCGGCAGCCCCGCTGCCAGCGCCAACAGGACCCATGTCGAACGGTGTTGCAGTCGCATAGCGTCGCCCGCCCTCCTCACTTCTTCAGGAACTCCACCCGCCGGTTGTCCGCCCGCCCCGCGGCGGTGTCGTTCGAGCCGAGCGGGTCGGCCGCCCCCATCCCCGCCGTGGTCAGCCGCCCGCCGTCAATCCCGAATTGCGCCACCAGCACCCCACGCACCGCCGCCGCCCGCTGCTGCGAGAGCGCCAGGTTGTGCTGCGGGTCGCCGACCGAGTCGGTGTAGCCGTCAATCTCCAGCTTGAGGTTGGGGTCGGTCGCCAGCGCCTCCGCCACCTCGCGCAGGAACGGCGCCGACTCCGGCTTTAAAATGGCGCTGTTGCTGTCGAAGTGGATGCCGTGGCTGACGTACTTGCCCGTCGCCAGGATCTCCTGCGAAAAATCCGGCGCCGATTCCGCCAGCCGCACCAGCCGCACCCCCACCGTCTCCTTCTCCCCCGCCCGGCTGTTGCTGTGCAGTCCCAGCCGCACGATCGGCGGCAGCGTCACCCCGTTCTCGTCCATCACCCGCGTGCCGTTGACATAGGCCCGCAGCCGCCCGTTCTGCGCCCACACGTCCATCTCCACCGGCTTCGAAAAATCCACGTTGGCCGCGTTCACGTCGCCCAGCACCCCGTTCCCGTCCCGCACATACAGCTCCAGCGTCTTCGGCCCCTGGTTCGCCGTGGTGTCAATCTCCAGCCCCATCTGCCCCCCGGCGGCGAGGAAGTGCCAGTTCGCCCCGGCGCCGCTCGAGCCGGCTTGCTGGAAGCGCGCCACCGTCTGCAGGGTGAAGTTGGCCGGCACCGCCAGGCGCGGGCTGGTGAGTTGCGAAATGTGCAGCTGCAGCTCCCGCACCCCGCCCCCGCTCAGCAGGCTCGCCGCATCCCCCCGCATCTGCCAGTGCGGCGGCGGCTCGCCCGCCGCCATGTCGCTGAAATCGTCATAGAAGATCGTCTTCTCCCCCGGCACGAAATCAATCTTCACCGCCTTCAAATCGGGCTGCCCCGCGTCCCCGCCCGCCGCTGCCGCCGCCGCCGCCGACGCCGCTGCCGGCGACGGTGCGGCCGCGGCCGCCGCCGGTGCGGCCCCCGCCGCCGGCGGCGCCGCCGGTGCGGCCGGCGTGAACCGGCCCAGCGCCTGGTTCATCTCCCCCGCCAACTGGTCCAGCGCGCTCTTGGTCGCCCTCGCCAGCACCGTGTTCTGGAACCCGGCCCCCTGCATGTTCATCGTCCCGTAGTTGCTGTCCACGCTCGGGTCCAGGTGCGTCACGCTGTCGTTGCCCTTCGCCCGCAGCGTCGCGATCGTCACCCCGCGGTTCGCATCCACCAGCGCCACCTGCAGCAGCACCACCACCTTCATCTGGTTCCGGTTCGCCTGCACGTGGATCGGCCCGAAGCTGGGCCCGTTGAAGCTGCCCTGCGAGGTCTGCACCGATCCCGACAGCAGCGTCCCGATCGCCACCACGTCGGTGCCCGCCTGCTGCCCCATCCCCGCCGCCGTGGCGATGTCCACCGCCTGCCCCGGCGCCCCCGCCAGTTGCCGCGGCACCAGTTGCGTCTTGTCCAGCAGTTCGTTCTGCAGCATGCTGGCCAGCACCGAGCTGAGCTGCCCCAGGTCGGCGTTGCCGCTCACGTCCTGGAACGGCAGTATGCCCACGCTGAAGCCCGGCCCCTTCCCCTGCGCCTGCAGCCGCGCTCCCCCCAGCCCCCCCAGCCCCGCCAGCCCCGCCAGCAGCGCCAGCCCGGCCAGCCCCGCCCGCCTCACCGCCCCCTCCCCGGCATCCCCGGCATCCCGCCGCAGTGCGCCGGCGGCGCGAACAGCGCCGCCGCCGGCGCCGTCAGGTCAATGTCCTCGTACTCCACCGTCGTCGTCCCGCCCTTGCCCGCCATCACCTCTTTCACCGGAAAGTTCTGCAGATCGTTCGCCGTCCACACCTCCATCACCCGGCTCTGGCCCTGGGCGTCGGTCGCCTGCACCCGCCGGTGCTCGGTGGCATAGCTCTTGCCCGCGATCGTCACCGTCTCCGGCCCCACGTCGGTGACCTGCGCGTGTTGCTTCGCCGCCTCGTCCAACATCGCCCCCGGCGGCAAATCCCCCAGCCCGCGCTGCATGCACATGCCCTGCGGCATCACCATGTACATCACCTTCTTGTCCAGCAGCATCAGCGTGTACATGCTCCCGCCCCGGCCCCCCATGGCCAGCGTGGTGCGCCACGCCATGCCCCGCTTGGCGATCTCCATGCGTTGCCTCCCCCCGGTGGGAAGCTGGATGACCATCGTGGCGGAGTAATCCGTCGGCCCGAACGGACTCGAGCCTTGGGCGGCCAGCGGAGCCGTCAGCAGAACCATGCCGCCCAACAGCAGCCCGGCCTTGCGGGCGCCTTCCCAGCGGGTGTGCGTCGTCATAGGATCCCCAGTGTTCGAGTGGAACACCGGTGATCATCGTCACCCTCCCGGTGAGAGTCAATGGACCACGGCTCATCTGAATCTGAACTGAATCCGTACCGTGTTATCCATGCCGGAGTAGGAATGTTGGTGATGCCGCAAACAGAGGGGGCGCAGAAAGCCTCGCTTCCCGCGCCCCCTTCCCCCCTCGGACGATGGCCCTCAGCCGGCGATGCGGCGCCGCCGCAGCGCCCAGCCCAAGCCGACCAAGCCCAGCCCGACCAGTCCCACCAGCTCCAGCGGCGAGGCGGTCTTGGGCATCTTCGCCGCCGGCGCCGCCCCCGGCTGCTGGTTGGGCGTGGCCGCTCCCGCCGCCTGGCCGCTGGGCTGCGCCGCTCCCGGCTGCATCGCCCCCGGCTGGGCTGGCTCCGGCGTGGCCTGCCCCGGCGTCACCGCCTGCTTGGCGGCCGTTCCCGCCTGCGCTGCTTTCTCTTTGGCTTGCTCGGCGGCCTGCTTGGCCGCCTGCGTGGTCTGCTGCGCTGCCGTCTGCGCCTGCTGTCCTGGGCTTGGCGGCGTCGGCGTCGGTGTCTGCGCGATCGCCAACCCGGCGGATACGACCACCGCGAGGCCGAGCTTCTTCCACGTCATCATGGCAATTCTCCTTTGTGCCTCTGCGGGAAGGCCGGTGGCGCTCGCCCCCCGAGGTCAGAGGGTTTCTGGGTTCTTGCACTCACAGATGCCGCAACCAGAGCCGGAGCCCGCCACCGCCCGACCGCAGGCTGCGGCCGCGGGCCCCCTCAGCCCCGCAGCCGCGCGAACAGCCCTTTTTTCTTCTCTTGGGCCGGTTCCGGCCGGTAGGGCAGATCGCGGTCCTCCGCCATGGCGAGTGGATTGTCGCGGCATAGGGCCAGCGCCCGCTCGCCGCCGGCTTGTTCCTCGAGATACGCGAACGCCCGCCGGAAATGCGGCGGGCGCTGCTGGGCCGAGTGCCCGTCGCTGGCCACGATGTGCACCCACTCCTGCTTCAGCAGTTCGGCGCCGAACTGCTGCGCCCGCTTGCCAAACCGCCCCGCGAAGGAAGACGCCGTGACCTGGCTCAGGCAGCCCAGCCGCAAGTACTCGCCCAGCGCCTCCGGATGCTGCTGCAACACCGGGTTGCGCTCCGGATGCGCCAACACCGGCACCGCCCCCGCCTCCAGCAACTGCTCCAGCGCCCCGCCCAGCGCCCGCCGCTCGAAAAACTCGGGAAACTCCACCAGCAGGTAGCGGCTTCGGTTCAGCGAGAACCGCCGCGGCTCCGCCACCGCCGCCTGCACGTTTTCAAAGCTCAGGTGCAGCTCGCAGCCGGTGTACAGCCGCAGCCGCTCTCCCAGCCGCTCCTGCAGTTCCTGCCGCCGCCCCGCCACCGCCGCCGGCTCGAAGCGGAACTGATAGTTGGCGTGCGGGGTGGCGACCGCATGCGTGATCCCGTCGGCGATCGCCACCTCCGCCATCGCCAAGGCGTCCTCCAGCGTGGCCGGCCCGTCGTCCAGCCCGGGCAGCAGGTGGATATGGGTGTCCACCCAGCCGGCTTCGGGGGTTGCGGGGGTGGCCATGCCGGCTCTAGCGCGGTTCCTCCACTCGCGGGGGTCGCGCCGCTTTGCCTGCTGGCAAAATCGGCGCGAAAGGCTGCGAACCGGGGTCCCCAGAGCCCGCCTCGGGCTCTGGGGTGGTCGTAATTCCGCAGGGCGGCCCGCCCCCGGGAAGCGAATACGGCGCGGCCCCAGCGAGGCGCAGCTCCGACTTGGGGCCTCCGGGCCCCCAAGTCGGAGCGAGCACAAGCGGGACGCGCGCCGCAGGCGCGCTGGGGCCCGCGCCAAC
>DATKSZ010000132.1:0-9244 GCA_035531375.1 Terriglobales bacterium | reverse complement strand
GGAGCTGGACGGCGATCTCCTTGACGGAGAGGCCCTCGGCGAGGAACTTGAGGGTTTCGCGCTCGCGCGGGGTGAGGGTGCCGAGGCGGGGCTTGAAGCGCTCGGCGGGGTCGCGCACGCTGATGTCCTCGACCAGCTTGGCGAGGATGCGGGGGCTGAGGTACTTGCCGCCGCGGCGGACCTCGCGAATGGCGGCGATGAGCTGGTCGGCGGGACTGTCCTTGAGCAGGTAGCCGGAGCCGCCGGCCTCGAGGCACTGCTGCAGGTAGTCCTCGTCGTCGTACATGCTGAGGAACATGACCTTGGTCTCAGGGCGGTGCTTGCGGATTTGGCGCACCGCCTCGAAGCTGGCGAGGCCGGGCATGCCGATGTCCATCAGCACCAGGTCGGGCTTGAGCGCGGCGGCCTGGGCGACGGCCTCGCCGCCCTCCTGGGCCTCGCCCACGACCTGCATGTCGTATTCGGCGTCGAGCAGGGTGCGGAGGCCCTGGCGGAAGAGGGTGTGGTCATCGGTGAGGAGGATGCGCAGTTTCATCATGGGGAAGGCGTCTCAGGAGGCAGGGGCGGCGGCGAGCCGCGGCAGGGGGATGTGAATGTCCAGGCTGAGGCCCTGGCCGGGAGAGGAATCGAGTTCGAGCTGGCCGCCGGCGAGGCGGACGCGCTCGCGCATGCCGATCAGGCCCCAGTGGCCGGCGGCGGGGGGCCCTGCCGGCACCGGGCCCTCGGGCAGGCCGACGCCGTCGTCGCGGAGGCGGATGGACAACTGCCCGGGGCCGACGGCGATTTTGAGTTGGACGCTGCGGGCGCGGGCGTGGCGGGCGGCGTTGCGCAGGCCCTCGAGCACGACGCGGTAGACCAGGATGGCGAGGCTGTGGTCGAGGCGGGCGGCGTCGCCGGTGAACTGGAAACGGGCGCGCCACTGGTGCTGGGCGCGCAGGCGGCGGAGTTCGAGGCGGAGCGCGGCCTCCAGGCCGAGCTCGTCGAGCACCAGGGGAGAGAGCTGGGCGAGGATGCGGCGCAGCTCGGCGACGCTCTGGTCCACCAGGGCGACGCCCTTCTTCATCCATTTGCGGGTGGCGCCGTGGGAGGGCTGGCGCAGGCCCATCTCCAAATAGAGGCGGAGGGCGAGCAGGGCCTGGCCGGTCTCGTCGTGCAGGTCGCGGCTGATGCGGCGGCGCTCCTCGTCGTGGGCCTGGAGCAGGCGGCGGGAGAGCTCGGTGGCGCGGGCGCGCTCGCGGCCGAGGCGCTCGGCCATGCGGGTGCGCTCGATGGCGAGCGAGGAGCGCTGGGCGAGGGCGAGCAGCAGTTCCTTTTCCTGGGGCAGGCACTCGTAGACGCGGTCGAAGGCGACGGTGAGGATGCCCAGCGCCTCGGGGCGCGGCCCCGCCAGCAGCAAGGGCACCGCCCAGACGGACTTGACCTCCAGGGCGCGGTAATAGGGCTGGGCGACGCGGGGATCGTTGGCGGCGTCGAGCAGGAAGGCGGGCGCGCCGCGGCGGAGGACGCGCTGGAAGAAGGGACCCACGCCGGCGTCGGCGTAGATCATGCCGGGCTCCAGGCCGTAGGCGGCGGCGTGTCGGAGGTGCGGGCCAGCGCTGCTGTTTTCCAGCAGCAGGACCTCGCCCCAGCGCAGGGGGAAGAGCTGGGCGGCCTGCTGCAGCAGGCGCTGCAAGAGCTGGTTGAGGTCGGCGGCGCCGAGCTCGGCGTCCAGCACCGCCAGCAGCGACTGCACGGCGCGGCTTTGGCCGGCGACGTAGGCCTCGGCCACCACCAGCGCCGCCTGGCGCTGGAACCAATCCTGGATGGCGGTGGCGGTGCGCAGGCCGAAGCGGGTGCGCAGGCGCTCCACCGCCAAGGGATGGAACTGCGCCAGGGCCTCGTTGACCAGGCTGAGCGAGAGCCCCAGCTTGGCCAAGCGCGGGGCGCTGTAGCGGACTTGCTCCCACCACGCCTCCTCGCCGCCGCTGGCGCCCTCCGCCGGACGGGGCAGCAGCAACTGCTCCAGGGTGAAGAGGGCGCGCGCCGAGAGCCGGGGGGCGAAGGGACGGAAGCGGACGCGCCACTCCGCCAACAACTCGACCGCGGCGGCGGCGAGATGGCGGCGGGCCTCGGGCAGGCAGGTTTCAGGACAGGGAAGGGCCTGCGCCGAGGAATGCGATGATGGAGATGCTGCCGACGTCAATGCTACTTGCTCGCGCCCAGGTGGAAAGATCCACGTCTGGGAGTTCGCCGCTTTCCCCTGCCGCCATGGGGCCGAAAGCTTCCCTCGGGCTCCGGCCATCGCGCAGCGGGGAGGCTGCCGAACTTGGAAGGATTAGAACGTGAGAGCAGTATAGCAGCTACGCTCGATGCAAATTCCTCGATGCTGTAGTGCTTTTTTCTGCACGGAATGATGCGGCCCACGGATTCCATCACGGCGATCGTAGTGGCGGGGCCCACCGCCAGCGGCAAGACGGCGCTGGGGCTGGCGCTGGCGGAGGCGCTGGGGGGCGAGATCGTCAACTACGACTCGGTGCAGCTCTACCGCGACTTCGACGTGGGCACGGCGAAGCCGGCGGCGGAGGAGCTGGCGCGGGTGCAGCACCACCTGATCGGGGCGGCGGATGCGCACGCGCCTTGGACGGCGGGCGAATACGCGCGGCGGGCGCGGCCGGTGGTGGAGGAGATCGCGGGGCGGGGGCGGGTGCCGATCCTGGTGGGAGGGACGGGGTTTTACCTGCGGGCGCTGTTGGATGGACTGTCGCCGGCGCCGAGCGCGCCACCGGAGCTGCGGGCGCGGCTGCAGGCGCGCTCGCCGGAGCGGCTGCGGCGGCTGTTGCAGCGGCTGGACCCGGAGGCGGCGGCGCGGATCGCGCCGCGCGACCTATCGAAGACGGTGCGGGCGCTGGAGGTGCGGCTGCTGACCGGACGGGGCATGGCGGCGGGCTGGGAGGAAGCACCGCCGGAGCGGTGGAGCCGGGTGCGGGCGATCAAGCTGGGGCTGGCGCCGGAGCGGGCGGCGCTGTATGCGCGCATCCACCGGCGGGCGGAGGCGATGTTCAGCGGACCGATACAGGAGGAGACGCGGCGGCTATTGCCGCGCTATCCGGCGGAGCTCCGCATCTGGATCTCGCACGGCTACAAGCAGGCGAGCGACATCGTGCTGCGCGGGGCCGCGCCGGCGGCGGCGCTGGCGGAGGCGCAGCTGGAGCAGCGCCACTACGCCAAGCGGCAGTGGACGTGGTTCCGGGCCGACCCGGCGATGCCGTGGCTGGCCGGCTTCGGCGACGAGGCCGGCGTGCAGCGCGCGGCGGTCGCGATCGCCGCGGGAGCGGGAGCCAAGCGGCGATAGCCTTGGTGGGCGCGGGCCCCAGCGCGCCTGCCCGGCCCGGCTGTAGCAGCGCCGGGCCGGTGCGGCGCGCGTCCCGCTTGTGGGCCGCCCCGCTGTAACAGCGCGGGGCGGCGTGCTCGCACCGACTTGGGGGCCCCGTGGCCCCAAGTCGGCGCTGCGCCTCGCTGGGGCCGCGCCGAATTCGTTTTCCGGGGGCGCAGACGCGCCACTGGCGCGTCTGCCCCTGCGGAATTACGACCACCCCAAGCCGCAAGCGGCTTGGGGGCCCCGGATCGCGGCCTTTCGCGCCGATTTGGCCGGCAGGCAACGCGGCGCGACCCCCGCGAGCGGAGCACGCACAGCCAAGATTGGCGGTGCCACAGTCGCCAGAAGGCCATCGCGGCGGCTATTGGCCGCCGCGGGGATCGGGCTGGACGGTGAGCGGCTGGGTGTAGGTCACACCGTCCACGGTGAGGCGGAGGGTGTAGGCGCCGGCGGGAACCAGGACACCGCGGCCGCCGCCAAAAAAGTTCGCCATGGCAAAGCCGCCGCGGCCACCACGGCCGCGGCCGCGGGCGGGGGGCGCCGGGCGCAGGTTCCAGACGAACTGGTGCAGGCCGGCGCTGGCGGCCAGGCGCGGCGGCAGCTGGAGCCAGTTGGGAGGGAAATTGAGGACGTCGGGGTTGACGTGGGGAAGCGGATCGTTGCTGTGGAAGGCGGCAATCACCGCGCCGCTGGAGTTGAGCACCTGCAGCGCCACCGGCTGGGCGGCGGCGGTTTTGAGGTTGTAGTAAATGATGGCGCCGGCGGGAGGGTTGTTGTACTGCGTCTCCTCGGCCGGCAAGGGGGTGCCGTTGAACGCGCCTTGGCGGATGGCGAGGGCGTCGGCGGGCTGGTAGAGGTAGGCGCGGGCGTCGGCGATGCGGGCGCTGAGCTGGCGCAGCGGGCTGATGTCGTCCATCACCCAGAAGCCGCGGCCGTGGGTGGCGACCACCAGCGAGGCGCCGTGGACGACGAAGTCGCGGGCGGAGGTGCGGGGCAGGTTCAACTGCAGCGGCTGCCACTGGTCGCCGTCGTTGAAGGAGACGTAGACGCCGAGTTCGGTGGCGGCGAAGAGCAGGCCGCGGCGCACGGTGTCTTCCTTGACGGCGTGGAGATAGGCGCCGTCGGGGATGCCGGCGGTGATGGACTGCCAGGTCTTGCCGCCGTCGCGGGTGCGATAGAGGTAGGGGCGCTGGTCGCCGAGGCGATGGCGGTTGACGGCGGCGAAGGCGGTGGAGGCGTCGAAGTGCGAGGCCTCGATGCCGGCGACCTTGCTCCAGGCGGTGAGGGCGGGCGGGGTGACGTTGGACCAGTGTTGGCCGCCATCGGTGGTCACTTGGATATAGCCGTCGTCGGTGCCGGCCCAGACGGTGTTGGCCTGCAGCGGCGAGGGGGCGAGGCTATAGACCACGCCCTTGCGCGTGGTCACGCCGGGGTTGTCTTCATCCTGGGCGGTGACGGAATCGACGGTGGCGGGCACGCCGGGGTCTTCGCGGGTGAGGTCGGGGCTGATCTTCTGCCAGGTGCGGCCGGAGTCGCGGGTGCGGAAGACGTATTGGTTGGCGTAGTAGAGCGCCTTGTCGGCGAGGGAGAAGACCAGAGGCAGCGTCCAGGTCTTGCGGTAGACGGGCTGGCCGGCGGCGGGGCGGGGGATGGCTCCGAGCGAATCGGGGAGATTGAGCTGCTGGTTGCAGCGCTGGCCGGCCTCGCCGAAGAGGATGTTGCCGTCGTGGGGGTCGGGCACCACCATGCCGCTCTCGCCGCCGGTGCAGATGGGCAGCCAATTGGCGTAGCTGAGCACGCCCTGGTTGGACCAGGTGCTGACGCCGACCGCGCCGGAATCCTGCTGGGCGCCGTAGACCCACCAGGGAAAGCGGTTGTCGGCGGAGACGTGGTAGATCTGGGCGGTGGATTGGTTGTACCAGGAGCTCCAGGTGCGGGCGTCGTCCACGCTGACGACGGTGCCCTGGTCGCTGCTCAGCACCATGCGGTTGGGATTGCTGGGGTTGACCCACAACTGATGGAAGTCGTCGCCGGTGGGGTCGCCCTTGATCGCCGTCCAGCTCTGGCCGGAGTCGGTGGAGACGTAGGTGGAGGTGTTCATCACATACGCCTTGTCGGGGTTGCGGGGGTCCACGGTGACGGCCTCGAAGTACCAGCCGCGGCCCCAGAGGCGGTTCTGGTTGCTGACCTGGCGCCAAGTGGCGCCGGCGTCGTCGGAGAGGTAGACGCCGCCGTGGGCGCCCTTGTCGGTGAGGTCGTCCACCACCGCCCAGACGCGGTGGGGATCGCTGGGCGCCACCGCCACGCCGATCTTGCCGACGGCGTTGTCGCTGGGCAGGCCGGCGGTGAGGTGGGTCCAGGTGTCGCCGCCATCGGTGGTCTTGTAGAGGCCGCTGCCGGGCATGTTGGAGGGGGCGTAGACGTTCCAGGGCGGGCGGCGGGTGGCCCACAGCGAGACGTAGAGGGTGCGGGGGGCGTGGGGGTCGAGGCTGATGTCGATCGCGCCCACGTTGGGGCCGTGGTAGAGGATCTTCTTCCAAGTGGCGCCGCCGTCGAGCGAGCGGTAGAGGCCGCGGTCGGGGTTGGGGGCGTAGGCGTGGCCCAGGGCGGCGACGTAGACGCGGTTGGGGTCGGTGGGATCCACCACGATGCGGCCGATGCGGTGGGTGGCGGCGAGGCCGATGCGGCGCCAGGTCTTGCCGGCGTCGGTGGACTTGTACATGCCGTCGCCGTAGGAATTTTCCGAGCGGATGTCGGCCTCGCCGGTGCCGACGTAGACGATGTCGGGGTTGGAGGGGGCAACGGCGATGGCGCCGATGGACTGCACCGGCTCGGCGTCGAAGATCGGGTTCCAGGTGCGGCCGGCGTTGTCGGTCTTCCACACCCCGCCGCCCACCGAGCCGAAGTAGAAGGTGTCGGGCTGGCTGGCCACGCCCGCCACCGCGACGGAACGGCCGCCGCGCATGGGGCCGATGTCGCGCCAGTGCAGGCCGGCCAACAGGGACGGGGAGAACTGCGGGGCTTGCGCCGCGGCGGCGAGGGCGAGGGCGAACAGCGGGAAGAGCAGGCGGGAAACGCGGCGCAAACCTGTCACAGGGTGACCTCCAAGCAGAAGCCCCAGAGTACCACCACGGCAATGCACAAAAAACGGTAAACTATACACATTGGAGGGGCGATGCGGACCAACATCGAGATTGACGACGCCTTGATGCGCAAGGCAATGCGCGCCAGCGGGCAGAAGACCAAGCGGGCGACGGTGGAGGCCGGGCTCAGGCTGCTGGTGCGGATGAACGACCAGACGCGGATCCTGAAACTCTTCGGCGCGTTCCCAGACTTCGAGAACGTGCGCGAGACCGCCAAACAGGCCGCGGGCGCGCGTTGATCGTGATTGTGGACACGTCGGTGTGGGTGGACTTCATCCGCGGCACGTCCAACGCCGAAACGGACTGGCTGCGCGCGGCGAGTGGTCGTGAGGCGGTCGCGCTCACCGACCTGATCCTGTGCGAACTCCTGCAAGGCGCGGGCAATGCGGCTGTGGTGGCGCGCATTGAAGAGGAGCTGGCGCCGCTTGCGGTTTTCAGCAGTGTGGGCGAGGAGCGGGCGCGGCGGGCGGCGGGCGGCGGGCTACTACCGCGAGCTGCGGCGGCGCGGCCAAACGGTGCGCGGCACGGTGGATTGCCTGATCGCCAGCTTCTGCCTGCAGCACGGGCACCTGCTGCTGCACCGCGACCGCGGCTTCGACCGCTTCGAGCAGGAGCTGGGGCTGCGGGTGCTGCACCCCGAGGCGCACCGAGACTAGCGCTGAACCGCGCAGCTAGGCGGGGCGGGGGTGGAAGCTGAGGGCGGCGGAGTTCATGCAGTAGCGCAGGCCGGTGGGATCGGGGCCGTCGTCGAAGACGTGGCCGAGATGGCCGTCGCAGCGGCGGCAGCGCACCTCGGTGCGGTCCATGCCGAGCGAGAGGTCGCTGCGGTGGGTGATGTTCTGCCCGGCGATGGGAGCCCAGAAGCTGGGCCAGCCCTCGTGGGGATCGTACTTGGTTTTGGAGTCGAAGAGCGCGGTCTGGCAGCCCAGGCAGCGGTAGACGCCCGGCTTATAGAAGTCGTTGAGCGAGCCGGAGTAGGCCATCTCGGTGGCGGCCTGGCGCAGGACCTCGAAGGACAGGGGCGAGAGCTGGAGGCGCCAGTCGGCGTCGGTCTTGACGATTTTGGGGACCGTGACCAGGCCGAGGCGCTTGCCGGCGTCGTTGAAATCCACCAGCGTGACCGTGCCCGGGGCGGTGGTGATGCTGGCGCCGGCCAGGCGGGCGATGCCGCCCAAGAAACCGGACTCGACCACCAGGGCGACACCGGCGGCCACGCTGGCGGTGGCGAAGAGGAAATAGCGCCGTCCGACGGAGGGCCGAGGCGTGGGTTCAAACATGGTGCATTTCCCTTCCCTATGCTAGGATGCGCCGGGGCGGCCGGGGTTCCATGATAATAGGAGGTTGTCGTCGCTGAGCGCATCCCTGCCGCAAGCCTCCGCGCCCGCCTGCCGGCGGCGGCGTGGGTTTGCCGTCTACGCCTGGGCAACCCTGGGCTACAACCTGCTGGTGATCCTGTGGGGCGCCTACGTGCGGGCGGCGGGGGCGGGCAACGGCTGCGGCGACAACTGGCCGCTGTGCGACGGGCAGTTCCTGCCGGCGCATCCGCAGGTCAAGATGCTGATCGAGTTCCTGCACCGGGTGTCGAGCGGGGTGGACGCGGTGCTGGTGGCGGGGCTGGTGGCGGGGGCGCTATGGTTGTATCCCAAGCCGAGCGCGGTGCGGCGGGGGGCGGGATGGGCGGGGGTTTTCATCGTGACCGAGGCGCTGCTGGGAGCGGCGCTGGTGCTGTTTGGCTGGGTGGGGCGGAACGCCTCGGCGGCGCGGGTGGCCGCCGACGCCCTGCACTTGGCCAACACGCTGCTGCTGCTGGCGGCGGTGGCGCTGACGGCGGCGTGGGCGGCGGGCCTGCCCGCCCGGGGCTGGCGTGGGCCAGGGCGGACGGCGTGGCTGCTGGGCGGGGGCCTGGCCGGGGTGGTGGCGACCGGGATGGCCGGGGTGATGGCGGCGCTGGCGGACACGCTGTTTCCGGCGACCTCGCTGAGCGCGGGGCTACGGCAGGATTTTTCCGGCTCGGCGGCGGTGCTGCAGCGGGTGCGGGTGATCCACCCGGCGGTGGCGGTGGGGGTGGGGCTGTATTTGTTGTGGTTGGTAATCGAAGGGTTGCCGCGGCCCGAGAGCCCGGTGGCGCGCCGGCTGGGGTACGGCGTGATTGCCGCCGTCCTGGTGCAGTGGACCAGCGGAGTCCTGGACATGAGTCTGCTGACGCCGGTATGGATGCAGATCGCGCATCTGCTGACCGCGGACCTGCTTTGGTTGGCGCTGGTGCTCTACGCCGCCGCGCGCTGGCCTGCCGCCGCGGTCGGCGCGGCATAAGCACCCGTGGAGCTTTGGTTGGCGCGGGCCCCAGCGCGCCTACCCGGCCACGGCCGTAGCAGCGCCGGGCCGGTGCGGCGCGCGTCCCGCTTGTGAGCCGCCCCGCTGTAACGGCGCGGGGCGGCATGCTCGCGTCGGCTTGGGGACCCCATGGCCCCAAGTCGGCGCTGCGCCGCTTCGCTGCCTGGTGGGGCCGCGCCGAATTCATTTCCCAGGGGCGCAGACGCGCCAGTGGCGCGTCTGCGCCTGCGGAATGTCGCGGGCATTCGCACCGATTTTGCCGGCAGGCAAGGCGGCGCGACCCCCGCGATTTGTCAAGAAAGGGTTGCAATTTCATTGCGCCACGGGCACAAAGGCGGGGCGCTGGTTTGATTCGATATTTTGGGGTTGCTTTCGGCGAACAACGGTGGCAACTTGGGGCTGCGTGCCCCCC
>DATKSZ010000131.1:0-23826 GCA_035531375.1 Terriglobales bacterium | reverse complement strand
CGCCTGCCCGGCCCGGCTGTAGCAGCGCCAGGCCGGTGCGGCGCGCGTCCCGCTTGTGAGCCGCCCCGCTGTAGATGCGCGGGGCGGCATGCTCGCGCCGACTCGGGGGCCCCATGGCCCCAAGTCGGCGCTGCGCGGCTTCGCTGATGGGCTGCTGGGGCCGCTCCGGATTCGTTTCCCGGGGGCGCAGACGCGCCACTGGCGCGTCTGCCCCTGCGGAATTACGACCACCCCAGAACCCGAAGCGGGTTCTGGGGACCCCGGTTCGCAGCCTTTCGCGCCGGTTTTGCCAGCTGGCAAAGCGGCGCGATCCCCGCGAGAGGACGGAGGAGGGGGCGTGGCGAACCAAGAATGGAGGGCGGGGGCGTTGGCGGAGGCGGCGCGGCTGGGGTTTGACCTGGCGGGGGTGGCCGGGGTCGAGGCGTCGGCGCGGCTGGCGCTGTTCCCGGAGTGGATAGCGGCGGGGCGGGCGGGGGAGATGGGGTATCTGGCGCGGCGGAACGAGGACGGCCGCTATCTGCGCGAGGCGGTGCGGGAGGCGTATCCGTGGGCGCGGGCGGTGCTGTGCGCGGGGGTGGTGTACAACGCCGAGCAGCCGCGGTCGACGGCGTTTGCGGGCGACGGCGAGCGGGGCTGGATCTCGCGCTACGCCTGGGGGGAGGACTACCACCAGGTGCTGCGGGCGAAGCTGGAGGCGTGGCGGGAGTGGCTGCGGGCGGCGGCGGCGGGGGGCGAGGAGGGGGCGGAGTTCCAGATCACGGTGGACACGGCGCCGCTGGTGGAGCGGGAGGCGGCGCGGGCGGCGGGGCTGGGGTGGCAGGGGAAGAACACGTGCCTGATCCATCCGGAGAAGGGCTCGTGGTTTTTCTTGGGCTGCATCGTGACCTCGCTCGAGATGGAGGCGGAGGCGGGGCTGCCGGACCGCTGCGGCAGTTGCACGCGCTGCATCGAGGCCTGCCCCACCGGGGCGCTGGCGCCCTATGCGATGGACGCCAGCCGGTGCGTCGCGTATTTGAACATCGAACTGCGGGGGACGATTCCGGAGGGGCTGCGGGCGGGGATGGGGAACAACGTCTTGGGGTGCGACATTTGCCAGGACGTGTGCCCGTGGAACCGGCGGGCGGCGGTGAGCGCGGCGCCGGAGTTCCAGCCGCGGGCGGGGATGGTGGCGCCGCGGCTGGAGGAACTGGCGGGGATGAGCGAGCAGGACTACCGCCAGCGTTTTCGGCACTCGGCGGTGAAGCGGGCCCAATACGCCGGGCTGCGGCGCAATGTGGCGGTGGCAATGGGCAACAGCGGCAACCCGGCGTTCCTGCCCATCCTCCAAGAGTGGATAGCCGGCGGCGACGCGGTGCTGGCCGAACACGCCGCCTGGGCGGCGCGGCAACTGGAGGCGCGGGAGGCGCGGGAGGCGCGGGAGGCGGATGATAAGGGAGAGAGGGAGCGCATGGCTGGTGGCGGCCCTGATGGCGGGGCTGCTGGCCGGCGCCCAGAGTGAAGCCGCCATGGAATTTCGCCTCACCTCCGCCGCCTTCGTCAACAACCAAGCGATTCCGTCGGCGCATAGCTGCCAGGGCGACGACACCTCGCCGGGGCTGCGCTGGCAGGGCGAGCCGCGGGGCACGCGCAGCCTGGCGCTGGTGCTGCGCGACCCGGACGCGCCGGCGGGCGAGTTCGTGCATTGGGTGCTGTACGACCTGCCGGCCGCAGTGACCGAGCTGCCCTCGGGGCACTACACCTCGGGGCGGTTTCCGCTGGGCGGCTACGAGGGGCAGAACGACTTTGGCGACCTCGGCTACGGCGGGCCCTGCCCGCCGCCGGGGCGGCCCCACCACTACGTTTTCACCCTTTATGCCCTGAGCGCGCCCAGCCTGGGGCTGGCCGCCGGGGCGAGCCGGGACGAGGTGATGGCGGCGATGCAGGGGAAGGTGCTGGCGCAGACCGAATTGGTGGGACTGTACGGGCGGAGCGGACAGTGAACAGTGGACAGTGGACAGTGGGCGAAAGGTAGGCGGCTGGGGATGGGGCGGCGCCC
Organism: Terriglobales bacterium; assembly: GCA_035531375.1. Taxonomy (GTDB): domain Bacteria; phylum Acidobacteriota; class Terriglobia; order Terriglobales; family SCQP01; genus SCQP01. The sequence continues at coordinate 21,791 of DATKSZ010000131.1, read as the reverse complement.
GGCTGCGTGCTGATGGCTGAGTGCTACGCTTTTGGCATGGCTACGGCGGCAGTGCCGGGGGTGGGGGAACGGGTTTGGCGGCTGCAACTGCTGACGCTGGGGTGGATGGCGGTGGAGGTGGGGGTGGCGGGAGTGGCGGCCTGGCGGGCGCGGAGCGTGGCGCTGGGGGCGTTTGGGGCCGATAGCGTGATCGAGTTGCTGTCGGCCGGGGTGGTGCTGGCGGCGCAGGCGCGGCCGGAGCGGAACCGGCTTCTGGGCAAGATCGGCGGCTGGCTGCTGCTGGCGTTGGCGGCGGTGATTGCTGGCACCTCGGCGCTGGCGTTGCTGGCCGGGGTGGCGCCGCGGCCCAGCCCGATGGGGATGGCGCTGCTGCTGGCCGCGGCGGCGGTCATGCCTTGGCTGGGGCGGCAGAAGCGGAAGCTGGCGCGGAGCAGCGGCAACCGGGCGCTGGCGGCGGATGCGGTGCAGTCGTCGGCGTGCGCCTATCTGGCTTGGATCGCGCTCGCCGGGTTGGGTTTGAACGCCGCCTTGGGCTGGGGCTGGGCCGACCCGGTGGCGGCGCTGGGGTTGGTTCCGCTGATTGCCCGGGAGGGGTGGAAGACGACCCGCGGCGAGGGGTGCGGGTGCTGCTGCTAGTTAGCTAGTTCGTGGGCGCCAGGATGCGCAGCAGGGGGCGGCCGGCGATGTCTTGCAGCGGGAAGTAGACGCGGTGTTGGGCGTCCACGGCGACCGAGTGGGCCTCGCGGGCCAGGTAGGCTTGGCCGCGCCGGATCAGGGCGCGGTCCTTTTCATCGAACACGGAGACGACGCCGCTCTCGCTGGCGACATAGAGGCGCCGCAGGGCGGAGTCGAAGGCGAGCACGTCGGGGTCGCGGCCGATGGCGAAGGTCTGGGTGACCTTGAGGCTGCGCAGATCGAAGGTCAGCAGGGTGGCGTTGTCTTGGCAGGCGATGAAGGCGAGGCGGTGGGGCACGTCGAGGTAGACGCCGTGGTCTTCGTCGCAGCCGGGCAGGGGGTAGCTGGCGACGATCTGGCGGGTCTTGGGGTTGATCGCCACCAGGGCGTTGCGGGTCTGCACGGCGACGAACATGCGGCCGGAGACGGGGTCGTATTGGGTGTTGCCGGCCTCGCCGCCGAGCGGGATGGTGGCGATGCGGCGGTTGGTCGTTGTATCGATCACGGTGTCGGTCGCGCCGCGCTCATCCGACACGAACAACTCATGGTCGGCGGGGTCGAAGGCGAGGCCGTCGGGGTAGACGCCGCCGGGCATGGTGGCGACGATCCGGAAGGTGCGCTCGTCAATCGCCACGACTTGGTTGGTGCCGGTGGCGGAGGCGTAGACGCGGCCGAGGGAGGGGACGGCGAGGACGCCATGGACGCCGGCGACGCCGGGGATGTCGGCCACCAGCTTCCCTGCCCTGGTGTCGAAGGCGAGGACATGGCCGTCGCCCAGGTGGGCGATGAAGAGCACGCCGGTTTGCGGGTCGAGGCTCTCGTAGTCGAAGCGGGTGGCGCGGCCGGGGAGGGGGACGTCGCGGAGCAGCCGGAGCGGCAGCGGGGGGAGGAGGAGGGCGAGCAGGAGCGGGAGCAGCCGCGGCGGGGGCATGATGCGAGTAGTTTAGGGCAAGCGGGGTATATGATGGAGGCAGGCTGGGGTGACGGCATGAGTACTGGCCTGGCTTCGCGCGCGCGGCAGATATTCGCCTCCGCCGGCATTGCCCTGAACGGCGAGAGGGACTGGGACGTGAGCGTGCACCAGCCGGAGTTCTACGCGCGGGTGCTGCGGCAGGGCTCGCTGGGGCTGGGCGAGTCCTATATGGACGGGTGGTGGGACTGCCCGCGGCTCGACCAATTTTTCCAGCGCCTGTTTGACGCCGGGGTGGACCGGGCGGCGACGCGGGGCTGGCGGGGGCTGGCGCTGCGGGCGGGATCGGCGCTGTTCAACCGGCAGACGCCGCGGCGCGCGGGCGAGGTGGCGCGGCGGCACTACGACGTGGGCAACGAGCTCTACCAGGCGATGCTGGACCAGCGCATGGTCTACACCGCCGGGCGCTGGGAGCACGCCGCCGATTTGAACCAGGCGCAGGAGGCCAAGCTCGACTTCGTCTGCCAGAAGCTGGAGCTGGGGCCGGGGATGCGGGTGCTGGACATCGGGTGCGGCTGGGGGAGCTTCGCCAAGTTCGCGGCCGAGCGCTATGGGGCGCGGGTGGACGGCATCACGCTGTCGCGGGAGCAGTTGGCGCTGGGGCAGAGCCTGTGCGCCGGGCTGCCGGTGCAGTTGCGGCTGGAGGACTACCGCGAGGTGGAGGGGCGCTACGACCGGCTGGTGTCGCTGGGGATGTTCGAGCACGTGGGGCACAAGAACTACCGCGCCTATTTCGAGGTGGCGCGGCGGCACATGGCGGCGGGCGGGCGCATGTTCCTCTCCACCATCGGCTCGAACCGGACGGTGCGCTCGACCGACCCCTGGATCGAGCGCTACATCTTCCCCAACTCGCACCTGCCCTCGATCCAGCAGGTGGGCGACGCCATCGAGGACCGCTTCGTGCCGCTGGAGTGGCACAACTGGGCGGAGGACTACGACCGCACGCTGATGGCCTGGTTCGCCAACTTCGAGGCGCAGTGGGGGCGCTGGCAGCGGCAGTACAGCGAACGGTTTTGCCGGATGTGGAAGTTTTACCTGCTGTCGAGCGCGGCGGCATTCCGGACGCGGCAGTTGCAGGACTGGCAGATGGTGCTGTTTCCGCTGGGGGTTTAGCCAGCGGTGGGCTTCGTTGGCGGATAGTGTGGCAGCCTCAGGCAGCCCGGCTTCCGAGGACAAGTTCGAAGGGGTCGGTGATGGCCCTCCTGCTCAATGCCCCTAGGAGAGCCATTTCGTCGTTCGGATCGATCCCTGAATTTTGAACTTGCTCGCGGATCTCGGGCCGGTCCAGGTCCGGGATCCGTTCCTTGAAGAACCGGGGCAAGGCGCCGAGTTCCCGCCACTGGGTGTCGCTCGTGTTCGGTAGGCCCGGCAGCGGTGCCAAATCCTTGTCTGAGAAGGACGAGAGGTAGCGAAAGCGGAAGCCGTCTCGGCCCCTTTCGAGGGTCGCTACCTCGGTGCCGTCCAGCAGGACGTGGAGGGCAGGGGGCGGGGCGCTGTACCTGAGCTTCATCTTTTGGTGCAAGAGCGAGAGTGGGCTCAATTGGCTATCCCCTTTTCTGGGCGCTTGCAAGGACTTGCAAGGCCCTAGATTGCAAAACTCTAAGGATTAGACGCTTCCGTAGGGCCTCGAAGCCGCGTGCGAACGGAAATTCTTTCAGCAATTCCGCTGCCACTTCCGGCACCGCGTCGCCAATTTTTTTCATTGAGGTCAGTGCGGCTTCGGGCGAGAAGCCCACGATCTCCTGGATTAAGGCAAAATGATTCCAACGACGTCCCGTGCGCCCGGGCACAACCGGCGGGCCAACGCACGGAAAGGCCTTCCGAGTGTAGCGCTGGATTCCGGCCTCATTCGCTATGCTTCTCAGTTTATCCGAATGTAGGTCCCAAAGCAACGCGTGAGCGGAGTCGAAGATCGGGGCAAATCGGAACAGGCCACGTTCCCTTGTAGTCACAAGCCCCCAGTTCTGGGCGTGCCGGTCGGTTGAGCCTATCAGCGCGTCGAAGAACAACATGTCGACAAAATTGCTGAAGACCGCCTCGGCCGACGGGCCGCAGAATTTCCTGAAAACCTCGTGGAGGAAGTCCAGGCTATAGAAGCTCTGCTCCTCGCGATGCGGGACCCTTGCCGTCTCTCCCTCGGCCGCACACACATCCTCAATCATCAAGCTTCCCTGAATCAGAAGTTCCCCTGGCTGCAGGAAGCTGCGGCTCAGAAAATAAATATGCTCGTCGAGGCGCGCAATCCCGCATTGCGCCATCCCAAACCCTAGCCTGTCTCCAAGCAGATTATTGAACAGCTCCGTAAGGACCTCGATTCGTCCGTTCTTGGCTCCCAGCTTCGCAATAATCAAATCGGAGTGGTCCTGCTCGTTCCTGAGAATCCACTTTGGTGCGGTTCCGCCGATCTGAATCTCCTTTGGAGAGATGGCCACATACCCGCGCAGGTGGCGCCTCAACCCCCATCGGGTCGCCCGATTCGCGACGCGCGTGAGCCGGCTCGGTGGGTCGACCGGCGGATTAGGGCGTTCCTGGCCGTGTACGGTTCTCGAACCGACCGATATCCCTTCAGGCCCTCTCGCACTTCGATTCGCTGTGCTCATGCGGCGGCGCTACATTCTTGCGACGGTAGTCTGACAATTCCACAATAGCGGGGTCAATTCGCCAGAGGCCGGGCCTAGCTAGTTGGGGAGCTTCGAGTCCGTTTTGCCATATCTGGCGACGAACTGGGCGTGGGACATGGTGAGCAACAGGATGCCCTCGATCATGCCGACCACGGCGGGGATCAGCGTCCAGCAGAAGAGCAGGTAGACGATTCCCCAGCCGGTCTGGCCGAGGTAGAACTTGTGGACGCCGATGCCGCCCATGAAGATGCCAAACAGGGCCGCCGCCAACTGGCTTTTGCCGTTGGGGGCGAGCGGGAAGCTGAGGCCGCCGAGATCGAGCAGCGGCATCTGGCGGCAGCCGCACTGGGGGCAGAGCTCGGCGCGAGCGCGGATGAGCTCGCCGCATTCGGAGCAGAACTTCTCGCCGGGGCCTTTGGAGCGCGGAGCGGGGGCGTCCATGGGCGGAGAATAGCATTTTTTTAAGGCGCGGGCGCCCGGCTCCGCCGCCCGCGCCCTCCTCCGCCGGGGCGCGGCCGCGGGGGCCCCTTCGCCCCGCAACCGCTCGCGGTGGCGCTTGGGCTGCGCGGTGGGGCTTGGGGCGGTTGGGGCGGGCGCGGGGCTACTGGGCGCGCTGGTATTGGTTGGGCCAGGCGAGGTCGTGGCCCAGGGCGTGGGCGGCGTGGAGGGGCCAGTAGGGGTCGCGCAGGAATTCGCGGGCGAGGACGACGGCGTCGGCCTGGCCGGTGCGGAGGATGTGCTCGGCCTCGGCGGGAGAGGTGATCATGCCGACGGCGGCGGTGGGGAGGTGGGCCTCGCGGCGGAGGCGCTCGGCGAACTGGGTTTGGTAGCCGGGGCCGACGGGGATGGCGGCGGTGGCGACGTTGCCGCCGGAACTGCAGTCCACGAGGTCAATGCCGAGCGGGGCGAGGCGGCGGGCGAGGGCGACGGAGTCGGCGATGTCCCAGCCGCCGTCGGTCCAGTCGCTGGCGGAGATGCGGACCAAGAGCGGGAGTTCTTGGGGCCAGACGGCGCGGACGGCTTCGGTGATCTCGCAGGCGAGGCGGCAGCGGTTCTCGAGCGAGCCGCCGTAGGCGTCGTGGCGCAGGTTGCTGAGCGGGGAGAGGAACTCGTGCAGCAGGTAGCCGTGGGCGGCGTGGAGCTCGATTACTTGGAAGCCGGCGGCGAGGGCGCGGCGGGCGGCGGCGGCGAAGGCCTCGACCACGGCGGCGAGGGCGGCGGGGGAGAGCTCAGCGGGCACGGCGTAGCCGGGGGCGAAGGGGACGGGGCTGGGGCCGGCGATCTCCCAGCCGCCCTCGGCGGCGGAGAGGGGGCGGCCGCCCTTCCAGGGCGCGGAGGTTGAGGCCTTGCGGCCGGCGTGGGCCAGTTGCATGCCGGCGGCGGCGCCTTGGGAGCGGATGAAATCGGTGATGCGGCGCAGCATGGGGATGTGGTCGTCGCTCCAGATGCCGAGGTCGTCGGGGCTGATGCGGCCCTCGGGGGTGACGGCGGTGGCCTCGGTGAGGACCAGGGCGGCGCCGCCGACGGCGCGGCTGCCGAGGTGGACCAGGTGCCAGTCGGTGGCGAAGCCGTCTTGGCTGGAGTACTGGCACATGGGGGAGACGAAGATGCGGTTGCGCAGTGCGAGCGAGCGCAGCGGCAGGGGGGCGAAGAGGCGGGCGGAGGGCATAGGTCTATCTATTATTCACCTTGGGCGAGGGGCAGGTCGGTGGCGCCGGCGGGGACGTGGTAGCGGCGGGTGCGGGGCAGGCGGCCGGCGAGGCCGAGGGCGGCGACGGCGGCGCTGACGGCGGCGAAGACGCCGAGGCGGGCCCAGGCGAGCGGGGTGGGGGCGAGGGCGAGCTGGTTGCCCAGGCGCCACATGGCCCAGCCGGCGAGCTGGGAGAGCACCGCCGTCCAGACGCCGAGGTAGAACCAGGCGCGCTCGGCGCCCTCGTGGCGGATGGAGCGGCGGGTGCGGGGCAGGCGGTCGAGGGCGGCGAGGGCGACCACGGCGGCGGCGACCAAGTCGTAGGGCAGGCCGTAGAGCTGGGCGATGTGCCAGCCGCCGCCGGCGGCGGCGTAGAGCAGGCCGGCGAGGTTGAGCGTCCAGGGGGCGACGATGGCGATCCAGGCGGCGGTGTAGCAGACCACGCGGTAGCCGAGGTTGGGCCAGTCGAGGCCGTAATGGGTGATGTAGGGGCGGGGTTCGGCGCCGGGCAGGCGCCCGCGGGCGCCCCGCCAGATGCAGACCGAGGCCACCAGGGCCAGCCAGAGGGCGTGGGTGCGGTTGAATCCGTGGGCGTAGAGCGCGGCGGTGAGGCCGCCGGGGAGGGTGAAAAAGACCCAGATCCACAGCGGGACGTGGAGGACGCGGTAGTAGCCCTTGTTGCGCTGGCGCGCGACGGCGGGTTGCATGGGATGCCTGGCGGACAGGGATCAGGATACAGGATAAGACGTGGCGGGCAGCTGGCAGCTTGCCGCTGGCAGCTGGGGTTGGGCTTCGGCGGGGACGGGTGGCGGCGCGGGGCGGCAGCGGGGGCCAAACTAGTTGAAATTACAAACCATTTTGATTACCATGAATTGCGAGGGGCTGGACATGAAGCGAATCGTCATCTTGGCGGTGGTGGTGTTGGCGGTGGGGGCGGGGGTGTACTACGCGATGCGGCCGCAGGCGCAGACGCTGGTGCTGACCGGGACGGTGGACGGCAACGAGGTGGTGGTGGGCTCGCAGATCACCGGGCGGATCGTGCGGCTGGAGGTGGAGGACGGGCAGGCGGTGACGGCGGGCGAGCCGATCGCGAGGCTGGACCAGGGGGTGCAGCGGGCGGACGAGCAGGCGGCGGCGGCGGCGATCGAGCAGGCCAACGCCAACGCGCGGCAGTCGGAGGAGCAGACGGCGCTGCTGGCGGCGACGCTGCCGGCCAAGGTGAAGCAGGCGCAGGCGCAGCAGGCGCAGGCGCAGGCGCAACTGGCGCAGGCGCGGGCGCAGGGGGGGGAGGCGCAGGCGGCCTGGGACAAGGCCAACGCCAACTACACGCGCACGGTGCCGCTGGCGGCGAAGGGGGTGAGTTCGCCGCTGGACCTGGACAACGCCCGGGCGGACCTGGACTCGGCGGCGGCGGGGCGGCGGGCGGCGGCGGCGGCGGTGGTGGCGGCGCAGCGGGCGCTGGCGGCGGCTAGCGCCAACCTGAACGACGCGCGGGCGCAGCAGCGGCAACTGGCGGTGCAGCGGCAGCAGACGCAGTCCTTGGACGCGGCGGCGCGGCAGGCGCGGGCGTCGCGCCAGGCGGCGGTGGCGCGGCTGGACCAGACCGAGGTGCTGGCGCCGGTGAGCGGCATCATCACGCTGCGGGCGGCGCGCGAGGGCGAGGTGGTGAACCCGGGCAGCCCGATCGTGACCATCTTCCAGTTGGGCGACACCTGGGTGCAGGCGGACGTGGAGGAGACCTATGCGCCGCTGATCCAGATGGGGCAGCAGCTGGAGGTGAAGCTGGCCTCGGGCGAGGTGGTGCACGGGCCGGTGATCTACAAGGCGGTGGAGGCGGACTTCGCCACCCAGCGCGACGTGAGCCGGACCAAGCGCGACATCAAGACGGTGGCGATCCGAGTGCGGGTGGCGAACCCGGGGGGCAAGCTGGCGCTGGGCATGACCGCCTGGGTGATGCTGCCGGTGCCGGCCGAGCCGGCCGAGCCGACGGCGCAGACGGCGGCCGTGCATCCGCTGTAACCGCACGAGCGAGCGAACATCCGAACCCATGGCGCCGAACGGCAACAACGGGACCGCGATCGAGGTGCAGGGCATCTCGCGGCATTTTGGCGCGCTGAAGGCGGTGGACGAGGTCACGTTCCAGGTGGCCAAGGGGGAGATCTTCGGGCTGCTGGGGCCGAACGGAGCGGGCAAGTCCACGCTGATCCGGATGCTGACCACGCTGGTCGAGCCCACCAGCGGGGGGGCGCGGGTGGCGGGCTGCGACGTGGCCGCCGATCCGAACGGGGTGCGGCTGCGGATTGGGGTGATCCCGCAGAACATGACCAGCGACCCGGACTTGACCTGCGCCGAGACGCTGGCGATCCAAGCCCGGCTGTATGGGGTGGGGGCGGCGGAGCGCAAGCGCATCGCGCTGGAGCTGCTGGCCTCGGTGGCGCTGGGGGACCGCGCGCACGCGCTGGTGAAGACGCTGTCGGGGGGGATGCGGCGGCGGCTGGAGATCGTGCGCGGGCTGGTGCACCAGCCCGAGATCCTGTTTCTGGACGAGCCCACCACCGGGCTGGATCCGTTCAGCCGCATGTCGGTGTGGGAGACCATCGCCGAGCTGCGCACGGGCAAGGGGCTGACCATCTTTCTGACCACGCACTACATGGACGAGGCCGACCGGCTGTGCGACCGCATCGCCATTGTGGACCAGGGCAAGATCGTGGCGCTGGACACGCCGACGGCGCTGAAGGCGGCGGTGCCGGGGGCGAGCCGGATCGAGGTGCAGTTCCAGCCCGACCTGGCGGGCGGAGCGGCGGACCTGGAGGCGCTGCCCATGGTGAAGAGCGTGCAGACGCAGGGGCCGGCGATTTACCGCATCTCCAGCGACCGCGGGCCGGCGACGGCGGAGGCGATCATGGACCTGTCGCGGCGGCAGCAGGTGGAGCTGCGCAGCCTGGCGGTGCAGAGCACCTCGCTGGACGACGTGTTCCTGCACTTCACCGGGCACGGGCTGATGGAGGGGAGCCTGAAGCCATGAGCCTGACGCGGGCGCTGGCGATCGTGGAGCGCGACCTGCGGAAGTTCCGGCGCAGCCCCTCGCTGCTGGTGGCGGCGCTGCTGTTGCCGCTGGTACAGTTGGTGATCCTGGGCAACGCCTTTGGGGGCAACATCCGCAACGTGGAGCTGGGGGTGGTGAACCTGGACCACGGGCCGGCGTCGGTGACGGTGCGGGAGCGGGTGCTGGCGGTGGCGGCCAACGCCAAGACGTTTTTGCCGCGCGACTACGGCGACGAGGGGGTGGCGCTGGCGGCGCTGCGCGACGGCGAGGTGGGGGCGCTGCTGGTGATCCCGGTGAACTACTCGCGCGACCTGCTCACCGGGCAGCATCCGCGGCTGGCGCTGATCACCGACAACACCGACCGGGCGGTGGCGGGGGGGGTGGGGGCGACGATGGCGGCGCTGGTGGCCTCGCTCAACGCTCCGGCGGTGGCGCCGCGCGACCCCGGGCAGGTGGGGCTGGACGTGGTGGAGGTCTACCCCTACATCAGCTACATGAAATACCTGCTGCCGGGCTCGGTGACGCTGGCCATCTTCATCACCGCCATGATCGGCGGCGGCATTCTGTACATTGACGACAAGTCGCGCGGGCTGCACGAGGGCTACCTGGTGACGCCGATCACCAAGTGGGAGCTGATTTTGGGCTTCAACCTGGCGGGGGTGATCAAGGGGGTGCTGGCGGGGCTGGTGACGCTGGTGGCGGGGGCGATGATCGCCGGGGTGCCGGACTTCTTCAACCCGGTGCGGCTGGGCGAGCTGCTGCTGGTGACGGTGCTGACCTCGATTGCGCTGATCGGGATGATGTTCTTCATCATGGCGCGCATCAACGACCCGCTGGTGCCGCGGGCGATCTTCGGGGTGCTGAACACGCTGCTGTTCTTCCCCAGCGGGGCGATCTACCCGATCGCGGGCTTTCCGGTATGGCTGCGCTGGATCTCGGTGGTGGATCCGTTCTCCTACGCGGTGCACGCCTTCCGCAGCCTGCTGCTGAAGCAGGTGGGGCTGGTGGCGATCACCGGCGACCTGTGGAAGCTGGCGCTGACCAGCGTGCTGATGGTGGGGGGCGCGACCTGGCTGTTCAAGCGCACGCTCTAGCCATGGCGCCGCGCACCCAGCCCCCGGCCCCGCCCGCGCCGCCCGGCGGCCAGCCCGCCGGCGGGCTGTGGTTCTGCAACTGGAAGCTGTGGATGGGGGCCAAGCAACTGCTGCAGGAGGCGCTGGCGCCGCTGGGGCTGGCGCCGCGGGAGTTCTGGCTGCTGGCGCTGGTGCGGGAGGCGCCGACGCCGCAACGCGAGCTGGCGGAGCGCTGCGGCATGGACCCCAGCTCGCTGGTGGCGGTGCTGGACGGGCTGGAGGCGCGGGGCTGGGTAGAGCGCCGCCGCCATCCGCGCGACCGCCGCGTGCACCTGATCGCCCCCACCGCCGCCGGCCTGGCCCTCTACCAGCAGGCGCTGCCGCTGGCGCAGCGGGCGGAGGCGCAACAATTGCACGCGCTGGGGGCGGATGAGCGGCGCCAGTTGATGCGACTTCTGCGAAAATTGGTGCATGCCTGATTTCTGCGGAGTTCGCCTGCCCCTAGTGGCGATGCTGTGGCTGACGCTGGCCCTGGGTCTGCGCGCCGACACCCTGATCTTCGCCAACGGCGACCAGTTGAGCGGCACGCTGGTGCGGGCGGACGCCGCCGCCTGCGTCTTCAAGAGCGACATGGCGGGCTTGGTGACGGTGCCCTGGAGCAACATCCGCGAGCTGCGGACCACCGACGCCTACGTGGTGGTGGGCAAGGACGCCAGCGTGCAGCGGGGGCAACTGTTGGTGGACGGGGCGACGGTGGAGATCACCAGCGACGGCGCCCCCCAGCCCACCTTCATCGCGCCGGCGGATACGCGCATGATCGTGGACCCGAAGACCTACGCCGAGGCGGTGACCGCCCATCCGCACGTGTGGCAGAGCTGGCGCGGGCAGGTGAGCGGGGGCTTCAGCCAGATCAGCGCCACCCAGGCCTCGACCAGCTTCACCTCGCGCATCGAGCTGCAGCGGCCGGTGCCGTCGCTGGCGTGGCTGCCGCAGCAATCCGACACGCTGTTCCACTACGAGAGCACCTACGGCCGGCTGTCGCAGCCGCACCTGCCGACGGTGCGAACCAGCATCTACAGCCTCGGGGTGGAGCAGGACCAGGACGTGAGCGGGCGGCTGTTCCTGTTCGGCAACGCCCAGCTCGACCACAACTTCTCCCAGGGGCTGCAACTGCAGCAAGCCTACGGCGGGGGGGTGGGCTGGAAGCTGATCCAGACGGCGCCGACGCAGTTGGCGCTGCGGGCCGACCTGCACTGGACGCACCAGCGCTTCCTCTCGCTGGCGAACGAGCGCTTCCTGGCCTCGAGCTTCACCGAGACGCTGCGGCAGAACTACGGGCGGGTGGTGTGGACGCAAAACGTGAGCCTGACCCCGTCCTACACCAAGGGCCTGGCCTACCAGATGGCGGGGATGAGTTCGTGGGCGGTGCCGGTGTACCGCTCGCTCAGCCTGAACTTCACCGTCATGGACAACTACCTGAACAACCCGCAGCCGGGCTTCCTGAAGAACTCGCTGCAGATCAGCACCGGGGTGCAATTCAACGTGCAGTAGGGCGGAGGGCGTTTTTACTGCAACTTTTGGCGGCGCGGCGAGTACCAGGATGGTATGGGAACCCTGGGGCAGGACCTGCGCTATGGGCTGCGGCTGCTGGCGCGCTCGCCGGGCTTCGCCGCGGTGGCGATCCTGACGCTGGCGCTGGGGATCGGCGCCAACACGGCGATCTACAGCATCGTCAGCCCGGTGCTGTTCGAGCCGCTGCCGTTTCCCGATGCGGGGCGGATTGTGGAGGTGGCGCATGTGCGCCAGGGCGAGGTGGAGAATGGGCTGAGCGGGGTCGAGGCGCTTTATCTGTTGGGGCACCAGCGGGCGCTGGAGGCGGCGGCGACGGTGGACATGTTCGGCGACTCGAACCTGTCGGGGGCGGGCGAGGCGGTGCGGGTGAGCGCGGTGCGGGTGACGCACGGGTTTTTCTCGGTGTGGGGGGTGGAGCCGGCGCGGGGGCGGGATTTCACCGCCAGCGACGACCAGCCGGGAGCGGCGCCGACGGCCATCCTCAGCGATGGGCTGTGGCACTCGCAGTTTGGCGCCGACCCGAAGGTGCTGGGGCGGACGCTGCGGCTGGACGGGGTGGTCTACACCGTGATCGGGGTGATGCCGGCGAGCTTTGTCAGCCTGGAGAAGAACTTCCTCCACCCCGAGCCGGTGGGGCTGTGGACGGACCTGCAGCCCACCGAGGGCGGACTGGCGCCGCTGGGGCCGAACCTGGACTTCATCGGGCGGCTGGCGGCGGGGCGAACGCTGGGACAGGCGCAGGCGGAACTGTCGCTGCTGAAGGCGGCGTTTCAGAAGAGCCATCCGCAGGTGGCGCGGCAGATGGGGTGGGGGGTGCAGCGCTACCAGGAGGTGGCGGTGGGCGACAGCCGCGAGCCGCTGCTGCTGCTGCTGGGGGCGGTGGGACTGGTGTTGCTGATCGCCTGCGCCAACCTTGCCAACCTGCTGCTGGCGCGGGCGACCGGACGGAGGCGGGAGATGGCGATCCGGGCGGCGGTGGGGGCGAACCCGGCGCGGCTGGTGCGGCAAATGCTCACCGAGAGCCTGTTGCTGGCGGGGCTGGGGGCGGGCCTGGGGTGGCTGGTGGCGTGGGCGAGCGTGCCGTGGCTGGGGCGGATGGCGACGGCGGCGCTGGCGCTGCCGCTGGCGCCGGCGCTGGACCGGCAGGCGCTGCTCTATACCCTGGGGCTGGCGGTGGGGACCGGGGTGGTGTTTGGGCTGGCGCCGGCGCTGCAGGCGCGCCGCCTGGGGCTGCAGGAGAACCTGAAAGAGGGGGCGGGCGGAGGCGGGCGCGGCCAGCGGGCGCGGGCGGCGCTGGTGGTGGGCGAGGTGGCGCTGGGGTTTGTGTTGCTGGCGGGAGCGGGCCTGCTGGCGGCGAGCCTGCTGCGGCTGAACCAGGTGCAGCCGGGCTTTGCCATCGCCAACGTGGTTACCGCGCAGACCACGCTGAGCGGGGCGCGGGTGGCCAGCGACGCCGCCACCACGCGTTATGCCGAGGCGGTGGTGGCGGAGCTGCGGCGGCTGCCGGGGGTGGAGGCAGCGGCCTCGATCACCGGGCTGCCGCTGACGCGGGGGCTGAACTATCCGGTGCTGGTTCCCGGCCACGCCATGGATCGGCACAACAGCGACGTGGAGTGGCGGGCGATCAGCCCGGACTATTTCCGGACGCTGCGCATGGGGCTGGTGGCGGGGCGGGGGTTCAACCCGGGCGACAGCGCCAGCAGCGCCAAGGTGGCGATCATCAGCCAGGTGTTCGCGCGCCACTACTGGCCGGGAGGGCAGGCGCTGGGCGAGGAGGTGGCGCTGCCCGATCCGGCGCAGAAGGGGCCGCCGACGCAGGTGCGCATCGTCGGCATCGCGGCCGACGTGCATGAGAACGGGGTGGCGACGCCGCCGCCGTTCACCCTGTACGTGCCGCAGGCGCAGGTGCCGGACGGGCTCAATGCGCTGGAGAACCATTGGTTCTCGCTGGGTTTCGTGGTGCGCGGGGCGAACGCCGCGGCGGCGGCCGGGCTGGAATCGGAGGTGCGGCGGGCATTCGCCGCGGTGGACGCCGACCAGCCGGTGGCCAAGCTGCAGACGCTGGAGCAGCTCCAGGGGGCCTCGCTCGACAGCTACCGGCTCATGGGCAGCTTGCTGGGGCTGTTTGCCGGGCTGGCGCTGACGCTGGGCGGCATCGGCATCTACGGGGTGCTGAGCTACGCGGTGGCGCAGCGGCAGCGGGAGATCGGGGTGCGGATGGCGCTGGGGGCGGAGCGGGGGGCGATCCTGCGGCAGTTTGTGGGCGAGGGGATGAAGCTGGCGGGGCTGGGGCTGGGGCTGGGGGTGGGCGGGGCGCTGCTGCTGACGCGGCTGCTGGGCGGCTTCCTATTTGGAGTGAGCGCCACCGACCCGGGGGTGCTGGGGCTGGTGGGGGTGGCGCTGCTGGGGGTGGCGGGGCTGGCCAGCCTGCAGCCGGCATGGCGGGCGGCGGGGGTGGATCCGCTGGCGGCGCTGCGGGGGGAGTAGAGCTGCCGTATCCTTAATGCCATGGCTTCCCTGAGCCCCGGCGCCGTCGCCGCCCGCATCGCGCTGGCGCTGGCCATTGGACTGCTGGTGGGCTTCGAGCGGGAGTGGTCGAACAAGGACGCCGGCATCCGCACCTGCGCGCTGGCGGCGCTGCTGGGGATGCTGGCGGCGCTGGTGTCGCCCGCCTTCGCGGTGGCCGGCTTCGCCGGGGTGCTGGTGCTGGTGGTGTTCCTCAACCTGCGCTCGCTGCAGGCAAACGCGACGGTGGAGATCACCACCTCGGCGGCGCTGCTGGTGCTCTACGCGGGCGGGGTGCTGGTGGGGCGGGGCAACTTCTTTGCGCCGGTGGCGGCGGCGATCGCGGCCACGTTCCTGCTGGCCTGGAAGCTGGAGCTGCACCGCTTCGCGGGCGAGCTGCATCCGGCGGAGATCCGCAGCGCGGTGTGGCTGGGGCTGCTGGCGTTTGTGGTGTATCCGCTGCTGCCCAACCGCAGCGTGGACCCCTGGCAATTGGTCAACCCGCACGCGGTTTGGGTGGCGGTGATCGTGGTGGCGGCGGTGGGGTTTGGCAATTATGTGCTGATGCGGCTGTACAGCGCGCGCGGGATGTACTACAGCGCGGTGCTGGGCGGGCTGGTGAGCAGCACGGCGGCGGTGCTGGAGCTGGGAGCCACGATCAAGGGCCTGGGGGAGGCGTTGCGCCAGGAGCGGGTGCGGATGAGCGTGGTGATCACGCTGCTGGCGACGCTGGCGGTATTTGCGCGGAATTTCCTGCTGCTGGCGCTGTTCGCGCCGGCGGCGCTGCGGTCGGCGGTGGGGCCGCTGGCGGCGATGGCGCTGCTGGCGGCGGGGCTGATCTGGCGGCGGCGCAACGGCGCGCTGCCGGGGGGGCAGGGGCTGCGGCTGGATTCGCCGCTGTCGCTGCGGCGGGTGCTGGAGTTCGGGCTGCTGTTCCTGCTGATCCAGGCGGCGACGACGCTGGCCGAGCGCCATTGGGGCCACTATGGCACCTACGCGGTGGCGCTGGCGGGGGGCCTGTTCAACTCCGCCGGGGTGACGGCGGCGGTGGGGGAGCTGGCGGCCAGCCACGCGCTCTCGCCCTACACCGCGGGCGCGGCCACGGTGGTGAGCTCGATCGCCTCGGCGCTGGCGAACGCGCCGGTGATGAACCGGGTGCTGCGGCAGGACGACGTGGGGTGGAGCAACGAGCGGCTGGCGTGGGCATTGGCGGGGTTGGGGGCGGCGGTGCTGGCGCTGCAGCAGATCCGGGCCTAGTCCGGGCAGAGAGCTGGAGCGGGGGGCGGAGCGGCGCGGTACAATCGCTGGCAGGCAACCATGGCCCCTGTACCCAACCCGAGCCCGGCGGCGCGCAGCCTGCGGGCCACCATCGGCGGCTTGGAGCGCAGCTTGGCGCTGGAGGCGCTGCCGTTCACCATCGGGCGGCGGCCGACGCATTCGCTCTCGATCCCGCTGCCGCAGGTGTCGCGCGACCACGCCCAGATCGTGGCGGAGGGGGCGGACTACGTGCTGCACGACCTGGGCAGCACGCACGGGACGCTGCTGAACGGGGCGAAGCTGGCGGGGCCGCGGCGGCTGGCGGCGGGGGACGTGATCGAGTTTCCCAACTGCCCGGGGGTGCGGGTGCAGTTCGACCCGCCGCCGGACACGGCCAGCCTGTTCCTGTCGCAGATGCACAAGCTGGACGAGGGGGCGGGAGCGGCGAGCGAATTCGACCGGCTGCGGCTGCTGCTGGACTTTGGCCAGCGGCTGCGGGCGGCCGACGGGCTGGAGGACATCCTGGCGGCGATGCTGGACGCGGCGCTGCGGCTGACCGGGGCGGAGCGTGGATTTGTGTTCCTGCGGCCGGAGGGGGGCGGGGAGCTGCACCTGGCCACGGGGCGGAGCGCCAGCGGGGCGACGCTGAACGACGACCGCTCGATATCGCACTCGATTGTGGAGAAGGCGGGGCAGTCCACCACCGCCTTCCTGATGAACGACAGCCGCCAGGCGGACGAGGTGGACCTGGCGCGCAGCGTGGTGGAGCAGGATCTGCGCACGGTGGTGGCGGTGCCGCTGCGGGAGGGGGTGGGGGTGCTGTATCTCGACAGCCACGCCGCCAGCCCGGCGCTGGGGCAGGTGAGCCGGGAGATGCTGGACCTGCTGGCCAACGAGGCGGCGCAGGTGGTGATCAACGCGCAACTGGCGCGGCGGCAGGAGGAGGCGCGGCTGGCGCATCGGGCGATGGAGAAGGAGCTGGCGCTGGCGGCCTCGATCCAGCAGGGGCTGATGGGGGCTTCGCTGCCGCGGCTGGGGTTTGCGCGGCTGGAGGGGCTGAGCCAGGCCTGCCTGCAGATCGGGGGCGACTTTTTCGACGCCGTGGTGGGGAGCGGGGACAACCCGGAGGTGGCGCTGGTGCTGGCCGATGTCAGCGGCAAGGGGGCGGCGGCGGCGCTGCTGGCGGCCTCGCTGCAGGGGATTGTGCACGCGCAGTTGCTGGCGGGCATGCCGCTGGCGCGCATCGCCAGCATGGCGAACCGCTTTATCTGCCAGCGGCTGGAGGGGGAGAAGTACGCGACGCTGCTGATCGCGCGCCTTTGGCCGAGCGGCGAGGTGGAGTACCTGAACTGCGGCCACATCCCGCCGCTGGCGGTGGGCGCGGCGGGCGGGCGCGTGCTCGACCACGGCAACATGCCGGTGGGGCTTTTGCCGATGGCGGAGTACAGCTCGGCCACGGACCGGCTGGCGCCGGGCGAGCGGCTGCTGCTGGTGACCGACGGGGTGACGGAGGCAGCCAACCCGGCGCAGGAGATGTTTGGCGACGCGCGGCTGGAAGATTGCCTGCGGCGCGGGCTGAGCATCGCCGCGATCGCCGACGAGGTGCGGGCCTTCTGCCAGGGGGCGCCGCTGGGCGACGACCTGACGCTGCTGGAGGCGCGGTT
This sequence comes from Terriglobales bacterium, assembly GCA_035531375.1. Classification (GTDB taxonomy): domain Bacteria; phylum Acidobacteriota; class Terriglobia; order Terriglobales; family SCQP01; genus SCQP01. Next base: position 4,718 of record DATKSZ010000131.1, on the reverse strand, counting down.
CGCACCCGAGGGCCCGGCGGCATGATCGGCGAGACGGTCACGCACTACAAGATCGAGGCGGCGCTGGGCGCGGGGGGGATGGGGGTGGTGTACCGCGCCGAGGACACGCGGCTGGGGCGGCGAGTGGCGTTGAAGTTCCTGCCGCCGCAGATGGGGCGCGACCCGCAGGCGCTGGAGCGGTTCCGGCGGGAGGCGCGGGCGCTGTCGGCGCTGAACCACCCGGGCATCTGCACCGTTTACGACATTGGCGAGGCGGACGACGGCCGGCCCTTCCTGGTGATGGAGCTGCTGGAGGGGGAGACGCTGCAGCAGCGGCTGCAGCGCGGGCGGCTGGGGGTGGGCGAGGTGCTGGACTACGGGCTGCAGATCGCCGACGCGCTGGACGCGGCGCACGCCAAGGGGGTGATCCACCGCGACCTGAAGCCGGCCAACTTGTTTTTGACGGGGCGGGGGCTGGCCAAGATCCTGGACTTCGGACTGGCGAAGATGCCGGCGGGGGGCGGGAGCGCGGCCGACGCGGGCGAACAGCCCACGCTGGCGGACGCGGGGACGGTGGGGGCGCTGACCAGCCCGGGGCTGGCGATGGGCACCATCGCCTACATGTCGCCGGAGCAGGCGCTGGGCAAGGAGCTGGACGCGCGCTCGGACATTTTTTCGCTGGGGCTGGTGCTGTACGAGATGGCGACCGGGCAGGCGGCGTTTGCGGGCACGACCTCGGCGGCGGTGTTCGACGGCATCCTGAACCGGGCGCCGGCGCCGGTGGCGCAGCGGAATCCGGAGTGTCCGGCGGGGCTGCAGCAGGCGATTGAGACGGCGCTGGAGAAGGACCCCCAGTTGCGCTACCAGAGCGCGGCGGAGCTGCGCGGGGCGCTGCGGCGGCTGAAGCGGGACACGGAGACGGGGCCGGTGGCGGCGGCGGGCGGGAGCCCGGCGCCGGCGCGGCGGCGGGGGCGGGGGCGGCTGCTGCTGGCGGGGGTGGCGCTGGCGCTGCTGGCGGGCGGCGGGGCCTACGCCTGGCGGCGCAGCCACGCGATGCCCCAGATGACGGCCAAGGACACGGTGGTGCTGGCCAACTTCAGCAACACGACCGGGGACGCCATGTTCGACGGCACGCTGCGGCAGGCGCTGGCGGTGCAGTTGGAGCAGTCGCCGTTCTTGAACATCGTCAGCGACCAGCGGATGATGCAGACGGAGGCGTTGATGGGGCTGAAGGCGGGCACGCCGGTGCGCGGGGCGGCGGCGCGGCAGCTCTGCCAGCGCACCGGCAGCGCGGCCACGCTGGAGGGTTCGATCGCGCAGATCGGGAGCCAGTACAACCTGATCCTGCGGGCGGTGAACTGCGAGAGCGGCGACAACCTGGCGAGCGTGGAGCAGACCGCCGACGGCAAGGACCGGGTGCTGCAGGCACTGGGCGAGCTGGCCTCGGCGATGCGGGCCAAGCTGGGCGAGTCGCTGGCCTCGATGTCGCAGTTCAACCTGCCGATCGAGATGGTGACCACGCCCTCGCTGGCGGCGCTGAAGGCCTACAGCCAGGGGCGGCAGCAGCTCAGCCGGGGCAACTACGTTGCGGCCGGGACGCGGTTCCGGCAGGCGCTGGCGCTGGACCCCAACTTCGCCATGGCCTATGCCAGCCTGGGGACGGCGGATCTGGACTCGAATCAGACGGCGCAGGCGGAGGACAACTTCAAGCAGGCGTACGCGCGGCGGGACCGCGTCAGCCCGCGGGAGCGCTACTATATCGCCGCCCACTACGACGACACCGTGACCGGGGACGAACTGCAGGCGGAGCGCGTTTACCAGCTTTGGGAGCAGACCTACCCCAACGATGCGGTGCCCTACGGCAATGCCTGCGGGGTGGAGCGGCAGTTGGGACAGTTGGCGCAGGCCCTGGCCGACTGCCAGGCGGCGGTGGCGCACGATCCCACCAACACGCTCTTCGCCTCGCAGTTGGCGGCGGCGGAGATGGAGAACGGGCAGACGGCGGCGGCGAAGGCGCTGATCGCGCAGGGCCTGCAGCGGGCGCCCGACAACATGGCGCTGCACCAGGCGGCGTATTGGTACGCGGTGAGCCTGCAGGAGCCGGCCGGGCTGGGGGCGGAGCGGGCCTGGCTGGAGGCGCATGGCGACGCCGACTACTTGCAGGAACAGGACATGGTGGCGGCGATGCGGGCGGGCCAGCGCCGCAAGCTGCAGGCGCTGCTGCGGAGCGGCGTGGGGGCGCAGAACGGAGACAACCTCATCACCCTGGCGGTCGCCGACGCGCTCTGGGGCGACGCCGCGGCGGCGCGGCGGGAGACGGCGGCGGCGCTGCAGCGCTCGCGCGACGAGAACGTGCTGAGCGGCGCCGGGTTCGCCTTGGGGCTGCTGGGGGAGGCGGAGGGCGCGGCGCGGGTGGATGCACAACTGCAGCGGCGCTTCTCCGATTTTGCCACCCAGATGGTCAATTTGCCGACCAACCGCGCCTTCGCGGCACTGGCGCGGCAGCAGCCGGCGGAGGCGGTGGCGCTGCTGGAGCCCAGCCAGCCCTACGAACTGGGCAATATTGCGGCCGGCGAGGTGAACTTCGCGCGCGGGTATGCGCTGCTGGCGGAGAAGCAGTACGCGGCGGCGGCGGCGCAGTTCCAGACCATCATGGAGCACCGCTTCGATGTCCCGTACAGCAGCTCGGCCTTGCTGGAATTGGCGCGGGCACAGGCGCTGGCGGGCGAGACGGCCGCGGCGCGGACCAGCTACCAGAAGCTGCTGGGGGTGTGGCAACATGCCGACGCCGACCTGCCGGCGCTGGGACAGGCACGGGCGGAGCTGGCACGGCTGCGGTGAGCGGCGGGCGCCGGGCCTATCCGGGGCGCCGGGCTAGCGCCGGAGCAGTTGCAGGAGGCGGGCCCAGGCGGCGGCGCGGGCCTTTTGGTTGGCGGGGGTGGGGTCGGGCTGCTCGCCGGCGCGCATGAAGCCGTGGCCGGCGCCGGGATAGATGACGGCGGCATATTTTTTGCCGAGGGCCTTCATGGCGGCGCGGGTGGCGGGCACGGTGAGGCTGATGCGGGCGTCGTCGCCGGCGTAGAAGCCGAAGACGGGGGCGGTGATGCGGGCCATGGCGGCGCGCGCAGGGGGGACGCCGTAGAAGACGAAGTCGGCGGCGAGGCCGCGGCGCTGGGTGGCGAAGCGGAAGCTCTGGCCGCCGCCCCAGCAGAAGCCGACGACGTAGAGCTTGCCGTTGGAGGCGGGCTGCTTCAGGGCCCAGTCGGCGGCGGCGTTGAGGTCGGCGGTGATCTGGGCGGGGGGCAGGCGGGAGATGGCGCGGCCGATGGCGGTCTGGCCGCTGAAGCTCTCGGTGCCGCCGCCGCCAGGGCCCTCGCCGGAGAGCAGGTCGGGGGCGATGGCGACGTAGCCGGCGGCGGCCAGCTCGTCGGTCACCTCCTGGGCCCAGTCGGAGAGGCCGAAGATCTCGTGGATGACCAGCACCACCGGGCGGGGGCCGCTGGCCTGGGGATAGGCGACGAAGGCGCTGAGGGTGCGGCCGCCGTGGACGATGCGGACGATTTCGCGGTGGCGGGGGGATTGCTCCAGCCGCGACTTGGCCCATTGCTGGGCGGAGAGCAGGCTGGCGGCGGCGGCTAGAAGCAGGAGCAGGCGGAGGGCTCGCATAGCGGGAAATGTAGCACAGTTGGGGGCGGGTGGAGGCTTGCGGCGCCGCGGCTCGGGGGGTGTGCCCCCCTCGCCGCCGCTGCTGTAGCAGCGCAGGGGCGACCCGGGAGGCGAGGCTTGGCTTGCCGGCGACGGGCCGGAGACTGATAGGCAACCCGGGGACAGGGCTTCCGGGGACCTCGATCTCGCCTCGCCCGAGGCGACTCGGTCGTCGCCGCGAGAGGATGGGGCGTCGTCGGGGGTGGGGGGTGGGGCTGGGTTCGCACAGCCAAGATTGGCTGTGCCACCGTGGTCGGAAGAGTTGGGTTCGCACGGCCAGGATTGGCTGTGCCACCGTGGCCGGAAGGGCTGGGTTCGCACAGCCAGGATTGGCTGTGCCACCGTCGCCGGAAGGCCTGGGTTCGCACAGCCAAGATTAGCTGTGCCACCGTCGCCGGAAGGGCTGGATTCGCACAGCCAAGATTGGCTGTGCCACTGTGGCCGGAAGGGCTGGTTTCGCACGGCCAGGATTGGCTGTGCCACCGTGGCCGATTCGCACGGCCAAGATTGGCTGTGCCACCGTGGCCGGAAGGGCTGAGTTCGCACGGCCAAGATTGGCTGTGCCACCGTCGCCGGAAGGGCTGAGTTCGCACAGCCAAGATTGGCTGTGCCACCGTCGCCGGAAGGGCTGGGTTCGCACAGCCAAGATTGGCTGTGCCACCGTGGTCGGAAGAGTTGGGTTCGCACAGCCAAGATTGGCTGTGCCACCGTCGCCGGAAGGGCTGGATTCGCACAGCCAAGATTGGCTGTGCCACTGTGGCCGGAAGGGATGGTGTCAGCGCCGGTGCAAAAATCCCCATAACGCCGGTTGAAAAATCCCCCACCCCTGGCGGGGAGTAAACCAGGCTTGACTCTGGTGACAGAGGAGGGCCGCAACCTGTTAAGGGGGAAAGACACTTCCGTCCAAATTAGCGTTTTTGAAAACCAGCGGTGGCGGCCTGGCCGGGCGGGTTGAGGGGCGGATGCCTCTGCTAGGGTGAAGTGGGCTCGTGTAAAAGCCACTTTGCCAAAGGGAGACATCCGCCTTGAACCGA
>DATKSZ010000130.1:0-7834 GCA_035531375.1 Terriglobales bacterium | reverse complement strand
CTCGCCCGCTCACCTCGGGCAGCCCGCTCCGCAGGCCGCCCGATCGACCTCCGGGTCAAGCCCGCGCCCTGCTCCCAAATGCCAGCCACTCGCCCGCACCAAGGGAAGACGCGCCGGCCCTATCCACGACAGGCTCCTAGGTCGCGCACCACCTGGGTGCGCTCCCCACCAAACTTGAGATACTGCGCCGGGTTCCAGTGGAGCACTACGGATTGCCCGCCTTGAGCTTGTCCAGCTCGGTCTGGATCATGCGCAGCATGAAGGCCGAGCCGGCGGCCAGGGTCTTGGCCTTGGCCAAGGCCGCCTGCGCCTCGGGGATTTGGTTGGCCGCGGCGGCCGCGGTGCCGACGTCGTAATAGGCCTGGGCTTGCTGGGTCGCGGTGGTCTCAAACGGCAGCGCCTGCTGATAGGCCGCGACCGCCTGGGGATACTGCCCCTGCAGCATGGCGATGCGCCCCAGCGAGATGTAGGCCGGCCCCTCCAGGTTGTTGCGCAGGATCTGCGCCCGCGCCTGGGTGTAGTGCAACCCGCCGTAGTCGAGCCCGTTGCTGGTGATCATAAAGGCGCTGGCGGCGGCGATCACCTGGTGGTCGCAGTCGGTGGCCTGGGCGAGCCGCTGGTCGCGGTCGAGGTCGCTGTCGCGCACATTGTCGGGGATGGCCTGGCCCAGGCTGGAGAGGGTGTAGAGGTTGTGCGGATCCAGCGCCAGCACCGAAGTGCCATAGCGCAACAGCGGCAAATATTCGCCATGGTCGCGGTGGTAGCGCTCCGCCAGCAGCAGCACCGGCAGCTTGTACTGGCTGGTGGGAAACTTCTGCTGGAAGTCGGACACCGCCGCGTCAAAGGCGTCGCCGGCGGTGGTGGGGTCGTTGAAAAGCTTGGTCAGCGACTGCAGCGCCGCCGCCTCGGCCGGGCTTTGGGGCTTGAGTCCGGGAATGGTCTGCGCCCCTGCCCCCGCCGCCGCAGCGGTGGCCAGGGCGAGTGCCAGCGCCAGCACCAATGTGCGAGAAGACATGTCTTGGATTATAGCCTTGGGGTCGGCTGCTTCTCCTCACGCGGCGACGACCGAGTGGTCTCGGGGTGGACCCGATCGAGGAGCGGGGTTGCCGTCGCCCTGTACTGCTCGTCGCTGACGTGCTCCATCCAGTCAACCGCCCTGCCGTCGAGCTGTTCCTGGATGGCGATGTGGGTTACGGCGGTGGTCGCCGCCGCGCCGTGCCAATGCTTCTCGCCGGGCGGGATCCAGACCACATCGCCTGGTCGAATCGCCTCGATCGGGCCGCCCCAGCGCTGCGCCCGTCCGCAGCCGGCGGTTACGACCAGAATCTGGCCCAGCGGGTGGGTGTGCCAGGCGGTGCGGGCGCCGGGCTCGAAGGTGACGCTGGCGCCGCGCCCGCGGGCCGGCTCCGGGGCCTCGAAGAGCGGGTCAATGCGCACTGTGCCGGTGAAGTACTCCGCCGGTCCCTTGCCGGATGGCAGGGTGCCGTTCCTTTTGATCTCCATGGTGCAGCCTCCCTCACTCAAGCTTACTGGGATGGCAGCCGCAGCGCTCGAACCGGTATGCCAGCTCCGTTCCGCCGGTTCGCTCGCGAGCCCGGAATGCCAATCTGCATAAAGATATGCCTGGGATTATAGCCCTGGGGTAGACTTTCGCCATGCGAGTGGCACGACTGGCATTTTCCTTGGCGTTGCTGGCGATGTTCGCGGCCGGGCAAGCGCCCGCCGCGGTCACCTCGCCCGCCGCCTATTTCGGCTTTCCTTTGGGCGCCGACCGCAAGCTGGCGGACTGGAACCAGCTCACCGCCTATTACCAGAAGCTGGCGCAGCAGTCGCCCCGCATCCGCTACGCCGAGCTGGGCAAGACCACCGAGGGCCGGCCCTTCGCGCTGGTCACCATCTCGGCCCCGGAGAACCTGCGCGAGCTGGCGCGCTACCAGCACATCCAGGCCCAGCTCGCCGATCCCCGCACCACCCCGCCGGCGCTGGCGGCGCGGCTCGAGGCCGAGGGCAAGGGCGTGCTGGTCCTCACCTGCAACATCCACTCCACCGAGATCGCCAGCTCGCAGACCGCGGCCGAGTTCGCCTACCAGTTGGCCACCGGCGACTCGCCCGAGATCCAGACCATCCTGCGCAACGACATCATCCTGCTGGTGCCCTCGCTCAACCCCGACGGCCAGCAATTGGTTGTGGACTGGTACAAGAAGTACCTGGGCACGCCCTACGAGGGCATGCCCCCGGTGGTGCTCTACCAGAAGTACGTGGGCCACGACGACAACCGCGACTGGTACATGTTCACCCAGAAGGAAACGCAGTTGACGGTGGACAAGATCCTCAACCCCTGGCACCCGCAGATCCTCTACGACGTGCACCAGATGGGGGCGAACGGCCCGCGCCTCTTCCTGCCGCCCTGGGTGGATCCGATGGATCCCAACATTGATCCGATCCTCGTCGCGGGCATGAACGCGGTGGGCATGGACACCGCCCGCGACCTCACCGCCCAGGGCAAGGCCGGGGTGCTGGTGGATGGCGTCTACGACGGCTTCTCGCCGGCGCGGCAGTACATCGTCTACCATGGCGGGCTGCGCATCCTGTCGGAGTCGGCGAGCGTGCGCATCGCCACGCCGGTGAACATCCCCTTCGCCCGGCTGGGGCGGGGCATCAACTACGACGCCCAGGTGGCGCGCTGGAACTTCCCCGAGCCCTGGCCGGGCGGCGCCTGGCATTTGGGGGACATTGTCCGCTACCAGCTCGCGGCTTTCTTCTCGATCGCCCGCAATATGGCGGTCAACCGGGAATCGTTTTTGCGCAACTTCTACACCGTCGGCGTGCACGCGGTGACGCGCAGCGACCATCCCGCCTGGCCCTACGCCTACGTGCTGCCGGCGGCGCAAAGGGATCCGCTGGCCAAGGCGACGCTGGTGAACACGCTGCGCGAGGGCGGGGTGGAGGTGCGGCGCGCGAACTCCGACTTCACCGCCGCCGGACGCAGCTTCTCCGCCGGCAGCGACATCATCTTCCTCGACCAGCCCTACGGCGCCTTCGCCAAAACGCTGCTGGAGCGCCAGCACTACCCCGACATCCGGCAGTACCCGGGCGGGCCGCCGCAGCGCCCCTACGACGTCACCGCGCAGACGCTGCCGCTGCTGCTGGGGGTGCAGGCGGTCCAGGTGGCGCAGCCCTTCTTCGCCGAGAGCGCGCTGCTGGCCGCGCCGGCGCATGCCTCTCCGGCCGCCTTCCGCCCGGCGCCCGCGGCCGCCGGCTACGAGTTTCGCGACCAGGAGAACGGCAGCCTGCTGGCGCTGTTTGCCCTCTTGCAGCAAGGGGTGAAGGCCTACCGCCTGACCCATCTCCCCGACGGCGGCGGGACCGCGCCGGGGACGATCTATCTGCCGCAGCAGCCCGGCCTGGCGGCCCGGCTGGCGCCGCTCGCGGCCCAGGACAGCGCCGCGCTGGAAGCGGTGCCGGCCGCGCCCTCCGGCCCGGCGCTGGCGCTGCGCGCGCCCCGCATTGGGCTCTACCAGAGCTGGGTGCCGCAGATTGACGAGGGCTGGACGCGCTGGATCTTCGACCAGGACGGCATCCGCTACACCCGCGTGGTGGACGCCGACCTGCGCCGCGGCAACCTGCGCCAGCGCTTCGACGTGATCCTGGTCCCCGACCAGAACCCGCGCACGCTGCTGCACGGCAACCCCGCCGGGCGCGTGCCGCCCGAGTACGCCGGCGGCCTGGGCGCGGCCGGCATGGCCAACCTCAAGGCCTTTGTCCAGGCCGGGGGGACGCTGGTGGCGCTCAACCAGTCCTCGCTGGCGTTCTTGGATTGGACCGGCGGCGCGGTGCAGGACGCCCTGGCGGGCGTCCCCAACACCGCCTTCTACAGCCCCGGCTCGATTCTGGCCGCCCAGGCCGACCCCAGCGATCCGCTGGCCTTCGGGGCGTCGCCCCGCGTCGCCATCTTCAGCATGCAGAGCCCGGCGTTTGCGGTAAGCGGTGCGGCCCAGGCGGTGGTCACCTACGGCTCGGCCCCGCCCCTGCTCAGCGGCTGGCTGTTGGGCGGCGACAAGCTGGCGGGCCGCGCCGCGCTGGCGACCCTGCCGCTCGGCGCCGGCCGCCTGGTGCTGTTCGGCTTCATGCCCCAGTACCGCGCCCAGGCCCAGGCCACCTACCGCTTTCTCTTCAACGCCCTGCTGTTGGGCGCGGCCGCCCCGGCAACGCTGCCGTGAGCACGTTGTACGCTGTTTGGCGCACATCGTGCTAAGTAAGCTGGAGTGGTGCGGACGTTCGCATGAAACGCGGCCAAGGACGCCAAGCTGCGCGCCGAGCGGGGCGTGGGCTTCACCGAGATCGGGTTCGAGATTGCCGACGGGAATCTGCTCGGTGTTTTCGACCACCCCAACCAGGCCCGCTACCCCGGGCAGCGGGTCTTTGTCGTGCGCCACGCCGACTACGCCTACCTCGTACCCTATGTGGAGGACGAGCAGTGGACCTTCCTGAAAACGATCGTTCCCAGCCGCTTCGCGGGGGTCGCGCCGCTTTGCCTGCGGGCAAAATCGGCGCGAAAGGCCGCGAAATTCCGAAGGGCGGCCCGCCCCCGGGAAGCGAATTCGGCGCGGCCCCTGCGAAGCGCAGCGCCGGCTTGGGGCCGCAGGGCCCCCAAGCCGGCGTGAGCACAAGCGGGACGCGCGGCGCAGCCGCGCAGGGGCTCGCGCCTACCAAAAGGCAACGCGCAGGTACTTGGAGGAGCATGAAGGGCAAACTGGATCGTGAAGAGAAGGCTCTTTTGGCCTCATTCGAGGCGGGGGAGTGGCGGCCGGTGCCGGGCGGCAAGGAGTTGCGGAAGCGCTACCAGCGGCAGGCCCAGGCGATGTTCCGCAAGGATCGTCGGGTCAGTTTGCGCATCGCCACCCGGACCTGGAGGCGATCCAGCGGCGGGCGGCGGTGGAGGGCCTACCCTATCAGACCTTGATGGGCAGCATCCTGCACAAGTATGCTCAGGGCCGGCTGCGCGAAACCTAATCCGAATCCGGCGGGAAGGCGCGCAGCCAGGCGCGCAGCTCGTCGCGCACGCGCCGGAACACCGCCAGGCGCTCGGCCTCGGAGCCGGTGGCGGCGGCGGGGTCGTCGAAGCTGTGGTGCAGGCGGCGGCCGGCGCCGGGGAACACCGGGCAGCTCTCGCGGGCCGCGTCGCAGACGGTGAGCACGTAGTCGAAGTCCTGGCCGCGGAACTCGTCCACCGACTTCGAGCGCTGGGCGGAGATGTCCACGCCCAGCTCGGCCAGCACGGCGATCGCCTCCAGGCGCACCGCGCTCGGCCGGGTGCCGGCGCTGAAGACCTCGAAGCGCTCGCCGGCGTCGTGCCGCAGCAGCCCCTCGGCCATCTGCGAGCGGGCCGAGTTGCCGGTGCACAAAATGAGCACGCGCGTCTGGCTCATGCGGCCTTCCCCGGAGCGGCCGGGGCCGGGAACCAGTGCCGGGTGCGGTTGCAGGCCGAGCACACCGACAGCATCACCGGCACCTCCACCAGCACCCCCACCACCGTGGCCAACGCCGCCCCCGACTGCGGCCCAAAGAGGGCGATGGCGGTGGCCACCGCCAGCTCGAAGAAGTTGGAGGCGCCGATCAGCGCCCCCGGCGCCGCCACCGCATGCTCGACCCGGAACAGCTTCATCAGGCCGTAGGCCAGGCCGGCGTTGAAGTAGACCTGCACCAGGATGGGCACGGCGATCAGCGCCACGTCGAGGAGGCGGTGGGTGAGGTTGTCGGCCTGGAAGGCGAAGAGCAGCACCAGCGTGGCCAGCAGCGCCGCCATGGTGAGGGGGGCGAAGCGCGGCAGCAGCATCTGCTCGAACCACTCCCGCCCGCGGCGGCGCACCAGGAGCAGTTGCAGCGCCGTGCCCAGCGCCAGCGGCGCCGCCAGGAAGACCAAGACCGAGTCGAACAGCACCGCCGTCGGCACCCGCAGCGAGGCCGCGCCCGCGACCAGCAATTGCACGATGGGCAGGTAGAGCACCAGCATCAGCAGGTCGTTGAGCGAGACCTGCACCAGGGTGTAGGCCGGGTCGCCGCGGGTGAGCTGGCTCCAGACGAAGACCATGGCGGTGCAGGGCGCCGCCGCCAGGATGATGCAGCCGGCGATGTACTGGCTGGCATCGGCGGGCCCGATGAGGCCGGCAAAGACCACGCGAAAGAAGAACCAGGCCAGCAGCGCCATGGAGAACGGCTTCACCGCCCAGTTCACCAACAGCGTGATCAGCACCCCCGCCGGGCGGCGGCCGACCCGGCGCAGGGAGGTGAAATCCACCCGCATCATCATGGGAGTGACCATCAGCCAGATCAGCCCGGCGATGGGCAGGTTGATCGGGCTGCCGGGGGCGAAGGCGAGGCCGCGCAGCGCCGCAACCGCCCCCGGCGCCAGCCGGCCCAGCACGACCCCGGCGAGCATGCACAGCCCCACCCAGAGCGGCAAATAGCGCTCGAAGAAGCCCAGTCGGGCCGCCGGGGCGCTCATCGGCAGCCCGTCACCTTCTGCGGCGAGACCGCGCGCGTGCGGGTGCAGCACTCGGCGTAGAGGAAGCCCAGCAGCTCCTGCAGCGCGGCGGTGTTGGCCGAGTACCAGAGGAAGGTGCCCTCGCGCCGCACCTGCACCAGCCGCTCCTGCTTCAGCTTGTCGAGGTGGTGCGACAGGGTCGAGCCCGGCAGGTCGAGCTCGTCGGCGATGTCGCCGACGACCAGGCCCTCGGGGTGGGCGCGCAGCAGCAGGCGCAGGATGCGCAGCCGGGGCTCGGCCCCCAGGGCGGCGAACATGTCGGCGTAGCGCGCGGTGGGGTCCGCGGGTGGGGTCATGAATCTATAATAGTAGAAATATCGAAAAGAGCAAGCGGCCAGTCGCGGGGGTCGCGCCGCTTTGCCTGCTGGCAAAATCGGCGCGAAAGGCTGCGCCTGCGGAAAACGAATTTGGCGCGGCCCCAGCAGCGGCGCGGCCCCAGCGATGCGCAGCGCCGACTTGGGGCCCTGGGGCCCCCAAGTCGGCGTGAGCACAAGCGGGGCGCGCGCCGCAGGCGCGCTGGGGCCCGCGCCCACAAAGGGATCAGCGCGTGCCGCCGAAGGTGTAGCCGATTGAGACGGCGAAGCGCGAGGCGTTGCCGCCGAAGAAATTGTGGATGATGTAGAGGTGATATTCGAAGCGCAGGAACGTACGCCGCGAAACGTAGGTTTTCACGTCCGCGCCCAGGTGCGCCGCGCCATAAGGTTGGTTTAGCTGGGCACAGGGGATCCCATTGCTGGCACAGGCGAGACTTTCGTCGCGGACCGCGCCGTAGCCGAGCAGCAGTTCCGGCGTCCAGCGCCGGGTCAGCGGGCGCAGGGCCAGGTTGATGTCGGCTTCATACGGATTGAAGCGGCGAGCGTTCGCGGAGGTGGCGCGGAGTGCGATCTCGCCGTTCACCCCCACGTACCGCGAGAACATGGCGGTTGCGCTGCCGCCCGCCCAGAAGCCGCCGCCGAGCTGGTGGCTGGCGATGGAGCCGAACCCGGCCGCCGCGTCCACGCTTTGAGCGGCCAGGGGGGCGGCGGCGGTGAGCAGAAGAGAGCAGATCGCGGGGGTCGCGCCGCTTTGCCTGCTGGCAAAATCGGCGCGAAAGGCTGCGAAATTCCGCAGGGCGGCCCGCCCCCGGGAGGCGAATTCGGCGCGGCCCCAGCGAAGCGCAGCGCCGACTTGGGGCCACCGGGCCCCCAAGTCGGCGTGAGCACAAGCGGGACGCGCGCCGCAGGCGCGCTGGGGCCCGCGCCAACCATGACAGGCGAGAGCGAAGTGCTTTACGGGCGAATCTCCTCGTCG
>DATKSZ010000129.1:0-28434 GCA_035531375.1 Terriglobales bacterium | reverse complement strand
CCATCTCGGCCTCCTTCGTCCCGAGCGGCTGGTTTTTTTACGCAAACCCACTCTACTCGGGATTGGAGGCCGGGGTCGTTATCAGATCAAGCGCGCCTGCCCGGCCCGGCTGTAGCAGCGCCAGGCCGGTGCGGCGCGCGTATCGCTTGTGAGCCGCCCCGCTGTAACAGCGCGGGGCGGCATACTCGCGCCGACTTGGGGGCCCCGTGGCCCGCAGTCGGCGCTGCGCGGCTTCGCTGGTGGGCTGCTGGGGCCACGCCGAATTCGCTTCCCGGGGCGCAGCCTTTCGTGCCGATTGTGCCGGCAGGCAAAGCGGCGCGACCCCCGCGAACTGATGGAGTTCGGCGGGCGTTTGCGCAGAGCGGCCGCCGAGGCTGCGCAGGCGCGTGCGCATTTTGGGCAACCATGTTCCCGTGGGAAGATGGAGGGATGAGCCGCGACCAGCCGCAAGAGCCCAGCGCCGGAGGCGGCCGTTCCCTGCCCTGCCCGATTTGCCGCAAGCCGGTGGGGGCGGAGGCGCCGGAGTATCCCTTTTGCAGCCAGCGCTGCCGGACGGTTGACTTGGGCAACTGGGCGAGCGGGGTGTACCGCATTCCGGAGAAGCCCCGGCTGGAGGACGAAGAAGAGTAGCGCTCAGCCGAGTTCGGCGACGGCCTGATACATGGCGATGGCGAGCTGGCGGCGCTGCAGTTCGCGGCGGGCGGCGAGGGCGAAGGCGTCGGGGGGCGGCGCCGGCAAGCCGGCGCGCTCGCCGGGGGGAAGCCTGGGGGGAAGCACCGCGATCGGGATGATCGTGCGGGACAGCATGCCTGGGAAGTGGCAACCGGACGGCCATTCTGCCAGGCTGGACATGCCTACAGAAAACAAAGGGCTTGCCGTGCTGACGCGGGCAAGAACTGTGCAAACCTTTGCACATTTCTGATCGGGCTGTACGGCGGGAGGGAAAACCGGTACCCTCGCAGGCGGAGGAATGACGGAAATGAACCGACGGGAGTTTGTGGCGGGGCTGGGGGCGGCGGGGGCGATGCTGGGGGCGAAGCCGGGGCGGGGGCAACAGAGGAAGGCGGGGGAGGGGGGGGCGGGGGAGTTTCCGGCCGACGCCTATACGCCCTACGGGTACCTGAACAACCCCTTTCATGGCTGGGACCTGCACCGCAGCGGGGTGATCCGGTCGGTGGAGGCGATGGGGTTTGGGTTCTATTTTCCGGCGGGGCCGGGCGGGTACTTCGACTACCAGGACACGGCGATCTACCAGGCGCTGCTACGGGTGGGGGTGGCGATCGGGGGAAAGGCGTACTTCGACCGAGGGGACTTTGGCGCGGGAGAACTGACGGCGCCGTACCACAGCCACAACCTGTTCACCTATGGGTTTGAGGCGGGGGGGGTGGGGGTGGAGGCGAGCTTTGTGCAGGTGGGCGAGGATACGCTGGCGGCGCAGGTGCGGGTGCGCAATCGGGGCGCGGGGCGGCAGCGGGCGACGGTGATGGCGGCGCACGAGTACCACCTGGGGGCGGAGCGGTGGTGGGGGCGGGACGGGCTGACGGGGGCGGTGGAGAAGGGCGGAGGGGCGCTGACGACGCGCGGGTTCGCGGCGGGGACGGTGTTTCGGCTGCAGAGCAGCCAGGCGGAGGCGGAGGGGCTGGTGGCGACGGGGGCGGGGGTGGCGCGGGAGTTTTTATTGGGCGGGAAGGGGGCGGCGGAGGCGGTGAGCTATTATCCGGCGGCGCTGTATGCGGCGCTGCGGGGAGAGGTGGAGCTGGAGCCGGGGGAGGAGAAGGAGATCGGGTTTTGGCTGACGCGCAGCGCCAACCGGCCGGGGGCGCGGGCGGCGCAGCGGCGGGCGCGGGCGGCGACGGCGGAGGCGGTGGGGGCGAAGCGGGAAGAGGATGGGCGCTTCTGGGCGCGGGCGCCGCGGCTGGGCGGGGATTGGCCGGCGCACTGGCGGCGGGGGATGGTCTACGACTTCGAGACGCTGCGCATGAACGTGCGGCGGCCGCAGGGGGTGTATCGGCACGCCTGGGACGGGATGCAGATCCAGGCGCCGCGCAATGTGCTGGCGGAGACTTCGATAGACATGTGGGCGCTGAGCTACGCCGACGCGGCGACGGCGGAGGAGGTGCTCACCGGGCAGTTCGCCGACGCGGTGGAGGGGAACGTGCCCTGCATGCGGGAGAGCGGGGTGATGAACATGGTGGCGACGGACGGGGAGGCGTGCGGGACCTCGATCGCCTGGTGCTATCCGCTGTTCTGCATGGAGTCGGTGGGGCGGCGGAGCGGAAGGCGGGAGTGGCGGGGGCGGCTGTATGCGCGGCTGGCGGCGTTCGTGCGCTGGACGCTGGAGCACCGCACCGACGCGGGCGGGTATGTGGTGGGCAAGTGCAGTTGGGAGACGGGCATGGACGCCTCCAGCCGGTTCCTGATCCAGCAGCCGACCGGGGGCGAGCTGATTGACTTCATTCGGGTGGTGGAGCTGCAGGCGGCGACGGCGCACGCCGGGCGGCTGCTGGCGGGGCTGGCGGCGGAGCAGAGGAAGACGGCGGAGGCGGCGGGGTGGCGGAAGTTGGAAGGCGAGTACACAGCCAAGACGCAGAGCCTGTGGAACGGGAGGGATTGGTTTCAGGACTTCGACACGCGCACGGGCAAGGCGATCGTGCTGAAGAATCCCGCCACGGGGCCGCTGAAGCGCGAGGTGGGGCAGTGCGCGCCGATATTTCTGGGGGTGGCGACGGCGGAACAGATGCGGGCGATGGCGCCGCTGCTGCGCCAGTACCGGGCGCGGCCGAACTACTTTTTGGAGTGGCCCTCGTTTGTGCTGCCCTACCTGGAGTCGCTGTGGATGGCGGGGGAGCGGGCGTTCGCCGCCGAGGTGGTGCGCGACATCGCCGAGCGGGTTTACGGCAGCATGGACCGGCGGGAGGTGGGGGGCGAGGGGCTGGGGTGGCCGGGGGTGAGCTGCGAGATGTGGGCGCTGAAGGGGGCGCTGGGCGGGGAGGGGTACGGCTGGGGAGCGACGCTGCCGGCGCACATCATCCGCAGCGTGATCGGGTTTCGGGAGGCGGCGGAGGCGGGGAGGGTGTCGCTGTGCCCGAACCTGCCGGAGGCGCTGGCGGTGGAGGGCAAGAGCTATACCGTGGAGAACCTGGGGATCGAGGGGGAGCGGCTGAGCCTGCGCTATACGGTGGGGGCGGGCGGGGCGGTGCAGGTGGAGGGGCGGTGGGCGCAGAGCGGGCGGAGGCTGGCGCGGACCGTGGCCAACCACACGGCGCTGGAACTGGCCGTGGGCGGGGACTAGAGGCGGAGGTTAGACCCAGCCGAAGGCGCGGCGGCGGCCCAGCCAGGCGAGGCCGAGCAGGCCGGTGGCGAGCAGCGCCCAGGGGGCGGGCTCGGGGACGGGGGAGCCGGGGGTGAGGGTCAAGTCTTCCGAGAGCAGCGAGCCGACCTTGCTGCCGGCGCTGTTCTCATACTGCGCCTTGAGCGAGACGCCGTTGGTGCCGGTGGGCAGGGTGGGATCGGTGATGACCCAGGTGAACGAGAGATCGGAGGCTTGGCCGGTGGCGTTGAAGCTGCCCTGGGAGGTGGTGCTGTTGCAGAAGAAGGGAGCGCCGGAGCTGTCGCAGCCACCGGAGTTGAGGCCGTTGGGGGAAGCCTGGGTGACCGGAGACCAGACGGAAAAATTAGGGGCGCTGGTCAGGGTGGAGCTGGTCCAGCCGGGAATGCCGGGCGCGATGGCCATGAGGTAGGCCTGGCCGGCGTAGCCGTTGTAGCCGGAGGTGTCAATCAGGAGCTGGATGGTGTAGTTGTCGGTGGAGGCCTGGGCGGCGGTCTGGTAATAGGTCAAGGTGTAGGCGTTGCCATCGCAGGTGCTGCAATTCGGGCCAATGGTATTGGCGCGCGCGGCGCGGGGGCAGGCGAGAACCATCGCTAGGCCGCAAGCCATGCCCAATGCCTTCATCCAAGTCGTGCTCTTCGTCGTGCTCTTCATGGTGCGTCTTTGCCTTCGGACCGGTCGCCGGGCCGCGATCTGACAAGCCCTCGAACCCTATGGTGCAATCGGGATGCCAATCGGGATGGCGGCTAACTGATTGAAAAACAAGGGAGATGATGGAAATCGAGGGTGGTGGATGCGCAAACCGATGCGCACTGCGGGAGGAAGCGCGGCTGGGTGAAAGTGCGCAAGCGGATGCAGGCAAAAGCGGGTAGGCTGGCAGGATGCAACGACGGTCATTTTTGAAGGGCGCGGCCAGCCTGCCGGGGCTGCGCAGGGCGGGCGAACTGGGGGGCTTGGCCAAGCTGGCTAGGGCGTCGGCCGAGGCGGGGGGCGGGTATGCGCCGGGGCGGATAGCCAACGAGTATTCGCTGTGGCTGGCGGGGGAGCGGGAGGCGCTGGCGCAAGCGCCGGCCTATGCGGCGGGGAGGGCGGTGGGGACGGAGCGCGGGGGCTGGCGGCTGGTGGCGGAATTGGCGGAGGGGACGCAGGTTTACGAGAAGCACGCCACCCACCAGGGGGTGATCGTCTACGTCAACGCCGGGGGCGAGGTGGCGCGCATTCCCAAGGGGATTGGGGATTTGGGGAAGATACGGCCGCGGCCGACGGCGACGCCGCACATCAAGATCGAGCGGCCGGCGCGCTACGTGGCGGGGCCGGACGCGGCGAGCGAGTACATTCTGGGGTCGAACGAGGATCCCTGCTACGAGAACGTGGCGGCGCTGGGGGCGGAGCTGGTGGGCTGGACGCTGGTGGCGAACGAGGAGGCGGGTCCGGAGCGGACGCTGTGGCTGGAGGCGGACGGGCGCTCGCGGCAGTTTGGGGAGAATCCGCAGTCGCTGTGGGCGCCGGACATGACCGGGCGGCGGTTCGACCCGCGGCGGCTGCTGCCGTCGGAGTATCTGTACGAGTATGTGG
Organism: Terriglobales bacterium; assembly: GCA_035531375.1. GTDB lineage: Bacteria > Acidobacteriota > Terriglobia > Terriglobales > SCQP01 > SCQP01. Next base: position 23,531 of record DATKSZ010000129.1, on the reverse strand, counting down.
CTGGGTACAGCAAGCGGACGCTGCTGGGGGGGTATTTGCCGGCGGCGGACATCGGGGTGTGGAACCCGCACTTTGGGTTGGGCTACGAGGTGATGATGGTGCTGCCGGCGGGGGCGGAGGCGGAGCCGATGGCGCGGGTGCGGGCGATGCTGCCGGCGGCGGGCGGGAGGCTGATCCCGGCGGGGGACAGCGGCGCCGGCGAGGCGGTGCCGGCGGGGGGGTGGGTGGACCGCTACTGGCAGGGGGACGCGGCCGGGTTTTTCGCGGCGCTGCTGGCGATCTGGCGGCACTGGAGCGGGTTTTTCGCCCAGGGGATGGAGGCGGAGGTTCCCGACGGCTGGCTGGGGAACGCGGCGCGGGCGGGGATCGTGCTGGCGCGCTGCAGCTACCGCGGGCTGGAGCCGAGCTACCAGATCGGGGAGGGGGCGTACACCAAGATACCGGAGCGCAGCCACGCGCTGTTTCCGGTGGCGCACTACGAGTTCGTGTGGGCGCAGCAGGCGTGGGGGCTGGCGAGGGAGGTGGAGCCGTACTTCGAGCACTATCTCGAGCACTACATCCTGCCGAACGGGGAGTTTGTCTACAACACCCAGGACCAGGTGGAGGCGCCGCTGAATGCGGGGGTGTTTCTGGCGAACTCGGCGCGGGCGTTCGACCACACCGGCGACCGGGGGGCGCTGGAGCGGCGGCTGCCGGCGCTGCGGCGGATGATCGGGTTCGTGCTGGAGCGGCACGCCACCACGCGGCGGGAGTATGCGGTGGAGGACCCGCGGCACGGGCTGATCTGGGGCTCGCCGGAGGCGGACAAGGGCGATCCCAAGGACAACACGCCGAGCTCGCACCCCTATTACTTCCAGAACACGGCCTGGATCTGGCGGGGGCTGAGCGAGCACGCGCGGTGCCTGGGGCGGGCGGGGATGGCGGCGGCGGCGGCGGAGACGGCGGCGGCGGCGGCGGAGCTGCGGGGGGACCTGGAGCGGAGCCTGGCGCGGACGCTGGCGGGGCGCAGCGCGCGGATGCGGGCGGCGGGGATCACGCCCTTCACCCCGGACGACCTGGACCACGACCCGGGGGAGCTGAGCAGCTACGAGAACCATCGCTACATGATGGATTGGTGGCTGGCGGACTGGGGGGACGGGGAGCTGGACGAGGGGCACTTCCGGCACCGGGCGCTGGCGGGGGAGCAGATGCTGGGGATGAACACGGACGGGGAGTATCCGCGGACGTCGAACTTCATGGAGCACGGGACGCTGGCGGGGCGGATCCGGCAGGCGGACTACCGTGCGTATTTGATGGCGCTGTACGGCAACGTTTGCTACGCCATGGACTCGGGGTCGCGCTACGCGCCGGAGGACGCGCTGCTGCCGGGGAACTTTCCGGGCGAGGGCAGCCCCTACGCCTGGTCGGCGGTGATCAACAGCACCTTGCAGCCGACGCTGGGGCTGCGCTGGCTGCTGCTGTGGGAGGAGGCGGAGGCGGCGCGGGTGCATCTGCAGAAGGCGGCGCCGAAGCACTGGTTCGCGCCGGGCGAGCGCATCGCGGTGGCGCGGTGCCCGACGCGGTTTGGGGCGTTGGGGTGGACGACGGAGGCGCGGGGAGGGGGGCGCTGGCGGGTGGCGGTGACGGCGGCGGCGGGGTGGGGGGCGGAGGTGGTGGTGCATGTGCACCCGCCGGGGGGCGAAGCGCTGCGGCGGGCATCGCTGGGGCGGGTGGCGGGCCAGCAGGTGGTGGTGCCGGCGGCGGCGCTGGCGGGCGGGGGGCGGGTGGAGATCGAGGTGGAGGCGTAGCGGCCGCGGGGGGAGGCGGCGGGGGCGGATCACCAGATCTTTTTGAAGCGGGTGGAGAGGTTGAAGCCGCCGTTTTGGTTGCGGACGGCGCTGAGGGAGACGCGGGGGGAGAGGCGGTACTGGATCTCGATGACGTTGCGCTGGGTGGAGGTGACGTCGGTGGAGACGGTGACGAAGAGGCTGCCGGTGACGCGCTGCTGGATGGTGACGCGGGCGCCGGTGTTCTGCTGGTTGCCGCCGAGCACGGGATCGACGGAGAGCTGGGAGATGCCGATGATTTTTTGCACGCGGTCGGTGATCTGGCTGCTGACCTCGCCGGCGATGAGGCTCTCGGCGCCGAGGTTGCCGGGGGCGGGGTTGGCGGCGGCGGCCTCGGTGGTCTGGCCGAAGGCGAGCAGGTTGATGATGTCGGCGGGGGGGAGGGCGGGATCGGAGGTGTAGGTGGTGTGGAGGTTTTCGCCGGGGCCCTGGAAGCGGAGGTGGAGGTCGTACTGCTGGATGGTGGTGTCGGCGGTGAGGTTGACGACGGGCTCGGTGCGGCGGGGGTTGACGAAGTCGAGGCTGCCGCTGGAGAGGACGTAGCGGTTGCCGCGGAAGATGAGGTCGCCGGAGGCGAGGTTGACGCGGCCGAGGAGGACGGGGTCGGCGGCGGTGCCGCGCAGGGAGAGGCTGGCGCCGGCCTCGAGGCTGAAGTCGCGGGTGGCGATGGCGATTTGGTTGGGGGTGGTGAGGGCGAGGTTGAGGGCGAGGTTGGGGAGGAAGCCGCCGGGGGCGGCGACGACGCGGGTGGCGGAGGAGGCCTGGGCGATGAACTGGGCGAAGTCGAACTGGGGGGTGACGGAGACGGATTCGAGGCGGACGCGGCCGCCGAGCTGGGCGGCGGCGGGGGAGCCGGCGAGGGTGAGGTCGGCGGCGAGGGTTTCGCGCACGGTGTCGGGATAGAGCAGGCGGACGTCGCGCAGGGCGAGGGCGAGGTCGAAGCGGGGGGCGGGCTGGAGGGCCAGGCCGCCGCTGGCGACGAGGGTGCCGCCGCCGAGGGCGGCGTCGAAGCGGACGATCTGCAGGCGGTCGTTGGTGAGGCGGAGCTGGCCCTGGCCGTTTTGCAGGGCGACGGGCCAGGCGGGGTTGGCGAGGCTGACGCCGGCGAGGGCGATCTCGCCGGCGAGGGCGGGATGGGAGAGCGGGCCGGCGGCGTGGAGTTGGAGGCGGGCTTGGCCGGCGGCGGCGAGGTCGGGCTGCCAGAGTTGCAGCAGCTTGAGGTTGAGCGTGCCCTGGAGGTCGCCGCGCAGTTGGCCGGGGGAGCGCAGCGGCAGCGAGCCGGAGACGCGAAGGTCGGTGTCGGGACCGCGCAGGTCGGCCGGCAGAAGCGTCAGCACGCCTTGGGCGAGGCGCAATTGCAGGGGGGCGGCGGCGGCGAGCTGGAGATTTTGGCCGGAGCGGAGGGCGAGGGTGGGCAGTGCGATGTCGGCCTGGAGCTGGTCGAGCTGGCGCAGGGGTCCGCGCACGGTGGCGTGGAGGGCGGCGTGGCCGGAGAGGTGGGGGGCGAGGGCGGGGGCGTAGGCGGCGAGCAGGGGCGAGAGGGGCAGGGCGGGAGCGTCGAGGGAGGCGGTGAGGGGGAGCGGGCCCCGCAGGCCGAGGGTGGCGGTGGCCTGGAGGCGGGCACCGAGGGCGGTGGCGGCGAGTTGGGCGTGGAGGACGTGGAGGGCGAGCCGGGCCTGGAGGTCGAGGGCGGAGAGGGACTGATCGCCCAGGCGGAGGCTGGGGGAGGAAAGCGCGAGTTGGAAGCTGGGGTCGTCGAGGGTGCCGCTGCCGGTGCCGGAGACGGCGATGGCGCCGCGGACGGGCAGGGGGCGTAGGGCGAGCGATTGCAGGCGGTCCAGTTGGAGGTGGGGGGCCTGGAACTGGACCTGGAAGGCGCGGCGCGCGGGGAAGTAGGTGCCGGAGGCGTGGAGGGCGCCGGCGGGGAGGGTGGCGGCGAGCGAGGCGGAGACGGCTTGGCCGGTGCCCTGGAAGGCGAGGGAGGCGGAGGTGAGGGCTTCGTGGAGGCCGTCGAGGGCGAGGTGGGCGGCGGCGAGGGAGGCGCTTCCCTGCCCCGCCGGGGCGCGCAGCGAGCCGTGGAGGTCGAGCTGGGCGGCGAGGGTGCCGGTGAGCGGGAGGGGGCGTCCGAGCAGGGTGGCGAGGGGCGCGAGCGGCAGGCGGGCGATGGTGAGCGAGAGTTGGAGCGGGCTGGTGGGGTGGAAGGCCCAGTGGTCGAGGGCGAGGTTGGCGGCGAAGTCGAGGCGGGAGGCGGGTGAGCCCTGAAGGACGGCGTGGGCGATTTGGAGGCGGTCGGGGGCGGCGGCGAGGGAGAGGGAGAGCGAGCGCCAGGTGGTGCCGCGGAGGGCGAAGGGAGCGAGCGCGAGCTGGCCTTGCAGGTGGGGCGAGGACCAGCCGCCGCGAACGGTGCCGGTGAAGGTGGCGGCGCCGGCGAGGCGGAGCGGCGGCAGCGGGGCGTGGCCGAGGGCGATGGCGACGCGGTCGGCGACGGCCTCGAGTTCGGCCAGGTCGCGCGAGCGCGCGGAGAGGGCAAGGGAGGAGCGTACGCCGAGGGTGCCGGCGGCGGTGACGGAGGCGTGCGGGGAGGCGAGCGAGCTGGAGGCCAGGGTGAGCTGGCCGGCGGCGTAGCGGGCTTGCAGGCTGGCATGGAGGGGAATGGTGGGCTGGCCGGGCGAGGCCAGAGCGGCCTGGAGTTGGGCGGAGGCGAGGAGGGAGAAATCGTCGAAGCCGCCGTGCCACTGCATTTGGCTGGTGGCGTCGAGCCGTCCGCGGAGGCCGAGCTGGCCCAAGGTGGCGGCGACGGGGTGGCGGCCTTGGGGCAAGCGGGCGATGGAGTCGAGGGCGGCGCCGCGCAGGCTGGCCTGGAGGCGGGCGGTGGCGGGGCCGAACAGTTGGTGGATGGCGAGGGTGGCGCGGACGGCGCCGCCGAGCGAGGTGGCGCGGAGGTTGGGGACGGAGAGGTCGCCCTGGGCGAGTTGGAAGTCGCCGCGCAGGGCGGTGAGGGGGGCGGCGAGGCCGCCGGCGGCGGCCTGGAGGCGGGGACTGGAGAAGTGTCCGGAGGCGGAGAAGGCGGAGGCGGCGTAGTGGGCACTGCCGGCGATGGTGACGGTGCCGGTGGGGATGGCGGGCTGGCGCAGCAGGCGCTGCAGCAGCGGCAGCGCGAGGGTGAGCTGGTAGTTGAGGGCGAGGCGGGGGGCGGCGTAGTCGGTGAGCTGGAGGGTGGCCTGCAGGCGGGTAGCGGCGCTGGCGAGGCGCAGGGGGGCGAGGGTCAGGCCGGCGGGGGTGGCGGAGAAGTCGAGGTCGAGGTCATGGGGAAGGGGGCGCAGGCGCCGCCACTGGAGGACGCCCTGAAGGTAGCGCAGGCGGCCGCGGTAGCGGCGCTGGGCGGGGAGGAACTGCGCCTGGAAGGAGAACTGGCGCAGGTCGGCGGCGAGCGCCTGGGGTCGGCCGTTGAAGACGACCTCGCCTTGGCGGAGGAGGAGGTGGCGCACGCCGAGATGGAAGAGGTTGAGCGGGGCTCCGCCGCCGCCGGGGCCGCGCGGGAGGTTGCTGCGACCCTGGGCGTCCACTTGGAGGTGGATGACGGGGTGGTCGAGCTCGACGTCGGCGAGCTGCCACTGGAAATGCAGCAGCGAGACGAGGCGGACGGCGACGTGGACGCGGTCGGCGCGGAGCAGGGGCGGGGCGGCGTAGGGCGCGGCGCCGTCCACTTGGAGGCGGTCGAGGTCCAGCGCGAAGCTGGGGCTGAGGCGGTCGAGGCGAAGGGTGAAGTCGGCGATGGAGACGGGAACGCCGAGGGCGGCACGGGCGCGGGCGTCGGCTTGGCGGATTAAATAGCCGCGCACGGCGGCGCTGCGCAGCGCCAGGGCGGCGCCGAGCGCGAGCACGAGGAGGAGCGCGGCGAGGGCCAGGGCGACGCCCAGCAGGAGGCGGAGCCAGCGGCGGGGCGGGGGGGGATGGGCGGCAGGGGTCAAAAGGCTTGCCCCAAGGTGATGAAGATCTGGGTGGATTTGATTCCCGCGATGGCGTTCAAGTTGTGGCCGAGATCGAGCCGGATGGGGCCGACCGGGGTGTCGTAGCGCAGGCCGGCGCCGATGGAGTTGGTGTAGCCGGCGCCGAGGTGGCGGAAGCCGATGTGGCTGAAGACGTTGCCGCCGTCGTAGAAGAGGGCGATGCCGAGGCCCTTTTTGATTTGGGGAATGGGGATGCGGAACTCGGAGTTGAGGAGGAGCAGCTCGTTGCCGCCGAGGGGGACGTTGATGAGCGAGCAGGTGGCGGGGTTGGCGGGATCGCCGCAGGCGGGGATGGTTTTTTGCGGGCCGGCGCCGTCGAGGGGGAAGCCGCGCAGGGTGCTGCCGCCGCCGGAGAAGAAGGCCTGGCTGAGGGGGACGAAGGAGTGGCCGAAGGCCTTGTCGAGGCCGAGGCGGAAGCTGTTGGCCCAGACGATGTTGTCGCGCAGGGAGCGGTAGTAGGCGGTTTGGGTGAGCAGCTTGGCGAAGTTGGCGGTGGAACCGAGGGCGCTGGGGGAGTAGTCGAGCTGGTAGCTTTGGAGGATGCCCTTGTGGGCGTCGAGCGGGTTGTCGCGGGTGTCGCGCAGGAAGGTGGCGGAGAGGGTGGAGAGGCGGACGTGCTGGTCGCGGGCGGGGACGAGGTCGGGGATGAGCAAGCGGGTGAGGCTGACCTGGCTGAGGGAGTAGCGCAGGAAGAGGTTAGTGGTCTGGTCGGGGTTGAGGGGGCGTTCGAGCTGGAAGCCGATCTGGGCGCTCTGTGAGGTGAAGATGGGGTTTTGGGAGTCGTGTTCGGCGGCGAGTTGGAGGTTGGCGCTGAACGGGGACCAGAAGAGGCTGGGGTCGGAGTAGGTGAGCGAGCCGCGCTGGTCGAGGCGGCCGGCGAAGAGGCCGGCGGAGAAGGTCTCGGCCTTGCCGAGGAGGTTGAGGCGGGTGTACTCGACATTGGCGGTGGGGCCGTAGAAGGTGGCCTGGCTGGTCTTGAAGCTGGAGGGGAGGCCGATGATGGGCAGGCCGGGGACGGCGACGGTGCCGGCGGGGATGCTGCCGCCGCGGTTGGTGAGATCGAAGCCGAAGCCGTAGACGAGGGCGTTGCGGGGGGACTCGTGGAGCTTGACCACGACGTCTTCGAGGGCCTGGGAGGCGATGGGGCGGCGGGGGCCGACCTCGGCCCAGTCGAAGATGCCGGGGGCGTAGAGTTGGCTCTCGGCGCCGAGCATGTCGTTTTCGGTGAGGAAGCGCCCGGGGCGGAGGAGGGGGCCGATGCGGTCGTCCACCAGGCGCTGGCGGGTGAGGTGGCGGCCCTCGGTGAAGACGGCGGCGGTGCGCACCTGGGGGCCCTGATCGATGTTGTAGACCACCTGGATCTGGTGGGGATGGCCGGGGGCCTGCTGGGCGGTGGCGCGGAAGCTGGCGTTGAGGTAGCCGTGGGAGAGGTAGTAGGCGAGGATTTGGGCGCGGTCCTGGGCGAGGAGGGACTGGGCGAAGGGGGTGCCGGGGCCGAGTTGGAGGCCTTGGGGGGCGAGCACGTCGGCGGGGACGGAGTTGTCGGCGAGGCGGAGCGAGGCGACGAAGTCCTGCGGGCCCTCGTGGATCTCAAAGCGCAGGGCGAGGTTGCCGCCGGGGTGGGTGATGCGGGGGAGGACGCGCACGCTGCTGTAGCCGGAGGCCTGGTAGAGGGCGGTGAGGCGGTCCAGGCTGGTGCGCAGCAGGGGCTGGCTGAAGGCGCCGTGGGAGAGGAAGTGTTCGGGGCGGACGGCGACTTGGGGCACCAGGTCGTCGCGCGAGAGCAGGTCGTTGCCGGAGAACTGGATGGACTCGACGTCGCGGCGCGGGCCCTTGACGATGGAGTAGACGATGGTTTGTTCGACCGGCGGGGAGGCGGGGGCGGGGGGCAGGGGCTGGGGCGGGGGCGGGGAGGCGGCGGCGGACTGGCGGGTGACGCGGGTGGTGGCGGGGCCGAGGGCGGGCTGGGAGGTGACGGTGGTGGAGATCTGGGCGTTGAAGTAGCCGTGGGCGGCGAAGTAGTTGGCGAGGTTGTCCTGGCCCTCGAGGATGAGCTCGGGGTCCACACGGCTCTCCTGGTAGATGGGCAGGAGGGAGCGGCGGGTCCAGGGCCAGAGGTGGGCGCCGGTGACGTGGAGGTGGACAAGGGGGCCGGGGACGATGAGGAAGGTAAGGTCGGCGCGGTTGCTGTCGGGGTGGTATTGGGCGGCGGCGGGACGGACCTGGGCGCCGAGATGGTGGCGGGCATTGAGCTTGGACTGCAGCGCCAGGGCGGCGCTGAGCAGGGTGGCGTAGTCGTAGGGCTTGCCGGGGAGGATGGCGGTGCGGCGCAGGCGGGCCCACCAGGAGCGCAGCGCGCCGCGCAGGGCGGCGGCCTGGGCGGGAGAGGCGCCGTCGAGGCGCACGCTGCCGAAGCGGGCACGGGGGCCGAGGGCGACGTGGAAGCTGACGTTGACGAGGCCATGGGCGGGGTCGGGGCGGAGTTGGGGGCGGAGGCGGGCGAGGAAGTAGCCCTGCTGTTGGAAGAAGGCGGCGAGGCCGGTGGTGGCGCGGACGACATCGGCGGGGGTGTAGGGCTCGGGGCTGGCGTAGTGGGCGGCCTCCAGCAGGCGGGGGTAGGAGAACTGCAGCGCGCCGGGAAATTCGTAGACGCCGAAGTACTGCGCGGGCTCGAGGATGAAGAGCACGCGGATGCCGCTGGGCTCGGGGCGGACCTGGAGCTGGACTTGTTGCAGATGGCGGGAGGCGAGTCGGCGCTTGAGCACGCCGATGGACTGATCCACCAGGGCGCGGGAGAAGGGGGCGCCGGCCTTTTGGGGGAGCTGCTGCAGCAAGGGGGCGGGGTCGAGGCCGGGCCAGCCGGCGAGTTCGACGGCGGTGACGGGCTGGCCCTCGTAGGAGGGGAGGTTGGCGAGGGTGGGGGGAGCTTGCTGGGCGGCGAGGTCCAAGGCGAGGGCCAGCAGGCAAACGAGTAGATTGAGCAGCAACCGCCGCAAACACTGGTTAGATGCGGCGGCGCGGCGGGTGGGTGACATAAGGCATTTGGTGGGCGCGGGCCCCAGCGCGCCTGCGGCGCGCGTCCCGCTTGTGCTCGCGCCTCGCTGGGGCCGCGCCGATTTTGCCAGCAGGCAAAGGGGCGCGACCCCAGCGAGCGGGGAGGCGCAACCCGGGTGGGGCGGGGGCGCATCGGCGTAGACGTGCGCCAGCGGGTGGAGGTGAGCGGGGTGGTGCAGGGGGTGGGGTTCCGCCCTTGGGTGCATCGGTTGGCGGGCGAGTGCGGGCTGGGCGGGGAGGTGTGGAACACGAGCGCGGGGGTGACGATCGAGGTGGAGGGGGAGGCGGGAGCGGTGGCGGAGTTTGTGTGGCGGCTGCGGAGTCAGCCGCCGCCGCTGGCGCGGATCGAACGGACGGAGATGCGGGAGGTGGCGGGGAGGGGGGAGCGGGGTTTTGCGATTGGACCGAGCCGGGGGGAGGGGGGGAGTGGGGCGCGGGTGGGGGTGGACACGGCGCCGTGCGGGCGCTGCCGCGCCGACTACCTCGACCCGGGGAACCGGCGCCACGGCTACGCGTTCACCAACTGCACCGACTGCGGGCCGCGGTACACCATCACGCGGGCGTTGCCGTACGACCGGGCGCAGACGACGATGGCGGAGTTCCGGCAGTGCGGGCGCTGCCAGGAGGAGTACGACGCGCCGGGGGAGCGGCGCTTCCACGCCCAGCCCAACGCCTGCGCGGGGTGCGGGCCGGAATTGCGGCTGGGGGGGTGGCGGGGCCCGGAGGCGCTGGCGGAGGCGCAGCGGCGGTTGCGGGCGGGGGCGATCGTGGCGGTGAAGAACGTGGGCGGCTACCAGCTGGCCTGCGACGCCGCGAATGAGGAGGCGGTGGCGCGGCTGCGGCAGCGCAAGCAGCGGCCGGCGAAGCCGCTGGCGCTGTTGGCGCGCGACCTGGCCGTGGTGGAGCGGGTGTGCGCGGTGGGGGAGGCGGAGCGGGCCAGCTTGGAGAGCCGGGCGCGGCCGATCGTGCTGCTGGAGCGGCGGCGGTCGCCGGAGTGGGGGTTGGCGGCGGGGGTGGCGCCGGGGCAGCGGTACTTGGGGGTGATGCTGCCCAGCAGCCCGCTGCACGATTTGTTGCTGCAGGGAGAGGGGGCGGCGCCGCCGCTGCTGGTGATGACCAGCGGGAACCGGGGGGCGGAGCCGATTGCGCGGACGGCGGAGGAGGCGCACGCGCGACTGGAGGGCATCGCCGAGGCGTATCTGGAGCACGACCGCGGTATCCACATGCGGGCAGACGACTCGGTGGTGTTTTGCTGGGGGGGGCGGGAGCGGCAGGTGCGGCGGGCGCGGGGGTATGTGCCGGAGCCGATCGGGCTAGGCGGGGAGGGGCCGCCGCTGCTGGCGGCGGGGGCGGAGATGAAGTCGAGCTTTTGCCTGACGCGGGGGGGGGAGGCGTATCTGGGGCCGCACCTGGGGGAGATGGAGAACCTGGAGACGTGGGCGTATTTCGAGCAGGCGTGCGCGCACGCTATGGAGCTGCTGGGGGTGAAGCCGGAGGTGCTGGTCTGCGATGCCCACCCGGGCTACCAGGTGACGGCGTGGGCGCGGGCGTGGGCGCGGGGGCTGGGGGTGAAACGGGAGATGGCGGTGCAGCACCACCACGCGCACATTGCGGCCTGCATGGCCGAGCACGGCTTGCAGGGGGCGGGATGGGGGGTGGCGCTGGACGGGAGCGGGCAGGGGGCGGACGGGACGTTGTGGGGGGGGGAGTTTCTGTGGGCGGACCGGTGCGGGTATGTGCGGGCGGCGCACCTGCGGCCGGTGGGGCTGGCGGGGGGCGAGCGGGCGGTGCGGCAGCCGTGGCGGGTGGGGCTGGCGTACGCGCAGGATGCGGTGGGGGAAGCGGCGGGGGCGCGGGCGGCGGCGGCGCTGTGGCCGGGGCTGGGGGCGGGGCGGGTGCGGCAGGTGCAGGCGGTGCTGCGCGGGTCGGCGCCGCGGTGCAGCTCGGCGGGGCGGTTGTTTGACGCGGTGGCGGCGCTGCTGGGGCTGGCGCCGGAGGGGGAGGAGCTCAGCTACGAGGGGCAGGCGGCGCAGGCGCTGGAGCAGGCGGCGGGGGAGGAGGCGGAGCCCTACGGGTGGGCGCTGGCGGAGGGGATGCCGGCGCAATTGGATATGCGGCCGATGATCGGCGCCCTGCTGGCAGACCGCTTGGCGGGGGTTGGCATCCAAGCCTTGGCGGCGCGCTTCCACGCCACGCTGGCGGGGGCGGTGGTGGCGACGCTGGGGTGGCTGCGGGAGCGCCATGGCGGGGGGCGGGTGTGCCTGGGGGGCGGGGTGTTTCAGAACCGGCGGCTGCTGGGGGAGACGGTGGCGGGGCTGGAGCGGGAGGGGTGGGCGGTGCACGTGCCGGCGCGGGCGCCGGCGAACGACGGCGGGCTGGCGCTGGGGCAGGCGGCGGTGGCGGCGGCGCGGCTGGCGCGGGGGGAGGGGACGGATGTGCTTGGCGATTCCGGGCAAGATCGTGGGCGCGTATGAGCGCCACGGGCTGCCGATGGCGCGGGTGCAGTTTGGGGGGCTGACGCGGGAGGCCTGCCTGAGCTACGTGCCGCAGGCGGGGGTGGGCGACTACGTGCTGGTGCACGTGGGCTTTGCCCTCAGCCGGGTGGACGAGGCGGAGGCGGAGCGGACCTACCGGCTGCTGCAGGAGATGGACCAGTTGGGCGAGCTGGAGGCGCCGGTGGTGAGGGAGAGGGAAGGGGAGGGATGAAGTACCTGGACGAGTACCGCGACCCGCGGCTGGCGGCGACGCTGCTGGAGGCGATCGGGCGGGCGCAGACGCGGCCGTGGGTGATCATGGAGGTGTGCGGCGGGCAGACGCACTCGATCGTGAAGCACGGGCTGGACCAGTTGTTGCCGGCGGGGATCGAGCTGGTGCACGGGCCGGGCTGCCCGGTGTGCGTGACCTCGCTGGAGATGATGGACAAGGCGCATGCGATTGCGCGGCGGCCGGAGGTGATCTTCTGCTCGTTTGGGGACATGCTGCGGGTGCCGGGCTCGGGCGGGGATCTGTTTGGGCTGCGGGCGCAGGGGGCGGACGTGCGCATCGTCTACAGCCCGCTGGACTGCCTGGCGCTGGCGCGGCAGCACCCGGAGCGGGAGGTGGTGTTTTTCGCGATCGGGTTCGAGACCACGGCGCCGGCGAACGCGATGCTGGTGGAGCGGGCGCAGCGGGAGGGGCTGGGCAACGTTTCGGTGCTGGTGTCGCACGTGTTGGTGCCGCCGGCGATGGCCAACATCTTGCAGTCGCCGGCCAACCGGGTGCAGGCGTTCCTGGGGCCGGGGCACGTGTGCGCGGTGATGGGGTACCGGGAGTACGAGCCGATTGCGGCGCGCTTCCGGGTGCCGATCGTGATCGCGGGCTTCGAACCGCTGGACCTGTTGGAGGCGACGCTGCGGGCGGTGCGGCAACTGGAGGCGGGACAAGCCCAGGTGGACAACGCCTACGCGCGCATTCTGGGGCGGGAGGGCAACCCGGCGGCGCGGGCGCTGGTGCAGCGGGTGTTTGAGACCTGCGACCGGAAGTGGCGCGGGGTGGGGGAGATTGCGCAGAGCGGCTACCGGCTGCGGGGGGAGTACCGGGCCCACGACGCGGAGCGCAAGTTCGAGGTGGCGGCGATTGCCACGCGCGAGCCAGAGGTGTGCATCAGCGGGCAGATTCTGACGGGGATCCAGAAGCCGCAGGACTGCCCCGCCTTTGGCGGGGCGTGCACGCCGCTGCATCCGCTGGGGGCGACGATGGTGTCGGCGGAGGGGGCGTGCGCGGCCTACTACGCCTATGGGCGGCACCTGCCGGCGGCGGCGGGGCGGCCGGCAGAGAGCGGGGGTCGCAGCGCCGACGAGGGGCCCTGGGGCCCCCCGGTCGGCGCGAGGTAGGGGGAGGGGGCGATGGAGGAGCTGACGAGCTTGTTGCAGGCGAGTTGTCCGGCGCCGCGGCCGGAGCGGGAGCGGATCGTGCTGGGGCACGGGGCGGGGGGGAAGCTGACGGCGCAGTTGCTGGAGGAGCTGTTTTTGCCGGCGTTCCGCAACCCGGCGCTGGAGCAGCGGGGGGACCAGGCGGTGGTGGGCTGGCCGGGGGGGGGGCGGCTGGCGCTGAGCACGGACAGCTTTGTGGTGACGCCGATATTCTTTCCCGGGGGCGACATCGGATCGCTGGCGGTGCACGGCACGGTGAACGACCTGGCGATGGGCGGGGCGCGGCCGCTGTGGCTGACGGCGGCGTTCATTTTGGAGGAGGGGCTGGCGCAGGAGGAGCTGCGGCGGGTGGTGGGCTCGATGGCGGAGGCGGCGCGGGCGGCGGGGGTGGAGATCGTGACCGGGGACACCAAGGTGGTGAATCGGGGCAAGGGGGATGGGGTGTTCATCACCACGGCGGGGGTGGGGTGGGTGCCGGCGGGGGTGGAGCTGGGGCCGGAGCGGGTGCGGCCGGGCGACCAGATCCTGCTGAGCGGGACGGTGGGCGACCACGGGCTGGCGATCCTGTCGCAGCGGGAGGGGCTGGGGTTCGAGGAGGCGATTGTGAGCGACAGCGCGGCGCTGGGGCCGCTGGTGGAGGCGATGCTGGAGGCGGGCGGGGGCGGGGTGCGGTGCCTGCGCGACCCGACGCGGGGGGGGGTGGCGACGGCGCTGTGCGAGCTGGCGGAGCGGGCGGGGGTGGGGATGCGGGTGGAGCAGGAGGCGATCCCGGTGCGGGAGGCGGTGGCGTCGGCGTGCGAGTTGCTGGGGATAGACCCGCTGTTTGCGGCCAACGAGGGCAAGCTGGTGGCGGTGGTGGCGGCGGAGGCGGCGGAGCGGGTGTTGGCGGCGATGCGGCGGCAGCGGTTGGGGGCGGAGGGGCGGCGGATCGGGGAGGTGGTGGAGGGACGGGCGGGGCTGGTGACGCTGGGAACGGGGCTGGGCGGGACGCGGGTGTTGGACCGGCCGTGGCACGAGCCGCTGCCGCGGATTTGTTGAGCCGGGCCGGGCGGGGCCCGGTGGCGGTCGGAGAGGGCGCACCGCGGGAAGAGGGCTGGCAGCTTGCAGCTTGCAGCCGGCAGCTTGGGGGGGGTAGGCGGAGGAAGTGGGGACGGCGCCGGGTCGGCACGGCGCGGAGGCGGGCATCCTGGGACGGGGTGGTCGCCATCGGGGGAGATATCATGGCGACCGCAACGACGCCCCCGCGCGAGGTGCACATCCTCTGGATCAATGCCGGGCTGAGCTGCGACGGCGATTCGGTCTCGATCACGGCGGCGGAGCAGCCGGCGCTGGAGGACGTGCTGCTGCAGGGGCTGCCGGGGCTGCCCCGGATCCAGCTGCACAACCCGGTGCTGGCGACCGAGGTGGGGGAGGAATTTTTGGCGCCGTTCCGGCGGGCGGCGCGGGGCGAGCTGGAGGCGCCGTACGTGCTGGTGGTGGAGGGATCCATCCCGAACGAGCGGGTGAAGGAGGAGGGCTACTGGGCGGCGTGGGGGGAGGACGCGGAGACGCACCAGCCCATCCCCACCTGCCAGTGGATTGACTGGCTGGCGCCGGGGGCGCTGGCGGTGATCGCGATCGGGACCTGCGCCGCCTACGGGGGCATCCACGCCATGGCGGGCAACCCGACGGGCTGCATGGGGCTGGCGGACTACCTGGGCTGGGGCTGGCGCTCGGCGGGGGGGATGCCGGTGATCAACGTGCCGGGCTGCCCGGTGCAGCCGGACAACTTCATGGAGACGGTGACGTATTTGCTCTACCAGGCGGTGGGGATGGCGCCGATGCTGCCGCTGGACGAGCAGTTGCGGCCGACGTGGCTGTTTGGCAAGACCATCCACGAGGGCTGCGACCGGGCGGGCTACTACGAGCAGTCGGACTTTGCCAGCGAGTACGGCTCGCCCAAGTGTTTGGTGAAGCTGGGGTGCTGGGGGCCGGTGGTGAACTGCAACGTGAGCAAGCGGGGATGGATGCGGGGGATCGGGGGGTGCCCGAACGTGGGCGGGATCTGCATGGCGTGCACCATGCCGGGATTTCCGGACAAGTTCATGCCGTTCATGGACGAGCCGCCGGGGTCGAGCGTGTCGGTGGGGCTGGGGGCGGCGTACGGGCGGGCGATCCGGGCGCTGCGGGGATTGACCAACGCGGCGATGAACCAGGAGCCGAAGTGGCGACATCCGGGGCCGGCGCTGACCACCGGCTACCAAGAAGCGGCCGAGCCGCGGGGGTGGTGAGCGGGGCGGGGGGGCGAGGCAGCAAGCAGGAGCAATTATGGCGAGCAAGGCGGAGAGCGGGGGCTTGGTGGAGGTGAATTTCGATCCCATCACGCGCATTGTGGGCAACCTGGGGATCTACACCAAGATTGATTTTGGCAAGCGGCAGGTGGCCGAGTGCCACTCCACCAGCTCGCTGTTCCGGGGCTACAGCGTGTTCATGCGGGGCAAGGACCCGCGGGATGCGCACTTCATCACCAGCCGGATCTGCGGCATTTGCGGGGACAACCACGCCACCTGCGCCAACTACGCGCAGAACATGGCGTTTGGGGTGAAGCCGCCGCCGCTGGGGGAGTGGATTTTGAACCTGGGGGAGGCGGCGGAGTACATGTTCGACCACTGCCTGTACCAGGACAACCTGGTGGGGGTGGATTTTTGCGAGCAGATGGTGCGGGCGACCAACCCGGGGGTGTGGGCGCAGGCGGAGAAGACGGAGGCGCCGCACGCGGGGGTGCACGGCTACCGCACCATCGCCGACATCATGCGGGGGCTGAACCCGTTCACCGGCAGCTTCTACCGCGAGTCGCTGGAGAAGAGCCGGCTGACGCGGGAGATGTTTTGCCTGATGGAGGGGCGGCACGTGCACCCCTCGACGCTGTATCCGGGCGGGGTGGGGACGGTGGCGACGCCGCAGTTGTTCACCGACTACCTGGTGCGGCTGATGAAGTACGTGAGCTTCATGAAGCGGGTGGTGCCGCTGCACGACGACCTGTTCGACTTCATCTATGCGGCGCTGCCGGGCTACGAGAAGGTGGGGCAGCGGCGCGTCCTGCTGGGCTGCTGGGGCTCGTTCAACGACCCGGAGCACTGCGACTACCGCTACGAGCACATGGCGGAGTGGGGGAAGAAGATGTTCGTGACCCCCGGGGTGATCGTGGACGGCAAGCTGGTGACCAACGATTTGGTGGAGATCAACCTGGGGATCCGCATCCTGCTGGGGCACTCGTTCTACGAGGACTGGGCCAACCAGACCACCTATGTGAGCCACGATCCGCTGGGCAACGCGGTGGACCAGCGGCATCCGTGGAACCAGACGACCACGCCGCGGCCGCAGAAGCGGGACTTCGAGGGGCGCTACACCTGGGTGATGTCGCCGCGCTGGTACGACAAGCAGAGCGGCGAGCACCTGGCGCTGGACACGGGCGGGGGCCCGATCGCGCGGCTGTGGTCCACGGCGCTGCAGGGGCTGGTGGACATCGGGACGGTGAAGGCGACGGGGCAGAGCGTGCGCATCCAGTTGCCGGCGACGAGCGACCTGCCGGAGGCGAGCTACGAGTGGAAGATCCCGCAGTGGTCGAACGCGATCGAGCGGGACCGGGCGCGGACCTATTTCCAGGCGTACGCGGCGGCGATGGGGCTGTACTTCTGCGAGAAGGCGATGGCGACGCTGCTGGGCGGGGACGCGCGCACCTGGACGCCGTTCCAGGTGCCGGAGGAGGCGATCGGGTGCGGCTTCCACGAGGCGGTGCGGGGCGTGCTGAGCCACCACATGGTGATCCGGGGGGGGAAGATCGCCAACTACCATCCCTATCCGCCGACGCCGTGGAACGCCAGCCCGCGCGACAGCTACGGCACGCCGGGGCCGTACGAGGACGCGGTGCAGAACACGCCGATTTTCGAGGAGAACGGGCCGGAGAACTTCAAGGGGATTGACATCATGCGGGCGGTGCGGAGCTTCGACCCCTGCCTGCCGTGCGGGGTGCACATGTACGTGGGCGGGGGCAAGACGGTGGAGGTGCGGCACTCGCCCATGCTGGGGGCGATGGGGCCGGGAGCGATGGGGCCGGGCTAGGCGGGGGTGTGGCGGCGATGGACGAGCGCATTGAATATTTGATGTCGCGGTGCGAGGCGATCGCCGAGGCGGCGGTGCGGGCGGAGGTGCTGGAGTTGCTGGGGCTGGTTTTGGAGCTGCACCGGGCGGGGCTGGCGGGGATGATGGCGGCGGCGGCTGGGGCGGGGGACCTGGAGGGGCTGCGGGCAGCGTGGGGCAGGGACGAGCGGGTGCGGGGGCTGGCGGAGCTGCACGGACTGGAGCTGCCGGCGGCGGCGGCGGGCCGGGGGGGCTTTGTGCCGCTGGCGGCGCTGGCGGGAAGCAGGGCGAGGAGGGACGATGGTGCGGATCGAGCCGGTACAACAGCCACACAAGCGCAGATTTGACCCGGGGCCGGGGCGGCCGGGGCCGCGGGCGGTGGCGCATGGCATCCGGGTGGGGCGGCCGCAGGTGCACCTGGACACGCCGTCGCACACGGCGGGGACGCAGCGGGGGGAAGAGGTGATCCGGCGCGCGCCGGAGAAGGGGCACGCGGGCATGGCGCGGGAGGCGCGCAGCGCCACCTCGATCAACCCGGAGCAGCGGGGGCCGGTGGATGTGCGCATGCCGCACCTGCCGCCGAGCTAAGCCGGGGGAGCCAGCATGACACCAGGCGCCATGGCCGCACTGCGGCGGCTGCGGCCGGCGGCGGCGGCGGCGGCGGCGGCGGCGCGGTGCGAGCTGTGCGCGCAGCCGCTGGGCGGGGGGCACGAGCACGTGCTGGAGCGGGAGAGCGGGCGGATCGGGTGCGCCTGCACCGCCTGCGCGCTGCTGTTCGAGGGCGAGGGGCGGGCCTGGCGGCGGCTGCCGCGCGACAGCCGGGCGCTGGGGGGATTCGAGCTGAGCGCGGCGGAGTGGGCGGGGTTGGGGATTCCGATCGGGCTGGCGTTTTTTTGGCGGGCGGGAGGGGGCGAGGGGTGCGCCGCCTATCCCAGCCCGGGCGGGGCGGTGCGGGCCACGATCGCACCGGAGGCATGGGCGGCGCTGGAGGCGGCGCACCCGGAGTTGGGAGCGATGGCCAACGAGGTGGAGGCGCTGTTGCTGAACCGCATGGAGGGGCGGCAATTGGCGTTTGTGGTGCCGCTGGACCAGGCGTACCGTTTGGTGGGCCTGATCCGCTCGGCGTGGAGCGGCTGGGGCGGAGGGCCGGAGGTGGGGCGGGCGCTGCGCCGGTATTGGGCGGAGTTGGAGGAGGGCGGGGCGGGGCATGCCTGAGATCGGCTTCTTCGTCGAGGGGATCGCGCCGCTGGCGCACACGCTGACGCCGACGCTGGGGCTGCGGCTGCGGGTGGTGAACGGGACGGCGGAGAGGGTGCACGCGCTGCTGGTGCGCTGCCAAGTGCAGATCGAGCCGGGGCGGCGGGGCTACAGCGCGGCGGAGCAGGCGCGGCTGGGGGAGCTGTTTTCGATACCGAGCCGGTGGGGGGAGACGCTGCGGCCGTGGCAGTGGCAGCAGGTGACGGCGATGGTGGCGGGGTTCAGCGGGACCACGGTGAGCGAGGTGCCGCTGCCGTGCAGCTACGACTTTGGCCTGGCGGCGACGAAGTACTTCGAGGCGCTGGAGGGGGGCGAGATCCCGCTGCGGCTGCTGTTCAGCGGGACGGTGTTCTACCAGGGCGGGGCGGGGGTGGAGGCGGCGCCGATTCCGTGGGAGCTGGAGGCGCGGGGGCGGCTGGCGGCGGGGGTGTGGCGCGACTGCGTCGCCGCCCACTATCCGGACTGCGCCTGGCTGCGGCTGCGGCGCGAGGTGTGGACGCGGTTGGAGAGGCGGCGGGCGGAGGGCGGACACGCCTCGTGCGAGCAGACGCTGGAGGAATTGTTGGCATGAACTGGGAGGGGTTCGAGCCGCTGGCCACGACGGTGCTTTACGAGGGGCATGTGCTGTATCCCTACCGCGCGAGCGCGCTCAAGAACCAGTGGCGCGGGACGCTGGGCACGCTGGCGCCGGCGGGGGCGAGTGCGGGTGCGTGGCCGGCGCGCTTGCACCTGGAGGCGCTGATCGAGTGCGCGGGCGAGCCGGAGGGCGCGATGCGGCTCTGTTTTCTGCAAGGGGAGCAGGAGCGGGTGGCGGAGGCGGGGGGGCTGCGGGGCGAGTTTGCCTTCCGGTTTGGCAGGCTGCAGTGCGGGTTGCGGGCGGAGCTGGCGGCGGCCGCGGCGGGGCTGTGGAAGTTGACGGTGGAGGCCAGCAACACCAGCGAGGCGGGCGGGCCGAGCATGGACTCGGCGCAACTGCGCTGCGGCTTGGAGAAGGGCGTATTTGTCTCGGCGCAGGATCCGGGGGGGGCGCGGGCGGCGGCGGCGGCAGGCTGCCACTGCCAGGGGGTGTATCCGGTGCTGGTGGGCGAGCCGGGAGGGCGGGAACTGCTGCTGGCGGCGCCGATCATCCTGGAGGACTACGCGCGGGTGGCGGGGCAGAGCCGGGGCGATTTCTGCGACGCCAGCGAGATGGACGAGCTGCTGATGCTGCGGGTGCTGACGCTGAGCGAGGCGGAGAAGGCGGAGATCCGGGCGGGCGGGGGCAAGGCGCTGGAGATCCTGGAGCAGTGCGATGCCAAGGGATTGGCGGGGCTGCACGGCGGGGTGAGCTGGAACCCCTATGCCCCGCCGCCGGAGGCGGTGGAGGGGGCGGGGCGGGAGTTGCGGGTGGGCGACCGGGTGCGGCTGCATCCGCGGGGCGGGGGCGGGGATGTATTCGACCAGGTGCTGGAGGGCAAGGCGGCCTCGATCCAGGCGATCGAGCAAGACCTGGAGGGGGGGGTGCAGTTGGCGGTGGTGGTGGAGGAGGATCCGGGACGGGACTTGGGCGAGCAGCGGCAATCGGGACACCGGTTCTTTTTCCGCGTGGCCGAGGTGGAACCGCTATGAAGCGGATCCTGATCGCCGGGATCGGCAACATCTTCTTGGGCGACGACGCCTTTGGGGTGGAGGCGGCGCGGCGGCTGGCCGAGCGGGCGTGGCCGGACGGGG
Organism: Terriglobales bacterium; assembly: GCA_035531375.1. GTDB lineage: Bacteria > Acidobacteriota > Terriglobia > Terriglobales > SCQP01 > SCQP01. The sequence continues at coordinate 3,644 of DATKSZ010000129.1, read as the reverse complement.
TCGAGGTTTGCGACTATGGCGTCCGCTGCCTGGACCTGGCCTACGCGCTGGGCGAAGGCTGGGAGGGAGCGATTCTGGTGGACGCGGTGGGGCGGGGCGGGGCGGCGGGGACGTTGTATCGCATCGAATTGTTGGCGCGGGCCCCTGCGCGGCTGCCCGGCCCGGCTGTAGCAGCGCCGGGCCGGCTGCGCCGCGCGTCCCGCTTGTGCGCAGGCCGGCTTGGGGGCCCCGCGGCCCCAAGCCGGCGCGGCGCGGCTTCGCTGATGGGCTGCTGGGGCCGCGCCGCATTCTCTTCCCGGGGGCGCAGACGCGCCACCGGCGCGTCTGCGCCTGCGGAATTACGACCACCCCGGGACCCGCGGCGGGTCGCGGGGGCCCCGGTTCGCAGCCTTTCGCGCCGGTTTAGCCCGCAGGCAAAGCGGCGCGACCCCCGCGAGCCGAGCGCGGCGGCGGCGGCACTGGCGCTGGACGGGCACGGCATGGGGGTGGCGGAGGTGTTGGAGTTGGCGGCGCGCATGGCGAGCGGGGCGCCGGACCGGCTGCGCCGGCTGTGGCTGGTGGGTTGCGAGCCGCAAAGCTTTGAGGTGGAGTCCGGGGGACTGAGCCCGGCGGTGGCGGCGGCGCTGCCGGGGGCAGTGGCGATGGTCGAGGCACTCGTTGAAGAACTGCTTGCATCCCAAGGCATGGAGGCAACCACTGCATGAAAGCCGCTTTGTTATGGACGATCGCGCTGGGGGTGGTGGCGTATGGGGCCTATGCCCTAGTGCCGGACCTGCGCCGCGAGCTGAAGATCTATTCGATGTGAGCCGTGGGCATGCATGAGCTGTCGCTGGCACTGAGCTTGATCGAGGTGGTGGAGCAGGAGGCGGCGGCGCGTGGGGGGCTGCGGGTGCGGGCAGTGCGGCTGCGGGTGGGGGCGCTGGCGGGGGTGAGCACGGAGGCGCTGGCGTTCGCCTATGAGGTGGCCTGCGAAGGGACGGGGCTGGCGGGGTCGCGGCTGGTGGCAGAGGCGACGCCGGGGCGGGAACTCGAGGTGACGGGGCTGGAGGTGGAGGGATGACGGCGGTAACGTTGGTGGGCGCGGGCCCCAGCGCGCCTGCGGCGCGCGTCCCGCTTGTGGGCCGCCCCGCTGTAACAGCGCGGGGCGGCATGCTCGCGCCGACTCGGGGGCCCCATGGCCCCAAGTCGGCGCTGCGCGTGGTGGGCGCGGGGCCCAGCGCGCCTGCGGCGCGCGTCCCGCTTGTGGGCCGCCCCGCTGCAACGGCGCGGGGCGGCATGCTCGCGCCGACTCGGGGGCCCCATGGCCCCAAGTCGGCGCTGCGCCTCGCGGAGGTGGGGCCGCGCCTGGTAGAGGTGCGGTGCCATCTGCTGAAGGACAACGACGTGCGGGCGCGGGGGCTGCGGGCGCGGCTGCGGGGAGCGGGGGTGCGCTGCGTCAGCCTGGTGGCAAGCCCGGGGGCGGGCAAGACGGCGCTGCTGGAGGCGGTGCTGGCACAGTGCGGCGAGCGGCGGGTGGCGGCGCTGGTGGGCGACCTGGCCACCGACCACGACGCGGCGCGGCTGGCGCGGGCGGGCCCGGGGGCCTTCGTGCGGCAGATCAACACCGGCACGCTGTGCCACTTGGAGGCGCGGATGGTGGAGTCGGCGCTGGAGGGCTGCGACCTGCAACAACTCGACCTGTTGCTGATCGAGAACGTCGGCAACCTGGTGTGCCCGGCGGCCTACGACCTGGGCGAAGACCTGCGGCTGGTGCTGGCGTCGGTGACCGAGGGCGAGGACAAGCCGCTCAAGTATCCGACCATTTTCAACACCGCCGATGCGGCGGTGATCACCAAACTCGACCTGGCCGCGGCGGCAGGCTGCGACTTGGCGCTGCTGCGCAGCAACATCGAGGCGGTGCGGCCGGGCATGGCGGTCTACGAGGTCTCGTCGCGGACGGGAGCGGGGATGGCGGCGCTGCTGCAGCGGATGGCCGAGGGCTAGCGGCGTGAGGGGGGCGCGGCTGTGGGCGGGGCTGGCGGCGGCGAACGCGGGCGCCTGGGTGTGGGCGGCGGTGGGGTTGCGGGCGGCGCCGCTGCTGCTGGGGACGGCGCTGGTGGCCTATGGCTTGGGGCTGCGGCATGCGGTGGACGCCGACCACATCGCCGCGATTGACAACGTGACGCGCAAGCTGATGGGGAGCCGCCAACCGGCCGCGACGGTGGGGCTGTGGTTTTCGCTGGGACACTCGACGGTGGTGCTGCTGGGGGCGGCAGCGCTGTCCGCCACGGCCCGGGCGGCGCAGGGAAGGGGGGAGGGGTTGGCCGGCGGGGAGGTGGGCACGGCGGTGTCGGCGGTGTTTCTGCTGGGCATTGGGGTGATCAACCTGATGGCGCTTTGGAGCGGGGCGCGGGCGGGCGAAGGCCCGCTGGCTGGAGGGGGGTGGCTGGCGCGGCTGGCGCGGCCGCTGTTCGGAGCGGTGAGCCGGAGCTGGCAGATGTATCCGGTGGGGGTGTTGTTTGGGTTGGGGTTCGACACCGCCAGCGAGATTGGGTTGTTGGGGATCTCGGCGGCCGAGGCGACGCGGGGGCTGGGGCTGGGGACCATTCTGGTGTTCCCTGCCCTGTTCGCCGCGGGCATGGCGCTGGTGGACAGCGCCGACAATGCGCTGATGCTAGGAGCCTATGGCGGGGCGCTGGCCCAGCCGCGGCGGACCTACAACCTGATCGTGACCGCGATCTCGGCGCTGGTGGCGCTGGGGGTGGGCGGGGTGGAGGCGCTGGGGCTGCTGCGGGGCGGCTTGCGCCTCCTTTGATGGACGGTGCTCCCGCCCAGCGCGCATTAGGGACGGCCACGCGGGGCGAGGCTACTTGCGGGGACGGCTGCGGCCGCCGCCGCGGCGGAAGAAGAGGGCGTCGAGCGAGACTGGACCGGCGCCATAGCAGAAATAGAGAAAGGCTCCGGCGGAGAGCAGCATCTCGACCTCGTAGTGCAGCACGTTCCCGAGGGAGGTGCGGGGCAGGACCACCTTGACCAGCGCCACCAGCAGGTCGCCGGCAAGCAGCAGACCGACGACGCGGGTGAAGAGGCCGAGCACCAGCAGCGCCCCTCCCACCGCCTCCAGCGGGCCGATGATGAAGGCGACGTAGCCGGGAAAGCCCATGTGGACGAAGTTCTTCTGCCACTGGTCGAGGTTGGAGAGCTTCATGGAGCCGTGGAAGAGGAAGGCGACTCCCAACGCCAGGCGCAGGAGCGTCAACCCCAAGGGGCGGAAACGATCGCAGAAGTCACTGGCCATAGGGTTTCATGGTCGCACAGGTGGGGGGTGGGCAGCGGGGAGGTGGTCGGCGTTCGGGGTGACGGCGCTGGGAGCGCACAGCCAGGATTGGCTGTGCCACCGTGGCCCGCAGGGCTGGGTTCGCACAGCCAGGATTGGCTGTGCCACCGTGGCCAGAAGGCACCGCCAGGATTGGCTGTGCCACCGCGGCCAGAAGGGCAGGATTGGCTGCGCCACCGCGATTGGGGCTAGTGGACTGTCCGTGTGAAATGTAAATCATGCGGTGTAGCGCCGACGCAGATCGGTGTATTGCCACCGGATCGGCTTTGCGCGTTTGGCGTACTGACGAATGTAGCGGGCAATTTGGCGAGCCAGATCGTTGACCGAG
>DATKSZ010000128.1:0-19211 GCA_035531375.1 Terriglobales bacterium | reverse complement strand
CGCAGTTGGCCATGCGCAGCGCCACCTGGTCGACGCCCAACCGGCGCGCCGCCTCGGCCAGGATGGGCTCGATGATGGCGATGCCCTGCAACCCGCCGGGCGCGCTCTGCGCGCTGCGCGTGGGCGTGTTGGTCATGGCGGAGACGCCGCGCCAGCGCATGGCGGGCGGCTGGTACAGCAGCGAGACGATGTTGCCCGAGGCGATGACGTCGAACTGCGAGCCGTAGGCGCCGCTATCGCAGATGACGAACATGTCGAGCGCGGTGATGCGGCCGTCGCGCGCGAAGCCGATCTTCATCCGCCCCTGAAAGCCCGGGCGGGCGCGGCCCAGGAACTGCTCCTCCTCGCGGCTGATGCGCATCATCACCGGCGCCTGGCACTTCTTCGCCAGCAGCGCCGGCACGATCATGATTTGCGTTCCGGTCACCTTGCTGCCAAACCCGCCGCCGGTGTACTCGCTGATGAGCACGACCTTGTCCGGGTCCATCTGCAGCCAGCGCGCAATCGCCGGCACGGTTTGATACGTGCTCTGCGTCCCCACGTGCAGGAAGAGCTTGCCGCTCTGCCAGTAGGCCATGGCGGTGCGCGGCTCCAGGCACTGGTGGCTGACGTCGGGCGTCACGAACGACTCGTCCAGCACCAGCTTGGCGTTCTGGAAGCCCGCCTCCACGTCGCCGTAGCTCCACTCGTCGGGGGCGTGCCCCCGCGGCAGCCGCCCCTGGTCGTATTCGGCGAAGTCCTCCGCCGTCCACTTCAGCGGGGTCAAATGGATCCCCGGATGCGGCGGCCCCGACCGCACCCACACGTTGCCCTCGGCGTGCGGGTTGGGCCCGCCCGGCCGCAGGCTCTCCAGCGGGTCGGTCACAAACGGCAGCGGCTCCAGGTCCAGCTCGATCAGCTCGATCGCCGCCGCCGCCGTCTCCTCGTCCACCGCCGCCACCGCCAGGATGGGGTCGCCCACGAACATCGGCTCGCGGGTCAGCGCCCGCTCCGCCAGCGGGTTGGGCTGCGGCGGCAACTCGTCCGGGGTCAGGATGGCCTTCACCCCCGGCAGCGCCAGCGCCTGGTCCAGCTTCGCCCCGCGCAGCCGCCCGTGCGGCATCGGGCTCAGCACCAGCTTGCAAAACAGCATCCCCTCGGCGCGGAAATCCTCGGCGTACTTCGACCGCCCCGTCACCTTGGCCAGCAGGTCGGGGGTGGTGTAGTCCTTGCCGATCAGCTTGTAGCCCTCCCCAAACGGCCGCGGCGCAGGCTCGGGAGCGGCGGCGATCGCTTTGTTCGCGTCCTGGTCGGCCATGCTCACGCCCTCCTCATCAGTTCCGCGCCCTTCATCATGGCGTCGAGAATCTTGTTGTAGTCCTGGCAGCGGCACAGGTTCCCGGAAATGCCGTGCGCCAGCTCCGTCCGCGTGGGGTTGGGGTTGGTCTTCAGGAACCCCACCGTCGCCATCAGAAAGCCCGACATGCAGAAGGCGCACTGGAAGCCCTGCTCGTCCATCACCCCCTGCTGCACCGGATGCAGCTTGCCGCCGGGCCCCGCCAGCCCCTCCACCGTCTGCACCTTGCGCCCCCGCACCGTGTGCGTCAGCACCGAGCAGCTATAGTGCGGCACATCGTCCAGCAGCACCGTGCACGCCCCGCACTCGCCCCGGTCGCAGCCCAGCTTGGTGCCGGTCAGCCCCAGCTTGTAGCGCAGCGTCCACGCCAGCCGCTCGTTCTTCGCCACCTCCACCCGCCGCGGCCGGCCGTTGACGTTCAGCGTCAGCAGCCGTTCGCCGCCGGCGATGCGCAGGGGCGCCCGCGGCGCCAGCAGCCGATACCCCGCCGCGCTCACCACCGCCCCGCCGGCGATCACCCCCAGGATGAACTTGCGCCGCGTGATCGCCGACCCCGCGCCCGCCTCCGCCCGTGGTTCTTCCATCTCCGACATGGCCGTTTCTCCCGATCCCCAACCGCTTTCCGCTCTGCTGCGGTCATCTTAATCCCACACACCATGGCTGTAAAGACCCAGTTCGGGATACAGCGCCCTACCGATCCCACGATTCAGGGCGATCCGCGCCTACGCGCTATTTGCCGCAGGTGCGCTCCACTATCGCGCTTGCATGAACCCGCCTAGGTTGCATCAATGTAGTCGCGGGGGATGCGTCCCGCAACAACCCAGTACGAATTTCGCGGGCCCTCAGGAGGTTCGTCGCGCCAAAGCAGTGCGCAAAACTTAGTGCGGTGGAGAATTCGCTTCCCGGCAAGGGTGTCCTCGTATTCGACAAAGCCGTGTACGTATTGGGACATTCGCCCTTCATAAGCATCCTGAAGTTCGCTGGAAGTGATTCTTGCGCAAGCCAAACGGACTGCCGCTCCCGGCGGAAGGATGCGGTTTGCGTCTGCCCAGGTTCCTGAGATTCCGCCTGGGTAGACCGGCGTCTCGGGCAGGCGCCCAGGGGTGCCCCTGAGCTGCGGCTCGGCCGGGGGGCGAACCTGCTCTTGCCTAATAACCATTTTAGTGATCCGAGCAGGAGTCCTGCCGTGGTTGAATAGCTCCGGCCGCACCTCAAACACATCGTCGCCACCAGCGATAGGGACGAAGCTCGGAACCTCGCGGATCTCGATCAGCACCCAAGCTCTCTCGCTGTTCACGAAGGCCCCAGCGCTCAAGCTGGTCGCCTCAGCAGCGTTCTTCGTCTGGACGGCTTGACACCATACGACGTAGCCGGTCGCTGCCGCGACGAGGACGAGCCACCACTCGGGCTGTTCGAGGACCTCGACGGCTTTGTGCCAAACGTCCCCGGGCACCCGGTCGCGGCCTCTGGCTGGGTTGTAATTTCCGGCGGGGGCGGCGGGCTTCTGCGCAGGGCCCTTCTGGCCCGTGGCGCATACCGCAATAATCCCGGCAACCAGCCCGACGAAAAAGGCGCGCCCCATGCCAAAAGATTCTAACAGAGCGATGCGCGGCAAACGGGGCTCTGCCGTCGCTTTATGCCTCTTCCAGCGGTGGTGGCGGCGCTGGCCCCGGCCGTTAAAGCTCCCGCCGGCAGCTTGCCGCCGGGCAGCATCGGCAGCGTCCGGATGCGCATCCCGCTGGCGTCGAAGATGGCGTTCGCCACCGCCGGCGCCAGCCCCACGATCGGCGTCTCCCCCGCCCCAAACGAGGGCTGGTCCTTGCGGTCCAGCAGCACCACCTCCACCCGCGGCTGGTCGCGGAAGCGCGGCACCCGGTAGCGCACCAGGGTGGGGTTCAAGATCTTGCCGTCGGCGAACTCGATCGCCTCGTAGAGCGCCCCGCCGATGCCCATGGTGATCGCCCCCGAGATAGTGTTCCGCAGCCCGTTGGGGTTCACCACCGCGCCGCAATCGAACGCCACCACCACGCGCTCGATGCGCACCGTGCCCCGCCCCTGGTCCACCTCCACCTCGGCGCAGGCGGCGAGGTGGCCGCCCTTCTCGATCCCGCCCGCCAGCCCATACCCCCGCCCCGGCGCCCGCTTCCGCCCCTGCCAGCCGAACTTCTCCGCCGCCGCCTGGTAGGCCGCCCGCAGCCGCGCATGCTGCAGGTTCTGCATCCGAAATTCGAGCGGGTCCAGCCCCGCCATGTGCGCCAGCTCGTCCATCGCCGACTCGCGCGCAAAGTGGTTGGCCGCCGCCGCCAGCGAGCGGTAGGAGCCCTGCCGCAGCGGCGAGTCCACCGCGTGGAACTCCTCCAGCTTGTGCTCCACCTCGTACATGGTGTTCAGCGCCGCCCCGCCCGAGTTGTAGTTGTGGAACTCCCAGGCGGTGAGCCGGCCATCGGCGGCGATGCCGCCCTGGACCTCGATCACCCCCGCCGGCCGGAAGTAGGCCCAGGTGAACTCCTCCTCCCGCGTCCACAGCAAATGCACCGGCTTGCCCGCCGCCCGCGCGATCCGCGCCGCCTCCACCGCGCACTCCCCGGTGTGTTTGCCGCCGTAGGCCGAGCCGGTGTCGGGCACGATCACCCGCACCTTGTCCTCGCCCAGGTGGAAGGCCTGCGCCAGCTCCTGCTGCACCCCAAACGGCCGCTGCGTCCCCGTCCACACCGTCACCCCGCCGTCCTCCCAGGTGGCCAGCGCCGCCCGCGGCTCCAGCGGGCAGTGGGCGATGTACTCCACCGTATAGGTGGCCTTAACCCGGTGCGCCGCCGCCTGCAGCGCCGCCGCCAGCCCGCCCGCCGCCGCCGCCGCTTGCGCCCGCTCGCGCGCGTTGGTCCCGCCGTGGCTGCGCAGATACGCGAACAGCTCGCGGTTCGAGATCTGCGGCGTCGTCTTCCACTCCGCCTTCACCGCCGCCGCCGCGCGCTCGGCGGTCAGCTCGTCCGGCGCGGCCACCCCGATGAAATCCCCGTCGCGCATCGCCACCACGCCCGGCATGGCCTGCGCCGCGCTCAAGTCCAGGCTGGTCAACGTGGCGCCGAACGCGCTCGGCCGCACCACCTTGCCGTACAGCATCCCCGGCAGCTTCAGATCCGGCGTGTAGCGGTGCTGGCCGGTGACAAAGTCGCGCCCGTTGACCTTGGCCGCCGTCTTGCCCGCAATCGTCCAGTCCGCCGCCGGCGTCATCGCCTCGTCCGCCGGGATGATCTCCGCCAGCAGTTGCCCCTGCGCCAGCTCGCCGTAGCTGAGCGAGCGCTTCCCGGCGCGGTCCACCACCCGCCCCTCCACCGCCTCCAGCCACCCAGCCGCCACCTGCCAGCGCTGCGCCGCCAGCCCGACCAGCACCCCCCGCGCCGCCGCCGCCGCCCGCCGCAAGTCGGTCCCCATCTGCGGCGTGGTGCGGCTGCCAAACGTCCCCAGGTCGAAGGGCGTCCGCTGGGTGTCGCCCATCACCAGCGCCACCCGCTCCAGCCCCACGCGCAGCTCGTCGGCCACGGTTTGGCTGAGCGAGGTGCGGATGTTTTGCCCCACCTCGACCTTGCCGGTGAACACCGTCACTGCCCCGTCGGGCGCGATGTGCAGCCAAGCCGAGATGGCGTGCGGCGCGTTCTCCCGCCGGAACCCCCCGCCCGACTCCTGCGCCCCCAGCGCCGCCGCCGGGGCCGCCGTCCGGGCCGACAGCATCACCGCGATCCCGCCGCCGAGGGAGCGCATGAACCCGCGCCGATCCAGCTCAAACCAATGCAGCGGCCGCGCCCGCGCCTCGTAGCGCTCGACCTCGAGCTCGAGCTCAGGCCGGCGGCTCATGCCTTCTCCCCCCGCATCCGCGCCCCCGCCAGGTGGATCGCCCGCACAATGCGCTGGTAGGTGCCGCAGCGGCAGAGGTGCCCGTCCATGGCCGCGATCGTTTCCGCCTCGGTCGGGTTGGGGTTGCGCCTCAGAAACGCCACCGCCCCCAGGATCATCCCCGAGGTGCAGTAGGCGCACTGCATCGCCTCTTCCTCGAGAAACGCCTGCTGCACCGGGTGCAGCCTGCCGTCCTTCTCCAGGCCCTCAATGGTGGTGATCTGCCGCTCCCCCACCTCGCCCACCCGCGTCAGGCACGAGTGCCGCGGCGTGCCGTCGAGCAGCACCGTGCAGGCGGCGCACTGCCCCTCGCCGCAGCCGAACTTAGTGCCGGTAAGATCGAGCTGGTCGCGCAGCACACTCAGCAGCGTCGCGTCGGCATCCACGTCCACGGCGCGCCGCGTGCCATTGACGTTCAGGTGTGCAACTCTCGCCATCGCCGCTTCCGAACAACCCCAGTCTAGTCCCAGCGCCGAAATCCCACAACATGAGCTTTTCGTCCACGTACCTTATAATGCTTCCGTGTTAGCCCCCGCCGCCGGGACCCTCACCCGCCGCCGCTTCCTCGCCGCCTCCGCCGCCCTCGCCCTGCTCCGCCCGCCGCGCCTGTCCGCCGCCGAGCCGCCCACCGAACCACCCACGGAACCAATCGAGGTCGCCTACGCCGGCTCCATGGCCTCGGTCATGGAGGGCGCCCTCAAGCCCGCCCTGGCCCGCTCCCTCGGCCTCGACCTCCGCGGCCGCGCCCAGGGCGCCAGCGCCCTGGCCGAAGAGATCGTCGGCGGCACCGTCCGCCCCGACGTCTTCCTCGCCATCACCGCCGAGCCCATGCGCATCGTCCTGGGCGCCGCCAAGGCCGCGAGCGCCCTCCCCTTCGCCCGCACCGAGATGGTGGTCGCCTTCGCCCCCCGCAGCCGCTTCGCCCCCCAGTTCCGCCGCGCCGGCCAGCCCGGCGCCCCCGCCTGGTACGAGATCCTCGCCCAGCCCGGCCTCCGCTTCGGCCGCACCGACCCCCGCACCGATCCCCAGGGCCGCAACATCATCTTTGTCTGCCAGCTCGCCGAACGCTACTACCATCAGCCCGGCCTCGCCGCCCGCCTGCTCGGCCCCACCCTCAACCCCCGCCAGATCTTCTCCGAAGCCCTGGTCGAGGGCAGGCTGCAGAGCGGCCAGCTCGACGCCGCCTCCGCCTACCGCACCCAGCCCGGCCCCTTCCATGTCCCGGCGGTCATGCTGCCGCCCGCCATCAACCTCGGCGGCGACCTCCCGCCCGCCGCCGCCGGCCTCTCGCTCACCCTCAACGGCCGCACCTACCGCCCCCAGCCGCTCGTCTTCTACGCCGCCGCCCTCCAGGCCGCGCCCCATCCCCGCGCCGCCCAGCGCTTCCTCGCCTGGCTGCAAGGCGCCCAGGCCCAAGCCATCCTGCGCGGCTTCGGCTATGATCCTCCCGGCGGGGCGGCCCCGCTGGCGGCCTGAGCGCATGGGCACCGCCGCCCCTCCCGCCCCGCCTCGCCGCCCCTGGGCGCACCTCGCCGCCGGCGTTTTCGCCCTGCTGCTGCTCTACCCGCTCACCGGAATGCTCGCCCGGGTGGGGCGCTGGCAGTGGGGCGGCCAAATTGGCGCGGCCTCGCTCGCCTCCATCCGCGTCTCGCTGCTGCTCACCGCCCTGGCCATGCTGATCGTGGTGGCGGTGGGCACGCCCGCGGCGCTCTACATCCGCCGCGCCTCGCGCCGCGCCCGCGCCTGGTGGCAGGCGGCGCTGCTGCTCTCGATCCTGCTGCCGGCGCTGGCGCTCGGCATCCTGCTCACCCTGGCGCTGCGGCCCGAGGGCGTGGTCGGCGGCCTGCTGCTCCGCCTGGGCATGGCCACCAGCAATAGCCCCGCCGCCTTTGTCCTCACCCAGGTCTACGTCAGCCTGGGCTACTACGTGCTCGGCGCCCTCGTCGCCCTCGATGCCATCCCGCCCGCCCTCGAGCAGCAGGCCGCGCTGCTGGGCCTGCGCGCCGGGCAGGTCTTCGCCCGCGTCACCCTGCCCCTCGCCCGCCTCGGCCTCGCCGCCGCCCTCAGCCTGGCCTGGGTGCGCGCCATCGGAGAGTTCGGCGCCGTGGTCATCACCGCCTACTATCCCGCCGGCATGCCGGTGCAGCTCTGGATCCACCTCCAGAGCTTCGGCCTGCCCGCGGTCATGCCGCTGCTGCTGGCCTTTCTGCTGGCCGCCCTGCCGCTGCCGCTGCTGCTGCACCTGCTGGCCCAAGGGAGGCGCCGTGCTTGAGGTCGAGCTCAAGAAGCATCGCCGCGGCCTCACCGTGGAGGCCGCCTTCACGCTCGAAGCGGGCGCCGCCCTCGGCCTCTTCGGCCCCTCCGGCGCGGGCAAGAGCACCGTGCTCGCCTGCCTCGCCGGCATCGAGGCCCCCGACCACGGCCACATCCGCCTGGGCGATCGCCTGCTGTTCCCGCCGCCGCTGCCGCTCCACCGCCGCTCGGTCGGCTACCTGACCCAAGAGCCCAACTTGTTTCCGCATTTAACGGTGGAGGGCAACGTCGCCTTTGGCCTGCCCCGCGCCCGCGCCCGCACCCCCGAGCAGCGCGAGTGGCTCGAGCGCCTGCGCCGCCAGCTGCATCTCGACGATTGCTGGAGCGCCTCGGTCGCCCGCATCTCCGCCGGACAAGCCCGGCGCGTGGCCTTGGCGCGCATGCTCGCCCACCGCCCGGCGCTGGTGCTGCTCGACGAGCCTTTCACCGGCCTCGACCGCGCCCTCGTCCGCGGCCTGATTGCCGATCTCTTGGAGTGGCGCCAGGCCCTGGGCTTCACCCTCATCGCCGTGGACCACCAGGCCGAGGTCTTGAGCCGCCTCTGTCCGCAAGTGCTGGCCATGGAAGCCGGCCGCATCGTCGAGCGCGGCACCTGGGCCGAGCTGCGCCTGTCGTCCAGCGCATCGCTGCGCGCGCTGCTGCAACCGCTATGACTCAGCCCCCGATCTGCACCATGCCGCGCGCCGGCTTGACGAAGGCCGCCTCGCCGATATGGTGCCGCTCCTCCTTGAGCGCCACCGCGCGCAGAATGCGCTCGGCGAGGGCCTCGTCGCCCGCCTCCAGGGCCGGCCGCAGGTCCCACTCTTGCAGCGAAAACAGGCAGGTGCGCAGCTTGCCGTCCGCCGTCAACCGAACCCGGCTGCACTGGTTGCAAAACGGCGAGGTCACCGGCGCCACGATGCCGATCTCGCCCGGGCCGCCGTCGGCGAAGCGGAAACGGCAAGCGGTCTCGCCCGGACGCCGCGGCAGCGGCGCCAGCGGGTACACCCGCTGAATGCGCTCCACGATCTCCCGCATCGGCACCACCATCGCCGGCGTCCACAGGTGCCCCTGCTCCAGCGGCATGAACTCGATGAAGCGCACCGTGGCCGCGCGCCCGCGGGCGAACTCCGCCAGCGCCTCGACCTCGTCGTCGTTGAAGCCGCGCAGCAGCACCACGTTGACCTTGACCGGCGCCAGCCCCGCCGCCCCCGCGGCGTCGAGCGCCGCCAGCACCCGCGGCAGCCCGTCGGGCACGCGCGTGATGCGGGCGAACTTCTCCGGCTGCAGGCTGTCGAGGCTGATGGTCACCCGCCCCAGCCCGGCCCGCCGCAGCTCCTCTGCCATCCCGGCGAACAAATGCCCGTTGGTGGTGAGCGCGATGTCGCCCACGCCCAGCCCGCGCAGAAACCCGATATAGTCCGCCAGCCCGCGCCGCAACAGCGGCTCGCCCCCGGTCAGGCGCACCTTGCGTATCCCCAGCCCGACGAAGACGCGCGCCAGCCGCTGCAGCGCCGCCCAGCTCAGCGCGTCCTCGGTGGGCGCGGGCCCCAGCGCGCCTGCGGCGCGCGTCCCGCTTGTGGGCCGCCCCGCTGGAACAGCGCGGGGCGGCATGCTCGCGCCGACTTGGGGGCCCCGTGGCCCCAAGTCGGCGCTGCGCTTCGCTGGGGCCGCGCCGGATTCGTCTCCCGGGAGCGGGCCGCCCTGCGGAAACTCGCAGCCTTTCGCGCCGATTTTGCCGGCGGGCAAAGCGGCGCGACCCCCGCGATCGGCCGCCGGCGCGCCCTCCTCTTCGCCTCGCCCGACGCGGCAGTAGACGCAGCGGTAGTTGCACCGGTCGGTGACCGAGATGCGCAGGTCGGTGATGACGCGCCCAAAGCTATCGCGCAGAAAGGGCGCTGCCGCCATAAGCCCTCATTTTAGGACCATCTGCACCGCGCTGCCAGCCGCGACCTCGGTCGTGCCCTCGGGCACCCTCCAAAAGCAGTCGGCCGCCGCCGCCGCCGCCAAGTCCGCCGAGCCGTGGTAGGGGATCTCCTCCAATACCGTCTCCAGCCCCCGCGCCGCGCGCCGCGCCGGCCGAAACACGGTCAGCCCCAGCGCGGGCCCGCGGTAATCGTAGCCCAGCCGCGCGCCGACGAACGGCGGCGCCACCTCGGCCACCCCGCCCAGCAACTCCAGCGCCGGCCGCACCAGCAACTCGAAAGCCAGCATCGTCCCCAGCGGATTGCCCGGCAGCCCAAAGAACAGCCGCCCCGCGACCTTGCCAAACAGCACCGGGCGTCCCGGGCGCATTCGCACCGCGTCAAAGTAAAACTCCGCGCCGCGCGCCGCTAGCATCGGCGCCACCAGGTCAAACGCCCCCACCGACGCCCCGCCGCTGCACACCCAGAGGTCGCAGTCGGCCAGCCCCCGGTCCAGGCTGGCGCCCAGCGCCCCGGCATCGTCGCGCACCCGCTCCTGCCGCACCACCTCCGCGCCCGCGCGCAGCGCCAGCGCCGCCAGCCCCGGTCCGTTGGCATCGCGGATCTGGGCCCCGCCCGGCGTCTCGTTCGCCTCGACCAACTCGTCGCCAGTGCTCAGCAGCGCCACCCGCGACGGCAGGTAGAGCTCGGGCCGCGCGCACCCTACGCTCGCCAGCGCCGCCAGCGCCGCCGGGTCCAGCCGCCGCCCGGCGGCGGCGATCACCGCCCCCTGGCGCAGGTCGCTGCCGACGGCGGCGATATGCTCGCCCGCCCGCACCGCCGCCGCCAGCACCACCCCCGCGCCCCGGCGTTCGCTCCGCTCGACCATGGCCACCGCATCGGCGCCCGCCGGCACCGGCGCCCCGGTCATGATCGCCGCGCAAGTCCCGGGTTCCACCACCAGCGCGCTCTCTTGCCCCGCCGGCACGGTGCCCAGCAGGCGCAGCACCGCCCCCGCCGCAGCGCAGTCGGCCGCCCGCACCGCGTAGCCGTCGCGCAGCGCCCGCCGAAACGGAGGATAGTCGCGGTCGGCCACCACCGCCGCCGCCAGCACCCGCCCCAAGGGCTGTTCGGCGCGGCCGCGCCGCAACGCGGCGCCATCCGCCGCGACGTGCTCCGCCACCCGCGCCAGCACACACTCCCGCGCCGCCTCCAGCCCCAGCTCGCGCTGCGGCGCGCGCTCATTGAAAGATGTCTGCCGCGAGCCCACAGCCCATTGTGCACCCAGCGCGGGGCGGCCTCCCCTCGCGGGGGTCGCGCCGCTTTGCCTGCGGGCAAAATCGGCGCGAAAGGCCGCGAAATGCCGCAGGGGCAGAAGCGCCAGTGGCGCTTCTGCGCCCCCGGGAAGCGAAGTCGGCGCGGCCCCTGCGAAGCGCAGCGCCGGCTTGGGGCCGCGGGGCCCCCAAGCCGGCGTGAGCACAAGCGGGGCGCGCGGCGCAGCCGCGCAGGGGCCCGCGCCTACCGATTGGCCGTGCCCATCCCGCGCCATCCCCACTTCCTCCGTCTACCCCTCCCAAGCTGCCGGCTGCAAGCTGCCAGCCCTTTTCCGGTGCATGCGATAATCGCCTCAGTTTCATGCCCCGAACCAAGGCTGCACCGCACTCCGGCTTGACCCACCTCCGCCCCGACGGCAGCGTCCGCATGGTGGATGTCAGCGCCAAGCCCCCCACCCTGCGCAGCGCCGGCGCCAGCGCCCTGGTGCGGATGAAGCCCGCCGTGCTCGCCGCCCTCCGCCGCGGCGCCGGGCCCAAGGGCGATCCCCTCGAGATCGCCCGCATCGCCGGCATCGCCGCCGCCAAGCGCACCGCCGAGCTCATCCCGCTCTGCCACCCGTTGGCGCTCACCGGCGTCGAACTGGAGGCCCGCTACCGCCGCCACGGCGTCGGGCTCACCAGCCGCGTCCACACCACCGCCCCCACCGGCGTCGAGATGGAGGCGCTCACCGCCGTCAGCGTCGCCGCCCTCACCGTCTACGATATGGGCAAGGCGCTCGACCACGACATGACCATCGAGATCGTGCTCGAGCACAAGAG
Organism: Terriglobales bacterium; assembly: GCA_035531375.1. Classification (GTDB taxonomy): domain Bacteria; phylum Acidobacteriota; class Terriglobia; order Terriglobales; family SCQP01; genus SCQP01. Next base: position 7,695 of record DATKSZ010000128.1, on the reverse strand, counting down.
CGGCGGCCAGAGCGGCGACTACCGCCGCCGCCGCTGACCGGTTCCCCATGCGCCAACCCCCGCCCCCCCGCTTCCCCAAAAGCTCTTCCCGCCGCAGCGCCATCGTCATCACCGTCAGCGACCGCAGCGCCCGTGGCGAGCGCCCCGACGCCAGCGGCCCCCGCGTCGCCGCCCTGCTCTCCCGCCGCGGCTTCGAGGTGGTGGCCACCGCCGTCGTCCCCGACCGCCTCCGCCTGCTGGTGGAAACCCTGCGCGCCGCCTCGTCCGCCGCCGCGCTGGTGGTCACCACCGGCGGCACCGGCTTCTCTCCCCGCGACCTCACCCCCGAGGCCACCCGCAAGGTGGTGGACCGCCTCGCCCCCGGCCTGGGCGAGGCCATGCGCGCCGCCGGCGCCGCCCACAACCCCCGCGCCTGGCTCTCGCGCGGCATTGCCGGCCTGCGCGGCCGCAGCCTGGTGCTCAACCTCCCCGGCAGCCCCAGTGCCGCCGAAGAGAGCCTGGCCAGCATCCTCGATCTCTTGCCCCACGCCCTCGACGTCCTCGGCGGCGCCGACCGGCATGCCGAGGAAGGCTAGCCGCGATGCGCATCCGGGCCGTGCTGTTTGCGGGGCTGGCACAGCGCCTGGGCGTGCGCGAGGAGTGGCTCGAGCTCCCCGGCGCGCCCACCGCCGCCGACGTCTTCCGCCACTACCGCGAGCGCGAGCCGCAACTGGGCGAACTCGGCCGCAGCCTGCTGCTCGCCGTCAACGCCGAGTTCTCCGCCCCCGAGACCCCGCTCCACGAAGGCGACGAGGTCGCGCTGCTGCCGCCCATGAGCGGGGGAGTTCCCGAAACAGCGATCGAGACCGCCCTGGTGCGCGAGCCCCTGCCGCCGCCGCCCGCCCCCGACACCCACGGACGCCACGGCGCGGTGGTCTCGTTCGAAGGCGTCACCCGCAACCACAGCCAGGGCAGGAAAGTCGTCGCCCTCGAATACGAAGCCTACGAGCCCATGGCCCGCGCCCGCCTCGCCGCCATCGCCACCGAGGCCGCCACGCGCTGGCCCCTGCTCTCCATCCGCATCGTCCACCGCCTCGGCACCCTGCGCGTGGGCGAGGTCAGCGTCCAGATCGTGGTCGCCGCCGCCCACCGCGCCCCCGCCTTCGAGGCCTGCCGCTTCCTGATCGACACCCTTAAGCAGTCCGTCCCCATCTGGAAAAAGGAGCACTTCCCCGACGGCTCCGCTTGGACCGACGGCGAGTTCCCCCAAAATCCGCCCCGGCCATGACCGGCCTCCCACGCGGACATCATGGCAGCAATTCACAGCTTTAGGCTTCTTTAATCTATTGATATATAATAGATTACTGTGAATTTTGTACAGGACATCAAAGCGGACATCATCGCTCCGGACCGGGGCGAGCCCCTCAGCCTCATGGAGCCGCTGCTCCTCGAGGCCGGCTCCCGCCATCGTGTCGGCCTCACCGACCTCGCCCTCGAGCTGGCGCGCAAGTCCGCCGGCTTCCGCGGCAGTTTGCCGGCGCCGCTGTTGGCTTCGCTTGCGGCCTTGGTGCGTTCGATGAACTGCTACTACTCCAACCTCATCGAAGGGCACAATACCCACCCGGTGGACATCGAGCGGGCGCTCAAAGCGCACTACAGTCCGGATGCCCGCGAGCGCGACCTCCAGCTCGAAGCCGAGGCCCACATCGCGGTGCAAGCGTGGATGGACGGCGGCGGCCTGGGCGGCGGCCGCGCCTCGACCGCTGCGGGAATCTGCGAGATTCACCGGCGTTTTTGCGAGTTGCTGCCCGACGGCCTTCTCTGGGTTTCCGACCCGGGAACCGGCGAGAAGGTGCGCGTCATCCCCGGCGAACTGCGCCAGCGCGACGTCCAGGTGGGCACGCTGGTGCCGATCAGCGCCGGCGCGCTGCCCCGCTTCCTGCGCCGCTTCGAGCTGGGCTACAGCCATCTCGGCAAGGCGGAGGCAATCCTGGCAACCGCGGCCGCCCACCACCGCCTCTTGTGGATGCATCCCTTCCTCGACGGCAACGGCCGGGTGGCGCGCCTCATGTCGCACGCGATGCTGCTCGAGCTGCTCGATACCGGAGCCATCTGGTCGGTCGCGCGCGGCCTCGCCCGCAACGTCAACGAATACCGGACGCTGCTGGCCAACTGCGACCGCCCGCGCCGCAACGACCTCGACGGCCGCGGCGCCCTGAGCGAGGAGGCACTGGCCGAGTTCACGCGCTTTTTCCTGAAGGTTTGCGCCGACCAGGTGGGCTTCATGGCTAGCCTGCTCCAGCCCGATCGCCTGCGCGCCCGCATCGGGCTTTGGGCGGAGGAAGAAGTTCGCCTCGGCAGCCTGCCGCCGCGGTCCGGCAAAATCCTGGAGGCCCTGCTCTACCGCGGCGAGCTGCCGCGCGGCGAAGCCGCCGCCGCCGCCGGCGTGGGCGAGCGCCAGGCCCGCCGCATTGTCTCCACCCTGCTGGCCCAAGAGGTGCTGACCTCCGCCAGCCCGCGCGCGCCGCTCCGCCTCGCCTTCCCCGCAGCGCTCGCCGCGCGCTGGCTGCCCGGCCTGTTTCCCGAGCCCTAACCGCGCCGCCTCCCAGCCCCGGCCGCGCATTTTCCTGCAACCTTTTCCCCCGGCGCCGGTATTGCAGGCAGGAGCCCCCCCGCATGCCGCCGGCGCCATCCACCCGCTCGCCCCTCGCCACCCTGGCCACCTTCGCCCAAGACCTGCGCCAGGCCCTGCGGCAGTTGCGCCAGGCGCCGGTGTTCACCCTGGCGGTGGTGCTCACCCTGGCGCTGGGCATCGGCGCCAACACCGCCATCTTCACCCTCATCCAGGGGATCCTGCTGCGCTCCTTGCCGGTGGCCAACCCGGCCCAGCTCTACCGCATCGGCGACACCAACGACTGCTGCGTCAACGGCGGCTTTGTCGGCGACCACGGCGACTTCGACATCTTCTCCTATCCGCTCTACCGGGCGCTGCGCGCGGCGGCGCCGGAGTTCGAGCACCTGGCGGCGGTGCAGGCCGGCAACTCCGCCTGGGCGGTGCGCCGCGGCGGCGCCCTGGCGCGGCCGATGAGCGGCGAGCTGGTGAGCGGCAACTACTTCACCACCCTGGGACTGCGCCCCTTCGCCGGCCGCTTCTTCACCGCCGCCGACGACCGCCCCGGCGCCGCGCCGGTGGCGGTGATCAGCTACACCGCCTGGCAAAGCGAGTTTGCCGGCGACCGCTCCATCCTGGGCGCCGAAGTGAACATCCAGGCCCATCCCTTCACCATCATTGGCATCGCCCCGCGCGGCTTTTTCGGCGACCGCGTCAGCGACCGCCCGCCCCTGGTCTGGCTGCCGCTGATCGCCGAGCCCACCTTGCGCGGCGAGAATCCGGCGTCCGCCCTATTGGTCCAGCCGGACGAGCACTGGCTCTACCCCATCGGCCGCGTCCGCCCCGGCACCCACATCGCCGCCCTGCAGGCCCAGCTCTCGGCCACGCTGCGGAACTGGCTCTCCTCCCGCTCCACCTACACCGCCAACGGCGGCGCCGCCATCATCCCCAAACAGCACGTGGTCCTGGTGCCCGCCGGCGGCGGCATCCAGAGCTTGCAACAGCAAACCGGCGACGGGCTGCGCCTGCTCATGATCCTGGCGGCGGTGGTGCTGCTGATCGCCTGCGCCAACATCGCCAACCTGCTGCTGGCGCGGGGCACCGCCCGGCAAACGGAAATCGCGGTGCGCATGGCGCTGGGCGAGTCGCGGCCGCGCCTGGTGCGCCGCCTGCTCACCGAAAGCGCCCTGCTGGGCTGCCTCGGCGGCCTGGCCGGGCTGGCGGTGGCCTACGCCGGCTCCCGCACCCTGCTGGCGCTGGCCTTTCCCACCGCCCAGCACTCCGCCATCGCCGCCACCCCCAACGCCGTGGTGCTGCTGTTCGCCCTGGCGGTGTCGCTGGCCACCGGCATCCTGTTCGGCCTGGCCCCGGCCTGGCTCGCCGCCCACGCCCATCCCGCCGACGCCCTGCGCGGCGCCGGCCGCTCCACCCGCGACCGCGCCTCGTTTTCCCAGTACGCGCTGGTGGTCTTCCAGGCCGCCCTGTCGCTGGTGCTGCTCGCCGGAGCCCTGTTGATGTCCCGCTCGCTGGCCAACCTGCAAAACCAGAATTTCGGCGTCGCCACCGCCAACCGCTATGTGCTCCACCTCGACCCCTCCGGCGCCGGCTACACCCGCGCCCGCCTGCCCGCGCTCGAGCGCCAGCTCCAGGACCGCCTCGCCGGCCTCCCCGGCATGGCCAGCGTCGGCCTCGCCATGTACAGCCCGCTCGAGGGCGACAACTGGGGCGAGTGCGTCATCCCCCAAGGCGGCCCCGCCCCCGGCCCCAACAGCCACTGCGGCTCGACCTGGGAGCGGGTCAGCCCCGGCTTCCTCGACGCCATCGGCGTCCCTATCGTCCGCGGCCGCGGCTTCACCGACCAGGACACCGCCACCTCGCCCCAAGTAGCGCTGGTGAACCAGACCTTCGTCCAGCACTTCTTCCCCCACCAGGACCCCATCGGCCAGCACTTCGGCATTGACTATCCCCAGTACTCCGCCGCCTTCGAGATCGTGGGCGTGTTCCGCGACTTCAAGATGAACGACCCCCGCGGCCCGGTGCGGCCGGTCTTCCTCCGCCCCTTCGGCCAGCGCTACGGCGCCTATACCCAAACCAGCATGAACCAGGGGGAGGATGAATCCCAGTTCGTCAACGCCATCGTGCTCCACTTCCGCCACGCCCCCGGCGGCGAGGCCGACGCCCTCGTCCGCCGCACCCTGGCCGGCATTGACCCCAACCTCACCGTCGCGGACTTCCGCAGCTTCGGCGAGCAGGTGGCCGGCAACTTCATCGAGGACCGCCTGGTGGCCGACCTCTGCGCCCTGTTCGGCCTGCTGGCGCTGGTGCTGGCGTCGGTGGGATTGTACGGCGTGACCGCCTACCTAGTGGCGCGGCGGCGGAGCGAGATCGGCATCCGCATGGCCTTGGGGGCGTCGCGGGGCAGCGTGGTGGGGCTGGTGCTGCGGCGCGTCGGCGCCCAGGTCGGCGTCGGCCTCGCCCTCGGCCTGCCCGCCGCCTATTTCGCCGCCCGCCTGATGCAGAGCCAGCTCTACGGCGTCCCCAGCTCGGACCCCCGCGCCTACCTCGGCGCCTCCGCCGCCCTCGCCCTCTGCGCCCTCATCGCCGGCCTCATCCCCGCCCGCCGCGCCGCCGCCACCGACCCGGCCCAAACCCTGCGCGCCGAGTAGAACCCGGCGCGGGCGCGTGCTATTATTTGACTAGTCATTCGACTGGTCAATATGCGCCGCGTCCAAGCCTCCGAGGCCAAAAGCCACCTTCTGCAGCTCCTCGACCAGGTGGAGCAGGGCGAGTCGTTCGTGATCACCCGCCATCACCGGCCGATTGCACGGCTCGTGCCCGAGATGGCACGCGCGCAGGCACAGGCGGCGCGCGCTCTCGAGGAGATCGCGCGCCTGCGCCGCCACACCGCCCCCGTCGCCATCGCCGAATTGCTGTCGGCGCGCGACCAGGGCCGGCGATGACCTGCGGCTTCGTGCTCGACGCCTCGGTGGCCGCCAGTTGGGCGTTTCCGGACGAAGGCCATCCATCCGCCCAAGCCGCGCTCCAGCATTTGGAGCGCAGTGCCGCCTGTGCTCCTGCGCTCTGGTGGTTCGAGCTGCGCAACACCCTCGTGGTCAACCAACGCAGAGGCCGCATCGCCGTCCATCAGACCGCCGGGTTTCTGGCGGCTGTCGCGCAGTTGCCCGTCGTGCTCGACCGTGCGCCGGAGAGCGACCGGACGCTGGAACTCGCTCGCGCCGGCCGTCTTTCCGTTTACGATGCGGCCTACCTTGAGCTGGCCCTCCGACTGCGCCTGCCTCTCGCCACGCTGGATCAGGCCCTGGCCGCCGCCGCCCGCGCCGCCGGCGTGCCGCTTTTGGCTGCACCCGGGACGTGATTCCGCCCGCCCTGGAACCGTGGCCCCGTCGGGCTGGAAAAGCGGGTGGTGGTGCACGGCGGCGCCGGTCGGTAAGCGAACGGGATCAGGCACCGCACCGGGCCGTCGCCAGCCTGACGTCGGCCTCATTGTCGGAGGAGGGCACCCAGATGGTGGGAAAGGCCTTGACGACAACGGCGGGATCGGCCGAGCCGCCGGCGAGTCGGACGGCTTGCGCCAGGACGGTGTCGCGCCCGGCGGCGAGATCGGCGGCCGCGGGCAGCGCCAACACGTCGGGGATGACGCCGACCTTCTCCAGGCTGTGGCCGTCGGGCATGATCAGCTCGCTGCTGGTGATGCTGGCGCCATAGAAGGGCCACCAGCCATGCGCTGCGTTCCGCACCGCAGGTATAATGCGCCTCAGCGGAGGGGAAGCATGCGAAGAAACCTTGCAGCGCGCGCGGCCGCCCTGGCGGCGGCGCTGGCGCTGGTGGCCGCGGCGCAGGCGGTGCGCTTCAGCGTGGTGCCGCAGCCGGCGCGGCATCAGTACCAGGTCCAGATGCGCGTCACCGGCCCCAGCGGCGAGCTCACCGACTTCGAAATGCCCGAATGGATGCCGGGCTACTACGGGCTGATGCACTACGCCCGCTACGTCAGCCATTTCGCCGCCCGCGACGGCGCCGGCCGCGCGCTGGCTTGGGAAAAGACCACAGAGAGCGCTTGGCGGGTGGTCACCGCGCACGCGCCGCTGGTGGTGGTGAGCTACGACGTGGCCGCCCCGCGCGCCTTCGTGGCCAGCAACTCGCTCGACGCGCAGGGCGGCTTCATTGCGCCCCCGGGCCTTTTCCTCTACCTTGCCGGCAAGCTGCGCCTGCCGGCCACGGTGGCCCTGCACCCGCCCGCCGGCTGGACCACCGTCGCCACCAGCCTCGACGCGGTGCCGGGCGCGGCGGAAACCTTCCGCGCCCCCGATTTCGACACCCTCTACGACTCGCCCTGGCTGCTGGGCACGGAAGACACCACCACCTTCACCGTGCGCGGCGTCCCCCACGAGATCGTCCTCGACGGTGTGCCGGCGGCGGTGGACCGCGCCAAGATGGCGGCCGACCTGAAGCGCATCGTCACCGTGGCGACCGACATGATGGGCGCCGTGCCCTACCGCAAATATGTCTTCCTGATGATCGGCCACGGCAACGGCGGCATCGAGCACCTCAACTCCGCCGCCATCGCCTTCAACGGCAACGGCCTGCTCACCCCCTCCGGCTACCAGTCGTGGCTGAGCTACGTCGCGCACGAGTATTTCCACAACTTCAACGTCAAGCGCATCCGGCCGCTCGCGCTGGGGCCGTTCGACTACCAGGCCGCCAACCTCACCGACATGCTGTGGGTGGCCGAGGGGTTGACGGTCTACTACGAGGACCTGCTGGTCGAGCGCGCCGGCCTGATGAGCGGGAAGGCGTACCTGGCGAAGTTGCAGGCGGCGCTCGACCAGTTCGAGAATGCGCCGGGGCACCGCTACCAGTCGGCCACCGAGTCCAGCCTCGACGCCTGGAGCACGGGCTCCGGCGTGGGCGCCAACCGCGACACCTCCATCTCCTATTACGACAATGGCGCGCTGCTGGGCGCCATGCTCGATCTGGCCATCCGCGAGCACAGCCACAACCGCAACTCGCTCGACAGCGCCATGCGCGATCTCTACCAGACCTACGCCGTCCGCGACCGCCGCGGCTACACCGACGCCGAGTTCCAG
>DATKSZ010000127.1:0-2792 GCA_035531375.1 Terriglobales bacterium | reverse complement strand
CCATCTCGGCCTCCTTCGTCCCGAGCGGCTGGTTTTTTTACGCAAACCCACTCTACTCGGGATTGGAGGCCGGGGTCGTTATCAGATCAAGCGCGCCTGCCCGGCCCGGCTGTAGCAGCGCCAGGCCGGTGCGGCGCGCGTCCCGCTTGTGAGCCGCCCCGCTGTAGCGGCGCGGGGCGGCGTGCTCGCACCGACATGGGGCCCCGTGGCCCCAAGTCGGCGCTGCGCCTCGCTGGGGCCGCGCCGATTTTGCCAGCGGGCAAAGCGGCGCGACCCCCGCGAGCGGTGGGCCACAGCACCAGCGGGCTATGATGGATGTCCTATGGCGGAGGCGGGGGAGATCAGTCTGCAGTTGGCGGAGGGGCTGGTGGGGGCCGAGGCTCTGCCGGAGGCGGCGCGGCGGGCTGCGCTGCGGCTAGTGCGGGATTGGTGGGGGGTGGCGCGGGCGGGGACGGCGGCGCCGGCGGCGCGGCTGGTGCGGGAGTGGATTGGGGGGCAGGGGGAGAGCGCGCAATGCCGCGTTCTCGGGGGTGGCCGGGCGGCGGCGGCGGCGGCGGCGATGGCCAACGCAGCGGCGGCGCATGGGCTGGAGCTTGACGACCTGCACGCCGGCGCGACGCTGCATCCCGGGGCGCCGATCATCGCCGCCGCGCTCGCGGTGGCGGAACGCGAACACGCCAGCGGGAGGGCGTTTTTGCGGGCGGTGGCCTTGGGCTACGAGGCGGCGCTGCGCATTGGGGAGGCGGTGAACCCCGCGCACTACCGCTATTGGCATCCGACCGGGACGGTGGCGACGTTTGGGGCGGCGGTGGCGGCCGGGTCGCTCCTGGGGCTGAAGGCGGAAGCCATGAACCACGCGCTGGGGACGGCCGGAACGCAAGCGGCCGGGCTTTGGGAGTTCAACTGCGACGGGGCGATGAGCAAGCCGCTGCACGCCGGCAAGGCGGCGTTCAACGGGGTGCTGGCCGCCGATCTCGCCCGCAGCGGTTTCACCGGCGCTGGCCGGATCCTCGAGGGCGCGCGCGGATTCTTCCACGCCACCAGCGCGGCGTTTGACCCCTCGCGCGTGACCGAGGGGCTGGGCCACCATTGGAAGATCGGCGAGACCAGCTTCAAGCTGCACGCCTGCTGCGGACACACCCATACCGCGGCGGATGCGGTGCTGGAGTTGCGCACGGCCGCCGGCGGGGGCGGGCTGCGGGCGCTGGAGATCGCCACCTATGGGCCGGGCTTTGCCATCGTGGCGCAGAGCAACCCGCGCTCGGCGGCGCAAGCGCAGTTCAGCCTGGCCTATGTCGCCGCGGTGGCTTGGCACGAGGGCGCGGTGGGGCTGGCGCAGTTCACCGCGGAGCGCTTTGGCCCCGACGGCGTGCGCGCGCCGGCGCTGGCGGCGCTGCTGCCGAAGATACAGATTACCGTGGCCGACGAGCTCAGCGCGCGCTACCCGCAGGCTTGGCCGGCGCGGGTGCGGGTTCGGCTTGCCGACGGCGCCACCCTCGAGGCGAGCGTGGACCATCCCCGCGGCAGCCCGGAGAACCCGGCCAGCGAGGCGGAATTGGAGAGCAAATTGCGCGGGTTGCTGGGCTGCCCACAGGCTTGGCTGGACAGCTTCGCCGCGCTGCCGCACACTGCCGACATGGCGACTTTCGGACTCGACAGCCAATATGGAAATCAACCCCCGCGCCCATCTGCATAGCGATATCCGCATCTCGGTGCGGGAGCTTTGCCGCGACTTCGACAGCGCCTACTGGCAGAAGGTCGAGGCCGCGGGCGCCTATCCCGACGATTTTGTGGCGGCGCTGACGCGGGCGGGGTGGCTGGCGGCGCTGATTCCGGAGGCCTATGGCGGGGGCGAGCTCAGCTTGGCCGAGGCCTCGGTGATTCTGGAGGAGATCAACCGCTCGGGGGCGAACTCGGGCGCCTGCCACGCGCAGATGTACACCATGGGGACGCTGCTGCGGCACGGCTCGGAGGCGCAGAAGCAGCGCTACCTGCCGGCCCTAGCGCGGGGCGAACTGCGGCTGCAGTCGTTTGCCATCACCGAGCCCACGACCGGCACCGACACCACCAGCACGCGCACGGTGGCGGAGCGCGAGGGCGAGCGCTACTTGATCTCCGGGCAGAAGGTCTGGATCTCGCGTTTGCGCCACACCGACCTGATGCTGCTGTTGGCCCGCACCACGCCGCGGACGGAGGTGAAGAAGAAGACCGAGGGGCTGTCGGTGTTTTTGGTGGAGCTGCCGCGCGATCTGGATTCGACGCCGGGGATCGCGGTGCGGCCCATCCGCAACATGGTGAACCACGAGACCAGCGAGGTGTTCTTCGACCGCTTTCCGGTGCCGGCGGAGAACCGGGTTGGGGAGGAGGGCCAGGGGCTGCGCTACATCCTGGACGGGATGAACGCGGAGCGCATCCTGATCGCCGCCGAGTGCATCGGCGACGGCTTTTGGTTTTTGGACAAGGCGCGGATCTACGCGGGCGAGCGGCGGGTGTTCCAGCGGCCGATCGGGCAGAACCAGGGGGTGCAGTTTCCCATCGCGCGGGCCTACGCCAACCTGCTGGCGGCGGATTTGATGCGCTACGAGGCGGCGGCGCTGTTCGACCAGGGCAAGCCCTGCGGGGCGGCGGCCAACATGGCCAAGCTGCTGGCGGCGGATGCCTCGTGGGAGGCGGCCAATGTCTGCCTGCAGACGCACGGCGGGTTCGGGTTCGCCGCCGAGTACGATGTGGAGCGCAAGTTCCGCGAGACGCGGCTCTACCAGGTGGCGCCGGTCTCGACCAACCTGATCCTG
>DATKSZ010000126.1:0-29161 GCA_035531375.1 Terriglobales bacterium | reverse complement strand
CGGCAGGTGCATTTTGCCGGCGGATCAGCGTAGCCAGCTGATGGCGCTGCTTCTTGTTCACACGGAGAACCGGGGCAACGAAAGGCATGCCCCTTTATACGCTAACGAACGCTTTATGTTACACGAGGACAGTCCACTAGTGCGTCCAGGAGAAGCGCTGGCGGATGACGCGGAGGCTGTCGTCGAGGGTGACGGTGGCCTGCATGGCGGGGCGCTGGACGCCTTGGGCAAAGCGCATGTCGGTAAGGATGGCGACGGAATCGCTGCCGTGCTGCTCCTCGTCGGCCATGGGGAAGCGGGCGTACCAGAGGAAGATGCGGCCGGTGGGGGTCTGCTCGGCGGCGGCGACGGCGGGGGTGCGGGGGGGCTTGATGTAGTTGCGGCGCAGGGTGAAGGTGGCCTGGCTGGAGTCCCAGGGGGAGGAGAGGTCGGCGACCAGGTAATTGGCAGGCAGGTCCACAACGGCGCGCCAGGCGAAGGGGCTGGAGGTGGGGAAGGCGGCCCAGTTGTAGGGGAGCTGGTTGTTGAAGTAGCGGGAGACGTCGGGGGAGTTGAGCTCGTCGAGGGCGGCGGCGTGCTGGCGGGCGCGCAGGCCGAGCCAGGCGGCGAAGAGGACCAGGACGAGGAGGCCGCTGAGGCGGTGGGGATTTTTCTTGGGGACGCCGACCTCGGTGGTGATCAGGCCGAGCAGCAGCGGGAAGCCGAGGAAGGAGAGCAGCAGCAGCCAGAGCCAGGGGTCGAGCATGGGGGAGATGTCGAGGGCGTAGAAGGTCCGGCTGAAGGGGGCGAAGAGGCGGACGCCGTAGGCGTTGCACCAGTCGAGCAGGATGTGGGAGCCGACGCCGGCGAGGCCGAGCAGGAAGCCCATGCGCAGCGCCGGCAGGGGCTGTTGGCGGCGGGCGGCGAACCAGCGCAGGGCGAGGGCCACGGCCAGCGCCCAGAGGGGGAGCAGGACGAGGGAGTGGAACAGGCCGCGATGGTACTCGAGATAGCGGATGCCGGGCCAACTGTAGAGCAGGTCGAGGTCGGGCAGGTTGGCGGCGATGACCAGGGCGGTGGTGGCGAAGGCGACGCGCTTTTTGAAGAAGGCGCGGGAAAGGGCAACTCCGACCAGGGAATGGGTGAGGTTGTCCATAGACTGCCCAGCAGCATACCATCAGAGGGGAGAGGCAGTGGAATCCGTCATGCCGGACTTGGCCCAACGCTACGACCTGCGCGCCGAACTGGCGCGGCGCGGGGTGCGCCTGACGCGCCAGCGGCGGGTGCTGGTGGAGGTGATCCAGCACGCCACGCGGCACCTGGACGCGGAGGCGCTGTGGCGGCAAGGGCAGGCGCGCGACGCCAACCTGAACCTGGCGACGGTGTACCGCACGCTGGCGCTGCTGAAGCAGCACGGGCTGGTGGACGAGCTGGACCTGATGCACCTGGAGGGGGAGAAGCACTACTACGAGGTGAGCCGGGCGCAGAGCCACCTGCACCTGGCCTGCTTCCGCTGCGGGCGGATCGAGGAGTTCCAGACGGAAGAGTTCGAGAAGCTGCAGCAGTTGGTGGAGCAGACCTGCGGCTTCGCCATCAAGACGGGGCGGCTGGAGTTTGGCGGGGTGTGCCGGCAGTGCCGGGAGCGGGCATGAGCGCGCGCCAGCAGCCGGAAGGCGAGGTCGAAGCGCTGCGGGAGGAGATCCGGCGGCACGAGCGGCTGTATTACGTGGAGGACCGGCCGGAGATCAGCGACGCCGACTTCGACGCGCTGATGCAGCGGCTGCGGGAGCTGGAGGCGGCGCACCCGGAGCTGACGACGGCGGACTCGCCCACGCAGCGGGTGGGGGGGGAGCCGCGGGCGGGGCTGGCGAAGGCGCGGCACAGCTCACCGCTGCTGAGCCTGGACAACGCCTACAGCGAGGCGGAGCTGCGCGACTTCGACCGGCGGGTGCGGGAGGGGGCGGGGGCGGCGGGGGCGGTGGGCTACGTGGCGGAGCTGAAGCTGGACGGGCTGAGCATGGCGGTGCACTACCGCGAGGGGGTGCTGGCGCAGGGGCTGACGCGGGGGGACGGGACCACGGGGGAAGAGGTGACGGACAACCTGCGCACCATCCGGACGCTGCCGCTGCGGGTGGGGGCGGGGGAGCGGCGGGCGGCGGGGCTGCCGGAGGACTTCGAGGTGCGGGGCGAGGTGCTGATGCCGCGGGCGGCGTTCCAGCGGCTGAACCAGGAGCGCGAGGACCAGGAGCTGGCGCGCTTCGCCAACCCGCGCAACGCCGCCGCCGGGGCGGTGCGTGTGCTGGACGCCAAGATCACGGCGGCGCGGCGGCTGGAATTTTTCGGCTATTACCTGCTGGCGGGGGGCGAGCACCTGTTCGCCACCCAGGGCGAGACCATGGAGGCGCTGGCCACGGCAGGCTTCAAGACCACGCGCTGGACGCGCTGCGCCGACCTGGAGGCGGCGCTGGGATTCATCGCCCAGTGCCAGCGGGAGCGGGAGGAGCTGGCCTACGAGATTGACGGGGTGGTGCTGAAGGTGGACGAGAAGGCGCTGTGGAGCAAGCTGGGGGCGACGGGCAAGTTTCCGCGCTGGGCGGTGGCGTACAAGTTCGCGGCGCGGCAGGCGGTGACCAAGGTGCTGGACATTGTGATGAGCGTGGGGCGCACCGGGGCGCTGACGCCCACCGCGTGGCTGGAGCCGGTGGCGGTGGGCGGGGTGACGGTGAGCCGCTCGACGCTGCACAACCTGGACGAGATCGAGCGGCTGGGGGTGAAGGTGGGCGACCGGGTGCGCATCGAGCGCAGCGGCGACGTGATCCCCAAGGTGCTGGAGGTGGTGCGAGACGGCGGGAGGGAGGCCTACCAGCCGCCGACGCGGTGCCCAGTGTGCGGCAGCGGGGTGCACCGCGAGCCGGGCGAGGTGATCCTGCGCTGCGTCAACGCCAACTGCCCGGCCAAGCTGAAGGAGTCGCTGCACCATTTCGCGCGGCGGGGGGTAATGAACATCGGCGGGCTGGGGCCGGCGCTGATCGAGCAGTTGGTGGAGGGGGGGGTGGTGCGCGACCTGGCCGACCTCTACGAGAAGCTGGAGCGGGAGGGGCTGGCGGGGCTGGAGCGCATGGGGGAGAAGTCGGCGCAGAACCTGCTGGAGGAGATCGAGCGCAGCCGCGGGAGCGCGCTGTGGCGGGTGATCTATGGGCTGGGCATCCGCATGGTGGGGGAGCGCACGGCGCAGGCGCTGGCCGACCACTTTGGCTCGCTGGACGCGCTGATGCAGGCCTCGGAGGGGGAGCTGGAGCAGGTGGAGGAGGTGGGGCCGCGGATCGCGCAGTCCATCCATGTGTTTTTCGAGGAGGCGGCCAACCGGCAGCTGGTGAAGCGGCTGCAGCGGGCGGGGCTGGACCCGCGGCAGCAGCGGCGCGCGCCCGAGACGCCCCAGACGCTGGCGGGCAAGAAGCTGGTGCTGACGGGGACGCTGGCGCGGCACTCGCGCGAGGAGATGAAGGCGCGCATCGAGGCGGCGGGGGGCAAGGTGACGAGCGCGGTGAGCGCCAAGACCGACTACGTGGTGGCGGGGAGCGAGCCGGGGAGCAAGCTGGAGAAGGCGAAGGAGCTGGGGGTGGCGGTGCTGGACGAAGCCGGGATCGAGGCGCTGCTGCCATGACCAGGATGCCCCGCCGCGGCCAAACCCTGCTGCTCGACGCCGACGACACGCTGTGGGAGAACAACGTGTATTTCGAGCGCGCCATCGCGCGCTTTTACCATCTGGTGGACCCGGAGGGGGACGCGGGGACGATGCGGGAGTGCATCAACGGCGAAGAGCGGCGGGTGATCGCGGAGATGGGCTATGGGCTGGAGAGCTTTCGGGTGGCGCTGACGCGGGCCTTCCAGGCGCTGGCGCCGGGGCGCTGGAACGCGGAGGCGGCGGAGGCGGTGGGGGCGCTGGCGGCGGGCATCGCCGCCGAGCCGATCGAGTTTGTGGCGGGCGCGGTGGAGACGCTGCATTATCTGGCGCCGCGCCACCGGCTGGTGCTGATGACCAAGGGCGACTACGCCGAGCAGAGCCGCAAGGTGGAGCTATCAGGGCTGGGGCCGCTGTTCGAACAGGTGCACGTGGTGGCGGAGAAGGACGAGGCGGCGTACCGGGCCAAGCTGGAGCAGTTGGCGGCGCCGGCGGAGCGGTGCTGGATGATCGGCAACAGCCCCAAGTCGGACATCAACCCGGCGCTGGCGGCGGGGCTGAACGCAGTGCTGATCCCCCATCCGCACACCTGGGTGCTGGAGCACGACGCAGTGGTCGCGCGCGAGGGGCGGGAGTTTTTGCAACTGGAGCGGATCGGAGAGTTGCGGCTGCATTTCTGAGAGGCCACCCATGGAGGCGCAGCACACCGTGCGGGAAGGGACGCCGATGCCGTGGGGGGCGCACGCGCGCGGGCCGGGGGTGAATTTTTCGATTTTCTGCCGGGCGGCGACGGGGATGCGACTGGAGTTTTTCGCGCGGCCGGAGGACGGGCAGGCGAGCTGGGGGGTGGACTTGGACCCGGACCGGCACCGCACCGGCGACGTGTGGCACGTGTGGGTGGGAGGGGTGGAGAGCGGCCAGCTCTATGGCTACCGCGCCCGCGGGCCGTACCGGCCGGCGCAGGGGTATTGGTTCAACCCGCGGCGGCTGCTGCTCGACCCCTGCGGGCTGGCGGTGGCGGCGCCGATGGGGTGGGACTTTGCGCCGGCGGGCCCGCACGGCGCCCGCTCGGCCCAGGGCGCCTCCGAGCTGCCGCCACCGGAAGAGGCGGCGGAGAACGACGACGCCGGGGCGATGCCGAAGTCGGTCTATTGCCACGCGCACTTCGATTGGGAGGGGGACCATCCGCTGCGGCTGGCGGCGGCGGAGACGATCATCTACGAGACCCACGTGCGGGGATGCACGCGGCACCCCAGCGCGGGGGTGCCGCAGCCGGGGACCTACCAGGCGCTGGTGGAGAAGATCCCCTATTTTCTGAAGCTGGGGGTGACGGCGCTGGAGCTGATGCCGGTACAGGAGTTCAACGCGGCGGACGTGGCGCGGATGGATCCGGGCAGCGGGGCGCGGCTGCGGGACTACTGGGGCTACAACCCGGTGAGCATGTTTGCGCCCAAGGCCGGCTATGCGGCGGTGCAGCGCTGCGGGGAGCCGCGCAACGAGTTTCGGGCGATGGTGAAGGCATTTCACCGCGCCGGGATGGAGATCATCCTGGACATTGTGCTCAACCACACCGCCGAGGGCGACGCCTCGGGGCCGACGTTCTGCCTGCGCGGGCTGGACAACCCGATCTACTACATGCTGGAGGAGGCCGACCCGCGGCGGTACAAGGAGTACAGCGGGGTGGGCAACACGCTGAACGCCAACCATCCGGTGGTGCGGGAGTGGATCCTGTACGCGCTGCGGACCTGGGTGATGGACCTGCACGTGGACGGGTTCCGCTTCGACTTGGCGTCGGTGCTGGGGCGGGACAAGCACGGGGCCATCCTCGCCAACGCGCCGCTGCTGGAGCAGATCGCCGAGGACCCGATCCTGCGGGACACCAAGCTGATCGCGGAGGCGTGGGACGCGGGGGGGGCGTACCAGGTGGGGCAGTTCTCGGAGCGGCGGTGGGCGGAGTGGAACGGGCGCTACCGCGACGACGTGCGGCGCTTTTGGCGGGGGGATGGGGGCATGGCGGGGGCCTTCGCCAGCCGGCTGTGCGGCAGCGCCGACCTCTACCAGCGCTCGGGCAAGGGGCCGGAGTGCAGCGTGAACTTCGTCACCTGCCACGATGGCTTCACGCTCAACGACCTGGTGAGCTACAGCCAGAAGCACAACCAGGCGAACGGGGAGAACAACGCCGACGGCAGCGACGCCAACTACAGCAGCGGCTACGGGGCGGAGGGGGCGGGCGCGGAGGCGGGGGTGGAGGGGGTGCGGCGGCGGCAGATACGGAACTTCCTGGCGACGCTGCTGCTCTCGCGCGGCATCCCGATGCTGCTGGGCGGGGACGAGTTCCGGCGGACGCAACAGGGGAACAACAACGCGTACTGCCAGGACAACGAACTGAGCTGGGTGGACTGGGGGCTGGCGGAGCGGAACGCCGACCTGGTGCGCTTCACCCGCGGCCTGATCGGGTTACGGCGGCGGCACGCGGCGCTGCGGCGGGAGGCGTTTTATTCGGCCAATGAGATCCAGTGGTTTGGACCGAACGGGGGCGCGCCGCAGTGGCAGGATGGGGAGGCGGGGAGCGTGGCCTGCCTGATTTGGGAGGGGTCGCAGCCGGATTTGTTCCTGGTGTTCCATGCGCGCGCGGAGCGCGCCACCTATCGGCTGCCGCAGGCGGCGCCGGGAACGCAGTGGCAGGTGGCGGTGGACACGGGGCGGGAGCCGCCGCAGGAGTTCTATGAGGCGGGGAGCGAGCCCGCGGTGGGCGGGGCGGCGGAGGTCGAGGCCGGGCCGCAGAGCACGCTGGTGCTGGTGTGCCGCGCAGCGGAGGCGGGGCTGGGTTAGAATACGGCGGGAAAACGGTTGGCCATGGGCAAGAAGAAACGGCGGCGCTACAAGCTGTTGCAGCCCGAGCCGGTGGTGGAACAACCATCGGCGCGGGTGCTGGCGGTGGTGACGCTGCTGCAATGGGTCCTCTGGTTCGGGATGGCGGGGGTGCTGGTGGCGCTGTTGCTGGTGGTGTCGCTGTATACCCATTGGCGGGTCGGGGCGCAGACGTGGGTGCGGCTGTGGCCGGCGTCGGAGCGGCTGCTGACGGCGAGCGGGCTGACGGACCGGCAGATGACCAACTTGGCGCTGTGGTCGTCGGTGGAGAATGGGCTGCTGTATGGGCTGATCGGGGTACTGGCGGGAGGGGTGCATGTGGCGTTGCGGGCGTTGCGTCGGCGTTTTGCTTGAATGGCTACTGGCGGCCGGGCTGGGATGGGCGTGGGCGCAGGGCACGGGGTGCGGGGCCTTGCCGCCCTACCAGGCGCCGGCGGGGACGCCGGAGCTGACGGCGCAGCAGGAGCTGTGGCTGTCGCAGGCGATCCGGCAGGAGGCGGTGGGGGGGCTGGACGGGGTGGCGGACCCGCAGCTCACGGCGGAGCTGCAGCGGGTGATGGCGCGACTGACGGCGGAGCTGCCGCGGCTGGGCTTTCCGGTCGAGGTGCACCTGCTGCTGTCAGACCAGGCCGACGCCTTCGACATGGCGGGCGGACAGGTCTACGTGACGCGGCCGCTGGTCAGCCTGATGCGCAACGAGGACGAGCTGGCCGGGGTGCTGGCGCACGAGCTGGGGCACAGCTATGTCCACCAGGAGGCGGAGACGTATGCTGCCAGCGTGCAGCGCAATTGGGGGGTGGCCAGCTACGGCGCCGGCCAGGAGAGTTTTCTCCGCATCTACCAGCGCTGGATCACATGGGGGGAGCGGCACCCGGAGAAATCGCACGGCAACGACGAGGCCATCCAGAAGGAGGCGGATGCGACCGCCATCCAACTGCTGCGGGCGGCGGGCTACGATCCGCGCGGCTTGCCCGACCTGTTCGACCGCCTGACCGGGAGCAAGGGAGCGCGGGGCAACTGGTTCACCAACATTTTTGGCATCACGCCGCCGGACGCGCAGCGGCTGCGGGCGATGGTGGCGGCGGCGGGGGCAGCGGGGCCAGGGTGCGGGGCGGTGGCGCCGTTGATGGGGGAGGCGGCGTTTCAGCAGTGGCAGGGGGCGGTGGTGGCCTACCAGCGGCCGGCCGGAGCGACAGCGCTGCCGGGGCTGGCGCGCACGATCCCGCTGTCGCCGCTGCATGACAACTACTATCAGTTGCTGTTCAGCCCGGACGGGCGGACGCTGGCGGCCGACGACGCGGGCGGGGTGTGGGTGATGTCGGTGCATCCGCTGGCGCTGTTGTTCCACATCGCCGAGCGCGGGGTCGAGGGGCAGATGTTCACGCCGGACTCGCGCGCGGTGGTGTTCAACACCACCGACGGGCGGGTGGAGCGCTGGGACATCGCCAGCCACCAGCGCACGCTGCTGCGGCAGGTGGTGCCGGCGAGCCCGGGATGCGCGTTTGCCGACCCCGCGCCCAACGCCGATCTGCTGCTCTGCGGGCGGGCGGACGGCAAGCTGCAACTGCTGGATGTGGCCACGGGAGCGGTGCGCTACCAGACCCAGGCGCGCTCGGCGACCGGCTTCGACCTGGCGCAGAACGGGCGGTATTTGGCGATCAAGGAGCCGGGCGGGGGCACGGTGCTGGACCTGAAGACGCTCCAGCCGCTGGCGCTGCCGGGCGGGTTGCATGCGCTGGTCAACCGGCGATTCTCGTTTGTAGGCCCGGGCGACGAGGCGATGGGCACCAACGACGCCAGCGAGAAGAACTGGGAGCTGGTGCAGTTCCCTTCCGGCAAGGTGGTGGAACAATACCACTTGGGCGACGCCGAGATCCAGGGCGAGACCAGCGGGCCGCTGGTGATTGTGCGGCCGTTGAACCGGCATCCGGCGGGGGTGGTGAACCCGGTGACGGGACGGATGCTGTTCCTCTCCGATACCGCCGACGTGGACGGGTATGGGAACTTGTTTGCGGGCGAGACCAAGGGGGGGGCGATTGTGCTGGTGCACTACCGCCCCCAGGGGCTGGGCAACGTGGCCACGCTGGCGCTGCCGGCGGCGCCGCTGGACGGCCTGTTGGACGCCGGCGCCTCGCCCGATCTGCGGCTGCTGGCGGCGTCGGAGGCCAAGCGTGGGGCGGTGTGGGACCTGCTGTCGAGCGGGGGGGCGGCGCTGCCGGGGTTCACCCGCCACGCCTTCTCGGGCGACCACTTGTGGACGGTGCGGGCGCCGACCGGATCCCTGCGCGACCCGGTGCAATTCATGGACGCGGTGTTGGGGGTGGGCACGGTAATGGAGTTCAACCTGGCCAAGGGGACACGTCGGCAGTTGCCGGCGCAGCCGGTGGGGCACTACGCCGGGCTGGACGGGGGCCAGGAGGTGGTATGGGACATGTCGAAGTCGGGGCGGACGCGCCTGGAGGTCCACGACCCGGCAAGCGGGCGGCTGCTGTGGCAGCGCCCATTCGCCGTGCGGCAAACGCCGGAGATGAAGCCGTTGCTGGGTGGAGGCGGTTGGGTTTTTGCCTATGCGCCAGAGTGGGGCGAGGCCAAAGCGGCCATGAAGCGGGATGCGGCGGCCGAGACGCGGCTGCAAGCGCACAAGAAGACCGACCGCGGGGCATGGCTGGAATTGGTAAATCCGCAGACAGGCAAGAGCGAGCGGCAGTGGCTGCTGGACCCGGCGCCCAGCATGCAGGCGGAGTGGCAGATGGGCGGAAGCTTCTATATCAGCGACGGCGCCCACCGCACGCTGGCCTACGACGGCCAAGGCCAGCGGCAAGTGGCGTGGTTTGGCGACGCGCTGGCGGCGAGCCCGGCGGCGAAGGTGTTTGTGCTGCGCACCCGGCCGCGGGAGCTGAAGCTCTATGGTGCCGACGCGGCCCACGCCCGGCAGACTTACCGGTTTCCCCATGCGGTGGTGTTTGCGCAGTTCAGCGGAGGCGGGCACCGGCTGCTGGCGCTGACGCGGAACCAGACGGCGTACATTCTGGCGCTGCCGGCCCCGGGGCCGGCGGGGAGGTAGCATGCCGGAGCACGGCGGGAGATACGGCCAACCCAACCCCAAGGCAGCCCCGGAACTGGCCCGCTTCGCGTTTCTGATCGGCGCCTGGGGCTGCGAGGCGAAGCTGAAGAGGGAGGATGGAACCTGGGACGATCTCCGGGCAACGTGGGAAGGGCGCTACATTCTGGACGGGTATGCGATCGCGGACGATTTCCGAATGACGACCCTGCGGGGCGAGCTGCTGGTGCTGGGGGTGAACCTGCGCGCCTACGACGCACAGCAGCAAGCCTGGAACATGAAGTGGCTCAATGCGCTGGCCGGAACCTGGGTGGACCTGGGCGCAGCGGAGATGGGCGGGGTCCGGGCCGAGGGGAAGAGCCTCTCGTATTGCATGAAGGAGCCGGTGGCCGGCCATGCCTTCACCCGCGCCACCTATACCGCGGTTGCGAGCGACCACTTCACTTGGCGGGGCGAGCGGTCGGAGGAGGGCGAGAGGTGGGAGGAGTTCCTGGTCATCGAGGCGCACCGCCGCGAGTGAGGCAGGGCTGGCGGGAGGGGGCGGGGTTGGGTATAATAGGGGTTTCCAGATCAGGATTGGCCATGAAGCCCACGATTCACCCCGCCTACAACCCCATGCGCGTGGTTTGCGCCTGCGGGCACAGCTTTGCCACCCGCTCGACCCACAAGGGCGACATCCACGTGGAGATCTGCTCGAATTGCCATCCGTTCTACACCGGCAAGCAGAAGCTGGTGGACACGGCCGGACGGGTGGAGCGCTTCCAGCGCAAGTACGGGCGCACCACGCCCGCGCAGGCCTAGGCTCCTATTCTCCCAAGCTGGAGCGCAGGGCGGCGGCGATGGCCTCGGCGTGGTGCTCGACCGCCTGCCGCGACTCGGCCTCGACCATGACCCGGGCCAGCTTTTCGGTGCCGGAGTAGCGCACCAGCACGCGCCCACCGCCCTGGAAGTGGTCCTCGGCCTGGCGGATGGCGGCCTGGACCGGGGCGAGCTGCTCGAGCGGGATCTTCTGGGCAACCTTGACGTTGACGATGATCTGGGGCATCTCCTGCCAGCCGTCGCAGAGTTGGCGCAGGGGCAGGCGGCGGCGGGCCATGAGGTCGAAGCAGTGCAGGGCGGTGAGCAGGCCGTCGCCGGTGGTGGCCTCGGCGCCGAAGATGATGTGGCCGGAGGGTTCGCCGCCGAGGCGGGCGCCGCGCTCGCGCATTTTTTCCAGCACGTATTTGTCGCCGACGGCGGTGCGCAGCAGTTGGATGCCCTCGCGCTGGAGGACACGCTCGAGGCCGAGGTTGGTCATGACCGTGCCCACCACCTCGGCGGGGGAGAGTGCGCCGGCGGCGCGCAGGTCGCGGGCGGCCATGAGCAGGACGCAGTCGCCGTTGACGATCTCGCCTTGGGCATCCACCAGGATGGCGCGGTCGGCATCGCCGTCAAAGGCGACGCCGGCGTCGGCGCCGACGGCGCGCACGCGCGCGCCCAGGAGTTGGGGATGGAGGGCGCCGACGCCGGCGTTGATGTTGCGGCCGTCGGGCTCGTGGTGAAGGATCTCGGCATGCAGGCCCAGGGCGGCGCAAAGGGCCGGGGCGACGGCGCTGGCGGCGCCGTGGGCGCAGTCGAGCACCAGGCGGAGGCGGGAGAAGTCGGTATGGCGGAAGCGCTCGGCGAGGTGGGCGACGTAGGCGTCGCGCAGCTCGGTGAGCGCGGGCAGGGGCGGGGAGGCGAAGTCGGGGGCGGGCTGGTCGAGGTAGCGCAGCAGGGCGCGCTCGATCACCGCCTCTTCCTCGTCGGGGAGCTTGTAGCCGGTGGCGCCGAAGATTTTGACGCCATTGTCCTGGTAAGGATTGTGGGAGGCCGAGATCATGATGCCGGCGGCGAAGCCGCCGCTGGCGGCGAGGAAGGCGACGCCGGGGGTGGGGAGCACGCCGGCGTGGGCCACCACGATGCCGCGGGCGGCGAGGCCGGCGGCCAGGGTGGCGGCGATGCCGCTGCTGCTGACGCGGGTGTCTTCGCCCATGACCACGCGCGCGCCCGCGCCCAGGTCGTCGCCCAGCGCCAAGCCGAGCGCATAGAGGGTGGCGCTGTCGAGCGGGGGCTCGCCCGCCACGCCGCGAATGCCGTCGGTGCCAAAGAAGTGTTTCATCTGGTTGGTCGGCGCCTATTCGTAGGCGAGGGCCGCAATGGCGTCCTGGCCGGCGGCCTTCACGGCCGGATAGAGGGCGCCGATGGCGCTGGAACCGAGGGCGATGACCGCCCCCAGCACCACCCATTTCCAAGTCATTTCGATGGTCAGGGTGGGGTAGACGCTCTCCAGGGTGCGCCACAGGCCGTAGGCCAACAGCGACCCCACCACCACGCCCACACCCGCCAACAGCTCGCTCTCCCGCAGGATCACTTGCACTATATACCCGCGCGAGGCGCCCAGCGACTTCAAAATGCCGATCTCGCGGGTGCGCTCCAGCACGGTGGTGTAGAGGGAGAGGAAGATCACCAGGAAGCCGATGGCGACGGCGATGCCGACCATAACGCGCTGGAAGATGGGCAGCGCGGGGGAGATCTCGCTGGCGGTGAACAGGGAGAGGTATTGGGCGATGGACTGCACGGTTTGCGCCGGGACCATTTTTTGCAGGGAGGCGACGACGGCGTCCTTGTCGGCGCCGGGGGCGACCTTGAGGTAGAAGGTGGCGGCCTTGTTGGGCGAGCCGGCGAGCTGGTCGAGCACGCCCAGATCCATGAACAGGCGCGAGCCCATGCCGTGCTCGAAGATGCCGGTGAGCAGGAAGGGCTGGTCCATGAGGGTGATGGTCTGGCCGACGCGGTAGTGCTTGCTGGCGGCCTCGAGGTCGTCCACGATCACCTCGTGGGTGCCGGGGCGGAAGGTGCGGCCCTGGAGGAGGCGGAAGCCGCCGCTGACCTTGTCGAAGGAGGCGACGTTGACGCCGGCGACGGCCTCGACGCCGCTGGTGAGGTGGTAGGCGACGGGGGCGGCGGCTGCGACGCCGGGGACGCGTTCGAAGACCTGGGCCTCCTGCACGGGCAGGGTGTTGCCGCTGAGCTCGGCGAACATGGAGCCGCTGCCGGCGCGGATGACGATGTCGGCGCCGATGCCGTTGATGCGGTTGCGGTGGTCGTTGACCATGCCGTTGGTGAGGCCGACGATCATCAGGATGAGCACCACCTCCATGGCCACGGCGACGATGCTGATGAGGCTGCGCATGGGGCGGCGGCGGAGGTTGGCGACGATCATGCGGTTCATCATGGGAGGGCCTCAGGCAAAGGCGGCGATGGCCTGGCAGACGCGGGCCAGCTCGGCGTCGGCGAGTTCGGGGAACAGGGGCAGGGCGAGGACCTCGCGGGCGGCGCGCTCGGCCTGGGGCAGGGGGCCGAGGGCGAAGGCGCGCAACGCGGGCTGCTGGTGCAGGGGGATGGGGTAATAGATCTCGGTGCCGATCTGGCGGTCGAGCAGGAACTGGCGGAGGGCATCGCGGCGGGGCGTACGGATGACGTACTGGTGGAAGACGTGGTCGTCGGTAAGCGCGGGCAGGGCGATGCCGGGCAGGGCTTGCAACTGCTGCTGGTAGGCGTGGGCGAGGGCGCGGCGGCGGTGGTTCCAGGCGGCGAGGTGGGGGAGCTTCATGCGCAGCAGGGCGGCCTGGAGCTCGTGCATGCGGGCGTTCCAGCCCATGGTCTCGTGTTCGTAGCGGCGGCGGCTGCCGTGGGCGCGGAGCAGGCGGAGGCGGTCGGCGACCTCGGGGTCGGTGGTGGTGACCAGGCCGCCCTCGCCCATGGCGCCCAGGTTTTTGGTGGGGTAGAAGCTGAAGCAGCCGGCGGCGCCCCAGGCGCCGGCGGGGCGGCCGTCGCGGCGGGCGGCGATGGCCTGGGCGGCGTCCTCGACCACGGGAATGCCCTGGGCGGCGGCCAGGGCCAGGATTTCGGGCATGGCGGCCATGCGGCCGTAGAGGTGCACCGGGAGGATGGCGCCGATGCGGGCGGCGCGGGGGCGGGCGAGGGCGGCGGCGAGGGCGGCGGGGTCGAGGTTGAAGCTGGCGGGCTCGATGTCGACGAACTCGGGGCGGGCGCCGGCCAGCAGGATGGCGCCGGCGGTGGCGAAGAAGGTGAAGGGCGTGGTCAGCACCACATCGTCGCGGCCCACCCCGACCGCGCGCAGGGCCAAGTGGAGGGCGTCGGTGCCGCTGGAGCAGGTGAGGGCGCACAGCTCGGGGCAGGCCAGTTCGGCGGCGATCTCCTGCTCGAAGGCGGCGCACTCCGGCCCCTGGGCGTAGCGCCCGGAGGCCAGCACGCGCTCGGCCGCGGCGGAGGCGGCGGCGGCGAGCTGGAGGCGCTGGCGATCCAGCGAAAACGGTGGAATGAGCTCGGCCATGCTTGCTGTTCCAGGATACCTTCTCCTAAACTGAAAGGGCTAGATTTCGCCTCGGCCTTGCCGACCCCGCCCGACCAGGAGCTGCACGCCATGGATGACACCGGTGCCTACGAACGCATGGATTGGATCTCGCTCGACAATTTTCTCACCACGCATCCGGCGTTGAAGAAGATCACCCGCTGGTTCCTGGAGCATCCGGAGGAGCTGCTGAACGCGGAACAGTTCACCGCCGCCTACGGGCAGCCCACCAGTTGGCTCGATCTCAAGGGGCTAACCATCCACAAGGTGCTGAGTCCCATCAATCCCGCCGGTGAGCTGATCAGCCTGCCGTTTGTGATTGACGCCTCGACGCGCTTCCGCTTCAACCGCAAGCTGCAGAAGCTGGCGGAGGACGTGCTGGCCAAGGTGAAGCCGGGGCCGCGGCCGGAGACCACCTACCCGGAGGAGCCGGAGCAGGGGAACACCGGGGGCCGGACGTGGCAGGGGTGGAAGATATTGCCGCCGGCGTAGGCGGCGGGCGCCTGCGGGGAGGGACGGCGCGCCGCTATGGGGTTCTGAGGGCGGCGATGGGGTTGACGCTGGCGGCGCGGCGGGCGGGGAGGTAGCAGGCGGCGAAGCTGGCGGCGAGCAGGACGGCGGCGGCGGCGAGCAGGGTGAGGGGATTGCCGGGCCGGATTTGATAGAGCTGGCTGGCGATGAGTTGGCCGGCGGCGAGCGCGGCGAGGGTGCCCAGGACGATGCCGGTGGCGGCGAGGGCGAGGCCGCGGCCCACCACCAGGCGCATCACGGCGGCGCGGGAAGCGCCGAGGGCCATGCGCACGCCGATCTCGCGGGTGCGGGCCACCACCAGATAGGACATCACGCCGTAGAGGCCGGCGGCGGCGAGCAGCAGCGCCAGCAGGGCGAAGGCGGCGACCAAGCCCTGCTGCAAGGCTTGGCTGGAGACGGACTGGTCGGCGACCTGGTCCATGGTGCGGAGGTTGTAGAGTGGCAGGGTGGCGTCGAGGCCGGCGAGGACGCGGCGGAGGCTGGCCGCCAGCGCGGCTTGGGGCAGCGCCGAGCGCAGTTCGAGATGAACGGAGTTGACGAGGGCGGTGGTGGGGAAATAGGCCTGGGCCATGGGGGCGGCGTCGAGGCCAAAGATGGGGACATCGCGGACGACGCCGATGACGGTCATCCAGGGGCCGTCGTCGCCTTGGCGGAAGCGGCGGCCCAAGGGGCTTTGGTTGGGGAAGAAGTGGCGGGCCAGGGCCTGGTTGACGACCACCGGCAAGCTGAGGCTGTTGACGGTGGCGGGCGGCGGGGGGGTGGGGGCGTCAAACCGCGCCGCGGCGCGATCCCAGGCCTGAGCCTCGGCGGGGGTGTAGCCGCGGCCGGCGAGCAGCGGGATCTGCAGGGCGGCGAAGTAGCTGGGGGAGATGTAGGTCCACTCGACCAGGGAGTGGCGGACGCCAGACTCGCCGGGCAGGGAAACATAGCCGTTGCTGCCGCCCTCGAGGGGCAGTTCGCTGGAGAGCGCGGCGGCCTGGACGCCGGGAATGGCCTGCACCCGCGCGAGCAGGGTGCGCTGGAAGGGGGCTACGGCGGCGGGGGATGGGTAGCTGGCCGCGGGCAGGGTGAGGGCGGCGGTGAGCAGGTGGTTGGGGTTGAGGCCCAAGGGGCGGGAGCGGAGGCGGGCGAAACTCTGCAGGAAGAGGCCGGCGGCGGCCAGCAGGAGGAGCGAGAGCGCCACCTCGGCGATGATCAGGCCGTCGCTGAGCCAGCGGCGGCGTCCGCCGCCGGCGAGGGCGCCGGCGCCGCTGAGCTCGTGGTTGAGGCGGGGACGGGAGAGGCGCAGCGCCGGCGCCAAGCCGAAGAGCAGGCCGCAGGCCACCGCCAGGGCGATGGTGAAGGCGAGCACGGCGCCGTTGACCTGGATGGGGTTGAAGCGGGGCAGGGGGAAGGCGGGCAGGGCGACGGCGGCGCGGACCGCGACCGCGGCCAGGGCGGCGCCCAGCAGCGCGCCCAGCAGCGACAGCAGCACCGACTCGGTGAGCAGTTGGCGCACGATGTGGCCGCGGCGCGCCCCCAGCGCCAGGCGGATGGACATTTCCTTCTGCCGGCCGAGGGCGCGGGCGAGCAGCAGGTTGGCGAGGTTGGCGCAGGCGATGAGCAGCACCAGCCCCACCACCGCCATGAGCGTCAGCAGCGAGGCGCGGGAGGCGCCCACCAGGCGGTCGCGCAGGGGAAAGACGCGGGCGCCGGTGGAAGCATTGGAAGCGGGGTATTGCCGGGCCAGGCGCGCGGCGATGGCGCTGAGTTCCTGGCGGGCCTGGGCCAGGGTGACGCCGGGCTTGAGCCGGCCGAGGGCGCCGTAGGAGTGGTCGCCGCGCTGGCCCAGCGCCTTGGGGTCCAGGTTGAGCGCGGTCCAGAGGCCGAGGTGGGATTGCAGATGGAAGCTGGGCGGGGCGACGCCGATGACGGTGTAGGCCTCGCGGTTGAGGGTGATGGTGCGGCCGATGGCGGCGGGATCGCCGCCGAAGCGGCTTTGCCAGAGGCTGTGGGCGAGGACGACGACGTGGTCGTGGCCGGGGCGGCTCTCGCCGGCGGCGAACATGCGTCCGCGCTCGGCGGGGACGCCCAACAAGCGGAAGTAGTTGTCTTCCACGGGCTCGCCGAGGACGCGCTGGGGCTGGCCGAGGCCGCCTAGATTATAGCTGCGGGGGTAGTCGAGCAGGGCCATGCCGGCGAAGAGGCGGCTCTGCGCCTTCCAGTCGGGGAAGTCGGGGCCGGAGAGGGGATAGTTGCCGGGCGCCTGCTCGGTCTCGTACAGCTCGACCAGGCGGCCGGGATGGGGGAAGGGCGGGGGCTGGAGCAGGACGGCGTAGACCAGGCTGAAGATGGCGGTATTGGCGCCGATGCCGAGCGCCAGCACCAGCACGGCGACGGCGGCGAAGCCGGGGGAACGGCGCAAGAGGCGCAGCGCGAAACGCAAGTCGTGGAGCATGGGGATTTCCCGCCCTGATATACGGCAATACCGCCGCCCGGGTTGGGAGGTTACGGAAATTTATCTGGGGGGGCTGCGCCGCGCCAAGAGTGGCTGGGCCGGGCTATTGCACTTGGAAGTTGAGCACGGGACGGATCTCGATGCCGTTGATGCCGAAGCCGACGAAGCCGGTGACGATGACCTGGGTGGCCTGGGGAGGGACGTTGATGCGGGAGGTGATGGGGCCAAACTGCAGGTTGATGTCCTGGCGAAGCTCGTCGAAGAGGGCGCCGTCGTCGTGGTTGGCGACGCAGCTTCCGGCGGGGAGGCGGGCGGGCAGGGTGAGGCCGGGATTGACCAGCGAACCCAGCAGGAGGCGATACTCGCGGCCGACGGCGCTGTATTGCAGGAGCTGGGCCTGGACGCGGTAGGCGGTGGTGGGGGAGGGGTGGGCGAGGCGCAGCAGTTGCTCGACGGTGGAGAAGGTGGCGGAATGGGAGCGGACGAGGGCTTGGCCGCGCAGGTCGGGGAGGGGTCCGCCGCAGTCGGCGGCGGTGGCGGCGACGAGGTTGGGGGCGGGGGCGGGACGGCGGTGGCGCAGGGCCCAGACGCCCGCGCCGGCCAGGAGCAGCAGCAGGACCAAGGCGGCGGCCCAGGGACCGGCGGAGGGCCGGGAAGCGGCGCGGCCCTTGGCCATATTACTCCTTGGCGGCAGGCTTTTTGCCGCGCTTGGCCTCCACCCGGCGAACGATGAGCTGCACGAAATCGTCCACGGTCTCGCAGCTCTCCCAGTCGGCCTCGCTGAAGGGGTGGATGGCGAAGGCCTGTTCGGCCTGCATCAGCAGCTCGGCGACGTCAATCTCGTCCAGGCCGAGGTCTTCTTTGAAGGAGGCGGTGGGGGTGAGCTCGGCCTCTTCCACGGCCATCTCCTCGGCGATGAGATGGACGACCTTGGCGGCGAGGTCGGTGCGGGCCTTGTTGACCTTGGGCGGGGGCGGGGGCGGGGCGGGCTTGGCGGGGGCGGGGGGCTTGGCGGATTTGGCCGGCTTGGCGGCGGGCTTGGCGGCCTTGGCGCCATTCTTGGGCGCCCCATTCCCGTTTTTGGAAGCGGCGGTTTCCTTGGCGGAGGCCTTGGCGGGCTTGGCCGGGTGCGCGGCTTTTTTGGCGGCGGTGGGGGTTTTGGCCATGAACCTCCATCATATCTGAACAAGGCTACACTGCCTATATGGCCGCCTCCGCCCCCAGTTTTTACGAGTTTTTTGGCCGGGGCGGGCTGCTGCAGCGGGCCCATCCCGGCTACGAGTACCGGCCGGGGCAGGTGGAGATGGCCAAGGCGGTGGCGGAGGCGCTGGCGGAGCGGCGCCACCTGCTGGTGGAGGCGGGCACGGGGACGGGCAAGACGCTGGCCTACCTGCTGCCAGTGCTGCTGAGCGGGCGGCGGGTGCTGCTGTCCACCGGGACGCGCAACCTGCAGGAGCAGTTGGTGGCCAAGGACGTGCCGCTGCTGGCGGCGGCGCTGGGGCGGGAGCTGCGCGTGATCAGCATGAAGGGGCGGCAGAACTACGCCTGCAAGCAGAAGATCCGCGAGTTCGAGATGCAGCCGGCGCTGCTGGAGCTGGAAGAGCTCGACCATTACCGGCGCATCCGGGAGTGGGCGGCGGCGAGCGCGGTGGGCGACCAGGCGGAGTTGGAGACGCTGCCGGAGAACCATCCCTTGTGGCACCGGCTGAACGCGCGGCGGGAGGCGTGCACGGGGAGCAAGTGTCCGCTCTACGACGATTGCTTTCTGACGCGGCTGCACCAGCGCGCCGCCGAGGCGGAGCTGGTGGTGGTGAACCACCACCTGTTTTTCGCCGACCTGGTGCTGAAGCGGCAGGAACTGCCGGGGGTGTTGCCGCCCTACGAGGCGGTGGTGTTCGACGAGGCGCACGAGCTGGAGGCCACCGCCAGCCAGTACTTCGGCGCCAGCCTGAGCAGCCATCAGATCGAGGACTGGGCGCGGGACGCCTCCGCCACGCTGCGGGCGCAGGCGCTGGGGACGCCGGAGCTGGAGCAGCGGCTGGAGCGGCTGCGGCTGGCGAGCCAGAAGCTGTTTGCGCGCTTCGCGGTGCCCGAGGGGCGGCACCTGTTCGCCCAGCGGGCGGAGTTTTTGGAGGAGAACGCCGGCGCCTACGATGGGTTCATGAACGCGGTGGCGCACCTGCACAGCGGGCTGGAGGCGATCGAGGACAAGCCGGAGGAGATCCACAACCTGATGCGGCGGGCGAGCGAGGCGCGGGCCAAGCTGGCGTACCTGCTGGAGAGCGAGGAGGAGGGGGTGGTCTACTGGATGGAGCGGCGGGGGCGGGGGGTGTACCTGCAGGCCTCGCCCATCCAGGTGGCGGAGCTGCTGCGCGATCTGCTGTTCGGCCCGACCGACACGGTGGTGCTGACCTCGGCGACGCTGGCGGTGGAGGGGGGCTTCGACTACGTGCGCGGGCGGCTGGGGCTGGAGCACGCGCGCGAGCGGGTGGTGGCGTCGCCCTTTGACTACGCCACGCAGGCGCTGCTCTACCTGCCCGAGCACCTGCCGCCGCCCACCGCGGAGAGGTTCAGCGCGCTGGCCGCCGACGAGATTGCGGCGATTCTGGAGGCCTCGCGGGGGCGGGCGTTTGTGCTGTGCACCAGCCTGGCGCAAATGCGGCGCTTCCACCAGGCGCTGGAGGGGCGGCTGCCATTCCCGCTGCTGTTGCAGGGGACGGCGCCGCGCAACCTGCTATTGGAGCGCTTCCGGGCGACGCCGGGGGCGGTGCTGTTTGCCACCAGCAGCTTTTGGCAGGGGGTGGACGTGCAGGGCGAGCAGTTGAGCTGCGTCATCATTGACCGGCTGCCCTTCGCCTCGCCGGCCGACCCGCTGGTGCAGGCGCGCATCCATGCGCTGCGGCAGCAGGGGCGCAATGCCTTCGCCGAGTTTCAGGTGCCGGAGGCGGTGCTGGCGCTGAAGCAGGGCTTCGGGCGGCTGATCCGCTCCTCGCGCGACCGCGGCGTGCTGGCGCTGCTGGACTCGCGCATCCGCAGCAAGGGCTACGGGCAGAAGTTTTTGGGGAGCTTGCCGGAGTTCGCGCTGACCACCAAGATCGAGGACGTACGCGGGTTTTTTGCCGCCGCCGGCGCGCCTGCAGCCGCCACCCGGGTGCGGGACGCCTCGGCGGGCTGAGCCCCGCGCACGTCGCCAATGGTGGGCGCGGGCCCCAGCACGGCTGCCCGGCCCGGCTGTAGCAGCGCCGGGCCGGTGCGGCGCGCGTCCCGCTTGTGAGCCGCCCCGCTGTAACGGCGCGGGGCGGCATGCTCGCGCCTCGCTGGGGCCGCGCCGAATTCGTCTCCCGGGGGCGCAGACGCGCCACTGGCGCGTCTGCCCCTGCGGTTGGGGGCCCCGGCTCGCGGCCTTTCGCGCCGATTTTGCCGGCAGGCAAAGCGGCGCGACCCCCGCGAGCGGTGGGGGTGCTGCCACAGTCGCGGGCTTATTGCCGCAGGGCGGCGAGGGGATCGATGCGGGTGGCGCGGCGGGCGGGGAGGGCACAGGCGATCGCGCCGGCGGCGAGCAGGAGCAGGCTGACCAGCAGCACGATGACGGGATCGGTGGCCTGGACGCCGAAGAGCAGGCTGGCGAGCAGGCGTCCGCCGGCGAGGGCGGCGGCCACGCCCACGAGCAGGCCGGCGACCACCGGGGTCAGGCCCTGGCGCAGCACCATGGCGAACAGGTCGTGGGCGCCGGCGCCGAGGGTGATGCGGATGCCGATCTCGCCAGTGCGGCGGGCGACGGAGTAGGCGACCACGCCGTAGATGCCGAGGGCGGCGAGCAACAGGGCGCAGAGGGCGAAGGCCAGCACCAGCGACATCTGAAAGCGGCGGGAGGCGACGGAGGCGGCGACCACCTGGCCCAAGGTCTCGATTTGGGGGATGGCGGCGGCGGGGTTGACGCTCCAGACGGTGGCGCGGGCGGCGAGCGCGGACGGGGCGGCGGCGGAGCGCAGCTCGAAGGCAACGGCGTCGGGCACGGAGGCGGTGAAGGGGAGATAGACCATCATGCCCGGGGGCGTGGCCAGGCTGGCGGAGCGCACGTCCCCGGCCACGCCCACGACCAGGAACTGGGGCTGGGGGTCGGACTTGAGGAACACCTTGCCGATGGGATCTTGGCCGGGCCAGAGCTGGGCGGCGGCGGTGGCGGAGATGACGGCGGGGATGGGGCTGGCCTTGGGCGGCAGGGCCGCGGCCATCTCGGCGTCGGTGAAGGTGCGGCCGCGCTGCAGCGGGATGCCGAGGGCGGCAAAGTAGTCCGGACTGACGGCGCGGAAGTTGGCCAGCGGACGCTGCACCATGGGGCGGGTGTCGCCGGGCATGGAGAGGATGTCGGTTTCGCCCGAGCCCTGGGTGGGCAACTGGTCAATCAAGCCGGCGAGGGAGACGCCGGGGAGGGCCTGCAGTTTTTTGAGCGCCTGCTGGAAGAAGGCGGCGCGCTGAAGGCGGGAGCCGGCGATCCATTCGGCCTGAACGGTGAGCACGTGGCCGGTGGCAAAGCCCTTGTGGACGCCCATCAGACGGAGGTAGCTGGCGGTGAGCAGGCCAGCGACGATGAGCAGGGCGGCGGTGAGGGCGCACTGGGCGCCGACCAGCCACTCGCGGGCGCGGAGGCGGCGGCCGCTCTCGCTGGCGCCGCGGCCGCCTGAGCGCAGCGCCGCCTGCGGGCTGGTGCGGGCCGCGCCCAGCCCCGGCCAGAGGCTGAAGAGCACGCCGCTGAGCAGCGCCAGCAGGAAGGCGAACAGCAGCGCGGCGGGGTTGAGGTGGATCTCGTTGAGGCGGGGCACGCCCGGGGGGGCGCTGGCCACCAGCCAGCGCACGGCGGCATAGGCGGCGGCGACGCCCAGCACCCCGCCCGCCAGCGACAGCAGCAGGCCCTCGGTGAGGGTTTCGCGCAACAGGCGGCCACGGCTGGCGCCCAGGGCAAGGCGAATCGCCGCCTCGTGGCCGCGGCCATGCACCCGCACCAGGAGCAGGTTGGCGAGATTGAGGCAGACGATCAGCAGGATCACGCCCACCGCCGCCAGCAGCAGCCACAGCCCGAGGCGATGGCTGCCGACGATCTGGTCGCGCAGCGAGGTGACGACGACATGGAGCACCATGCCGGGCATATGCTGGGCGGCCACGAGGTTGGCGGTGAGGCCCTCCAACTCGGCCCGCACCGCCGCCGGGCGCACGCCGGGCAGCAGGCGGGCGAAGGCGCCATAGTTGAACTCGCCCAGCGGGGGCACGTGCGCCGGATCCAGGCCGAGGGGGCGGAAGAGCTGCACCGGCCCGGAGATGCCGTCGGCAATCAGCGGGCCAAACTCTTCCCCTTGGGGAAAGCGGAAGCTGGCAGGCATGACCCCCACCACTAGGTTGGCCTGGCCGTTGAGTTCGATGGTGCGGCCGAGCACGTTGGGATCGGCGTGGAACTGGCTGCGCCAGAAGGCGTCGGTGAGCACCACGACGTGGTTGCGATGGGGCAGGTTTTCCTGGGGCAGAAAGGCGCGGCCCAAGCGCGGGCTCTGGCGCAGCACCCGGAAGAGCGAGCTGGAGACGCGCGCCGCCACCACTTGGCGGGGCTCGCCGGCGCCGGTGAGGTCCAAGGTGGTGGGAGAGACCAGGGCCACGCTGTCCAGCGTCTTCGCATGCTGCTGCCAAGCGAAAAAAGAGGAGGCGTTGACCGGGAGCTCGGGGTATTGGGCGGCAAATTGGGGGATGGACAGGTGCAGCGAGACGAGCTGGCCGGACTGGGGGTAGGAGAGCGGGCGCAGCAGGGCGCCGTCCACCACGGAAAAGATGGCGGTGTTGGCGCCGATGCCCAGCGCCAGGGTGAGGATGGCGACAGCGGCAAAGCCCCGCTCGCGCACCAGGCGGCGCAGCGCCAGGCGCAGGTCGCGGAGGAGGTTGTCCATGAGGGGTGGTACGCAGACCGCGGGGGGGTGGTTCCAAGGGCAGCGTTGGTGGGCGCGGGCCCCAGCGCGCCTGCGGCGCGCGTCCCGCTTGTGGATAGGCGCTAGCGGCAGCGGAAGCCGGGCTTGGGGGCCAGGCCCGGGTTCCAAGCGGGCACAAAGCTGGAGTTGAGCAGGTTGCGGACGGGGGCGATCATGGAGGTGATCGAGGCGGCCATGAGGCCGACGTCGAGGTGGGCCAGGTCGTCGTCGGGGCGGTGGTACATGGGCTGCATGCCGTAGCTGGAGACGGTCTGCGCCACCACGCCGGCCTCGGCGAGCTGGATATTGTCGGAGCGGCAGAAGAAGCCCTCTTGGGGATGGGGATCGCCGACCAGCTTGGCGCCCTCGGCGGCGAGGTGGGGGCCGAGGTTGCTGCGCCGCCAGCCGGTGAGCCAGAGGGTGTGGGGCGGGACTTTGGGATCGGGCCAGCCGATCATCTCGAACTCGATATTGGCGAAGAGATGGGAGAGCGGCACCGGGGGGTGGTGGAGGAAGAAGCGGGCGCCAAAGCCGCCGGTCTCTTCGCTGCCGAAGAAGGCAAAGTAGACGGTGCGCTTGGGGCGGGGGCCGAGGGCGAGCACGCGCGCCAGTTCGAGCACGGCGGTGCAGCCGGAGGCGTCGTCGTCGGCGCCGTTGAAGATGTCGTCGCCGTGGAAGGCGCGGGCGGGGATGACGCCGAGATGGTCGAGATGGGCGGTGAGCAGGAGGGCCGGGGCGGCGGGGTCGGTGCCGGAGAGCACGCCGACCACACTGGCGGTGGTGCCGAGCTGGGGCGAGGGCTGGGGCGAGCCGGGTGGCAGCGGCGGGCGCGCGGGGCGGGCGGCGGCGCGGCCGGGACGACCGCCGCGGCGGCGGAGCGGGGCGGTGGGAGCGATCTGGATGTAGCCGCCGTCGTGGCTGCCCGGGCCGGCGGCGGGGGCGATGCCGTAAACCTGGAGCTCGCTGGCGATGTAGGTGGCGGCCACGAGCTCGTCGCGGGTGCCGCTGCCGCGGCCCTTGAGCGCGTCGCTGGCGAGGAAGTCTTCGTAAGCCCGGATGCAGGGGCGGCAGGCGGCGTCGGGATTGAGGGCGGGCCGGGGCGCGGGCGGCTGCGCCAGCGCCGCCAGCGCCCAGGCCGCGGCTGCGGCGGGGATGGCGAAGGTGCGGAACATGCTGGGGGCTACTATAACAGGGCGCTGGGGGCCGGGAGCGAGGCGGGGGATGGAGGTGGCGCTGGGTTTTCGGGCCACCGGCAACGGGGGAGGGGCGAGTTCTCTTGTATGCTGCCTTTTATGCGGAGACTCAGCTTGATCCTGGTGGTTTTGGGCGCGGGGCTGGCGGCGCAGCAGGTCAACTCGATGGGCGCGGGCCCCAGCGCGCCTGCGGCGCGCGTCCCGCTGGTGAGCCGCCCCGCTGTAACGGCGCGGGGCGGCATGCGGTGGCGGCTGGCGGGGCCCTTTCGCGCCGGGCGGGTGTCGGCGGTGGCGGGCATCGCGGGCGACGCCGCCACCTATTACATCGGGACGCCGGGCGGGGGGGTGTTCAAGACCACCAGCGGGGGCGAGGTGTGGAGGCCGATCTTCGACCAGGAGCCGGTGGAGTCCATCGGGGCGATCGCGGTGGCGCCGTCGAACCCGAAGATCGTCTACGTGGGCACCGGCGACGTGGACAACGTCGGCGGGGCGGTGAACCAGGGCGACGGCATTTATAAGTCCAGCGACGGGGGTGCGACTTGGCAGCACCTGGGGCTGGACGACAGCCGCCACATCGCGGCGATTGTGGTGGATCCGCACAACCCCGAGTTGGTACTGGTGGCGGCGCTAGGGCACACCTATGCCACCAACGCGGAGCGGGGGGTGTTTCGCTCGAGCGACGGCGGGCGCACGTGGCAGAAGGTGCTGTATCGCGGGCCGAGGCTGGGGGCAATTGACTTGGCGGCGGCGCCGGACCGGCCGGGGGAGGTGTTTGCGGCGCTGGAGGTGCACGCGCCGCTGCCGGGGGGCCGGGGCGGGAGCGGTTTCGGGCGGGGGGCGGGGCCGGCCACGCCGGGGGCGGGCATTTATAAATCCACCGACGAGGGCGCCACTTGGACGGCGGTCGGCGGGCACGGGCTGCCGCAGCGCAACTTGGGGCGCATCGGGCTGGCGGTGGCGGCGGGCACGGCGGGGCGGCGGGTGTATGCCATCACCGGCGCCGGGCTCTACCGCTCCGACGATGCGGGCGCGAGCTGGCGGCGCGCCACCCCCGACCCGCGCATCGTGGGCAACGGGTATTTCAGCGTGGTTGCGGTCGCGCCGAACAACCCCGACGTGGTCTATGTCACCCAGACCTCGCTCTACCGCTCGAGCGACGGCGGGCACACGTTCGAGGCGTTCAAGGGGGCGCCCGGCGGGGACGACTACCACGAGATCTGGATTGACCCGACCAACGGCCAGCGCATGATCCTGGGGGTGGACCAGGGGGCGACCATCACGCTCAACGGCGGGAAGCAATGGAGCCTGGGCTGGTACAACCTGCCCAACGGGCAGTTCTACCACATCGGGGTGGACAACCGCTTTCCCTATTGGATTTATGGCACCGAGCAGGATTCGGGCTCGGCGGCGGTGGCGAGCCGGGGGGACTTTGGCGAGATCACCTTCATGGATTGGCGGCCGTCGGTGGGGGCGTACGAGTTTGGCTACATCCACCCCGACCGGAGCGATTCCAACTACGTGTTCGCCACCGGGGCGCCGCCGGCGCTCAACCGCTACGACTGGCGGACGAAGCAGATTCTGGACATCACGCCGCCGGGCAGCGGGCACTGGCGCTATGCCGGCAGCCCGCAGGCGTCTTCGCCGCAGGACCCGGGCATTTTCTATTTGGGGGCGCAGGCGGTGCTGGCGACGCGCGACCACGGGCTCACGTGGCGGGCCGCCAGCCCGGACCTGACCGGGCCGGAGGGGGCGGCGCGGCGGGCGGCGATCAGCGCGCTGGCGCCGTCGGCGGCGCGGGCGGGCGAGATCTGGGTAGGCACCTCCAACGGGCTGGTGCAGACCAACGCCGGCGGGGGTTGGAAAAACGTGACGCCGCCGGGGCTGCCGGCGGGCACGCCGATCGAGATGGTGGAGGCCTCGCCCACCGAGGCGGGAACCGCCTACGTGGTGGTGGAGCGGCATCTCGACAACGACTTTGCGCCCTACATCTTCCGCACCCGCGACGGCGGGGCCACTTGGCAGAAGGCGGTGGCGGGGATTCCGGCCGGGGATTTGGTGCGGGTGGTGCGCGCCGACCCGGAGCGCAACGGGCTGCTCTACGCCGGCACCGAGCAGGGGGCGTTCGTGTCGTTCGATTTTGGCGACCATTGGGAGCCGCTGCAACTCAACCTGCCGCGGACCTCGGTGCGGGATCTGGTGGTGCACGGAGACGATCTGGTGGCGGCGACCTACGGGCGCGCGATCTGGATCCTCGACGACGTGACGCCGCTGCGGCAGCTCGACGCCGCGGTGGCGGCGGCGCCGGCGACGCTGTTCCGGCCGGAGACGGCGGTGCGGGTGCAGCCCGACGTCAACTACGACACGCCGTTTCCGCCAGAGATGGCGACCGGCACCAACCCGCCGGCGGGGGCGATGGTGGACTATTACCTGGCGCGGGCGGCGAGGGGGCCGGTGACGCTGGGCATTTATGACAGCCAGGGGGCGCTGGTGCGGCGGCTGACGAGCGTGGCGCCGCCGCCGGGGCCGCCGCCGCAACTCGACATTCCCAACTATTGGCTGGCGCGGCCGCACCCGCTGCCGAGCGGGGCGGGCATGCACCGGGTGGTGTGGGACCTGCGCTACGGGGCGCCGCCGGCGTTTCGGCACACGCAGCCGATCGCGGCGCTGCTGCACGACACGCCCAGCGACCCGCGCGGGCCGTTCGTCACGCCGGGGGCGTACGAGCTGCGGCTGACGGTGGACGGCACCACCTACCGGCAGCCGCTGCGGGTGACCATGGACCCGC
Organism: Terriglobales bacterium; assembly: GCA_035531375.1. Taxonomy (GTDB): domain Bacteria; phylum Acidobacteriota; class Terriglobia; order Terriglobales; family SCQP01; genus SCQP01. The sequence continues at coordinate 2,275 of DATKSZ010000126.1, read as the reverse complement.
GCATCCACACCCCGCTGGCGGGGTTGGAGCAGCAGCGCGACTTGGGGCTGGCGATCGCCGCCGCCATGCGCGCCAGCTACGCCGCGGGCGAGCAGGTGGCGGCCGCGGCCCAAGCGGCGCTGCCGCCGCGGTTCGCCGCGGCGGTGGCGGCGCTGCGGGGTGGGCGCGGCGGACGGCGGGGCAGAGGCGGCGCGGGGGCGGGCGGGGAGAGCTTCACCACGCTCAACACCCAGTTGGGCAACCTGATCGCGCTGATCGAGCTGAGCGACGATGCGCCCACGCAGGCGATGCAGGAGAACTACCGGGCGGCCTGCGGCGCGCTGGCGCGGGCGCTGGGGCAGTGGAACGCGATCAAGGAGGAGGCGGGGCTGAAGCTGGCGGCGACGCCGGCGCCGGCGTGCCGGCCCTAGATTTTTTGCGCTTTCCGCGCGCGGGCACTAGGAAGGGGTGTACCATGCCTGACTTGGGGGCTACCGCCCCGGAGATGAGGAGAGCATCATGAAACGATGGAAAAGGATTCTGCTGGCGACGGGGCTGGGGCTGGGACTGCTGAGCTGCCTGTCGGCGCAGGGCCGCGGCCGGGGCGCGATGCCCACCGGCCCGGTGGGCGATTTCTTCCGATACAACCCGATGGCGCACGGGGCGGCGACGATCCCCACGGTGGGCCCGCCGGTGGAGACGCACCACCAGATCACACTCGACGGCAAGGTGCTGAGCTACACCGCCCGGGTGGGCATGATGCCCATCCAGAACGCCACCACCGGCGTGGTGGAGGGCTACATGAATTACACCTACTACAGCAAGGACGGGGTCTCGGACCCCAGCACCCGCGCCATCACCTACTGCTTCAACGGCGGGCCGGGGTCGGGCTCGCTGTGGCTGCACCTGGGGGCGTTCGGGCCGAAGAAGATCAAGCTGGAGCCCAACGGCATGGCGGCGCCGCCCTACGTCTACGAGGACAACCCCAACACGCTGCTGGACCAGACCGACCTGGTGTTTATTGACGCCATGGGGACGGGCTGGAGCCGGCCGACCAACCCCAAGTACGGGCCCGACTTCTGGGGGGTGCAGAACGACCTGGCCTCGTTTGGCGAATTTGTGCGCAGCTTCACCAACATGTACGACCGCTGGAGCTCGCCCCGCTTTTTGGCGGGCGAGAGCTACGGCACCACGCGGGCGGCGGGGCTGAGCGGCTACCTGACCGACCACGACATGCCGGTCGCCGGGGTGTTTTTGCTCTCGACCATCATTGACACCGAGGCCACGGCGGGGGATCTGCGCTACGTCAATTCCCTGCCGACGCAGGCGATGACGGCGTGGTACTACCACAAGGTGTCGCCGGCGCTGCAGAAGCTGACGGCGGACCAGATGTCGGCGGCGGCGCAGCAGTTCGCCGGGCACGAGTATCAGCAGGCGCTCTACGACGGAGCGCGCATGAGCGCGGCGCAGCGGACGAAGGTGCTGAACGACCTGCACGACTTCATCGGGCTGCCGGTGGCGTACCTGGACTCGAACGACCTGCGCATCAACCTGGGGCAGTTTTCCACCGAGCTGCTGCGCAGCCAGCACGAGATGACCTCGCGGCTGGACAGCCGCTTCCCCGGCTACCTGGAGGACGGGGGGGCGCAGAACACTCCCTTCGACTTCAGCGACGCCAACATCGAGAACTCGTTCCTGACGGCATACGAGAACTACATGCGGCACGACCTGCACTACGTGAACAACGACATTTACTACGTGCTGGGGGGTGGCATCGGGCGCTGGTCGGGGAGCTACAACACCGTGACCAACCTGGAGGACGCGTTTGCGCGCAACCCGCGGATGAAGCTGATGGTGGGGATGGGCTACTACGACTTCGCCACCATTTACGGGGCGGTGGAGTGGACCCTGGCGCACATGAAGGTCTCGCCCCAGGTGCGGGCGAACAACATTATGACCGGCCACTACCAATCGGGCCACATGGTGTATATTGATTCCGCCGCCATGACCAAGATGCGCGCCGACATGCGGCGGTACTACGATGGCGCGCTGGCGTCCCACTGAAAGGGGCGCCGCTCGGCAGCGGGGGAAACGGGGGCCGGCTCTGCCGGCCCCCGTTTTGCATCGGGCCCCTCGCGGGGAGACGCATGTGGCGGGGTAGTGTCCAGAATCTTTCGCACTTTGGTTTAGCCTGAGGCTGGTTGGATCCCATTGCGTTTACCTTTTTTGGGGGCTGTTTGTGTTCGCAGCTTGGGCTTCACGCCGCGCCCGTTGCCACCTCCTTCAGCCGGCTCAT
>DATKSZ010000125.1:0-5396 GCA_035531375.1 Terriglobales bacterium | reverse complement strand
CACCGCCGTGACCTCGAACTCGCCCGCCAGCGCCCGCCGGTTGAGGTCCTCGATGTCGCTCAGCACGTGGGTGAACTTCACCCCCGGCAGGCCCACCTTGTTGGTGGCCAGGGCGTAGAACATGAAGGCGTCGTCCGAATCGGGACTGTGCGCCACGGTCACTGCTTGCAATGGCTTTTTCATACCGCACGGTCCTTGGCGCGTCGGCCGAGCCGGCCCGGGGTGCTGCCGGCGATGCCACGGCTGCGCTCACTTCCGGGGTGGAGCGCGACGCCGCAACCAAGGCGAGATTCCAAGCTACCACGCGGAGGCCAGCCCTGACAACCGCGAACGGCGCGGCGGCGCACCGGCCGCCACCGACGGGCCCCGAAAGCGGTCCGCAGCCTGCCCTGCGGGCTACGCCTTGCCCGCAGATCGGGTCGGACGTAGACTGGAAGTTGAGGGGCAGCAGTCCGCCTATACTAGGCCGGGCCCCAACCCCCAACCGGAGACGACCATGGCCGCCCGCAAGTCGCTTTTGCATCGCGCCCCCGCCCGCCCGGAGTTGGACGCGCTCCTCGAAAAAGCGCACCAGCAGGGTGTGTCCGACGAGCAACTGCGAGACCAGCGCGTCAGCTTCGCCTACGGCAACGCACCGTTTGACAAGGCGGGCATCACCAAGCAGTCCGCGGAAACCTCGTCAAGGCGCAATCGGCTGGTGCTGCCGTAGCCGCTCCCGCCCGCCATGGTGGCCCCGCTTCGACGACGTTCCTGAGCTTATGGACCGGTTCATCTCCACCGTGCAGGAGAACTGGTTCGAGTGGTCACCCACGGAGTTGGCCGCCTACGCGCTCTGGCGCCTTCTTTGGATCCACCCCTTTGTGGAAGGCAACGGAAGGACGGCCCGAGCCGCATGCTACTATCTCCTCTGCGTGAGGGCTGGTACGCTCCTGCCTGGTAAAAAGATTATTCCCGAGCGCATTCGGGAGAACCGGCAGCCCTACTCTAACGCCCTGCAGTCCGCCGACAAAGCTTGGCGACAGGGCAATCTGGACACCTCCGAACTCGAGGCCTACCTCGCCGGCCTGCTAGCCGCGCAACTCCGCGACGCCGACTGAATTTCCGCCCGCCTACGCCTTCGACAACTCGGCGATCAGCGTCTCCCGCCGCCCCTGGGCGATGGGCTCGACCGCGCCCAGCACGGCCAGGTAGCCCAGCCCGGCCGCCACCACCAGCAGCGCCAGGATCAGCACCGCCAGCCAGGGGTGGCCGTAGGCCCGGCCGCCGACCACGGCGATGGCCGCCAGCCCGATCACCAGCCCCTGCACCGCCAGCGCCGCCAAGCCGCTGGTGCCGCGCCCGCCCTGGCGCCCCAGGCGGCTGAGGTCAATCTTCTTGGGCATATAGAGCGAGAGCAGGTTGCCGCAGGCAAAATCGCACAGCGCCCCGAAGCCCAGCCCCAGCACCGTGGCCGCCAGCACCCAGGCCGCCGGAGGGCCGTCCAGCACCGTCGCCGCCAGGTAGAGGGCCACCGCCTCGGCCGCCAGAATCAGCCCGCTGGCCAAATTCTTGCCCAGCAGAATCTGGCGGAAGGCCACCGGCGAGACGAAATAGAACTGCACCCCGGCGGCATCGGTGCCAAAACAGTTGAAGATCAAGTTGCTCATCACCAGCAGGGCGTAGGCGACGCCGATGGGAAAGCCCAACCCGGCCAGGTGGGGCGGGTGCCGTCCCGGCCGCGCCGCGGCGAAGAACTGGAAGTGGAACAGCACCAGCAGCACCACCGGCATCACCAGCGAGAAAAACATCATCGGGCTGCGCGCCAAGTAGCGCAGCTCCTTGCGCGCCACCGCGCCCACCGGGCCGCCCACGCCCGGCAGCCCGAAGTCCGCCGCCGCGGCCGGAGCGGCCCCGGCCCCGGCCGCGCCCACCGGAGGGAGCGCCGCCGGGGCCCGCCCGGCGGCTTCCATCAAGGTCTCCCCCCGGTACTCCGCCCGCAGCCGCAGGTGCAGCAGCGCCAGCGCCGCCAAGCCCCAGGCGGCCAGCAGCAGCAGCCCGGCCGCGCCCACCCCGTACCGTCCGCTCGCGGCGGCGGCCAGCGCGTGCGCCGGCAGCCCCGGCGGCAGCCAGCGCGCCAGCGGCAGCAGCCGCGCCAGCGGGCTGGCCCCGGCCTCCGCCCTGGCGCCGCCCAGCCGCTCGATGAGCGGACGGATGAAGTTGATGCTAAACAGCAGCAGCAACACCCCCAGCGCCAATATCTCGCGCGTGCGCCGCCGCGCCAGCCAGCGCTCCAGCCAGGCGAAGATCATCTGCGCCAACAGAATATTGAAGGCGGCGAACAGCAGCGCCGCCAGCGCCGCCCCCGCCAGCAGCCCCGGACGCGCGATGCCGATCCCGATCACCATCCCCAGCAGGCAAAACCCGCCCACCAGCGTCTCCACCCCCACCGCCCCGAAGACGATCCGCACCAGCACGTAGGCGGGGTAGCGCAGCGGAAAGCGCAGCAGGTTGGAGGTGTCGGTTTGCTCGGTGAAGGCGCTGGCGGCCAGCGGAAACCCCTGCCAGAACAGGAACAGCACCCACAGCAGCACCGCCAGCCACTCCAGCTCGCCGTGCGTGGCGAAGTACCAGCCCGCCGCGCCCGCCCCCACCGCCGCGCCTAGCCCCAGCAGCCCGAACCAGAAGCCCACCCAGAGGTGCGAGACCAGCTCCAGCGCCCCGCGCGTGGTGCGCATCGAGTTGGCCAGCAGCCGCCAGCGCACCCCGGCGATGGCGCGCAACTGCTGCCCGGTCAGGCTCGCCGGCGCCCGCGGCGTCAGCTCAGCCACGACAGCTCCTGCGGCGCCGCCGCCGCCGCGCCGCCGCCCACGATGCGCAAAAAGATCTGCTCCAGCGTCAGCTTCTCCGCCGCCGCCGCGCCCTCCGCCCCGGCGGCGGCGCCCACCCCGGCCTCGACCCCCTGCCGCAGCTCGTCCAGCGAGCCCTGCGCCACCAGCCGCCCGCGGTGGATGATGGCCACGTGGCTGCACAGCCGCTCCACGATCTCCAGCACGTGCGAGGTCAAGAAGATGGTGGCGCCGCGCGCGATCATGCTCTGCAGCATGTTCTTTAGCGTGACCGCCGCCACCGCGTCCACCCCCTCGAAGGGCTCGTCCAAAAACAGCACCCGCGGCCCGTGGATCACCGCCGCCGCCAGCGCCAGCTTCTTCTGCATGCCGTGGGAGTAGTCGGTGACCAGCTTCTTCCTCTGGTCGCCGAGCTGCATGAACTCCAGCAGCTCGCCCGTCCGGCGCGCGGCGGTGGGGCGGTCGAGGCCGTACATCTGGCCCACGAAGTTGAGATACTCGGCCCCGGTGAGCCGGCCAAACAGCGCCATGCCCTCCGGCACCACGCCGATCTGCCGCTTCACCTCGGCCGGATGCGCCATCAGGTCGAGCCCGAGCACCTCCATGCGCCCGCTGGTCGGCGCCAACAGCCCGGTCAGCATCTTGATGGTGGTGCTTTTGCCCGCCCCGTTCGGCCCCAGGAACCCAAAAAACTGCCCCGGAGCGACGCGCAGCGTCACGCTGTCCACAGCGGTGAAGCTGCCAAACCGGCGCGTCAGCGCCTCGGTGGCCACGGCGGGGGTGTCCATCCGCCTATTAGAGCAGGGTTTTGAGGCCCGAGCGGACGTCATCCGCGAAATGATGAAATCATTCACTCTTGAAGAATGAATGTATTATACTATTCGCGGGGACCTAGGATGATTTTCGAGCCGCCAAACCTCGAGGAGCGCGACCTCGATGTGATCGAGCAAATTGACGTTCTGCGGAAGCGGCTCCGGCACGTCCTGGGGACATCCCCGCCGGCGCGGTGGCAGGGCAACCTGCGGCGAGCCACGCTGGCGCGCAACCTTCGCCATTCCAATAGCATTGAGGGCATAAACGTCACCAGGGACGACGCCATGGCCGCGGTGGAAAACGACGAACCGCTGCAGGCGGACAAGCCCACCTGGGAGGCGGTGCGCGGCTATCGGGACGCGATGACCTACGTCCTGCAGCTCGCCAGCGCGGAGGATTTCCGCTACGACGAGAACCTCATCCGCAGCCTGCACTTCATGATCGCGCAATACGACTTGACCAAGCATCCGGGCAGGTGGCGCCCAGGCATGGTGTTTGTTCGGGACGAAAGAAGGCAGGCGGTCGTCTACGAGGCGCCCGACGCCAGTCTGGTTCCCGGGCTGATGGCAGAACTCGTCCAAAGCCTGAACCAGCTGGACGACACCCCGCTGATGGTGCGGGCGGCGATGGGCCATCTGAATCTGGTGATGATCCATCCCTTCTCGGACGGCAACGGAAGAATGGCCCGCTGCCTGCAGACCCTGATCCTCGCCCGGCAGCAATTCGTCGAGCCGCCCTTTTGCAGCATCGAGGAGTACCTGGGGAGGTTCACGCAGGAGTACTACGACGTGCTGGCGCAGGTGGGCCAGGGCTCGTGGCACCCGGGCAACGACTGCCATCCCTGGCTCCGGTTCAACCTGGTGGCGCACTACCGCCAAGGAACTTGGCTGTTGCAGCGCACGCGGATCACGCAAAGGGTTTGGGATGAGATCGAGGGCATCGCCGGCAAAATGGGATTGCCGGAGCGCTCCACACCCTCGCTGGCCGATGCCGCCTTCGGCTATCGCGTCAGAAACTCGACCTACCGAATTTCCGCCGACGTCTCCCTGTTGGTCGCCACCCGCGATCTGAAGCGGCTGGTGGAAGCCGGATTGCTGGTCGGCGCGGGCGAGCGAAGAGCGAGGGTGTACGCCGCCTCCGCCCGCTTGCGGGAGATTTATCTCAAGAGCTACGAACCGCGGACGGAGGAGGACCCCTACTCCAAGCCGATCACCCCAAGGCAGCCGGGGTTCTCGTTTCCCGCCTGACGGCCACTATCCCTTGGCCCCGGCGATCTTGCCCGGCTCGATCCCCAGCCCCTGGGCCACGCCCGCGCCATAGGCGGGGTCGGCCTTGAGGAAGTGCTGGATCTGCAGCTCCTGAATCCGCCGCGGCACCGTGCCCATGGCGGCCACGATGTTGCCAATCAACCGCTCGCGCTCGGCCGCGGTCATCAGCCGGAAAAGGTTGCCGGGCTGGGTGTAGTAGTCGCCGTCGGCGCGGTGGTCGTGGCGGGCGACCGTGCCCGCCACCGCCACCGGGCGCTCGCGGTAGGCGGGGTCCTGCACCGGCCCGCCGAAGCTGTTGGGCTCGTAGTTGGGGCTGGCGCCGCCGTTGCCGTCGAAGCGCATCGCCCCGTCGCGGTGGTAGGTGTGGTAGGGGCACTGCGGCCGGTTCACCGGCAGGCTGTCGTAGTTCGCCCCCAGGCGGTAGCGGTGGGCGTCGGGGTAGGAGATCAGCCGCCCCTGCAGCATCTTGTCGGGCGAGTAGCCCATCCCC
>DATKSZ010000124.1:0-2240 GCA_035531375.1 Terriglobales bacterium | reverse complement strand
GTCTCCGCCTCCGGATTAAAGTCTGGCTGCCGCTCTTGGTCCATGCTGGCGCCCTCGCGGTCCACGATGCCGAATGCCCGATCCCAATGGCGCAGCCCCAGGCCAGGGAGCAACGCCATTGGCGTTTCTCCCTCTGGTTAGCGCAGATGCAGAAAAAGCGGCGCAGATCATGCTGTCGCCTGTCTGGCGCGTCTGCCAGTTTCGCCACTCTCGCGGATTCGAGCAAGTCATTATTGCACAACAGCTTGCGGTTCGCGGGGGTCGCGCCGCAGGCGCGCTGAAGCCCACGCCAACCAGTTGCACCACACCCCTGCCGCCTGCGCCAGAATGGGTTGCTCGGACGCTTACCTTTCGCGGGGGTCGCGCCGCTTTGCCTGCTGGCAAAATCGGCGCGCAAGGCCGCGAACCGGGATCCCCAGAACCCTCCTCGGGTTCTGGGGTGGTCGTAATTCCGCAGGGGCAGACGCGCCCGTGGCGCGTCTGCGCCCCCGGGAAACGAAAGCGGCGCGGCCCCAGCAGCCCAGCAGCGAAGCAGCGCAGCGCCGACTTGGGGCCACGGGGCCCCCAAGTCGGCGCGAGCATGCCGCCCCGCGCCCTCACAGCGGGGCGGCCCCCAAGCGGGACGCGCGCCGCACCGGCCTGGCGCTTCTACAGCCGGGCCGGGCAGGCGCGCTGGAGTCCGCGCCTACCAGGGCTTCTGCCGCGCAGACGGTCAGGCCCAGTAGGTGCGGTCGAGGGTGCGGTATTGGATGGCCTCGGCGGCGTGGGCGGGCTCGATGGAGGTGCTGCCGGCCAGGTCGGCGATGGTGCGGGCGACCTTGAGGATGCGGTCGTGGGCGCGGGCGCTGAGGGCGAGGCGGAGCATGGCGCGCTCCAGCAGTTGCTCGCCGGCGCTACTGAGCTCGCAGTAGCGGGCGACTTGGCGGGTGGTCATTTGGGCGTTGCAGTAGATGCGCTCCTGGTGGAAGCGCTGCAGCTGGCGCTCGCGGGCGGCGACCACGCGCTGGCGGATGCGCTCGGAGCGCTCCTCGGCGGCGGCGGCGCCGCGCAGCTCCTGGTACTTCACCGCGGGCACGTCGAGGTGGATATCAATGCGGTCGAGCAGCGGGCCGGAGATGCGCGAGGCGTAGCGCTGGATCTGGGGCGGGGTGCAGTGGCACTCGCGGGTGGGGTCGTTGAGGAAGCCGCAGGGGCAGGGGTTCATGGCGGCGGCGAGCATGAAGCGGGCCGGGTAGGTGATGGCGTGGCTGGCGCGCACGATGGCGACCTGGCCGTCCTCGAGCGGCTGGCGCAGGACCTCGAGCACCGAGCGGGGGAACTCGGGCAGCTCGTCGAGGAAGAGCACGCCGTGGTGGGCGAGCGAGACCTCGCCGGGGCGGGGCCCGGCGCCACCGCCGATCAGGCCGGCGTCGGAGATGGTGTGGTGGGGAGCGCGGAAGGGGCGGCGCGTGAGCAGGCTGGTGCGGCCGTCCTCGCCCTCGGCGCCGGCCTGCTGGGCGAGGGTGCCGCTGACGCTGTGAATCTTGGTCGCCTCCAGGGCCTCTTCAAAGGTCAGGCCGGGGAGGATGGAGGGGATGCGGCGCGCCAGCATGGTCTTGCCCGAGCCCGGCGGGCCGATCATCAAAATGTTGTGGCCGCCGGCGCAGGCGACCTCGAGGGCGCGCTTGGCCATCTGCTGGCCCTTGACGTCGCAGAAATCCTCGCCCGCCACCCCGCCCCGTTCCAAGAGCCCGGCGGTGTCCACCCGCAGCGGGGTGAGTTCGGTCTGCCGGTTGACCCAGGCCATTACCTGGGGCAGATCGCGGGCGCCCAAGACGTCTATGCCCTGGACGACGGCGGCCTCGGCGGCGTTGGCGGCGGGAACGATCAGGCGGGGGATGCCGCGCTCGCGCGCCATCATGGCGATGGGCAGGCTGCCGCGGATGGGGCGCAGGCTGCCGTCGAGCGCCAGCTCGCCCACGAAAAGGAAATCGTCAATGCCATAGCGACCGTTGCCGTTGCGGCTGCCGTGGCCGTTGGTGACCGCGCCCCAGCAACCGAGCAGCGCCAGCGCCATGGGCAGGTCGAAGCCCGAACCCTCCTTGCGCACGTCGGCGGGCGCCAGGTTGATGACCACGTTGGCCAGCGGCAGGTCGTAGCCGCAGTTGCGCATGGCCGCCTTGAGGCGCTCGCGGCTCTCGCGCACGGCGGCATCGGGCAGGCCGACGGTGGAAAAGCGCGGATCGCCGCCGGGCGCGGGC
>DATKSZ010000123.1:0-18044 GCA_035531375.1 Terriglobales bacterium | reverse complement strand
GCTGCGCTTCGCTGGGGCCGCGCCGAATTCGTTTCCCCGGGGGCGCAGACGCGCCACTGGCGCGTCTGCCCCTGCGGAATTACGACCACCCCGGGACCCGCGGCGGGTCCCGGGGGCCCCGGTTCGCAGCCTTTCGCGCCGGTTTTGCCCGCAGGCAAAGCGGCGCGACCCCCGCGAGTCGTGCGCTAGCTGCTACGCACGACTTTCAGCTTTTCCTTTTCCAGCGCCTGGCGGAGCTGGGTGCGGGCGTGGTTGGCCCAGGGGCTCTGCCGGTCGAGGCCGAGGTAGAGCCGCCAATGCGGCACAGCGCGGCGGTGCTGGCCCAGGCGCTGGTGGGCGAGCGCCAAGTTGTAGTGGGCGTCGGCGTAGTCGGGCACGAGGCGCACGGCGGCGGTGTAGGCCTCCACCGCCTCCTCCAGCCGCCCGGTCTCGTCCAGCACGTTGCCCAAATTGAAGTAGGCCAGGGCGTAGCGCGGGTCGAGCTGCAGCGCGCTGCGGTAGCAGCGCTCGGCGGCGGCGAAGTTCTTCTCCTGGTAGCGCAGCGTGCCCAGGTTGATGTAGGCGCTGGTGAAGCCGGGGTCGAGCTGGAGGCAGTGCTCGTAGGCGGCGGCGGCCTGGTCGCGCAGCTCGGGCTCGCCCTCGAGCGAGAGGCCGAAGGTGAACCACTGCTCCGCCTCCTGCTGGCGCTGGGCGGCGGGGGTCTGGAAGGGGCGCAGCGCGCGCGGCCCGGCGCCGTCGGCGCGCTCGAACGGCATGCGGAGCTGGCCGCTGAGCGCGTCCATGAAGAGGCCGCCATAATGCAGTTCCACCCGCCCGCCAAACATTCCCAGGCTGGCCTCGATCAGCGGGTCTTCCAGGGTGGGAAAGCGGCGGCGCACCGCCTCCAGGCTGCGCTTCAGGGTGCGGCTGGCCAGGGCGTCGTACTGCGCCAGTGCCTGCGCCCGGCGCAGGTCGCTCCACTCATAGTGGGTCTGGCGCGGAAACAGCCCCTCGCGCTGCCACCGCGCCAGCAGCGCGGGCTTGAGGTGCAGCATGTGCAAAAGCTGGTCGCGCGAATAGGAGGATCGGGCCATGCGGCGTGTTACTTGAATACCCCGAAATTCCCTTCCCTGACAAGGGGCAATTGCCCTGCGGCGGGCCCGCTCGGCGGGGGGGGGTATCCACTGTACAATGATGGCCGGAGGCCCTATGCCCAAGTCTTCCACGGTTTGGCTGCTCGCCGCCGCGCTCGCGCTGCCGGCGGCGGCCCAACACCTGCCCGCCGAGGGCGCGCACGGCGCGGTTTCCAGCGCCGAGATCCACGCCACCCAGGCGGGCATCGCCATCATGAAGCAGGGCGGCAACGCCGTGGACGCGGCCGTGGCGGTGGGCTTCACCCTGGCGGTGACCCACTCCGCCAGCGGCAACATCGGCGGCGGCGGCTTCATGCTGGTGCGCCAGGCCGACGGCCAGAGCTACTTCGTGGACTTCCGCGAAGAGGCGCCGGGCAAGGCCAGCCCCACCATGTATCAGGACGCGCAGGGCAACATCGTCAAGGGCCGCAGCCTGGTGGGCATGCTCGCCTCGGGCATTCCGGGCACCGTCGCCGGGCTGGTCTCGGCGCAGCAGCGGCTGGGCAAGCTGACGCTGGCGCAGGACATGGCCCCCGCCATCCGCCTGGCCGAGCAGGGCTTCCATCTCGACGCCGCGGAGGCCAACGGCTTCCGCCACGCCCGCAACCTGCCGCTGTTCCCCGACAGCCGGCGCGTGTTCCAGCGCAACGGCAACTACTACAAGGCCGGCGACCTGTTCCAGCAGCCCGAGCTCGCCGCCACGCTAAAGCGGATCGCCGCCGACGGCGCCGACGGCTTCTACAAGGGCCCCGTCGCCCAGGCGCTGGCCGCCTTTGAAAAGGCCCACGGCGGGCTCATCACCACCGCCGACCTGGCCCACTATCAGGCCAAGTGGCGGCAGCCGCTCCAGGTGAACTACCACGGCTACGACATCCTCACCTCGCCGCCGCCCAGCTCGGGCGGGGTGGCGATCGTCGAGATGCTCAACATGCTCGACCACTCCGACTTCGTCCAGGCCGGCATGGACTCGGCCGAGGCCCTGCACGACGAGATCGAGGCGCAGCGGCGCGCCATGGCCGACCGCGCCGTCTACCTGGGCGATCCCGACTTCGTCAAGATCCCGATGGCCACCCTGCTCAGCCCCGCCTACGCCGCCCAGCGCTGGGCCAGCGTGCACCCCGACCAGGCCAGCCTGAGCAAGGACGTGGGCGCCGGCCCCATCCCCGGCTTCGAATCCGACGAGACCACCCACTTCTCCACCGTGGACCCGGCCGGCGACGCCGTCGCCGTCACCTACACCCTCAACTTCAGCTACGGCTCCGGCGTCACCGCCGGCCACCTCGGCTTCCTGCTCAACGACGAGATGGACGACTTCACCTCCAAGCCCGGCGCCCCCAACGGCTTCCATCTCATCCAGGGGAAGGTCAACGACATCGAGCCCTACAAGCGCCCGCTCTCCTCCATGGTGCCGACCATCGTGGCCAAGGACGGCAAGCTGGCGCTGGTGCTGGGCTCGCCCGGCGGTCCGCGCATCATCACCACCGTCTTCGAGGTGCTGACCGACGTGCTCGACTTCGGCCTCAACGTGCAGCAGGCGGTGGACGCGCCCCGCTTCCACCAGCAGTGGATGCCGGAGGCGGTCTACTTCGAGGGCCCCGACCGCTTCTCCCCCGACACCCTGGCGCTGCTCAAGAAGATGGGCTACCCCATCCGGGTGCAGGGCACCTGGTGCGACGTGGAAGCCATCCAGATTGACCCCAAAACCGGCATGCGCCTGGCCGCCACCGACCCGCGCGCCGATGGCGCCGCCATCGCCTACTAACCAAGCCGCCGTGCGCAAGCTCGTCTCCACCCACCTGTTCCGCCGCCAGCGCCTGGGGCCGGCGCAGTTGGACCGCCTGCTCGCCGCCGGGCTCGACGGGGTGGAGCTGTTCTGCGCCCGCCCCAGCTTCGACTACCACGACCGCTCGCAGATGGCCGACTTGGCGGCCTGGTTCCGCGACCACCCGCTGCCGCTGCACTCGCTGCACAGCCCCATCTACGCCGACGAGAAGGAGGGGCGCTCGGGCGAGCCCCCCATCAACATCGCCGACCCCGACCCGCGCCGCCGCCTGGAGGCGCTCGACGAGGTGCAGCGCGCGCTGGAGTTCAGCGAGCGCGTTCCCTTCCGCTATCTGGTGCAGCACCTCGGCCCCAGCAAGGTGGAGTGGGACCTGCGCGTCGCCGACCACGCCCTCACCAGCCTGGAGCGCATCCGCCTGCTGGCCAAGCAGGCCGGCGTCGCCGTGCTGGTGGAGAACATCCCCAACGGGCTGAGCATGCCGGTGCGCCTGCTCGCCTTCCTCGAGGCCAGCCACCTCGACGACGTCGGCATCTGCTTCGACGCCGGCCACGCCCACCTGCCCGAGTTCCTCTTCGGCGGCGGCGGCGTGGCCGCCGCCTGGGACCTGCTCGCCCCGCGGGTGCGCTCCACCCACCTGCACGACAACCAGGGCGGCAAGGACGACCACCTCTGGCCGGGCGAGGGCACCATCCCCTGGGACCAGCTCGCCCCCCGCCTCGCCGCCGCCGGCCCCGACCTGCCCTGGCTGCTGGAGGTGCGCGACCCCGGCGAGGGCGACCTCGCCGCCAAGCTCCGCGCCGCCTTCGAGCGCCTGGCGCCGGCCGGCTAGTGGCTCGCTTCCACCTCTTGGAAGTACTGCAATACGTGGTTGGGCGTGAACAAGGAGTCTTTCAGGCCGGCTCTGATCCGCTGCAGCACAGCCTCGGCAACGGGCTCCTTCTGCCTGGCCTGCCCGTTCCGCAGCGCGGCCTCGATGGCGGCAACCTCGCGAATTTCAGAAAAGCGATAGGCCACGACCGACTCGTGCTGGATGAACGGATGATCGCCCGGCTGCAGGATCACCAGACCTTCCGAGTGTTGGCGCCGCGAAGTCACGCTGACCACCACGACCTCGCCCGCCTTGGGAGACGTCACGATGACTCTCAGATGCAAGGGCTCGTCAACAGAACCGGCTAGAAATGAATCACCGCGGCCGAGGCTCAATACGACCCGGACAGGGCCTGTTCCGCCGCCGCCTCCGCCCGCAGCTCGCCCAGCACGGCTTCGATTCTCTCTTCGCTTTGGCCGCCGGCAGCAAGTATGTCCCGCAGGGAGATCGGAATCGAACTGCCGTTCGGATTCCGCCACTCGGGGAAGGTATGGACGTATTCCACAATCTTCCAGCGGCTCCAACGTCCGAACTGATCGAAGACCTCGCCAATTAACGCTTCCTCGGCCCGGGAAAGCAGATCCGTGGGCGCGACGGTTGGCGTCAACTCCACTTCGTAGTCGCCAACGGGAGGGGAAATATACCGCCGCCAGTTGGGCTTCGGGATATCTTCGACGACAAGGCGGTAGGCAGTGCTCGGAACGGGGCCGTTGTCCATGGAGACGTAGCGGTCCATGATGATGGGGCAGCCCCAGCGCAGCAGGGCTTCGCGGTCTGCAATGTAAAGCAGCTTGAGCAGTTTCAGGTAGTGCATTCGCCCGCCGTGAAGGCGCAGGAAGAATGCGGCGACCTGGGTGGTTTTGGCCTCGCTGAACTGCGGCTGCGCTGCCATAAACGCAAGCTTATCACAGGCCTCAGGGCATGCTAGGCTGAGCGGCAAGGGCCGAGTGGCCCGATTTGGAAATCGCCATGTCTACGTTGCCGCATGGTGGGCGCGGGCCCCAGCGCGCCTGCGGCGCGCGTCCCGCTTGTGCTCGCGCCGACTTGGGGGCCCCGCGGCCCCAAGTCGGCGCTGCGCCTCGCTGGGGCCGCGCCGAATTCGTTTCCCAGGGGCGGGCCGCCCTGCGGAGTTTCGCAGCCTTTCGCGCCGATTTTGCCAGCAGGCAAAGCGGCGCGACCCCCGCGATTCGCATTCGGCTCGCCATTCCCGCTCTTCTGCTGCTATTGGCCGGCGCAGCATTGGGGCAGAGCGCTTCCCTGCCCGCGGCGCTGCGCGCCCAGGTGGACACGCTGGCACAGCAGACGTTGGCGCAATTGGGCTCACCCAGCGCCTCCATCGCCATCGTGCGCCAGGGCCGGCTCGCCTACGCGCAGGCCTACGGCCAAGGACGCATCCTGCCGCCGGCGCCGGCCACGCCCGCCATGCGCTACAGCGTGGGCTCCATCAGCAAGCAGTTCACCGCCGCGGCGGTGATGCTGCTGGTCGAGCAGGGCAAGCTCAAGCTCGACGACCGCGTCGGCCAGTACCTGCCCGGGCTGACGCGGGCCAACCAGGTCACCATCCGCGAGCTGCTCTCGCACACCTCCGGCTACGAAGACTACGCTCCGCAGGACTACATGATCCCGGCCTGGCTGCGCCCCACCACGCCGCAGGCGGTGGTGAACCACTGGGCCCGGCTGCCGCTCAACTTCAACCCCGGCACCCAGTGGCAGTACAGCAACACCAACTACAAGATCGCCGGCCTGATCGCCGAAAAGGCCAGCGGCGAGCCCCTGTTTCAGTTCTTGGCCGAGCACATCTTCACCCCGCTGGGCATGGCCGGGGTGCTCGACCTCAACCGCGGCTGGCTGGGGCCCAGCGACGCGCAGGGGACCATCCGCCACGCGCTCGGCCCCAACCGCCCGGCGCCGGCCACCGCCCCGGGCTGGGACTTTGGCGACGGCGAGCTGGCCATGACCGCCGCCAACCTGGCGCGCTGGCAGATCAGCCTGCTGCGCCAAAACCTGCTGCGGCCCAGCTCCTATCGAGCCATGGAGACGCCGGTGGCGCTGCGGAACGGCACCGTCACCCGCTACGGCCTGGGGCTCGAGGTCGGCGCCCTCGCCGGCCACCGCTACCTCGGCCACTCCGGCGAGGAGATCGGCTTCACCGCCCAGGAGTACGTCTTCCCCGGCGCGCAAACCGCGGTGGTGGTGCTCACCAACCAGAGCGCCAACGCCACCGCCGCGGTGCTGGCGCGGCGGCTCGCCACCCTGTTGCTCGCGCCGAAAACCGCCCCCGCCGACGCCGCCCTCGCCCAGGCGCGCCGGATCCTGCTGGGCCTGCAGCAGGGCAAGCTGGACCGCTCGCTCTTCACCGCCGACGCCAACTTCTACTTCGACGCCCAGGCGCTGGCCGACTACGCCTCCAGCCTGCGGCCCTTGGGTCCGCCGCTCTCGTTCACCGCGCTGGGCCAGCAGAACCGCGGCGGCATGCGGTTCCGCAGCTACCTGGCCAGCTTTGCCAGCCGCCGGGTCGAGGTCAGCACCTACACCCGCCCCGACGGCAAGATCGAGCAGTACCTGGTGGTTCCCCACGAATAGGGGTTGCTAAAATACCCCATGGACGAAACCAGCCCCACCCCGGCGCCCGCGCTGGCAACCATTCGCGACATCGGCAGCTACGACGGGCAGCGGGTGCGGCTGCGCGGCTGGCTCTACAACCTGCGCGAGAGCGGCAAGCTGCTCTTCCCCATCCTGCGCGACGGCACTGGCTGGATCCAGGGCGTGGTGTTCAAGAAGAACGTCCCGGCCGAGCTGTTCGACGCGCTCAAGGGGCTGCCGCAGGAGTCGTCGCTGGAGGTGGTCGGGCAGGTGCGGGCCGACGCCCGCGCCCCCGGCGGCTTCGAGCTCGACATCCAGGAAGCCACCATCCTGCAGGCGGTGGACCCGGCCCGCCCCTACCCCATCACCCCCAAGGAGCACGGCATCGAGTTCCTCATGGAGCACCGCCATCTCTGGCTGCGCAGCCAGCGCCAGGCGGCCATTTTGCGCGTGCGCCACGAGATCATCAAGGCGGTGCGCGACTTCTTCGACGGCGACGGCTTCGTGCTGGGCGACGCGCCCATCCTCACGCCGGCCTCCTGCGAGGGCACCAGCAACCTGTTCGAGGTCGAGTACTTCGACCAGAAGGCCTACCTCACCCAGTCGGGCCAGCTCTACGCCGAGGCGGTGGCGATGGCGGTGGGCAAGACCTACTGCTTCGGCCCGACCTTCCGCGCCGAGAAGAGCAAGACGCGCCGCCACCTCACCGAGTTCTGGATGGTCGAGCCCGAGGTGGCCTTCGCCACCCTCGACGACGTCATGCATCTGGCCGAAAGGCTGGTCGCCTTCGTGGTGGGCCGCGTGCTGGAGAAGCGCCGCCCCGAGCTGGCGCTGCTGGAGCGCAACGTGGCCAAGCTGGAGGCGATCCAGTTGCCCTTCCCGCGGGTGAGCTACGACGAGGCGGTGGCGCGCGTCAACGCCGCCGGCGGCAGCATGGAGTACGGCACCGACCTCGGCGGCGGCGACGAGACGCTGCTGTCGCAGCAGTTCGAGCGGCCGGTGATGGTGCACCGCTACCCCGCCGCGGTCAAGGCCTTCTACATGCAGCCCGACCCGGAACGGCCCAACCTGGCGCTGTGCGTGGACATGCTGGCGCCGGAGGGCTTCGGCGAGATCATCGGCGGCAGCCAGCGCATCCACGACCTCGGCCTGCTGCTGCAGCGCATCGAGGAACACAAGCTGCCCACCGAGCCGATCGAGTGGTACCTCGACCTGCGCCGCTACGGCACCGTGCCCCACGGCGGCTTCGGCATGGGCATCGAGCGCGTGGTGGGCTGGATCTGCGGCCTGGAGCACGTGCGCGAGGCTATTCCCTTCCCCCGCACCATCTACCGCCTGCAGCCGTAGGGTGGGAGCCGGGCGGCCGCCCCCCAAGGCCCGGTTCTGTCCGCCGCGGTCGGTGCCCGCGGGCAATCCTGTATGCTGGTCGCTAAGGCATGGAAACTGCCCCCAACGGCCGCGGGTTGGTGATCTTCACGCTGGCGGTGCTGGCCGGGCTGGCGCTGGCCTGGTACCTCAGTGCGCTGGTGCTGTTGGTCTACGCCAGCGTGCTCTTCGCCGTCATCGTCTCGCCCATGGTGGAGTGGGTGGAGCGCCGCCGCGTGGGCGCCTGGAAGCCCGGCCGCGGGCTGGCGCTGACGGCGGTGCTGCTGGGCGGGCTGGCGGTGATCGCGCTGGTGCTGCTGGTGATCCTGCCCCCGCTCTGGGCCGAAGGGCTGAGCCTGGTCGCCGCCTGGCCGCAGCTCAGCGCCCGCGCCCTCAACGCGCTGCGGCGGCTGCCCGGCCTGCAGCAGGCGAGCTTCGCCCACGTGGAAAGCTATCTGTCCGCCGCCAGCGGCTGGGCCCTGGGGCTGGCGCAGCACGTGGCCAGCGCCATCGCCGACCTGTTCACCGTGCTGCTGCTCACCGCCTATCTGCTGATTGAGGGCAAGGCGGCGCTGGCCTGGTGCCTGCGCCTGATTCCCCCCGTCCCGCGGGCGCGCTTGGCGCGGACGCTCGACCGCGGCCAGCAGCGCATGCGCGGCTGGCTGCTGGGCCAGGCGACGCTGGCGCTGGCGCTGGGCGGCTCCAGCGCCATTGTGTTTGGCGCGCTGCGGCTGCCGGACTTCTACGTCCTGGCGCTGATGGCCGGCATGTTGAATTTTGTGCCCATCCTGGGCCCCTTCACCGCTGCCGCCATCGTCAGCGTGGTGGCGGGGGTGCAGTCCTGGGCCAGCCTGGCGGGGGTGCTGCTCTTCTTTGGCGCCTATCAGTTGGTGGAAAACGCCTTCCTGACCCCGCGCATCATGCGCAACGCGGTGGATCTGCCCGGGTTGGCGGTGATTGTGGCGCTGGCCATCGGGGCGGCGCTGGGCGGGGTGCTGGGAGCGCTGTTGGCGGTGCCCTCGGCGGCGCTGGCGGCCGAGTTGCTCGCCGAGTACGCCATGCGGGGATAGCAGGCTAGAATCGGGCATGGCGAAGAAAGTCCGCATCGTCGGGGTGCCGCTCGATCTGGGCCAGGACCGGCGCGGCGTGGACATGGGGCCGTCGGCGGTGCGCGTGGCCGGGCTGTTGGCGCGCCTGGAGGGGCTGGGCTGCGAAGTGCGCGACCTGGGCAACATCGAGGTCGCCTTCGCCGAGCATCAGGCGCCGGGCGACCCGCACGCCAAGTACCTGCCCGAGATCGCCCAATCCTGCCAGCGCCTGGCCGACGGGGTGATGCAGATGATCGAGGACGGCGCCCTGCCGCTGGTGCTGGGCGGCGACCATTCCATCGCCGTCGGCACCGCCAGCGGCGTCAGCGCCTTTTACCGCGCCCGCCAGCAGGCGGTGGGCTTGATCTGGCTCGATGCCCACGGCGACTTCAACACCCCCGCCACCACCCCCAGCGGCAACATCCACGGCATGGCGCTTGCCTGCCTGCTCGGCCGCGGCCCCAAGGCGCTGACCTCGCTCTACGGCTACGCCCCCAAGATCGCCCCCGCCCACACCGTGCTGGTGGGCGTGCACGACCTCGATCCCCCGGAGAAGCGCCTGCTGCGCGAGGCCCAGGTCAAGGTCTTCACCATGCGCGACATTGACGAGCGCGGCATGCGCTCGGTGGTGGAGGAGGCCATCGCCATCGCCAGCAACGACACCGCCGGCTTCTGCGTCTCGCTCGACCTCGACTTCATTGACGCCGCCCATGCTCCCGGCGTGGGCACCCCGGTGCGCGGCGGCGCTACCTACCGCGAAGCCCACCTGGCGCTGGAGCTGATCGCCGACAGCGGCAACCTGCTCTCGCTGGAGGTGGTGGAGTGCAACCCCGTGCTCGACGAGCGCAACCGCACCGCCGAGTTGGCGGTCGAACTCATCCTCAGCGCCCTGGGGAAGAAGATCTTTTAGCTGCAGCCACAACCCGCAGGGTGAGCTTGGTCTTGGGGAAGATCCAGAAGTTGCCCTCCTGATTGCTGAGCACGCTGCCGGCGGTGGCGGCGTTGGCCGGCACGCGCACGGCGATCTGCTCGGGGTGGGACGAACCCCCGGAATCGGAGCGGCGCCCGCCCCGCTCGCCGCCGCCGCGCCGCCCCAAACCGCCGCGGCCGAGCCGGTCGAAGATCGAAGGCTTCGCCGCCTTGAGCTCCAGGCTGACAATCACCGCGTGGATCGGCACCTGCGCCCCCTGGGGAGTGACCGCGCTGTGGAAGAGCACCGCGATCGAGGCCTTCGAGTCGTTGTCGGCCGCCGGGGCGACCGCGACCACCTGGCCATCCAGGGTCGAGCCCTTGGGCAGGTCCAGCCCGCCCTGCTTCACCGCCGCCAGCGTGGTGACGCTGGCCAAGTCGCCCACCTGGCTGTCGGCGCTATCGAAGCCGACCACCACCTCGGCCTTGATGGCTGTCCCCGCAGCCAGGGACGCCGGCGCGGGGATAGCCTGCGCCGCGGCCGCCGCGAGGAGTGAGGGGAGGAGCACCAACAGAGCCGTGAGAGTTCGCATAGTGGAGCCTCTACCTAGACGGCTCGCTGGCCAGCGCCGTTTCAGCCCATCGCGCCGCTGCGGCACGGTCCTGCGGCAACGTCCATGCGGCCACATCGCTGCTATAATGTAGCCGCATGGAGACGGTGGGCGTGCGGGAACTGAAAGACCGCCTGAGCCGGCATCTGCGGCGGGTCAAGGCGGGCGCGGAAGTGGTGATCACCGAGCACGGGCGGCCCATCGCTCGCCTCAGCCCGCTGCCCGCATTGCCCAGCGGATTGCGCGAGATGATGGCGCGGGGGGAACTGATTCCGGGCGGCGGCGGCAAGCCCAAGGGCGCCCGCATCCGGCTGCGGGGGAGGGGCCCGACCGCCGCCGAGGTGGTCAGCCAATTGCGGGATTGATCCTCTATTTGGACACCAGCGGCCTGCTCAAGCTCTACGTGTTCGAAGCCGGCAGCCAAGAAGCGCGGGAACAAGTGGAGGCCGCCACGGAGATCGTGACGGCCATGGTGGCCTACCCCGAAGCGCGGGCGGCGCTGGCCGCGCTGCGGCGCGCGAAGCGGATGGACAAAGACAGCTTTCTGGAAGCGAAGCGCGCCCTTGAGGCCGACTGGCTCCAGTTCCGCAAGGTGGCCGTTACCGAAGCCGTGTGCCGGGAGGCGGGCGAGTTGGCCGAGCGCTTCGGCTTGCGCGGCTATGACAGCGTTCAGTTGGCCTGTTACGCCCAGCTCGTGCGCTCGGCGGGCGACCTTGCGGTGGCGTTTTGTTGCTTCGATGCCCGGCTGCAGCTCGCGGCGCGCCGCTGGCAGACGGCCCAACGGCAGCGGCGCACTTGAGTCCCGCTTCTCACCCCCACGCCCCCAGCATCTTGCGCAGCTCGACCAGTTGGCCGAGGTGGTAGGCGTTGTGGTCGGCCAGCAGCAGCGCCTCGCGCAGCACCGTCTTTCCCGGATCGTGGGGAAGCGGAGCGAGCAGGTCGCAACCGGGGTCGCTGACCAGCGCCAGGAAGGCGGCGAGGTCGGCGCGGCAGGCGGCGCGGCTCTTGTTCCAGGCCGCGGCCGAGGGCGGGGCGGGCTTCGCCGGCCAGTAGCCCTCCGGCCAGGGCGGCGAGACGTGCGCCGGGTCGCGGGTGAACTCGAGAATGTCCCACTGGCCCAGCCGGATGTGTTCGACCAGCTCCCAGGCGGTGTGGGTCGCCCCGCGCGGCTTCTTGCCCGCCAGTGGGAAAGCCAGGCCCTTGAGGGCGCGCTCGAGCGTGGCGTGGGCGTGGCCGCCCTGCAGCAGCTCGGCGACGGTGGCGCGCAGGTCAGGAGTTTTGGGCATAGGTGGCTCGCAGTTGGCGTTTGTCCAGCTTTCCGGTCGCGGTGCGGGGCAGCGAGGCGACCACGACGAAATCGTCGGGGCACTGCCAGGCGGGGAAATCGGCGGCGAGGTGCTGGCGCCAGGCGGCGGGGTCGGCGGCGGCGCCGTCGCGCAGGACCAAGAGCGCCCGCGGGCGCTCCTGCCACTTGGGGTGGGGCACGGCGATCACCGCCGCCTCGCGCACATCGGGATGGCAGGCGAGGGCATTCTCCAAGGCCACCGAGCTGATCCACTCGCCGCCGCTGCGGATCAGGTCCTTGTCGCGGTCCACGATGGCCATCAAGCCCTCGGGGTTGAACTCGACCACATCGCCCGTGCGAAACCAGCCGTCGGCGGTCCAGGACTCGGCAGACGCGCCGCCAACGTAGGCGGCGGCGACCCAGGGGCCGCGCACCTCCAGCTCGCCGCTGAGGGCGGTGCGGGCCTCGACCAGCGGCAGCGGGCGGCCTTGGCGGGTGCGGCGCTGGTCGAAGCCGGGAGCGCCGTCGTCGCCGAGCAGCGGGTTCATCGTGCCCACCGGGGTCATCTCGGTCATGCCCCAGCCCATGTTGACGGCGATGCCAGCCCGGTCGAAGCGGCGGAATAGCGCCGCCGGCGCGGGCGCGCCCCCCAGGTTGACCCGCAACTCGGGGTGCAGGCGCCAGCGCCCGGGCTCGCGCTCGATCGCATCGAGCACGCCCTGCCAGATCACCGGCACGCCGGCGCTGCGGGTGACCTGCTCCGCCGCCAGCAGCTCCAGCACGCTCGCGGCGTCAAAGCGCCCGCCGGCCAGCACCTGTTTGCACCCGATCAGCGCGGCGGTGTAGGGCTGTCCCCAGGCGTTGGCGTGGAACATGGGGACCAGCGGCATCACGCAGTCGCGCTGGCGGTAGTCGAGCGCGTCGGGCAGAGCGGTGGCCAGCGCGTGCAGCGCCAGGGCGCGGTGCGAATAGACCACCCCCTTGGGTTCGCCCGTCGTGCCCGAGGTGTAGCCCATGCCGGCGCCGTCGTCTTCGGCCAGTTCCGGCAGCGGCGCCTCCGGATCCACACCCGCCAGCAGCGCCTCGTAATCGCCGGGATAGTGGATGACTTGTTTCACCTGAACCGCCGGCGCGATCTGCTGCCACAGCGGAGCGAGCGACTCGTCCACGATCACGAAGCGGTCGCCGGCGTGGTTGAGGATGCGCGCCAACTGGTGGGGATGCAGCCGCAGGTTGAGCGGATGGACGACGCCGCCGGCCAGCGGCACCCCAAAGTAGGCCTCCAGATGCGGCAACTGGTTCCAGAGCAGCGTGGCGACCCGGTCGCCGGGCGCCAGGCCCCGGGCCACCAGCGCCGCGGCCAGCCGGCGGGCGCGCCCCGCCAGCTCGGCATAGTTGGAGCGCCGCCCGCGCTCGACCACCTCGACCCGCGGGAACCAGCGCGCGGCGCGCTCCAGCATGGCGCCCACCGTCAGCGGGTACGACATCATGGTCGCAGGCATGATTTTCAGTCTAGCGCGGCGGGGATGGGGCTGGTTAAAATGCGGGTGTGGCCAGCTCCCCGGGACGCAACGACGGCTGCCCCTGCGGCAGCGGACATAAATACAAGCGCTGCTGCCTGCCGCGCGTGGAAGCGGCGCGCCCGGCGGCGGACCCCTACCCGGAGCGGCTGCGGCGCATGCAGGAACTGTCGCAGAATATCTTGCGCTGGGTGAAGGGACTGACCATCGCGCCCAAGCGAGCGGTGCGGGACTTTTACGGTGTCGCCAACGAAGGCAAGGTGGAAGAGGGCGACATGCCGCTGTTTGTGACCTTTTTGCTGTGGGAATGGCGCGCTACCGCCACGTCGCCGCCCCGGGGAGAGAAATACTTGCGCGCGCGCGGTTCCCGAGCGGCCGCCTGGGAGCGGGAATACATCGAACAGGCGCTGCATCAGCCCTGGCGCTTCCTGGAGGTCACCGCGGTGACGCCGGGCTGGGGGATCGCGGTGCGCGATGTATTCACCGCCACCACCGAGCAAGTGCGGGAGATCAGCGGGTCCCGGCAGTTGCGGATCGGCGACATTATCTTTGCGCAGTACGTTCGCGTGGACGGCATCGTCTCCTTCGAGGCGATAGCGCCACTGCGGATGCCACCCGAGCAAAAGGCCGACTTGGTGCGGATGCGGCAGCGGGTGGAAAAAAAGATCGAAGGCAACCAGTTGCGGGATGCCGACCTGCCGGCCCTGGCGCGGGTGATGCGCTACTACTACTTCGACCAGGTCGAACGCCTGAGCCAACCACCGCGGTTGCAGAACACCGACGGCGAGCCGCTGGAGTTGCATTCCTTGCGCTATCGCATCGCCTCGCCGGAGGCGGCCTTTGCCGCCCTGTCCCCCTTGGCCCTGGGTTGGACGGCGGAGGAACTGTTGGAGGGCGGCAGCTTGGACGCTCGGGGCAAGCTGCGGGCGATCGAGTTTCCCTGGATGAAGCGCGGCAACCGCCTGCACAAGAGCTGGGACAATACCACCCTGGCGACGCTGCGGCTCCGCGGCAAAACCCTGACCGCCGAGGTCAACTCGGCGCGCCGGGCGGCGCGGCTGCGGCGGGAGATCGAGCGCCGGCTGGGCGAGGGCGCGGTCTTCGAGAGCGAGACGGTGACGAGCGCCGATGCCATGCTGGCCAAGGCCAAGCGCGGACGCGCGCGGCCCGAGCCGCCCCGCGACCCCGCCTTGATCGCCGCGGAAGAAGAGATGATGGCGCGCCACATGGCGGAATGGCTGGATACGGAACTGCCGGCCTTGGACGGCCAGACCCCGCGGGCCATGGTGCGGACGGCGGACGGGCGGGAGATGGTGGAGGCTTTGCTGGTGGGCATGGGACGGCGCCAGCCGTCGCTGGCGGCGTGGGCGCGCCAGGAGCTGGGGATCGACGCCTAGACGGCGATCTGGCGGGCGCGCAGCTCGCGCAGGCGGTCGCGCAGCCGGGCGGCGCGCTCGAAGTCGAACTGCTTGGCCGCCTCGCGCATCTGCAGCTCGAGCTGCTGGATGTGCTCGCCCAGCGCCTCCTCGCTGGCAAACTCGTCCAGTTGCTCGTCCAGCGGCAGCGGGGCGTAGTCGCCCTCGGCGACGCCCACCAGGGTCATGTCGAGCGGGCGCAGCACGCTCTGCGGGGTGATGCCGTTCTCCAGGTTGTAGGCGGCCTGCACGGTGCGGCGGCGGCGGGTCTCGCCGATGGCCTGCTCCATCGAGCCGGTCAGGTTGTCGGCATAGAGCAGGGCGCGGCCGTTGAGGTGGCGGGCGGCGCGCCCCATGGTCTGGATGAGCGCCCCGGCCGAGCGCAAAAAGCCCTCCTTGTCGGCGTCCAGGATGGCGACGAGCGAGACCTCGGGCAGGTCCAGCCCCTCGCGCAGCAGGTTGATGCCGATCAGCACGTCGAACTCGCCCCGCCGCAGGTCGCGCAGGATCTTCACCCGCTCCAGCGTCTCCACCTCGCTGTGCAGGTAGCGGCACTTCACCCCCACCTCGCCGTAGTACTCGGCCAGGTCCTCGGCCATGCGCTTGGTCAGCGTGGTCACCAGCACGCGCTCGCGCCGCTCGGCGCGCAGGCGAATCTCGGCCAGCAGGTCGTCCACCTGCCCTTTGCTGGGCCGGATCTCGACCTCTGGGTCGAGCAGGCCGGTGGGCCGGATCACCTGCTCGACCACCGCCCCCCGCGTCTGCTCCAGCTCGTAGGGTCCGGGGGTGGCGGAGACGTAGACCAACTGCCCCACCCGCTCGTTGAATTCCGAGAATTGCAGTGGCCGGTTGTCCAGCGCCGAGGGCAGGCGGAAGCCGTACTCCACCAGCGTGCGCTTGCGCGCCTGGTCGCCGTTGTACATGCCGCGCAACTGCGGGATGGTCTGGTGGCTCTCGTCCACAAACACCAGCGCGTCGCTGGGCAGGTAGTCGAGCAGCGTCGGCGGCGGCTGCCCCGCGCTGCGCCCGGTGAAGTGGCGCGAGTAGTTCTCAATGCCGTGGCAGTAGCCAATCTCGCGCATCATCTCGATGTCGAAGCGGGTGCGCTGCTCCAGCCGCTGCGCCTCCATCTTCTTGCCCTGGTGCAGCAACTCCGGCCGCCAGGCGTCGAGCTCGGCGAAGATCGAGCGGATCGCCTCCTCCTTGGTCTCCGGCCGCATCACGTAGTGCGACTTGGGATAGATGGGCAGGCGCTGGTAGGTTTGCCGCACCTGGGCGGTGAGCGGGTCAATCTGGGAGAGGCGCTCGATCTGGTTGCCGAACAGCTCGATGCGGAAGGCGTAGTCGTCGTAGGTGGGGTAGACCTCGATCACGTCGCCCCGCACCCGGAAGGCCCCGCGCTGGAAGTCGAGGTCGTTGCGCTGGTAGAGGATGTCCACCAGCTTGCGCAGAATCTGCTCGCGGCGGATGGTCTGGCCCACCTCCAGCATCAGCAGCATGCCGTAGTAGGCCTCCGGCGACCCCAGGCCGTAGATGCACGACACCGAGGCCACGATGATGCAGTCGCGGCGCTCGAACAGCGAGCGCGTGGCCGACAGCCGCAGCTTGTCGAGCTCGTCGTTGACGGTCGCCTCTTTTTCGATGTAGAGGTCGGCGGCGGGCACGTAGGCCTCGGGCTGGTAGTAATCGTAGTAGGAGACGAAGTACTCGGCGGCGTTGTCGGGGAAGAACGTCTTGAACTCGTGGTAGAGCTGGGCCGCCAACGTCTTGTTGTGGGCCAGCACCAGCGCCGGCCGTCCCAGCGCCTCGATCACCTTGGCCATTGTGTACGTTTTGCCACTACCGGTGACCCCCAGCAGCACTTGGTGCGCTTCGCCCGCCCGCAGTCCGGCCACCAGCGCGGCAATGGCCGTGGGCTGGTCGCCGCGGGGGGTGTAGGCGCTCTCCAGGCGAAAGTCCATGATTTTTAGGGTAGCAGGCTCAAGTTCGGCCCTGATGCGCCGATCATGCACCTAGGAGGCACGCAATGTTGAGTTCCGTCCAAGGGGTGAGCTCGCAATACCAAGCTTACCAATTGCAATCCCAGGCACCGCCACCGGGCAATAAGGCGGCCAGCCCCAGCTCGACCCAGCAGGACACGGTGAACATCAGCGAATCTGCCAAGCAAGCAGTGGCAGACAACAGCCGGGGCGCCGCCGCCCCGAGCGGCGACCACGACGGCGACGGCCACTAGCCGTCCCCGCGGGTCCTTCGACGGGCGGGAAGCGCTGCTTCCCGCCCGTTTTCTGCCTTTCGTGCTATAGTGGTGAGGACGCTGAATATCACACGGGTGCGTGTGGTGTGGTGCCCTCTGCCCTTGCTTCCTGCCTCGGTTTAGGAATTCCCCGCCTTCGTTAAGTTCCGTTTGGCTTCGCGTACATTTTTGCAATTCGGACCTTAGCGGGTTCCGGGAAAGTTCTATCCGATCATGACCTCGTTCAACGAACTGGCGATCACGCCAGCCATCCTCAGCCGCCTGCAGGCGGCCCAATTCACCACCCCCACGCCGGTGCAGGCGGCCACCATTCCGCCCGCGCTGCTGGGCCAGGACGTGCTGGCCACGGCCCAGACCGGCACCGGCAAGACGCTGGCCTTCCTGGTCCCGGTGATGGAGCAGATGCTCAAGCACTCGGGCCGCAACGTCTGCGGGCTGATCCTGACGCCGACGCGCGAGCTGGCGATGCAGATCGAGGCGCAGTACGAGCAGATCCGGCCGCGCAACCTGCCGCCGGCGGCCTTGCTGGTGGGCGGACTCTCCGAGCGCCGCCAACTCGACGCCCTGCGCCGCGGCGCCACCCTGGCGGTGGCCACCCCCGGCCGGCTCGAAGACTTCCTCAAGCGCGGCCTGCTGCGCCTGGGCGAGGTCAAGATCCTGGTGCTGGACGAGGCCGACCGCATGCTCGACATCGGCTTCCTGCCCGCCATTCGCCGCATTGTCGCCGCCGTGCCCAAGCCGCGGCAGACGCTGTGCTACTCCGCCACCCTGGCGCCCGAGGTGGCGCAACTGGCGCGCGAGAGCATGACCAACCCCACCCGGCTGGCGCTGGGCTCGACCACCAAGCCCGCCGCCAGCGTCAAGCTGCAAGCCTATGAGGTCGGCGACGCCGACAAGCT
The DNA here is from genome assembly GCA_035531375.1 of Terriglobales bacterium. GTDB lineage: Bacteria > Acidobacteriota > Terriglobia > Terriglobales > SCQP01 > SCQP01. The sequence goes on along the minus strand of DATKSZ010000123.1, from coordinate 352 downwards.
GGGCCTCTTGCAGACGCTGCTGGGGCGCGAGACGGGCCGCTGCCTGGTCTTCGCCCGCACCAAGCGCGGCACCGAGCGGCTGGCCAAGACGCTGGTGCGCGAGGGCTTCCGCGCCGCCATGATCCACGGCAACCGCTCGCAGTCGCAGCGCACCGCCGCCCTGCACGGCTTCCAGCGCGGCAGCTTCCAGGTGCTGGTGGCCACCGACGTGGCCGCCCGCGGCATCCACGTCGAGGACGTCGCCCACGTCTTCAACTACGACATGCCCGAGGTGGCCGACGACTTCGTCCACCGCGTCGGCCGCACCGGCCGCGCCGGCGGCACCGGCATCGCCTCCACCTTCGTCAGCCGC
>DATKSZ010000122.1:0-37135 GCA_035531375.1 Terriglobales bacterium | reverse complement strand
TGGTGGGGATCGTGCAAATGCGGGCGCGCGGCCAGGGTGCCGTCAAGGTCGAGGCGGTGGCGGGCGGCGGCGCGCCGACGCTGGTGATGCAGGCCGAGCTGCAGCCCGAGCTGCAGGGGGACGTGGGCGGCCTGGCGCTGGTGGGCGGCGAGGCGGTGGGACTGCGGCTGAGCGACGCCACGGATGGGGCGGCCATGCGGCTGGTGGCGCTCTATGCGTTCGCCCAGCCGTGGTGGGCGCTGCGGCCGGGGAAATAGGAGGCGACGATGGCGCGGGGAGACAAGGGAACCTACAACCAGCAGGAGCAGCAATCCTGGGCGAACTCGAACCAGGCGGCCCAGCAGGGCTACGCCAACCAGCAGCAGAGCTACGGGTCGGCCTATGGCGGCTACCAAGGCGAGTTGGCCAACCCGGGGTTCACGCCAGCCGAAGAGCAGGCGATGACGCAGGCGACGTCGGGATCGTTGGCGGGCGCGTTCGGGGCGGCGCGCACCCGGCTGCAGGACCATGCGGCGCGCACCGGCAACACCGCCGGAGAGAACGCCACGGAAGAGCAATTGGCGCGGGAGCAGGGGCAGCAGAACGCGCAGGCCCTGGGCAATCTGCAGCAGGCCTTCGGCAAGGCGCGCATCCAGGGGCAGCAGAACGCCCTGCAGGGGCTGGGTTCGCTCTATGGCACCAGCACCAACGCCACCGACGCGGCCATGAACAGCGGCGCCAATTTGGTGGGGACGCAGGGACGGATGGCGATGCAGCCGGGCTTCTGGGGAAGCGTGCTGGCGGGCGGGCTGGGGGCGGCGGGCAAGATGTTCGGCTAGGAGGGGGCAATGGTGCACGCGGAACAATCTCGGTTGGCGCTAGCGGGGCTGGATGGTGGCGATCTGGCAAGCGACAGCCACCCCTACCTGCACTTGGCGCAGGCGCGGGCGCGGCGGGGGCGCACCGCGCGGCTGACGCCGGGCGGGCTGCCGCAGCCGCCGGAGTTGATGGGGGTGGACGCCGACGCGCGCGTGCCCAACCAGTTGCAGCCCATGGACGGGGAATTCGAGGGCGGCCGGGAGGTGGGCGACGGGCGGCCGGCGTTCTTTGGCCGCGACATGCCCGCGCCCACGGGCATCGCCAACGGCGTCGGGGTGGGGACAGTCGCGGCGCGGCCGATTTTTGGGGCACCGACGGGCATGCCGGTCCAGCCGGTGGGCAGCGACCGATTTGGCAGCGTGGATCTAAGCGGGGTGCCCGGCACGGCTGGAACCGCGCCGGCCGGGGTCGCGGCGCTGCCGCACTTCGCTGGCGGCGGGGTGTTGCCGGCGGGAGGCGCGGGCGTGGTGGGCGAGGACGGCGAGGAGGCGATCAGCGCACTGCCGGGCGGTGGGGTAGCGGTCTCGCCGCTGGTGGACACTGATCCTGGATTTAGCCGGCCGCCGCGCGCTGGGGACATTGACCCGGGCACTACGGCCGCCGTGGCGGCGGCCACTCCCCGGGCGTCGGCGCTCGGAGCGGCGCCGGCGCCGAAGCCGCAGGGGCAGTGGACGGCGCCGGCGCCGCCGGACCTGAGCGGGCTGCCGCAGCAGGACCAGCTCTCGCCGGTCACCCAGCGGATGCTGGGCGGCTACGGCGTGACCGCGCCGCCCCCAGGCACGCACACCGCCGAGCAGGACTACCGCCAGCGCGCCGACGCGATCAACGCCGCGCAAGCGCCGCAGCGCGGCGACTACAACACGCCGCTGTGGGAGAAGCTGGCGGGGATCGGGGCTGGCGCACTCGCCGCCGGCCTGACGCGCAGCCCGCAGGAGGGCGCGGCGGTGGCGGCGCAGTGGTCGCCTGCGGCCCACTACGACCGCGCCGAGCAGGACTACCAGCAGCAGCGCCAGCAGGAGCTGGCCGGTCTGGGGCCGCTGGAGCAGACGGCCAAGCTGAAGCAGGACGACAACAGCGGCGAGACGCGGGTCTGGGAGCAGCAGACCGCTGCGGCCGGGCGGCAACAGCAGGCCGACGAGCAGGCATCCTTCCGCGACCTGCAGCAGCGCGATCGGGAGAGCGAGGACGCCGCCGGCGGGCGGTACGAGCAGGGCCTGGCGCAGGCGCGGCAGGAACTAGCCGACACCCAGGCGGCGCGCGAGGGCTCGCCGGAGCTGATGCAGACGGCGGCGGGCGACTGGGTCTCGTGGTATCCGCAAAGCGGGCGAGTGGTGGCGGCGCCCCCGGCTCTGCGGGGGGCGCGGCGCGGCAACCTGCCGCAGGCGCCCCCGCCGAACCAGGCGCAGCAAGGTCGGCGGGCAACGGCGCAGGCCGAGATCGAGATGGGGAGAGCGCCGACACGGGCGGCGGCGCAAGGGAACCTGGTGCGGAACGCCGCGGCGCTGGAGGCGGCGGGGGTGGACGGCGGCGCGCTGCAGCAGTACCTGGACCGGCGCTGGCCGCAGGCCAAGCCCGGAGGGCTGGGCCTGAACTTGGGGACAGGGACGGGCGCGGGGGCGACGCCGGCAGCGGCCGGCGGGACGACGATCAGAGGGGTGCACTTCCCCGGATAGCATGGGCAGGGGCATCGCAATTCCGCGCTTCGAGGCGGCTCCGGTGGCGGCACCCCCGCCGCCGGCGGCGCCGTCTGCTCCGAAGATCGCGGCTGGCATCCCCACGTATGACGGCCCGACCACCGGCGACCTGACGGCGCAGGCGCTGGACGCCTATGGGCGCATGAGCCTGCCGGAGGCGGAAGCGCACCTAGCCCAGCACCGCGCGCAGCTCGCCTCCGGCGGCGTGGACACGGGCGAGATCCAGCGGCATTTCGAGGCGGCGGAGACGCTGCGGAAACAGCAGGACCCGCTGGGGTTTGTGGCCCAGCACCGGCAGGACTTCCAGCACGCGGGCTTCGATCACGACCGGACCGCCGGCGTGCAGGAGCGCAGCTACCAGGGCTCGCCGGAGGCGCAGGCGCGGATCGAAGAACAAGTGCAGAAGTTCGACCCGGGGTTCCTGGTCACCGACAACCCCGACGCGGTGAACGCTCCGCCGGTGATCACGCCGGGCGGCCTGGTGGTGGGCGGCTACTCGCAGGCGATGACGCTGCAGCGCGTGTACGCTGGCGGCCGCGACGCCGCCTACCTCCAGGCGTTCGAGCAGGCGGAGCCGGCGTTCGGGGTGAGCCGCCAGGCGGTGGCGGGGATGCGGCAGCCGGTGTTGGTGCGCGAACTGCAGCAGCCGCCGGCGACGGTCGCCGGGCATGCCGGAGGCCACCCTCTACCTTTCGGCGAGAGGCGCTCGGGTGCTCTCGCTGCTGGCCTCGCGCACCAGGATCGGAAAGCTGGTGCGCTTCCGGGGCATCTACCTGCGGCCCGCGCTGATCCGCCTGTTGCTCGAGGAGGAGCCGGCCGGACCCTGGAGGACGCGGTCCAGGGCGCGCTCCGGCGGCATCCCGACGGCATGCCGGTCGTTGCCGTCGTAGAGAACGCAGATGCGGCGGAAGCGCGTCGGGCCCGGATCGAGGAGCACGGACACAGTGGCAGGGGATGGCAGACCGCGGATCGCCGGACGCTTCGCTTAGCGCGGAGCGCGTTTTGGACCTGCTACAGGCGAGCCCCAGGGCGACGGCCTGGCGGAACTGGGAGCGGCCGAACGGCTGCTTCTGGCAGCCCGCGAGCTCAGCGTCAGGCTGCTCATCGGCGATTATGCGGATCTTGGCCTGAGCGAACCCGAGGTCGACGCGCTGGCGCGGCAATGGCTACCCTGGGTAAGGGAGGCTTGGGACGATGAAGGAATCAGCTGGGCACAGGCGGGAGCTGGAGCCGAAGTTGCGGCGCGCGTTCGCGCGCTTGGGGGACCGCCTGCTGGCGGAGGCGGAAGCGCGTCCGCCGGTGCCCCAGGGCGGGGGGCTGGATCGCAGACCCGAAGACCGGGGCGGTGGTGGCGGACATTTCCTACCCAGAGGCCAATCGAGCGTTGCCAAGCCCGAGCGCCCACCCGCAGCATGCGCGCCAGGCCGCCCCAGACCCCCAGCACCGCCCCCAGCGTCGCGCGCTGTTGCGGGTCAGCCAGGTTGCCGGCGCCGGCACCGCGCAGCGCCTCCGGCGTCAGCCAGCCCCGGGCGACGTCGTGGGCGGTGATCTCATCCCGCGTCTGGCCCAACGACCTCGCAGCGGGCTGGCGCACGACACGCGGCCTCCGCTTACCTCTTGACAGACTGGACGCCCAAATCTACCGCCCAACACGCAGCGCTGCGCTGCCACGGCGCTGACATTCTCCTATTCGGCGGCGCCGCCGGCTCATTGAAGTCCGAGACGATGCTCGTCGACGCGGTTCAGGAGTCCGACCGACGCGGATTGCGGGCGATACTACTGCGGCGCAGCTTTCCGGAACTGGAAAAGAGCCTGATCCGCCGCAGTCGCGACCTCTACGGCGGCATGGGCGCGATTTACCACGAACAGAAAAAGCGATGGACGTTCCCATCGGGGGCCATAGTCGACTTTGGTTACTGCGAGACCGACAAGGACATTCATCGCTACCAAGGGGCGGAGTTCAGCTTTATCGGCTTCGATGAATCCACCCATTTCTCAGAGTTTCCGATCCGCTACATGCTCTCACGGTTGCGCTCGACCGACCCGGGCATTCGGCTTCGGGTGCGCCTAGCCACCAATCCTGGAAACATCGGCCACGCCACCCACAAGGCCATCTTCCACGGCCCCACCTGCACCCATTGCTACATCGGCAAGGCATCGAGGGCGCCATTCACAATTTACCCCGACGCAGTATGGCCAAGCGACCAACACGCTATCGGAAAGACCACCTGCTTCATACCAGGACGAGTCACTGACCACAGCCTGCTCGGGCCGAGCTATATTGCCAACCTGGAGTCCCTCGGCGGCGCCTTCCGCAAAGCCCTGCTCGAAGGGTGCTGGGACGTCTACGAAGGACAATATTTCGATCACTGGAATCCTGCGCACATGACGATCAAGCGCCAACTCGTCGGTGAACAGGCGTGGTGGCCCCACTGGGTCGGCATCGACTATGGATTTCGCGGCAGTCAGGCCGCGGCCTACTTGCTTTGCAAGTCACCGGCACGCCCGGAACACCCCCATGGCATCACTTTTGTTCTCGAGGAGTATTGTGCACAACACTCGACCGCCGACGTGTTTGCGCTGGCCATCCGTGATCGCTTCGGCATCGGCTCCCGCAGAATCGTTAACTGGTACTTGTCACCGGACGCTTGGAACCAGCGCGGCGATGGCCACACGCTTGCCGACCAAATGACAGCCGCAACAGGAATTGGCTTTGAACCCGCTAGCAATGATCGTGTCGGTGGGGCGATGCTTGTCTACTCGCAACTGGATCGGGGCGAACTGGTGATTGCCGACTCGTGCCGGCAGTTGTGTGAGGCCTTGCCGACCCGAATCCACTCTTTGGATCGCCCCGATGACATCTGCAAAGCGTCTGGCGACCCGCTCGATGATTGCATGGACGCCCTGCGCTACGCGCTATACAGCTACATTAGCCCCCCACGCCTCCCCGGCTCGCTTGCAGCGGGCTCTATGACCGCAAGCAGCGATCCCACCATCGCCATGGTCCAGCGCCGCATAGCGGAGGCGCATTCGAGCCAGCTGCACGCTAGCCTCCGCTATCTCTCCCCGCGCCGCCGTTGATCCACGTTGACTTGACCGTAGTCTGAAGGCTGCATCCGCAACAACACGACGGGCTCTACCAGCGCCGGATCCTGGTTAATGTCCGCCACCGCCGACATGAGAAGCGGCTCGCTGACCGGCTCAACGGTAATCACAAATGGAAGCGCCGATTTGGGAAGGCCCGGCTCCTGCAATACACAGTCGATATTGATCTGGTGGGCGGCGAGCGCGGTTGCCACCCGAGCCAATACTCCCGGCTGATCGCGAATCAACAACCGGAGATACCACGGCACGGGCGGCGGCTCCTGACACATAAGCACCTCCGTGCCATCCCGAAGACCTGCTGTGGCCTTCGCCTGGAGCTTGCCCAAAGCCAGATCGGACGCAATCTCCATCAGATCGGAGAGCACAGCAACGGCCGTGGCGTCGCCGCCCGCTCCGCGGCCGTAGAACATCTGCGTTCCCGATCTCTCGCCCACCACCAGCACCGCATTGTTGACTCCCTCGACCCCGGCAAGCATTGATCTGTCGGGGATCAGCCAGGGTCCCACAGAAGCCGCGAGCTTGCCGCCGCACAGTTCGGCCGAGGCAATCAGTCGAATCACGCTGTGCAATCGGCGGGCGTAGAGGAAATCAACCGGCCGCACCTTCCGAATTCCGATGACGGACACCGCCTGGGGCGAAACGTAGCCGCCAAAGGCAAGCCGTGCCAGAATAGCCAGCTTATCGCGAGCATCCCTGCCATCGACGTCGGCGTCAGGATCCTGCTCAGCATAGCCACTGTTCTGCGCTTCGAGCAGAGCCGTCTCGAAGTCTTCGCCGTCGGCCTCCATGCGCGTAAGGATGTAATTGGAGGTGCCGTTCAGAATGCCACGGACGGCAACGATCCGATCGCCGCTCGTACCCTGCTCGATGCTGCGGATAACGGGGATGCCGCCTGCCACCGCTGCCTCAAAGCCTAGCGGCAGATCGCGCTCGCATGCCAACTGTAACAGTTCCTGCCCGTGGCCGGCCAGCAGCGCCTTGTTCGCGGTCACGACGGGCTTGCCGTGCAGCAACGCGGCCCTCACGACTTCCCCGGCAACACCGGTTCCCCCAATGGTCTCGACAACAATGTCTACTTCAGGAGAGGCAACAAGGATGCGCCAATCGCCCTGGATCTGCGCTCCCACCGGGATGGCCGACAACGGTATCGGACTCCGATTGCATATCCAATTGACCCGAAGTTGTGCGCCGCAACGGACGGCGATTTCGCGCCGGTGCGCCTCCATGATCTCGGCAGTGGCTCGGCCCACCGTCCCAAAGCCTACTATGCCAACCCGAACGGTCTTCATGACCGTCGCCAATCCATACCCGGCCCATGGGCCACCGTTCTTGCCTGCAACAACTCAGCGGTAAGCCCCGCGCAGTACAATGCCCTCTCAACCGCCTCCTGTGCCGCCGGCTGGTGCAGATCGTCATGCACTACTAACAGGACAGATGGCCCGGCGCCGCTGAGAACACAACTGATAATGCCGGCGGTTCCCACCAATGGCTGCAGCACTCCCAATAGTGGGCACAAGGCGGCTCGGTATGGTTGATGTAGGTGATCGACGGAGGCGTTCATCAGCAGATCCGCTCGGCCCTGCTGGAAGGCGTGCAACAGCATCACCGCGTTTTGCATATTAGCCACCGCGTCACGACGACAATAAGCATCAGGCAGCATTTGTCTTGCGGCAGACGTGGCAAGTGTGTGCTGGGGCACGACGAGCAACAACGGCCACGGTGTCGCCATCGGGATTCGCAGCCAACCAACCCTCTCTGCGGCACCGGCTTGCGCAACTACGAGTCCGCCCCACCAGCAAGCCGCCACATTGTCTGCGTGTCCCTCGGATCGCACCGCCGCCTCAAACACCTGTTGAGCCCCCCAGTCCAGTTGACCAAAATGCGCAGCCAGCGCCACTCCCGCCAGCCGTGCGGCCGCAGATGAGCCGCATCCCTTTCCTATGGGAATCTCATTATCGAGGCGAAGCGCGAGCGTGGGAGCTGGCTGCCCGGCCAACTCCAAGGTGCGCCGGTACACATTCACGATCATATGGTTATCGGCTTGCTGGCAGGTGTCGAGGTCGCGGCCAAAGGCGGCGAGCGACGGGGCTGGCGCACGACGCGCCCGGACTCGCAGGCCAAAGTCCAGTGCCATTGCGGCCGTATCGAATGCGGGACCCAAGTTGGCCGAAGATGCCGGGAAGGAAACATCGAATTCTTCGCTCATGGGCGCTCCATTGTGCGCAAGACCTCGTCTGCGTTCGCTTCCAAGACTATCGGTGGCCTCGGCACCGGCGCTTGCGGAGTGGCTGGCAGCAGGCTGCCGCGGTGCAGGGCGAGGGTGTAATCGGTGTCCTTCAGCCCATGGCCGGTAAGGATAAGCACCACCATCTCATGCGCCGCGATAAACCCCTGCCGCGCCAGTTTGGAGGCGCCCGCCAAGGCCGCCGCAGAGGCCGGCTCGCAGCCCACCCCCTCGCGGCCTATCGCGTCCTTGGCCATCGCGATTTCGTTCTCGCTGACGTCGAGACAGGCGCCGCCAGTTTTCTCCAGCACCCGAATTGCCTTCTTCCAAGAGGCCGGATTGCCGATCCGGATCGCCGACGCCAGCGTCTCGGCGACCATCGGAATCAGTTCTCGCCCCTGCGTTTCACGCAGCGAGCGGACCAAAGGATTGGCTCCTTCGGCTTGCACAATCGAAAGCCTGGGAAGGCGCGGGATCAGTCCGTGGAACAACAGTTCTATCAGCCCTTTTCCCAAAGCCGATGCGTTGGCCAGGTTCCCACCGGGCACGACAATGTGATCCGGCACCTGCCACTCCAAGGCCTCTAGCAGTTCCACCGCCGCGGTCTTCTGACCCTCGAGGCGATAGGGATTGACGGAGTTCACCAAATTAACCGGTTTCTCGCGGACGACTTGCCGCAGCACGCGCACGCATCCATCGAAATCGGTGCGCAATTGGCAAGTAAGGGCGCCGAAGTCGAGCGCCTGCGCCAGCTTGCTCCAGGCGATCTTGCCCTCGGGCACCAACACCAGGCACTTCATGCCGGCGCGGGCCGCATAGGCCGCCATCGAAGCGGAGGTGTTGCCGGTGGAGGCGCATGCCAGCCACTCAAAACCCTCCTCATGGGCACGCGAAACCGCTGCGGTCATGCCCGTGTCCTTGAACGAGCTGGTGGGGTTCATGCCCTGGTGCTTCGCCCAGAGGTGCTGCAACCCGGCCTGCCTGGCGCAGTTTGGCAACTCGTAGACGGGGGTATTGCCTTCGCGCAAGGTAATCGCCGCGGCAGGATCGCGCAGAATCGGCAACAACTCGCGGAAGCGCCATACGCCGCTTTGGTTGCACGGCTGCTCCGAGGTCCGGCGCTGGCGCCAAAGCGCTTTCCATTCGGAGGGCGAGCGGCCGGCGAGCGCTTGGCCGCCAAGTTCGACCTCCAGCAGGTCATGGCAGCGCGGGCAGCGACAGTCACCCTGGACCCCATGGGCTAGGCCACCGCAGCCAATGCAGCGCAGCCGCACGCCGGAAACGTGAGAGCCCGTCGGATCCATTCGCAATTGTAGCAACAAGGCTGCGGGGCCCGGTCGCGCGGGCGCCGCAGCCGCGAGGCCGGGCGGCGAAGTTGACGCCGAGGTCGGATTTCGGCTATATTGCTTGAGACAATTGAATAGCCCGATTCAGTACCCCTGAATCTTATCAAGAGTGGCTGAGGGAACAGGCCCGACGACGCCACGGCAACCGGCTCCGCAACGGCGGAGCGACTAGGTGCCAATTCCTGCCCGCAAGGGAAAGATGAGACGGGGCTGCGCGACACGAAAGCCAGCCATTCCACCGTAATTCCTCTTCCCTTTGGGGAAGGGGACTTTGACTGGGCGGAAGGAAGGGTTGTGAGTTTCGAACTAGGGTTGCGCTGTCGGCATTGCGGTAAACAATTTCCCTCCCAACCTCTGGCGGGATGCGACGAGTGTTTCGCGCCACTGGAGGTCCACTACGATCTCGCCGCGATCCGCCGTGCGGTCCGGCCGGCGGACCTGGGCCAGCGGCCGCACACCCTGTGGCGCTACCGCGAGTTGCTACCAGTGCCGCAGGTGGCGGCGCCGCAGGAGCGCCCGGTCGGGGGCACGCCCTTGCTGCCGGCACCGCGCCTGGCGCAAGCACTGGGGATTCGCGAGATCTACCTCAAGAACGACGCGGTCAACTTTCCGACTCTGTCGTTCAAGGACCGCGTGGTGGCGGTGGCGCTGAGCAAGGCGCGCGAATTCGGTTTCCGCATCGTTGCCTGCTCCTCCACCGGCAACCTCGCCAACGCCCTCGCCGCAGGGGCGGCAGCCGAGGGCCTGGAGGCCTACATCCTGACCCCCGCCGATCTGGAGGAGGCCAAGATCGCCGGGACGCTGGTCTTCGGCGCGCGGTTGATCAAATTCCAGGGCAACTACGACCAGGTGAACCGCTTGTGTTCGGAGTTGGCGCAGCGCTACCCCTGGGGCATCGTCAACGTCAATTTGCGGCCCTACTACGCGGAGGGCTCCAAGACTGTCGGCTACGAAATCGCCGAGCAACTAGGCTGGCGACTTCCGGGAGCGGTGGTGTGCCCGATGGCAGGCGGGTCACTGATCGGCAAGATCGCCACTGCCTTTTCGGAGCTGTGCGAACTGGGCTGGGTGGCGGGGCCCGGCGAGGTGCGCATGTGCGGCGCGCAAGCGACCGGGTGTTCGCCGATCAGCCAAGCGGTCAAGCGCGGCCAGAACGAGATCGAGCCGCAGCGCCCGCAGACGCTGGCGCGCTCGCTAGCCATCGGCAATCCGGCCGACGGCTTCTATGCCGCGCGGACCATTCGCCAGTCGGGCGGCTGGGCCGACGACGCCACCGATGCGGAGATCACCGCCGGCATGCGGCTGCTCGCCCAAACCGAAGGGGTGTTCGGCGAAACCGCCGCGGGGGTGACGGTCGCGGTGGCGCGCAAACTGTGTCAACAGGGGCGCTTCGATCCCGAGCGCCCGGTGGTGCTCGTCATCACCGGCAACGGTCTGAAGACCTTGGATGCGGTTGCCGCGCCGAGCGTTCCGGTTCCGATTCTGACACCCAAGCTCCGCAGCTTCGAGGCGTATTTGGCAACGCCCGTTCCCCCGGCCGAGGTGGCCAGCGCCGCTGGCCCCAACGTAGCCCAACTGATTTAGAAGAGGAGACACGATGCCCTGCACTGTTCATATTCCCACGCCGCTGCAACGCTTTACCGACGGCGCCCAGTCGGTAGCCTGCGAAGCCGGAACTCTGCCCGCGCTGCTGCAAGAGCTGGGCACCCGCTTCCCGGCACTGCGGGACCGGCTGTGCGAGCCCGACGGCCGTCCACGCCGATTCTTCAACGTCTACGTCAACGATGAGGATATTCGGTTTCTGGGCGGCAACGCCTACCAGTTTGCCGGTGGCGACGAGGTGCTGATTCTGCCCTCGATTGCGGGCGGGGTCGGCGGCCGGGCCCACTAGCCGGAGGCGGGAGCGGGAGGTGGGGCAAGTTCGCGGGCGATGGCATCCAGCAGTCCGTGCAAGAACTTGAACACCTCCGGCTGAGAGTATTTCTTGGCCAAGCGCAACGCCGCCTGGGTGATCACGGCGGCGGGAGCGTCGGGCTCGAGCAAGAGTTCCGCGATCGCCAGCTTCAAGAGGCTGCGATCGATCACACTGATGCGCTCCAACCGCCAGCCGACCGCATGGCGGCGGATCAGGTCCTCAATGCGGGCCTGCTGGACCACGGCCGCATCGAAGAGAGCTCCGGCCCGCGCCTGCACGCGGGCGGGCAAAGGGTGGGCCTCGAGGTACCAGCGCTGGATCAGAGCGGGCTCCTGGCCGCCCAATTCGCGGGCGTAGAGCATCTGCAGCGTCGCCTCGCGCGCACCGGCGGCTGGGTCGCGTGATCCACGGCCGCTCATGCCGTGGAGGCCTCGATGACGATCTCGTGGGTCATGGCAACAGTGGGTTGAAGCATGAGGAACACGCTGCAGTACTTCGCATGGGAGAGCGACACGGCGCGTTCGACCACACTTCTCTCGACGCGATCACCCCAGACCCGATAGCGGAGGTGCACGCGGGTGTAGACCATGGGCGGGGAGGGCGCGCGGTCGCCCTCCGCCAAGACCTCCAAGTGGCGGAAATTCTGGCGTGTCTTCCTGAGCACAATGAGCACATCGGTGGCGGTGCAGGCGCACAGACTGCGCAGCACCATTTCCATGGGGCCGGGCGCGGTGTTCTGCCCGCGGTCGGAGTCCATCGTCACGGCATGACCACTGGAGCCCCCGGTCAGGAAGCGCTGGCCGTCCACCCAGAGGGCGGAGGCGAGGGTGGGAGGGGCGGGAGCGGGCTGGGGCGGTTCGGAGGTGGTCATGGCGCGAACTCCATTATCGGCGATTGTCGGATCCGGGTTCCGGATGGATGGTGATGCGGTATAGCTGGGGCAGGCCACGGCGGAGGTCCCCTTCCAGGCGGGTGACCAGCTCATGCACGCGGCCCACCGGCAAGGAATCGGGAAAGCTGCAGTGACAGCTCAAGGCGAGGTGGCCGCTGCTACTGCGGAGCTGGATGTCGTGGCAGTCCAGCATCTCGGGCACGCGGCGCGCGATTTGCTCGACTTGACGGGCGATGCGATCCGGGGCCAGCAGGTTGGCGGCATTGACGCGCGCCAGTTCGGGCTCGATGTGGGTGACGATCTGGCGGATGGCGGGCAAGCGTTGCCGCATCTCCGCCTCCAGGCGGCTGACGAGATTGTGGGCTTCGGCCAGGGAAAGAGACTCGCCCAATTCCAGGTGAAACTCGACGTCCAGGCCGCCGGCAACGTCGTAAATGGAAAGATCGTGGATATTGAGGTTGTGGCGCAGGGCGATGGCCTGCACCTGTTCCAATGGTCCCTGGGGGGCAAGCCGACCCGGCTGGGTTTCGATCACGACGTCGGCTTCGGGCAGGCGGCGTTGAATGCGCTCGGCGATCTCCTGGCGGACGGCGCCGGCCCGTTCCAAAGTCGAGGCCGGCTCCAGCGCCAGTTGGAGATCCACGAAGTAGCGGCTGCCGACGCGGCGCAGGCGAAGCCGTTCCAGGTCGGAAACCCCTTCGACGCCTTGCAAGACCTCGTGCAAATCGCGGGTGAGGGCGGGAGAAGCCTCGTCCAACAGCACCCCGGCGGTGCGGCGACCGAGCCGCACCGCCAACCAGAGCATCGCCGCCGCCACGATGCAGGCGGCCACGGCGTCGGCATGCAGCAACGAAGGGATGTGCCAACGCTGAGCCAAGCCCACCAGGACCAAGCCCAGCAGAACGGCGCCGCTGGTGGCGAGGTCGGAGGAAAAGTTCAGGGCGTCGGCGGCGAGCGCGTCGCTGCCGTAGGCCACGGCGGTGCGCTGCAAGACGCCGGCTCGGCTCCAATCCACTATCATGGAGGTGAGCATGACGATAAAGGCCCATGGGCTGAGATGGACCGAGCCCGCCGTGCCTTGGAGCCATTCGCGGACGGCGCTGGCGCCGATGGCGGCGGCGGTGACGACCAGCAAGCCGGTCTCCAAAAATGCGGAAAAATTCTCAAACTTGCCGTGGCCGAAGGGATGGTTGGCATCGGCCGGGCGGGCGGCGATGCGGAGCGAAAACCAGGTGAACACCGTAGCCAGTAGGTCGAGGGCGGAATGGGCAGCCTCGGCCAGAATGCCCAAGCTGCGGGTATGGAGGCCGACCACGAGCTTGAAGAGCAGTATGCCCACCGTGGTGGCAAGCGACATCAAGGCCACGCGTTGTTTGGCGTCATCGGCGGTAATCGAGGGTTGGGGCATGCAATTCCCGGACGGTGCGTGGGAAGCCCGCCTTCCGAAGCTTACCCCACCCCGCCCCGGCGGTGGCCTTTCCTTCATGCGCGCACAGTGCTAGTGTAAAAACAAGGAAGATTGGGAGGTAGCCGCATCCCCCATGTCGCGCCGTAAACCCGGCCTTGCCGCCAACCCGTGGACCGTTGGACCGCTCGCCGCGGTACTCGTCGGGTTCGCCGTCTGCTGCCTGCTGCCGAGCGCACAAACGCCCGCCTTTGGGCAGGGGCTACCGCAGCAACAGGCACAACAAGGGAAGAAGAGTGCGCCGGTCCACATCGTCCCGGGCAGCGCCAGCACCGTGCCGGGAGGGGTGACACCGGAGCAGGCACGGCCCTCGCCGGGAAAGAGCGCTCCGGCGCCTGCCCCTGGCCCGGTCGGTGCGGCGGGATCCCGGCAGTTGCCGCAGGTGCCTGAGTTTAGCTCCAATGTCAACCTGGTCCTGGTGCCAGTGGTGATCACCGACCCGCTGAACCGCATGGTCACGGGCCTGGAGAAGAACTTCTTCAGCATCACCGAAAACAACGTACCGCAGAAGATCGAGACCTTTTCCAGCGAGGATGCGCCCATTTCGGTGGGGGTGGTGTTCGACTCCAGCGGCAGCATGTCGGACAAGATCCAGAAATCGCGCGAAGCCCTATTACAGTTCTTCAAGACCGCAAATCCCCAGGACGAATTCTTCCTAGTGGATTTTGCCGACGAGCCGCGCATGTTGTGCGGCTTTACCAGCAACATCGACCAGATCGAGGACAGCGTGACGTTCCTGCAGCCCCAGGGCCGCACGGCGCTGCTAGACGCGGTTTACCTCTCGTTGGAGGAGATGCGCCATGCCAAGTACGCCCGCAAAGCGCTGCTGATCATCAGCGATGGCGGCGACAACCACAGCCGATACAGCGAGCGCGACGTCGAACGAGTGGTGCGGGAGGCGGACGTACAGATTTATGGCATCGGGTTGTATTCGCCTGCCTATGAGCGGGCCACGCCGGAGGAGATGAACGGCCCAGCGCTGTTGGACAAGATCACCGAGGCGACCGGCGGCAAGACCTTTGAAATCAGCGACATGGACGAACTGGCGGACACCGCCACCAAGATCGGCATCGAGTTGCGCAACCAGTATGTTCTGGGCTACAGCCCGACCGACCGGACCCCGGACGGGAAGTGGCGAAAAATACAAGTAAAACTGCATCCCCCGCCGGGGCTGCCGCCGCTGACGGTCTCGGCCCGAACCGGCTATTACGGTCCCCATCGGTGATGCGCGTTCCCAAATCATCGGTTTGGGCCCTGCTGCTGGCAGCGCTTTGCCTTCCGGTCGCGGCCCAGCGGGCGGGGGCGCCCCGCCAGCAAGCGCCCTTCACCTTCCACGCCAATGTGGGCGAAGTGCTGGTGCACGCGACGGTGCTGGACCGCCACCATCGCTCCATTGAAAATTTGCCAGAGTCCGATTTTTCCATCTTCGAGAACGGCGTGCGGCAACGGATCGAGTATTTTGCACACGAGGACGCGCCGGTGTCGGTGGGCATTCTGGTGGATAACAGTGGCAGCATGCGCGACAAGCGGCCGGAGGTGAACAAAGCAGCGCTCAATTTTGTGAGGGCGAGCAATCCCCAGGACGAAATGTTCATTGTCAATTTCAACGACGAGTACTACCTCGACGCCGACTTCACCAACCAGATCTCCAAGCTGCAGCAAGGGCTGGACCAGATTGAATCCCGCGGCGGCACGGCTCTTTACGACGCCTTGATCGCCTCGCTCGACTACCTCAACCAGAATGCCAAAAATGACAAGCGGGTGCTGCTGGTGGTGACCGATGGCGACGACGACGCCAGCCGCTATACGCTGGAACAGACGGTGCGCATGTTGCAGGCGGAGAATCCGCCCTTGATCTACTGCATTGGCCTCATCGACTCCGACGACACGCGCTCGATGAAAAAGGACGCCGAGCGTGCGCTCAACAGCCTAGCCAATGCCACCGGCGGGGTGGCGTTTTTTCCCAAGAACCTGCGGCAGGTGGACGCGATCACGCGGCAGGTGGCGCAGGACATCCGCACCCAATACACCTTCGCCTACCATTCCAACCAAACCGGCAACGGCTTCCGTGCGATTCGGGTTGAGGTCAAGGACCCCAAGCTCACGCACCTCACGGTGCGCACGCGTAAGGGCTATTTCCATGGGGCCGCTCCCACCTCTGGTCCGGCCTCGCCGCGCCAGCCTTAGCCAGGCGCGGGATCGCGCCATAATAGGTGAGATGGCGGTGGCCAGCATGGTGCGCGCATATTTCGACAACAATGCCAACACTCCGGTGTTGCCCGAGATCCTGGAGGACATGCTGCCGGCGCTGCAGGGGGCGGTGGGCAATGCCAGTTCCATCCATCAGCTTGGCCAAGCAGCCAAGGCGGCGGTGGAGCAGGCGAGAGCGGCGGTGGCGGAGCTGATCGGGGCGTCGCCGACGGAGGTGGTGTTCACGAGCGGCGGCACCGAAAGCGACAATCTGGCCATCCGCGGCGTGGTGGGGGAGTGGCGGAGGCGTAACGCGTCGGCACCGCTGCCGCACCTGATCACCTCGAAGATCGAGCACCATGCGGTGCTCAACGTTTTTGAGGACTTGGAGAGGGCGGGCTACCCGGTAACCTACCTGCCCGTCAACGACGGTGGGCGGGTGGGCCCGGCCGAGCTGGCGGCGGCGCTGCGCCCGGACACGGCGCTGATCTCGGTGATGATGGCCAACAACGAGACGGGTGTGGTGCAACCGGTGGAGGAACTGGGAGCCATCGCGCGGGCGGCCAAGGTGGCCTTTCATGTGGACGCGGTGCAGGCAGTGGGCCGCACGCCCGTGCGGGTCAAGGAGATCGGCAGCGACCTGCTCAGCCTGAGCGGGCACAAGATCCACGCCAGCATGGGAATTGGGGCACTCTACGTCGGTCGGAGGACGCAGCTGCGGGCACAGCAGTTGGGAGGCCATCATGAGCGTGACCGGCGAGCCGGCACCGAGAACGTGCCGGGCATCATGAGCCTAGGAGCGGCAGCGAAACTAGCGCAGGCGAACGGCGCAGCCGAAGCGGCGCGCTTGGCAGAGCTGCGGGACCGGATGGAGGCGGGCCTGGTCGCCGCCATTCCGGATTGCGGCGTGGTGGGCGCCGGGCAGCCACGCGTGGCCAACACCAGCAATATGTACTTTGACGGCATCGAGGGCGAGGCGTTGGTGATTGCGCTCGATTTGCACGGCTTCTGCGTCTCCACCGGCGCCGCATGCTCGTCGGGAGCGATCGAGCCGTCGCACGTGCTGCTAGCGATGGGGATGTCGCGCCGGCGGGCGCGGAGCTGCCTGCGGTTTAGTCTAGGCCGCCAGAACACGGCAGACGAGGTCGAGCGGCTGCTGCAGACCTTACCGGGCTTGGTGGAGCGGCTGCGCCGCCTTGCCCCGGCCGACGCTTCGGCGCTGGTGCGGTCGGCATGAGCGACGCGCCCATTGCGGTGGCGATGTCGGGCGGCGTGGACAGCTCGACGGTGGCGGCCATTTTGCACGCCGAAGGGATCCCGATTGTGGGTCTTACCATGCAACTCTGGAACCAGCGCCGCTTGGCCGGCGCGCCGGGCATGGGGGAGAGCCGGACGGGGCGGTGCTGTTCGCTGGACGATGTGCACGACGCGCGCCGGGTGGCGGAGCGGCTGGGGATCCCCTACTATGTGGTCAACTACGAGGAGCGCTTCGAGCGCGACGTGGTCCGCACCTTTGTGGACCAGTACCTTGCCGGCCGCACCCCGATTCCCTGCAGCCTGTGCAACACGGCGGTGAAATTTGACCAGCTGCTGATCACGGCGCGCCAAATTGGAGCGGAGAAAGTGGCGACCGGCCACTACGCCCGGGTGCGGGTCAACTCCGACACGGGAGTCTACGAGTTGTGGCGGGGAGTGGACGAGGGCAAGGATCAGACCTTTTTCCTCTGGGGCCTGACCCAGGAGCAGCTCAGCCGGGCGGTCTTCCCGCTGGGGGAGATGCGCAAGCCGGCGGTGCGGGCGCGGGCGACGGAGCTGGGGCTGGCAGTGGCCGACAAGCCGGACAGCAACGAGATCTGCTTTGTGCCGGGAAACGACTACGCTGCCTTCCTTAAGGCCTACGCCGCCGAACAGGGGATGCCGCTGCCGGATACGAGCGGCGAGCTGGTCACGGGAGACGGCCGCAGCTTGGGGAGCCATGGGGGCATCCACCGCTTCACCGTGGGGCAGCGCAAGGGGCTGGGGTTGGCGACACAGCCGGGTGGCGGGGGTACGGCGCTGTACGTGATCAACATTGACGCCGCGACCCGGCAGGTCAGGGTAGGAGAAGAGGCGGAACTACACGCGCGCGAGCTCACGGGCAGCGACTGCCATTGGATCAGCGGGGAGCCGGCCGGGGCCGCGGTGCGAGTGGAGGCGCGCATCCGCAATCGCCACGTGCCGGCACCGGCTTGGGCCGAACCGCTGGCGGGGCGACGGTTGCGGGTCTGCTTTGACGAGCCCCAGCGGGCGGTCACCCCGGGACAGTCGGTGGTGCTGTACCAGGGCGAGAAAGTTCTGGGCGGCGCCTGGATCGATTCCCGGGCCTAATCGGGCTGGGGCGTGCCAGCCCTGCCCTGGCGCTCGAGCCAGGGCAAAATGCGCTGACGCATGCGGCGGCCGAATGCGAGGCTCCAGACCATGGCGGCGACGGTAAGCACGCCCAGCACCAGCGGTGAGATGACCAGCACCATGGGAGGGGAAAGGGTGTAGATCAAGGCGATGCGGATCAGCAGTTCGCCGACGAAAATCACGCCCCAGACGATGGTGACCAAGCGATTGCCACGGCGAACCTCAGGCAAGGCCCAACTGGCGTCGAAGCGGGCACGGCGCACGGGATCGTTGCCGGCCATAAAAAAACGGCCGAAGTAGAACATCAGCGGGCGGCGCAGCAGCAGCGAGACGAAGCAGGCGACGCCGAAGGCACCGGTGACAAACGATTCCCGTACCAGCAGCAGGCGGGGGCTGCCGCCGAGGCTGAGAGCCGTGCCGTCTACAACGATCCCGAGCAAGACCATGACGGCGATGGGATCCATTTGGCGATGGCGCGCCAGACCCCATAGACCCTCGCCAACCGGGAACAGGGTGGCAAACAACAGGGCGGTGTACTCCGAAGGCGAGACGTAGCGCTTGGAGAGCTGGTAAAGGATGACGGGAATGACGGTATTGAGGCCGATGCTCCAGAAGATGCCCAGCAGCAGGGCGCCGGCGGCGTCGGCGGGAACCGGACTGGTCGAGCCGGCGTCGGGCGCGCGGGGCGATGCCATGGGTTGATCGGCCATACATACATGCTACCTTGACGGCGACGCGGTGACGGCTGCCGTTATGCGCGGCAAAGAGTACACTAGGGAGCGCGCCCCGGACAGAGCGGGAGTGGCGACGAGCGGCGCTGCTGCGCAGGCTGCAGGCATACGTGAGCAAGAAGGAGGCAGGGTGACCACCGAGACGCGCGTATTTTGCAGTCAATGCGGGCAGGCACTGGAACCTTCCGAAGCTGCGACACTGGCGGGCGCGACGGTTTGCGCCAACTGCAAGCCAGTATATCTGCGCAAGCTGCAGGAGGGGGTAGCGGGGGCGGCGACGCCGCGGTACAAGGGCTTCTGGATTCGCTTCGTGGCCAAGATTCTGGATGGCATATTGCTGGACATTGGACTGAGCCCGTTGTACTTGGCTTATGTCTTGCCGGCCACCCTGGGACTCAATGCTACGCTTGGGCACCCCGCCCCGACTGCGGCAGCGTTGCGGTTCTTCGGATCGATTGCAGTCTACGAACTGGTTTGGATCGCACTGTTTTTGGCATACAACACCCTGATGCTGGGACGGTTTGGGACAACCATGGGGAAGATGGCGATCGGGGCGAAAGTGGTTGCCTCGGATGGGACGCCCATTGGCTACGGCCGGGCGCTGGGGCGGACACTGATGGAGTTGGTGAGTGGGATGGCGTTGCTCATCGGCTACATCATGGCGGGCTTTGACGGCCAGAAGCGGGCGCTGCACGACCGGGTAGCGGGAACGCTGGTGGTGGCTAAGGCATGAGCGGTTTGGGCGCCTGCCCGAGCTGCGCGCAAGAATTGGTTTCCGCCCCCATGGCGACGGGGCAGCAGGACTGCGTGTTTTGCGGCCTGCGCTACCTGGCCCTGCTTGCGGTCCCGGCAGCGGCGGCCCAGCCGGCATCGCCGGCGGTGGCGCTGGCGGAGGAGGCGACATGCTTTTTTCACGCAGAGAATGCGGCGGCCACGGCCTGCTCGAGTTGCGGACGGTTCGTCTGCAACCTTTGCGATGTTGAGCTGGACGGGCACCACCATTGCCCGACCTGTTTTGAGCAAGGCTTGCAGCGCCAAACGCTGCCCAGCCTGCGGCAACGGGACACGCTCTACGATTCGATGGCGCTGGCGGCGGGTTGGGGCTGGATACTCTTCTATCCCGTCTGGATTTTTGCCGTGCCCGCGGTATTGTACTGGACGATCGCCAAGAGGAAAGCGCCCGGCGGCTACCTTATCCCGCGCCGAGGCTGGCGGTATGCGGCGGGGATTGTGGGATTGCTGTGGCCGATCCTTTTCGTCACAATTTTCTTTTTGATCCCTGTGATCCATAGGGCTTGATCCATCGTGGCCGCGGCGCGCGACAACCCGAAGCCCAGCGGCAAGCCGCCGCGCCTGAGCCATGTCCGCCGCCCGCTGGGACCGGTGGACTGGTACCTGGAGGCCGACCATCTGCTGGCGGCGGACCAGCGGGGATTCCATGTGCAGTATCGGCGCTTCTATTTCATGGACATTCGTTCGATCCTCATCTGGCCCAACCGCTTGCTCTGGGTGCGGCTGGGGATCGAGGCGGGGATTGCGGGGTTCGCGGTTTTGATTTGTTGGCTGCTCCATTCCAGCAATGCGACGATGGTGGCGGTGCTGCTGGCCGCGGCGGTGCTGGGTGTGGAGTTGAAATTGGGACCGCGGGCAAGCGCGCGCATCGAGACGGCACACAGTTCCTATACGGCGCCGCTGGCGGGGCGTTGGCGCGACGCGGAGCGGGTGGTTGGGGCATTGGCGCCGCACCTGCCGGCGTCGGCGCCGGAGGCGGTAGAGGTGACCACGAAATGAAGCTGGCCTCGGCGCGCTGCGCCTTCCATGGGGACCGCGAAGCCTCGGCGTTTTGCTTGGGGTGCGGGCAGACCCATTGCCGGGAGTGCGTGACCGAGAGCGCGGGCGGAATGTATTGCCAGCGCTGCTGGGAGACGCGCCAAGTCGTGGGCGGCGAGGCGGGGGCGGGTTGGAAGCAAATCGCTGGGCACGGAGCGCTGACAGCCTTCGCTTTAGCGCTGCTGTTCGGGCTGTTCAGCCTCTACTTGGCCTGCGCCACGACAATGCCGGCCCATTACCTGATTGCGGGCAGGCATGGGCGCTAGGGCACTGCCGCTGCTGGACCAGGGAGTGGAGCTGTGGCGGCACAGCTTCCGGGAGGAGTTGTGGCGATACTACGTGGCGAGCGCGCCGTTTGCAGCGGCGCTGTTGTGGAGTTGGCAGCGAGCGACCAGCACCCGCTTGGCCGAGAACTGGGGGCCGGCGCTGGTATTGACGCTGACCTATGCTTGGCGGTCGTGGGGCACGGGGGAGTACAGCCGGCGGCTGCTGGCGGTGTGCGGCGGCGGGAGGTTGGGAAGCACGGCGGCGGAGCGGCTGAAGGAGATGTGGAGCGCGGTGACGCTGATGCTGTTGTGGTGGATGGGGCTGCCGTTGCTGTTGGGGGTGGGGGTGCTGTACGTGGCGGCGCAGTACGTGCCTTTGGTGGAGGGGCGCAGCCTGGTTCGGGCGCTGCGGCTGGCGGGGCGGTGGTGGGGGCAGCAGTGGCTGTTGCTGGGCTTGGCGCTGCTGGTAGGGGGCATTGTCTTTATCAACTTGGGGATCGCAGCGATAATCGTGCCGTATATGTTGCACAGCCTGTTTGGGCTGCAGAGCGCGATGAGCTTTTCGCAGACCCCTTTATTTCTGATGCAGAGCTCGTTGTTTTGGATGTGCCTGCTGTTGGCGGTCTATTTGGCGCTAGATCCGGTATTCAAGTGCGCGATCACAGTGTCGTACCAGCAGATGCAAGCAGCGCGCAATGGGGCGGACCTGGCGGAGGCGATAGCGCAGCTCGGGCGGGAGGCGCGGGGGAAGCAGAACTGGGCGGGTGTGGCGATGGTGGCGCTGGTGGCGCTGGGTTTGGCGGGATTGGCCGCGCCTAGGCGGGCGCGAGCGCAGGCGGTGGTGGCAGCGCCGGCGCTGGCGCGGGCGATTCGGCAGGAGCTGCGCCAGCCGCCCTATGCCTGGCACCAGGCGCAAGCCTCGCCGTTCTGGCAGGGGCTGGGGCAGGCGATGGGGTGGGTATTCAAACCGCTGGCAGCGGTCGGCCGCGAGATTGGGAAGCTCTTCGGGGAGTTCGGGCGCTGGCTGCGGAAATTGTTCCAAGGCGGGCCGCAGCCGGGGGAGAAGAGCACTGCGGGAGAGAGCGCATGGCAGCGGGGCGAGTGGACCTTGGCTGGGCTTTGCCTGCTTCTGCTGGTCGGCTTGATCGTGGCCCGCCTGCGGCGGGGGCGGCACAGCCACGGCGCGGTGATGGCGGGGGCGAAGCTAGCACCGGTGGACGTGGCGACGGCGACGGCGGCGGAGCAGGGCGAGCGGGAATGGTTGGCAATGGCGCAGCGGCTGCAGGAGGCGGGGGAACTGCGGCTGGCGTTCCGGGCGGCGTTTTTGGCGGGACTGGCGGGGCTGGCGGAGCGGCGCCTGGTGACGATTCGGCGGGACCGCACCAACCGCGAATACCTGGAGGAGTTTCGACGGCGGGCGCGGCAGGGGCGGGCGGGGGAGGAGTCGAATCTGCAGCGCTTTGGCAGCGGCATCGGGGCCTTTGACGAGGTCTGGTATGGCGGCCGGGAGGTGGATGCGGAGCGGCTGGACCGGTTCGTGGCGGCGCAAAGGGAGCTGCTGTCGCATGTCTGAGCGTTCGGCTGCGGGCGCAATCCGGATTGGGGGGCTGGTGCTGGTGGCGCTGGCGCTGGGGGCGGTGGGCTATCGGCTGTTGATGGCGGCGACGTTGTCGCAGGCGACGCCGGCCTATTCCAGCGTTCGGACGGATCCGAGCGGGACCAGCGTGCTGTTTGGCGCGTATGCGCGCGCCGGGCTGGCGGTGAGCCGGGGGTACGAAGCCGACAGTTTGGCGGGGATGGTGCCCGGCGCGACGGTGGCGTTTGTCTTGGCCCCGGAGGGATGGGCGAACCATTTGGGCCGCCAGCTCGACGACTTCGCCCGGCGCGGGGGCTGGGTGGTGCTGGCGGGGCCGCCGCTGGCGATGCCGACGCCGGCGCCGGGTTCGACGGCGGCGATGTTGGCACCGCCCGAGGAAGGCCTGGACGCCCGGTTGGGCGCGGGCCTGGAGACCGCCCAAGCGGGCAAGCACCCTCCGCCGACGCTGACCTATGCCGAACCGGTGGCAGGGACGGCGCCGGCGGGGGCGGTGCGGCTGCCGCTGCAGTTTCCCTTGAACAGCCTGAAGCTGTCGCCTGCCTGGAAGCCGCTCTATCAGGGCGGCGGGCGGACCTACATGGCGGTGCGGGCGGTGGGGCGGGGGCGGGTGGTGCTGGCCAGCGAGGCGACGTTTGTTTCCAACGACAACCTGGCGCACGCTCCGGACGCGGAGCTGCTGAGTTGGCTGGTGGCGGGGCGCAGGGCGGTGTGGGCGGACGAGACGCTGCACGGCTTGCAGCAGGCGCGGGGCATGGCCTGGCTGCTGCAGCGGTATCGGCTGAACCTGGCGGCGGGGTGCGTGCTGGCGACACTGGCATTGATGGCGTGGGGGGCGGCGGCGAACCTGGAGCGGCCGCCGAAGGCGGTGCCGGGGGCAAGCGTGGAGGTGGCGCAGACGGATGCGGGCGAGGGGTATGCGCGCTTGCTTCAGCGGGCCATCCCGCTGGGGCAGTTGCTGCCGGCGTGCTGGCGGCAGTTCGCGCAGAGGCATCCGCAGGCCCAGGCGCTGCCGCCCTTACCGGCGGAGGGAGTGGCCGAGCCGGCGGAGATTATGGCTTGGTACCGTCGGCTGCAACAGAAGGCGGCGGGCCCGGAGGCGCGGAAGGCGAACGAGGAGGCGAGACCATGAGCGAAAACCTAGCTGCGGGAGTGGGAAGCCAGCGGGAAGAGATGTCGCTGCCGGAGGCGCTGGCGGCGCTGCGCGCCAGCCTGGCGGGGGTGATGATCGGCCAGCAAGCGGCGATCGAACTGGCGCTGGTGGCTCTATTCAGCGGCGGGCACGCGCTGGTGGAGGGGGTGCCGGGGGTGGGCAAGACACTGCTGGTGAAGGCGCTGGCGCGCAGCGTGGCGGGCGACTTTCAGCGGGTGCAGTTCACGCCCGACCTGATGCCGGCCGACATCACCGGGACCAACGTGTTCGACTTGCGCACGCAGGAGTTCCGGCTGGTGCGGGGGCCGCTGTTTACCCACTTCCTGCTGGCGGACGAGATCAACCGCGCCCCGGCGAAGACGCAATCGGCGCTGCTGGAGGCGATGCAGGAACGGCAGGTGACGATTGACCGGGTGAGCCATCCCTTGCCGCAGAGCTTCACGGTGTTTGCCACGCAGAACCCGATCGAGCACCAGGGAACCTATCCGTTGCCAGAGGCGCAGCAGGACCGCTTCCTGTTCAAGATCAAGATGGGGTACCCGGAGTTGGCGGAGGAGCGCGAGCTGGCGGAGAGCCTAGCGCGGGGGGACGCGCCGGAGGAGCGGCTGGCGGGGGCGGGGACGGCGCCGGTGTTGACGGCGGCGCAGATGCTGGGCTTGCGCCGCAGCCTGGAGCGGATCGCGGTGCAGGCGGCGATCGCCGACTACGCGGTGCGGCTGGTGCGGGAGACACGAACGCATGCGGCGGTGCTGGTGGGGGCGGGGCCGCGGGCAACGCAGGCGTTTATCCAGGGCAGCCGGGTGATGGCGGCACTGGCGGGGCGGGACTTTGTGACGCCGGAGGACATCAAGGCGCTGGCGGCACCGATCCTGGAGCACCGCTGCGTGCTGCGCCCGGAGTTCGAGCTGGAGGGGGTGGGCATGGCGGAGGTGATCGCGATGGTGCTGGAGCGGGTGGAGGTACCGCGCTAGGTGGAGAAGGAGCGCCCATGGGGAGCGGCGCCGTCGCCGCGGCTGGTGGGGCTGGGGCTGGGGGTGAGCGCCTGCGCCTGCCTGGCGCCGTGGGCGCCGGGGGCGGCATCGCTGGCGGCGCTGGTGGCAGCGGGGGCGGTGGCGGCGGCGAGCTTCGACCTGATGTGGTCGCGGGGACCAGGGCTGCGGGTGGAGGTGGTGGGCGAGGATGGAGCGGCGGTGGAGAGGCTGCGGCTGCGGGAGGGCCACCCGCAGGCGCTGCGGCTGGCGATCCAGTGGGGCACGGCGGGGAAGCGGGCACCGCGGTGGATGGCGCTGATGGCGGGGAACGCGGACTTTGCCGGGGCGATCGAGACACCGGCGGGGCGCTGGCGGCTCCGGCCGTCGGGGGCGGCGCGGGAGCTGTGGCAGGGGGAGGTGGCCGGGCGCGCGCGCGGGCGCTTTCGCGGCCTGCGCTGCGGGTTGGAGCAGGCCTCGCGGCTGGGGCTGTGGCGGATGCGGGAGTGGCAGACGCTGGCGTGCGAGTTTTGCGTGTACCCGGACTGGGCGGCGGGGCGGCGGGCGCTGCTGCGCAGCCCGGTGTACCGGGCGCTGGCGGCTGCGGCGGCGATGCCGCTCACCGGGCAGGGGCGGGAGTTCGAGCGGCTGCGGGAGTACCAGAGCGGGGACAACTACGCCGACGTGAGCTGGAAGGCGACGGCGCGGCGGGCGCATCCGGTGACGCGGCTCTACCAGTGGGAGCAGCAGCAGGAGATCTACTTCGTGGTGGAGCACGGCCGGCTGAGTCGGCGGGCGGGGGGCGGGGGGCGGCGGCCGCTGGAGCGCTACATCGAGACGGCGCTGGTGGGGGCGACGGCGGCGGCGGAGCTGGGAGACCGCTTTGGGCTGATCAGCTTTGCCGACGAGGTCAGCCAATGGGTGGCGGCGGGGAGCGGGCGCGCCCACTTTCGCGCCTGCCGGGAGCGGCTGCTGGAGCTGAAGCCGCAGCGGGTGACGCCGAATTTCGAGCGGCTGTTCGCGGCCATCCGGACGCGGCTGCGGCGGCGGTGCTACCTGCTGTTTTTGACCGACCTGACCGAGCGGGGCCTGGCGGAGAGCTTTCGCCAGGCGGCGGGGCTGGTGCGGCGCACGCATCTGCTGTTGGCGACCAGCCTGCTGCCCCCGGAGGCGCGGCCGCTGGGGCAGCGGGCGCTGCCGGCGGAGGCGGGGGTGGAGGCGGTGTACGGCGAGTTGGCGGCGGACCGGGAGCTGCGGCGGATTGAGGGGCTGCGGGCGCAACTGGCGGTGGCGGGGGTGCAATTCCGGGCGGTGCCCGAGGGTCAGTTTTTGCTGGCGGCGATCCACGGCTATCTGGAGGGCAAGCGGGAGCAGCGGCTATGATCCTGGACCTGGACCGCTTTGCGCGCACCGGCCAGCCCGCCTGGAGCGAATTGGAGGCGCTGTTGGAGCGCCTGGAGGCGCGGGCGGACCGGCGCCTGGAGGCGGGCGAGGCGGAGGCGCTGGAGGATTTGTACCACCGGGCGGCGGCGGACCTGAACCGGCTGGAGCAGGGGGCGTGCGCGGGCACGTTGCGGGACTATCTGCAGGACCTGGTGGTGAGGGCCTACAGAGAGATTTACGCCGCGCCGCGGGGGTTGCCATGGCAGGGGGGACGGTGGCGGCGGCTGCCGCGGGCGGCGGCGGGGTTTGGGCGGCGGGTGCCGCAGGTATTCCGTCAGCACCTGCGGTGGTTTGGGCTGGCGGTGGGGTTGACGTTGGCGGGGTGCCTGTTTGGGGGGCTGGCGGTGCTGTTCGACCCGGCGGTGGCGACGCATGTGCTGCTGCCGGCGGAGTATTTGCGCCATCCGGCGCAGCGGGTGGCGCAGGATTTGGGGCAGGCGAAGGGGGCGGGGGGGCGGGGGCCCAACCTGTCGGAGGAGACGGTGTTTTCGGCGGAACTGATCACGCACAACATCCAGGTTTCGCTGCTGACGCTGGCGCTGGGGGTGACGTTGGGGATCGGGACCGGGCTGCTGCTGTTTGAGAACGGGGTGCTGCTGGGGGCGGTGGCGGCACGCTACAGCCAGCAGGGATTCGGGTGGTTCGTGGCGGGGTGGCTGCTGCCGCACGGAGCCTTCGAGATTCCGTCGGTGCTGATTGCGGGGCAAGCGGGTTTTCTGTTGGCGGGGATGATGCTGCGGGGCGGGCGGGAGCCGCGCTGGGTGCGGATGCGGCGCCAGCTCCCGGAGCTACTGACGCTGTTGGGCGGGCTGAGCTGCCTGCTGGTGTGGGCGGGGACGATGGAGGCCTTTTTTTCGCAGCACCACGCGGTGGGGGGGTACGGGGCACAGGTGGCGGTGGGGCTGAGCGAGATGCTGCTGCTGGCGGCCTATTTGAGCCTGGCAGGGCGGGGGGGGGCGCGGCGATGAGGCGGCTGCGCTGGACCACGCCCGAAGGCTTTGCCTTTGACCTGCCGCTAGCGGGGCTGGGGGCGCGCTGCCTGGCCTGGGTGATTGACGGGCTGGTGGTGGGGGCGGTGCTGGCGCTGGCGGGGCAGGTGCTGAGCGTATTGGCGCTGGGACTGCCGGGCATCGCCTCGGCGCTGCAGATCGTACTGGGCTTTGCCGTGACGCTGCTGTATGCGGCGGCGCTGGAGTGGTTTTGGCAAGGGCAGACGATCGGCAAGAACATCCTGGGGCTGCAGGTGATGGAGGCGCACGGGCTGCCGCTGACCGGGGCGCAGGTGTTGATGCGGAACCTGCTGCGCATTGTGGACATCCTGCCGGGGCTGTACTTGGCGGGCGGGATCGCCTGCCTGGGCACGCGGCACAGCCAGCGCCTGGGCGACCAGGTGGCGGGGACGGTGGTGGTGCAGCGGCGGCGGGGGGCGCAGCCGGACTTGGCGCCGTGGCTGGCGCAGAAGTACAACTCCTTGCGCGAGCATCCGCAGTTGGCGCTGCGGCTGCGCCACCTGACGACGCCGGCGGAGGCGGGGGTGGCGCTGGAGGCGCTTTTGCGGCGGGACGAGCTGGAGCCGGCGCGGCGGGCGGCGATCTACCGGGCGCTGGTGGCGCACTTTCAGGCGCGGGTTCCCTTCCCCGAGGCGACGCTGGAGGCGCTGAGCCCGGAGCAGTATCTGCGCAACGTGGTCGGGATCCTGTTCCCGCAGCGCTTCCCGGGCTAGTGGCGGTACGGCGGGCGGGGCTTGGTGGGCGCGGGCCCCAGCGCGCCTGCCCGGCCCGGCTGTAGCAGCGCCAGGCCGGTACGGCGCGCGTCCCGCTTGTGCTCGCGCCGACTTGGGGGCCCCGTGGCCCCAAGCCGGCGCTGCGCGTCGCTGGGGCCGGGCCGGATTCGTTTCCCGGGGGCGCAGACGCGCCACTGGCGCGTCTGCCCCTGCGGAATTACGACCACCCCAAGCCGCAAGCGGCTTGGGGGCCCCGGCTCGCGGCCTTTCGCGCCGATTTTGCCAGCAGGCAAAGCGGCGCGACCCCCGCGAAAGGAGGCTGGGCCTGGGGTACCTCGGCTACTGGATCACGGGCAGCATCCACGCTGCCGGAGAGCGGCAGCCCGGAGAGGCTGCGCCGGGCCAGGGGGACAGGGGGCAGGCCTTGCCGGCGGCGCAGCCGCGCCGGTAGGGGCAGGGGGAGACGGGGCGGAGGGGCAGCGCGCCCCGTTCTCCACGGCCAAGATTGTCCATGCGCCCCGGCGGCGAGGCCGGCCCCTGGGGGAAACTGGGGCGCGGAGCGCCGCAGCGGGCTCGGCTGGGTAGGATGCGGGAGCGGGGCCGAGGGCGGGCGCGAAACGCCGACGGGAATGTGACCCTTCAGGGGTTGGCGCGCTGGCGGTGGGCGAGGCGGTAGGCGCGGCGGGTGGCGGCCTGCTCGTAGCGGCGGCGCTGGTCGTCGGTCTCGGGGAGGACGGGGGGCACGGGGAGGCGCTGGCCGTGGTCGTCGAGGGCGACGAAGGTGAGGTAGGCGGAGCTGGTATGGCGGCGGGTGCCGTCGAGCATGGACTCGGCGTAGACCTTGACGCCGACCTCCATGGAGGTGTGGAAGGCGCGGTTGACGCTGGCCATGAGCACCACCAGTTCGCCGACGTGGATGGGGTAGCGGAAGTCCATGTGGTCCATGGCGGCGGTGACGGCGACGGCGCCGGCGTGGCGGCAGGCAGCGATGGCGGCGCAGAGGTCCACCAGGTGCATGACGCGGCCGCCGAGGATGGCGCCGACGATATTGGCGTCGTTGGGGAGCACCAACTCGGTCATCTCGGCCTGGGAGGCGCGCACCGGTTTGGGATCGGGGCTCACGAGGAGGGGTGGCCGGGGCGCACGGGGGTTTCTTTGCGCTTGAGGTAGGAGGCGAGGTAGCACTCGGCCTGCTTCTGCAGGCGGGCATCGGGGTGGGTCTTGAGCCAGCGGGACTGCTGGTGGTCGTACTGGAGGGTGCCGTGCTCGCCGGGGGTGTGGTCCACCTCGAAGACGAAGTAGATGAGGATGATGTCTTCCTTGTCGCGGGCGATGGAGAAGCTGATCTTGTCGGCGTGGCGGTGGGGGGGGAGCCAGGGGCAGTTTTTGGCGTAGCCGAAGTTGCACCACTCCTTCAGGGCCTGGGGCGAGGGGGCTTGGCCGTCATGGCCGGGGGCGGTGCACTGGCCCTTCCAGGCGTCGCCCAGGGGCAGGCGCGGGCGAGCGTGCCAAGCCCATTCGGTGAACTCCGCGGTGGGAAAGAAAAATGGGCAGGCCATAATGGTAGGGGGCGAGAAAGCGAAACTTCATGGTAGCAAACCGGCGTGAACAGTTGGAAGAGTTTGTGCGCAAGAATCCGGGCGAGGCGTTTGCGCGCTACGGGCTGGCGATGGAGATGATCCGCAGCGGGGAGAGCGAGGCGGCGCTGGAGCAGTTCCGGGTGCTGCAGGAGCAGCATCCCGACTACCCGGCGGGTTTTCAGCAGGCGGGGCAGTTGCTGTTGGGGCTGGGGCGGAAGGCGGAGGCGAAGGCGGTGTTGGAGCGGGGCATCGCGGCGGCGGGGCGGCGCGGCGACGGGCATGCGGCGGCCGAGATGAGGGGCCTGCTGGAAGAGGCCAGTTGCTAGCTCCTGGTTGCTAGTTGCTCGCGGGGGCGTACTTGACCTCCGAGGCAGGGAGAGGCGCGATGGGGCGCTGGGGATGCAGGGCGTTATAGGCGGCTAGGTTGTGGGCGAGGAAGCTGGCGTAGGCGGCTTGGCAGGCGTGAAGGGCGGCGGAGAAGCGGGCGAGGGCGGCGCGTTGGGGGGCGGTGGGGGCGAAGTCGGCGCTGTCGTCGGTGATCTCGTGGTTGAGGGTGGACCACTGCTCCCAGAGTTGGTCGGGGTTGCGGAACTGATCTTCGCGGGCGCCGGTGAGGTAGACATCGAACAATCTGGACTCATCGGCCAGCGCCAGCGCGCCCAGCGCCCGGGCATCGGGGGTAGCGGCTTGGCGGCGGATGCCCTCCCACTGGCCGATGAGGGTGGCGGTGGCATCGAGGCCATCACGCACTTGGCGGGCGAAGGCGACTTGGCTGGAGATATCGGCCTCGGTGCCGCTGGACTTGGGATCCTTGAGCAGGCGGAGGTGCTGGACCAGGGTCTGGCCGGCGACGCGGAGGCGGACGGTGTAGACGCCGGGCGGGGCCATGGGGCCATCGAGGGAGAAGTCGAGGTCCCAGGTGCGGAGGCGGCGGCCGGCGGGGGGGGTGGAGACCCAGGGGGCGTCGGGCGGGGGGTTGAAGAGCAGGGGGGGGTGGGCAGGGGTCTCGCGCAGGTTCCAAACGAGGCGGTTGAGGCCGGCGCGGGCGGGGCCGCGCAGGGTGCGGATGGGGTGGCCGGCGGCGTCGAGGATGGTGAGGACGGCGGTGCCCGAGTCGCGGGCGAGGAAGTAGTTGAGGATGGCGCCGTTGGGGGGCGGATGGAGGCCGGGGAGAGAGGGGTTGCGGGAATAGCCACCCTCGGCGCGGAAGCGGTAGGTGGGGCGGGGGACGAAGAGGGAGGCGGGCGCGGCCAGGACTTGGGGGGTGAGCTGGCGCAGGGGGCTGAGGTCGTCGAGGATGTAGATGCCGCGGCCGAAGGTGGAGACGACGAGGTCGCCGAAGCGGGGCTGGACGGCGAGCCAGGAGACGGGGGCGTGGGGCAGGTTGAGCTGCAGGGAGTTCCAGTGCTGGCCGTCGTCGAGGGTGAAGAAGATGCCGTTTTGGGTGGCGGCGTAGAGGAGGCCGGGGCGGGCGGGGTCTTGCTTGACGCAGTTGACGGAGCTGAAAAGGGAGTGGGGGATGCCGCCGCCGATGGCGGTCCAGGTGGCGCCGTAGTCGGTGGTTTTGTAGATGAGGGGATCGTTGTCGCCTTGGAGGTGGTCGTCGGCGGCGAGGTAGGCGGTGGCGGCGGAGGCGTGGGAGGGCTCGATGTCGCTGATGGTGGCCCAGCGGGGCAGGCCGGGGATATGGGGAGTGACATCGGTCCAGGAGAGGCCGCCGTTGCGGGTGAGGTGGACGAGGCCGTCGTTGCTGCCGACCCAGATGAGGCCCGGCTGGCGGGGGGATGCGGCGATGCTCCAGAGGGTGGCGCCGTCGAAGCCAAAGATATTGTCGCGGGAGACGCCGCCGGAGTCGGCTTGGTGCGAGGGATCGTCGCGGGTGAGGTCGGGGCTGATGGTGCGCCAACTGGCGCCGCCGTCGGTGGAGGTGTGGAGGAACTGGCTGCCGACGTAGATCTGGTTGTGGTCGAGGGGGGAGAGGGCGATGGGAAAAGTCCAGTTCCAGCGGTACTTGACCCGGGCGGGAGGCCAGCCGTAGGCGGCGTCGGGATAGACGCGGATGTCGCGGGTTTGGAGGTTGCGGAGGTCGAAGCGGTCGAGCCCGCCGCCGTAGCAGCCGGCGTAGACGATCTGGTTGTTGGAGGTGTCGGGGACGGCGAAGCCGCTTTCGCAGCCGCCGACGGGGACCTCGGCGCGGGCATCCATGCCGCCGCCGAGCAGGCGGCTGGGGATGCGCCAACTGGAGCTGTCCTGCTGGTTGGCGTAGACGAAGTAGGGGACGGCGTCGTCGGGGAGGGCGTGGAAGATTTGGGCGATGGGGAGGGCGACGTTGTGCCACTCGCGGCCGCGGTCGAGGGTGAGGGAGGCGCCGAGGTCGTCGGCGACCAGGATGCGGTCGGGATCGGTGGGATCGATCCAGAGGTCGTGGTTGTCGCCGCCGACGGGCAGGGGGTGTTGGGTGGAACCGCCGTCGCGGGAGAGGGTGATGGAGACGCTGACGAAGTAGATGCGGTCGGGGTCGCGGGGATCGATGGTGAAGCGGGTGTAGTAGGGGGGGCGCTCGGCGATCTGGTCGTTCTGGTTGACAAGGCGCCAGGAGGCGCCGCCGTCGTCGGAGCGGTAGAAGCCGGGGTGGCGGTCTTGGACCAGGGCGTACATGCGGCGGCCGTCGCTGGGGGCGATGCCGACGGCGATCTTGCCGACGGGGCGGGAGAACAGGCCGTGGCCGGTGAGATGGGTCCAGTGGTCGCCGCCGTCGTGGGAGAGGTAGAGGCCGCTGCCGGGGCCGCCGGAGTCGAGGTTCCAGGTGTGGATGGAGAGCTGCCACATGCCGCAGAGGACGGTGTTGGGGTGGTTGGGATCGAGGGCGACGTCGGAGGCGCCGGTGTGGGGGTTGACGAAGAGGACGCGGCGCCAGGATTTGCCGCCGTCGCGGGAGCGGTAGAGGCCGCGGTCGGGGGAGGGGGCGAAGGCGCTGCCGACGACGGCGGCGAAGACGATATTGGCGTGGTTGGGGTCCACGACGATGCGAGCGATGCGGCCGGAGAGGCGGAGGCCCATGCGGGTCCAGGTGGCGCCGCGGTCGGTGGACTTGTAGATGCCGTCGCCGGAGGCGGTGGCGGAGCGGATGAAGAAGGGGTCGCCGGTGCCGGCCCAGACCTGGTTGGGGTGGGAGGGGGAGACGGCGAGGGCGCCGATGGCGAGGTCGTCCTGGTGGTCGAAGACGGGGAACCAGCGCTGGCCGCCGTCGGTGGTTTTGAAGATGCCGCCGGAGGCGGCGCCGAGGTAGGCGACGAGGGGATTGCCGGGCTCGCCGGCGACGGCGTTGACGCGGCCGCCGAGGGGGCCGAGGGGGCGGAAGCGGAGGGCGTGGAGGGCGGCGGGGGGGACCTGCTGCGCCATGGTGGGCGCGGGCCCCTGCGCGGCTGCGCCGCGCGTCCCGCTTGTGCTCACGCCGGCTTGGGGGCCCCGCGGCCCCAAGCCGGCGCTGCGCATCGCAGGGGCCACGCCGAATTCGCTTCCCGGGGGCGGGCCGCCCTGCGGAATTACGACCACCCCAGAACCCGAGGCGGGTTCTGGGGACCCCGGTTCGCGGCCTTTCGCGCCGGTTTTGCCCGCAGGCAAAGCGGCGCGACCCCCGCGAGGGGCGGGCAGGGCGGCGAGGGCGGCCAGGGCGCAGAGGGCGAGGGCGGCGAGTGATGTCCGCAGCGGCATCGCAAATACCTTAGACGGGGGAGGGCGGGCGGGGAAGCCAGCCTTTGCCCTAGCGCAGGACCTCTTCCACCTCGTTGATCCAGTCGGGGCGCTTGAGCACCTCGCGGGGCTTGGGGCCATCGGCGGGGCCGACGATGCCGTCGTTGTACATGAGATCGATGAGGTGGGCGGCACGGCCGTAGCCGATGCGGAGGCGGCGCTGGAGGAGGGAGGTGCTGGCCTTGCCGTAGTCGAGCACGACGCGGACGGCGTCTTCGAACATGGGGTCGCTCTCGCCCAGGCCGCCCTCGGGGGAGGGCTCGGAGGCGGCGGGGGAAGCGCCGGCGGGCAGATCGAGGGCGAGATCGTCGTCCTCCTTGGGGGCGAGCAGGAAGTTGGGGTCGAAGCTGGGCTGGCCCTGCAGGCTCCAGGCCTCGACCACGGCGCCGATTTCGGGCTCGGTGACGAAGGCGCCGTGGACGCGGTGGAAGCGGGAGGTGCCGGGGGGGAGGAAGAGCATGTCGCCCTTGCCGAGCAGCAGTTCGGCGCCCTGGGAGTCGAGGATGGTGCGGGAGTCCACGCGGGTGGCGACGCGGAAGGAGATGCGGGCGGGGAAGTTGGCCTTGATGAGGCCGGTGATGACATCCACGGAGGGGCGCTGGGTGGCGAGGATGAGGTGCATGCCGACGGCACGGGCCATTTGGGCGAGGCGGGTGATGGATTCCTCGACGTTGTGGGAATCCACGATCATGAGGTCGGCGAGCTCGTCTATGACGATGACGATGTAGGGAAGGGGGCGGTTCTCGTCGGTGTCGGCGAGGTTGTCGAAGAGGCTGGGGGATTGGTCCTCGAAGAGGCGGTTGAACTGGGCGATGTTGCGGACGCCGCGGCTGGCGAGCAGCTTGAGGCGGCGCTCCATCTCGCGGGTGGCGTTGCGCAGGGCGTAGGCGGCGAGCTTGGGCTCGGTGATGATGGGGGTGTAGAGGTGGGGGATGCCGTCGTAGAGGCCGAGTTCGAGGCGCTTGGGGTCCACCAGGATGAAGCGCAGTTGGTCGGGGGTGGACTTGTAGAGCAGCGAGGTGATCATGCTGTTGAGGGCGACGCTCTTGCCGGAGCCGGTGGAGCCGGCGATGAGGAGGTGGGGCATGGCGGCGAGGTCGCTGACGACGATGGCGCCGTTGGCGTCCTTGCCGAGAGCCATGGTGAGGGGGGACTTGGAGCGCTGGAAGGCCTCGGAGGCGATGATCTCGCGCAGGAA
Organism: Terriglobales bacterium; assembly: GCA_035531375.1. Classification (GTDB taxonomy): domain Bacteria; phylum Acidobacteriota; class Terriglobia; order Terriglobales; family SCQP01; genus SCQP01. The sequence goes on along the minus strand of DATKSZ010000122.1, from coordinate 2,819 downwards.
GATGGTTTCGCGGTGGGGGTTGGGGACCTCGATGCCGACGGTGCTCTTGCCGGGGATGCGCTCGATGTAGATGGACTCGGCGGCGAGGGCGAGGCAGAGGTCGTCGTTGAGGGCGGTGATGCGGTTGTACTTGACGCCGGCGTGGGGCTTGAACTCGTAGGTGGTGACGACGGGGCCGGGGTTGATCTGGGTGACCTGGCCGCCGACGGCGAACTCTTCGCACTTGGCGGTGAGGCGGGCCGCCATGTCGCGCAGCTCCTCTTCCTGGACCTGGTTGCCGGGGCCGGGCTGCTGCAGCAGGGCGAGGGAGGGGGTTTTGTAGAGGCCGGAGGCGAGGCGGAGGGGCTTGGCCTCGGGCTTGGGGGCGAGGGGGGGTGCGACGAGGATGGCGTGGGGTGCGGGCTCGGCGGCGAGGGAGCGGCGGGCGCGGGCGGCGGCGCTGTCGGGCTCGGGCGGGCGGTTGCGGGCGGGGATGAAGGTGGTGGGGAGTTCGATGGGGGGAGCGGGGAGGGCGTCGGCGGCGGTGGCGGCGGTGGCGGTGGCGATGGGGGCGAGGCCCCGGTCGCGGCGGCGGTCGCGACGATGCTCGCCGCGGGCGGCGCGGGCGAGTTGGCGGCGCTCGGACCAGGCGGCGGAGCGGGCGCGCAGGGCGCGGAAGGGGCGGAGCAGGGGATCGAGCCAGAGGCCGAGGCGGGGGGCGGCGGCTTGCTGCCAGAGATCGCGGGTCTGGGCGAAGGAGAACTTGGTGGCGAGGAACAGCCCGACCAGCAGGAGGGTGAGGGTGAGGATATCGGCGCCGATGGGATTGAAGGCGGCGATCAGGGCGCTGGCGGCGAGGGTGCCGGCGACGCCCTGAAGGGGGACGCTGCCGCGCCAGTGGAAGTGGCGGGGGAGTTCGGCGAGGAGGGTGGCGAGGGCGAGGATGGAGAGCAGCAGGCCGAGGAGATGGCTGAGGCGGGCGGGCTCGGAGCGGGGAGCGCGGAACCAGCGGGCGGCGAGGCTGACCAGGCCGAGCACGAAGAGGAAGGAGGCGACGCCGAGGCTCTGGAAGAGGAGGTCGGCGAGGGTGGCGCCGACGGGGCCGACCCAGTTGGCGGGGCGGGCGGCGGCGGCGGCGGTGTCGAGCGAGGGGTCGGCGGGGTGGTAGCTCAGCAGCGCCAGGCAGAGCAGGGTGGCCAGCACCAGGATCAGCAGTCCGACCAGCTCGTTGAAGCGCCGGTTGGTGGTGGGACGGAACAGGTGCATGGCCTCATTTTAGACGGCGGCGCCGGCGGCGGGAGGTGGCAAGGAAGATACAAGGGGGAGCGGCGGGTGGCCGGGAGGAGGGGAGGCGGGGCGGGTTGCCAGAAGGGGTGCGGGCCGTAGGCGAGGGAGGTGGAGTCTGCAATACTGGGGGGACCCATGATCACCGTCGGCCAAGCCTGCCTCATGGCGGTCCTGCAGGGGATCGCCGAGTTTTTTCCGATCAGCAGCACGGCGCATTTGATCCTGCTGCCGTGGTTGTTGCACTGGCCCGACCCGGGATTGACGTTTGACGTGGCGCTGCACGCCGGCACGCTGCTGGCGGTGGTGGCGTTTTTCTTCACCACGTGGGTGCGGATCGTGCGCGCGGCGCTGGGGGCGCGGATTGACATCCACACCGGGGAGGCGATCCGCGGGCGGGCGGTGGCCGAGCAGCGGCGGCTGTTGTGGTACCTGATGCTGGCGACGGTGCCGGGCGGGGTGATCGGGCTGCTGTTCGACAAGCAGATCGAGACCACCTGGCGCAATCCGCTGGTGGTGGCGGCGAGCTTGATCCTAGTGGGGCTGGTGATGGGCTGGGCGGACTGGAAGCCGGCGCAGACCAAGGACTTCGACCAGGCGACGGCGCCGGAGGCGTGGTGGATCGGGTGCGCGCAGGCGCTGGCGGTGATACCGGGAGTTTCGCGCTCGGGGGCAACCATCACGGCGGGATTGTTTGCGGGGATGACGCGGGAGGCGGCGGCGCGGTTTTCGTTCCTGATGGCGACGCCGATCATCGCCGGAGCGGTGCTGGACAAGGCGCTGCAGGTGCACAAGACCGGGATTCCGGCGGGGATGGAGGCGCCGTTTGCGGCGGGGATCGTGGTGTCGGCGGTGGTGGGGATGGCCTCGATTGGATTGTTCATCCGCTTTCTGAAGCTGCGCACGCTGAAGTTTTTCGTCTGGTACCGCATCGCGCTGGGACTGCTGGTGCTGGGGCTGTTTTTGGCGGGATTCCGCAGCTACTGAGGCAAGTCCCTTAGAATCAAGGGGCGAAATTTTCAAGTTTGAAAAACTGGAAAAACCTGGGCCTAAGTACTTGATTCGGTGGGAGATGGCATTCCAGTGGGACCCGCCGGCGGCGGGGCCCGGTCTTCCCTGCCCGAGAGGCGGAGCGCGGGAGAGAGGCGCGGCATGGGGGGTGGGATGCGGGCGGAGCAGGCAGGCGGGGCTACTTTTTCGTGGCTTTTTGGCGACGATGGTGGGCGCGGGCCCCAGCGCGCCGGCCCGGCCCGGCTGTAGCCGCGCCGGGCCGGTGTGGCGCGCGTCCCGCTTGTGAGCCGCCCCGCTGTAACAGCGCGAGGCGGCATGCTCGCGCCGACTTGGGGGCCCCGTGGCCCGCAGTCGGCGCTGCGCGGCTTCGCTGCTGGGCTGCTGGGGCCGCGCCGAATTCGTTTCCCGGGGGCGCAGACGCGCCACTGGCGCGTCTGCGCCTGCGGAATTACGACCACCCCAGAACCCGAAGCGGGTTCTGGGAGCCCCGGTTCGCGACCTTTCGCGCCGATTTTGCCAGCAGGCAAAGCGGCGCGACCCCCGCG
>DATKSZ010000121.1:0-2068 GCA_035531375.1 Terriglobales bacterium | reverse complement strand
TCTGTTGCGGCTGCCGCTCCTGCCGGGCGCCCGGCGTGGGAATCCGGTAGCTCGCCAGGACAGCGCGTTCGCGCTTTTCCTGCCAGCGCTCGTAGCCGGTGGAGGCGGCGATGCCGCCGGCGCCCGCACCCATGCTCGAAGAGGGAGATCCAGGAACGCCTGATGGAAGGTGAGGCTGTGCGCCAGGTCTTTCAGATTCATCGAGGCGGAGAGGTGGCCGGCGCCGTCCCACATGTAGGTGAGTGCGGCGCTGCCGTAATCGGAGACGTGGCCGCCGAGCCGGGACGGGGCGTCTTGGAGCGCCTGGTTGATGTTGGCCGCGGCGCCCCTCCAAGGGCCTTCAGGGCTACACGGGCCTGCTCCCGGACGGCGGCGTCCGGATCGGTCCTCATGATTCGGCGGAACAGAGGCTCTAGGGAAGTCTCGCCCCAATGCTGCATGGCTGAGATCGCAGCCTTCCTGACCTCAGGGGAGGGGTCATGCAAAGCGTGCTCGGTGACGATAGAGTCATTTTGGGCGCTCCGGATGCTGGCCAGGCCGCGCAAGGCGGTCGCCCTCCGTTCGGCGTCGTCGATGTACGGGAGGCGCTCAGCCGGTGGGATGGTCCTGAGGAACTCGCGGTTCTCTCGCTTCGCGAGAGGTCCGGTCCGCGCGGCAAGCAGAAGTTGATGTTCCAGCTCGGCCGCCTGGGCGGGCTTCAGCGTCACGTAGGTCGGCCGCGCGGCGATTCCGGCAAGCGTGCGGAGTGCGGCCATTCTCTCGTCGCTTGCGCAGAGGTCAGCGACCGGGATGAGGCATACAGCTGTGCCTGGCTCGGTGGCCTGGAGCAGCGCCGAAAGCGGCGCGAAGGCGCGCCGGCCAAATTTGGCGACGGCTGCCATTGCGCCGTTACCCGTCTGGATATCGTCCATGAGGACGGGCAGGGCGCGCGGATCATTGAGCGCGGCCACCGCCTGGATGATGTCGCCGAAGTAATTGCCTTCGGCGCTGTCGGGGTGGTCAGGCTGGGCTTCGTAGCCCGGGTGGACGATCTTCGCGGCAGATTTCGCGTTTGCCTGGCGCTCGAACTCGTTCTCGGCCGCCAGACCCTGGATCAGGGCAAGGTTGAACTCGGCATGGAGTTCGGGGTGGCGGGGCAGCTCGACCGCGCGGAGCCGCAGAAGAGCGTAGAAGGCCGCCATGCGCGCGTCTATCGCCGGCGAGGCCATTTGCCGCCCCAGCGACTGCACCTGCCCTGCGAGCGGCGCCGGCGGCCGGCGTGCCTGGGCGGCCGCGAACGGCCCGCACAGGAGCACCGCGGCGGCGGCGACCACCCGTCGGCTCGCGGGGGTCGCGCCGCTTTGCCTGCTGGCAAAATCGGCGCGAAAGGCTGCGAACCGGGGTCCCCAGAGCCCGTCTCGGGCTCTGGGGTGGTCGTAATTCCGCAGGGCGGCCCGCCCTCGGGAAGCGAATACGGCGCGGCCCCAGCGAGGCGCAGCTCCGACTTGGGGCCTCCGGGCCCCCAAGTCGGAGCGAGCCCAAGCGGGACCCGCGCCGCAGGCGCGCTGGGGCCCGCGCCAACCGAAGGCGCGGCTAGTGCTGGAAACTCCCGCCGCCTGTGTCATAGCTCCTCCAGTCCGCGTGGACGTGCCCGAGCCCAGACTGCTGGTAGGGCTCTATGTAAGTCGGCGCGGCGTCGTTCGCCGCCAGACTCTCGAATTCCTGCCAGGTCGCGGGTGTGCCATCTGTTTGCAGGTCCGCTGCGTCGCCGAAGAGGTGCCGGCTATTCGCCGCTGCACCGGCCAGCGTGGAATTGTACGTCGGGGTCCGGTAGCCGCTGTTGAACGCCGGCGTGCTGTACCCGTTGGCCACAATCACCGCAACCCAGGCATTAAGTCCGACGGCAGTGCTTGCCGACTCGACCAGCGGGTACTGGATCAGCGCCCAATTGTAAACGTCGCTCCCCTTGAGGGTATTGAGGTAATAATAGGGCCCGCCCAGCGAGGCGTTGTCGGTGAAGTCGGTACAGGACGGCGTGAACAGGGGCGAGCTGCTAATGCAGCTCGGGTCGGAGGGGGAGCAGGCGGAG
>DATKSZ010000120.1:0-81126 GCA_035531375.1 Terriglobales bacterium | reverse complement strand
GGCGCGAGCATGCCGCCCCGCGCTGTTACAGCGGGGCGGCTCACAAGCGGGGCGCGCGCCGCACCGGCCTGGCGCTGCTACAGCCGGGCCGGGCAGGCGCGCTGGGGCCCGCGCCCACCAATGCTGGGCCCGGTTCGGAGGTGGTGATGTCGTCCGCGATGGTCTTCGCCGATCGCATCCAGTTTGCCTTCACCATCATGTTCCACTACCTGTTCCCCATCATCACCATGGGGCTGGGAGTGGTCATCGCTTGGCACGCCACTTGGCACTTCCTCACCGGCGCACCCCACCACGCCCTCGCCGCCCGTTTCTGGACCCGCATCTTCGCCGTCAGCTTCGTCGTCGGGGTGGTCACCGGCATCCCCATGGAATTCCAGTTCGGCACCAACTGGAGCCAGTTCTCCAGCTTCGCCGGCGCCGTCTTTGGCCTCTCCCTCCCGCTCGAGGGCACGGTGGCCTTCTTTCTCGAGTCCAGCTTCCTCGGCTTGTTCCTCTTCGGCCAAGACCGCGTGCCGGAGTGGGTGCACTGGCTCTCCGGCCTCGCCGTCGCCGCCGGCGCCCTGGTCTCCGGCTTCTTCATCACCGTCGCCAACGCCTGGATGCAAAACCCCGTCGGCTACGGCTATGATGCCCAGGGCCACCTGGTGCTGACCTCGTTCTGGCAGGTCTTTCTCAACCCCTACCTGGGTTGGCAATACGCCCATGTCATCAGCGGCTCGCTCCTGGCCGCCGCTTTCCTCGTCGCTGGCGTGGGCGCCCTCTACCTGTTGCTCGACCGCCACCGCGCCTTCGCCCAGGACGCGGTCCGCCTGGGCGTGCTCGCCGGCCTTGCCCTCGCCCTCTTGCAGCTCTATCCCACCGGCGACGGCGTCGGCCACAACGTCACCCGCCTGCAGCCGGTCAAGCTCGCCGCCATGGAGGGCCAGTTCGCCACCGAACCCGACGCCCCCCTCGCCATCCTCGGCATGCCCGACGCCCAGCGCGGCGTCCTGCTCGATCCCGTCGTCGTCCCCGCCGCCCTCAGCTTCCTCGCCTACGGCAGCTTCGGCGCCACCGTGCTCGGCCTCAACCAAGTCCCCCGCCTCCTCTGGCCCCCGGTCGAGGTCACCTACTACGCCTATCACATCATGGTGGGCTTGGGCACGCTCTTCATCCTGGTCATGGCGCTGGGCGCTTGGCTGTGGTGGCGCCAGCGCCTTTTCCGCAGCCGCTGGTTCCTCTGGACGCTGCTGCTGGCCGTGCCCTTCCCCCTCATCGCCAACGAGGCCGGCTGGACCGCCGCCGAGGTCGGCCGCCAGCCCTGGGTGGTCTACGGCCTGCTGCGCACCTCCCAGGCCATCTCCCCCAACGTCTCCACCGGCGAGACCGCCTTCACCCTCGCCGGCTTCGCCGGCCTCTACCTCCTGCTGGCCCTGCTCTTCCTGCTGCTGGTGGGCAAAATCATCGCCCACGGCCCCGACCCTGCCCGCCCGGAGGCCTCCTCTCGCGGGGGTCGCGCCGCTTTGCCTGCGGGCAAAACCGGCGCGAAAGACTGCGAACCGGGGCCCCCGGGACCCGCCGCGGGTCCCGGGGGGGGCGTAATTCCGCAGGGGCAGACGCGCCCGTGGCGCGTCTGCGCCCCCGGGAAGCGAATGCGGCGCGGCCCCTGCGAAGCGCAGCGCCGGCTTGGGGCCGCGGGGCCCCCAAGCCGGCGTGAGCACAAGCGGGACGCGCGGCGCACCGGCCCGGGGGGGCCCGCGCCCACTATATGAACCTCGCCTGGTTCTGGATGCTGGCCGCCATGCTCACCACCTTCGCCGTGCTCGACGGCTACGACCTCGGCGTGGGCGCGCTCCACCTCGTCCTCGCCCGCGGCGACGCCGAGCGCCGCCTCGGCCTCGCCGCCATCGGCCCGCTCTGGGACGGCAACGAGGTCTGGCTGCTCGCCAGCGGCGGCATGCTGGTGGTGGCCTTCCCCCGCTTCTACGCCGCCGCCTTCAGCGGTTTCTACCTCGCCCTCATGCTGGTGCTCTGGCTGCTGGTGCTGCGCGGCGTCGCCATCGAGTTCCGCCACCAGGTGCGCCATCCCCTCTGGGCCAGCTTCTGGGACGTGGTCTTCTCCCTCGCCAGCCTGCTGCTGGCCCTGCTGCTCGGCGTCGCCCTGGGCAACGTCGTGCGCGGCGTCCCCATGCAGCAAGACGGCTACTTCCGCGGCAGCTTCGCCCTCCTGCTCAACCCCTACGCCCTGCTCACCGGCCTGCTCAGCCTCGCGGTGCTCGCTTGGCACGGCGCCAACTTCCTGCGCACCAAAGCCGAAGGCGGGCTGCAGCAGCGCGCCCACCGCGCCTCCCGCGCCCTGGGCTGGGCCGCCCTCGCCCTGGCGTTGCTCGCCACCGCCGCCACCTTCAGCCTCCGCTCCAACGTGCTGGCCAACTTTCGCCAGCATCCCGTTGCCCTGCTGTTTCCTGTGCTGGCCGCGCTTGGTTGGCTCCTCGGCCGCAGCCCCGTTCACCGCCGCGCCTTCCTCGGCTCCTCCCTTGCCATCGCCGGCCTGCTCGCCGCCGCCGCCGCCACCGTCGTCCCCAACCTGCTGCTGTCCACCCTCGACCCCGCCTTCAGCCTCACCGTCTACAACGCCGCCGCCGGTCCCCACGGCCTCCGCGTCGCCTTCCTCGCCAACGCCCTCGCCCTCGCCGCCGTGGTCGCCTACAGCCTCTACATCCACCACGCCTTCCGCGGCCCCACCCGCCCAGGCGGCCACGGCTACTGACGCCCGCTCCCCGCGTGCTACTCTGAATTTCAGCCCCGCGCCATGCTCAAAATGTACTGCACCACTTGGTGCCCCGACTGCCACCGCGCCAAGCGCTTCCTCGCCGAGCGCGGCGTCGCCTTCGAGGAGATCAATATCGAATCCACCCCCGGCGCCGCCGAACTGGTGGTCGCCCAAAACCACGGCAAGCGCAAGGTCCCCACCTTCGACCACGACGGCCGCTTCTTCCATTGCAGCCCCTTCGACCCCGCCATCCTGCGCGCCGAGCTCAACCTCAACTGACGCAGCGCCTATAATCACCCATGGCACTCGCGCCCGGCTCGCGGCTCGGCCCCTACGAGATCCTCGCCCCGCTTGGTGCCGGCGGCATGGGCGAGGTTTACCGCGCCCGCGACCCGCGCCTCAACCGCGAGGTCGCCCTCAAGGTGCTTCCGGCCCGGCTGGCACAGGATGCCGAGGCCATGGCGCGCTTCCGCCGCGAAGCCCAAATCCTGGCGGCGCTCAACCATCCCCACATCGCCGCCGTCTACGGCTTTGAAGACGGCGCGCTCGCCATGGAGCTGGTCGAGGGCCCGACCTTGGCCGCCCGCCTGGCCCCGGGCCCCCTCCCGTTCGAGGATGTGCTGGTCATCGCTCGCCAGCTCGCCGAGGCGATCGAATACGCCCACGAGCGCGGCGTCGTCCACCGCGACCTCAAGCCCGCCAATATCAAGCTCGGCGCCGGCGATGCCGTCAAGGTGCTCGACTTCGGCTTGGCCAAGGCACTGGCCAGCGAGGCCTCGAACGCCGACCTTGCCGACTCGCCCACCCTCACCCGCCTACCCACCCAGGCTGGCGTCATCCTCGGCACCGCCGCCTACATGGCGCCCGAGCAGGCCAAGGGCAAAGCCGTGGATCGGCGCGCCGACATCTGGGCCTTCGGCTGCGTGCTCTACGAAATGCTCGCCGGCCAGCCCGCCTTCTCCGGCGAAACCGTCAGCGACATCCTGGCGGCGGTGCTCACCGCCGAGCCCGACCTCGCCCGCCTGCCCGCTTCCACCCCCGCCCGCTTGCGCGAGCTACTTGCACGCTGCCTCCGCAAAGACGCCCGCCAGCGCCTGCAGGCCATCGGCGACGCCCGCATCGCGCTCGACGAAACCCTGCAGCCCGACCTTGCCCCCGCGCCAGCCGCCCCGCCCTCCCCTCACCGCTCTTCCCGGGTCGCCTGGCTGCTGGCCGTCGGCTTGGCCCTGGTCGCACTCGGGCTGGGCTACCGCCTCGCCTTCCCGGGCGCGTCTCCCGCGCCCGCGGTCGCCCGCTTCGACCTCACCTTTCCCGCCAGCCAAAACCCCGCCCTGCATACCGGTTGGCTCAGTCTCGCGCTCTCGCCCCACGGCCGCAGGCTAGCCTTCGTCGGCGGCCCGCAGGCCACGCTCTTCCTGCGGCCGCTCGACCAGTTCGCCGCCATCCCCCTGCCCGGCACCGCCGGCGCCAGCTCTCCCTTTTTCTCTCCCGACGGCCAGTGGATCGGCTTCTTCGCCGATGGCCAGCTCGAGAAGATCTCCGTTGCTGGCGGCCAGCCCATCACCCTGGCCAGCGCCCCCGCCAACCGCGGCGGCGCTTGGTTGGCCGACGGCCGTATCGTCTTCGCCCCCACCCTCACCTCCGGCCTGATGCAAGTGGCCTCCGCCGGCGGCACGGCCACCCCCCTCACCACGCTTGTTTCTGCCCGCGGCGAGCGCACCCACCGCTGGCCGCAAGCCCTGCCCGGCGGCGACTCCGTGCTGCTATCCATCGGCACCGGCACCACCGCCACCAATCAAGATGGCGATCACATCGTTGCCTTCTCGCTGCGCTCCCACGCCTACACCCGCTTGCTCGCCAACGCCGCCATGGCGCGCTATCTCCCTCCTCTCGCTGGCGGCTCCGGCCCCGGAACGCTGCTCTTCGCCCGCGCCGGCAGCCTCTACGCCGTGGCCTTCGCCCCGCGCCGCTTGCGCGTGTTGGGCGAGCCCCGGCTCGCCCTGCAGGGGGTCAGCGAGGCTACCGCCAGCGGCGCCGCCCAGTTCGCCGTCGCCGCCGATGGCGCGCTGGCCTACCTCCCCGGCGGCAAGCTCGCCTTGGGCGCCCTCGGCCTCTACTGGTTCATCCGCACCGGCGCCGCGCAGTCCGTCGGCCTTCCCAACCAGTTCCACTACATGAGTCCTGCCCTCTCGCCCCACGGCCGCCGCATCGCCGTCGAGGTCCTGGGCAACCGCGGCGCCTCCGACATCTACATCTGGAATATCGTTCGCCGCGTTCTGAGCCGTCTCACCTTCTCCGGCCACGCCGCCATTCCGGCCTGGACGCCCGACGGCCAGCGCGTGGTCTACCGCATCAGCGGCCCCCAGCCCGGCCTGGCCTGGAAGGCCGCCGACGGCAGCGGCAGCTCGCATCTTCTGGTGCCCGCCTCAATACCGCACAGCACCGAGGATGCCCCGGCGGTCTCTCCCGACGGGAAATCCATCGTCTACAGCGGCAACGACGGTCCCCTCACCCTCCTCCCGCTGGCCGGCCCCAGCCGCCCCCGTCCCTTCGCTCCCAGTTCAATCTATCAGTCGAAACCGGCGATTTCGCCCAACGGCCGCTGGCTGGCCTACCTGGACCGCTCCGGCGTCGTGGTGCAGGACTTTCCCTCCGCCACCGGCAAATGGCAAGCCTCTTCCGATGCCGCCGCCTCCAGTGTGGCCTGGGCCAGCGATAGCCGTGCCTTGTACTATCTGTCGAACGACAAGTTGATGGAAGTTCCCATCGCCGCTGGCCCCGCCTTTTCCGCCGGCGCGCCGGTGGCCGTGTTCCAGAATCCCGCCCTCGCCGCCGGCGGCTCCGCCAGTGTCACCGAACTCGGCGGCGTCTCCCCCCACGGCCGCCGCTTTCTCATCATCGGCCCCGATCCTGCCGCCGCCGCCGCCCCTCCCGCCGATGTCTCCATCCGCCTCGTGCTCCACTTCGCCTCGACCCTCGCCCACCCGCGCTGAGCGCGTCAGCCGCTCGCCGCTCGCGGGGGTCGCGCCGCTTTGCCTGCTGGCAAAATCGGCGCGAAAGGCCGCGAACCGGGGGCGCGCAGGACGAGTCGCGTCTATGTCCCCCCAGTCGTGAACGGCGCCTTGGCCCCGCTCACCACCTTGAACACCAGCTCCTGCTCGCAGTAGTCGCACTCCATTTCGTACTTGCGGGTGATCAGGCAGCGCATGTAGTCGTCCGGCCCGGGATAAATGTTGTACACCCGCGCGCACTGCGGGCACTCCACCGCCAGAATCGATCCGCTCATCCAGCCACCTCCGGTCTCATTTTAACGGCTTTTTCCCGCCTTCCATCGGATGGCTGCGGTCATACACCTCCGCCAGTTGGCGGATGTCGGTCTGGGTGTAGCGCTGCGTCGTCGCCAGGCTCTGGTGCCCCAGCATCTCTTGGATGGCCCGCAGGTCGGCCCCCTCCCCCAGCAGGTGCGAGGCGAAGGCGTGCCGCAGCGCGTGCGGGTGCAGGTCCAGCGGCAGCCCAAACCTCCGCGCGCTCGCCTTCACGATCCGCGCCACCGAGCGCGGCGTCAGCCGCCCCCCGCGTTGGTTCAAAAACAGCGCCGGGTTCCCCCTCGGCGTCAGCGCCAGCTCCCGCCGCCGCGCCAAGTAGGCCTGCAGCGCCGCCGCCGCCTTCCGCCCAAACGGCACCACCCGCTGCCGCCGCCCCTTGCCCGTCACCCGCAGCATCCCCTGCGCAAAGTCCACGTCCTTCACGTCCAGCCCGGTCAGCTCGCTCACCCGCAGCCCGCTGCCGTAGAGCAGCTCCAGCAGCGCCTGCTCGCGCTCGGGAAAGCTGCCCTCCTCCGCCGCCGGACGGTCGAGCAACTGGTTCACCTGCTCCGCCGTCGGGATCGTCGGCAGCCGCCGCCCCAGCTTGGGCGAGGCCAGCAGCCGCGCCGGGTTGTCGCGCACATACCCCTCGCGCGCGCAGTAGCGGTAGAACGACCGCAGCGCCGCCAAGTGCCGCGCCACCGTCGCCTTGCCGCAGCCCTGCTCGTAAAGCTGCGCCAAAAACCCGCGGATGCGCCCCGGCTCCACCTCCTCCAGCTCCGCCCCCTCGCCCAGGTGGGCGGCGTACTGGCGCAGGTCGGTGCCATAGTTGCGCAGCGTGTGCGGGCTGGCGTTGCGCTCCCCTTGCAGGTAGCGGCGCAAAAACTCCCCCACCGCCTCGCTCAGCTTCACCCGCACGCCTCCGCCGGCGCCGCCGGAGGCTCGAGCCACTCCGCCAGCGCCGCCAGCGCCCGCTCGCACTGCCGCTGGTGCCGCGCCCCGCGCTCCCGCTCCGGCGTCTCCAGCGCCGGCAGCAGGTCAAAGGTGATGTTGGCCGGCGTGTAGCGCTCCAGCGGCGCCCCGGTGATGTAGTGCAGCAGCGACCCCAGCGCCGTCGCGCGCGGCGGCGCCGCCTGCGTCCGCCCCTGCGCCTGCGCCGCCGCGAACACCCCCGCCAGGTAGCCGGTGGCGATCGCCTCCACATACCCCTCGGTGCCGCACAACTGCCCCGCCACGAACACGCTCGGCTGCGCCCGCAGCCGCAGCTTGCCGTCCAGCACCGCCGGCGCCTGCACATAGCTGTTGCGGTGCACCTGCCCATAGCGCAGGAAGCGCGCCCGCTCCAGCCCCGGTATCAGCCGCAGCACCTCCGCCTGCGCCCCAAAGCGCAAATGGTTCTGGAACCCGACCAAATTGTAGGAGTCCGCCCGCAGGTTCTCTTGCCGCAACTGCACCACCGCGTAGGGCACCCGCCCGCTGCGCGGATCCGGCAGCCCCACCGGCTTCATCGGCCCGAAGCGCAGCGTCTCTTTCCCCCGCCGCGCCAGCTCCTCCAGCGGCAGGCACGCCTCGAAAAACCGCGGCTCCTCGAACGCCCGCAGCGGGTACGACTCCGCCTGCAGCAGCGCCGCATGAAAGCGCTCGTACTGCTCCCGGTCGAGCGGACAGTTCAGATAGTCGTCCCCGCCCTTGCCGTGCCGCGACGCGGCGAACACCTTCTCCCGGTCCACCGAGTCGGCCTCGACGATCGGGCTGATGGCGTCGTAGAAGTAGAGGTGCTCGCGCCCGGTCAGCCGCGCCAGCGCCTCCGCCAGCGGCGTCGAGGTCAGCGGCCCGCTCGCCAGCACGATGGTCCGCTCCGGCGGCAGCCCCACCGCCTCCTCCCGCCGCAGGCTGAGGCCGGGCTGGCGCGCCAGCTCGCGCTCGATCGCCGCCGAAAAACGCTCCCGGTCCACGCTCAGCGCCTGCCCCCCCGGCACCGCCGCCTCCGCCGCGCACGCCAGCAGCAGCGAGCCCGCCCGCCGCAGCTCTTCCTTCAGCAGCCAGGGCGCCGTGTTCGGCGTCTCCGACTTCAGCGAGTTCGAGCACACCAGCTCCCCCAGCGCCCCCGTCTGGTGCGCCGGGGTGGAGACGCGCGGCCGCATCTCCCACAACTCCACCTCCAGCCCCCGCCGCGCGATCTGGTACGCCGCCTCCGGCCCCGCCAGCCCCCCGCCGATCACCCGCAGCGGCGCCGCCACCGCTATACCCCCAAAATGTGGTAGCCGCTGTCCACAAACAGAGTGTCGCCGGTGATGCCCCGGCCGCCGTCGCCGAGCAGGAACAGCGCCGTGTCGGCCACCTCCGCCGGGTCGGTCACCCGCCGCAGCGGCGCCCGCTGCGCCACCTGCTCCAGGATCGAGGAGAAATCCTTGATCGCCCGCGCCGAGGCCGTCTTGATCGGCCCCGCCGAGATCGCGTTCACCCGGATGCCCCGCGGCCCCAGCTCGCTCGCCAAGTAGCGCACGCTCGCCTCCAGCGCCGCCTTCGCCACCCCCATCACGTTGTAGTTCGGCACCACCCGCGTCGCCCCCAGGTAGCTCAGCGTCACGATCCCGCCCCCCCCCGTCATCAGCCCCGCCGCCCGGTGCGCGATCGCCACCAGCGAATAGGCGCTGACGTCGAGCGCCTGGGCGAACCCCGCCCGGCTGGTCTGTTCGAAGGGCCGCTCCAAATCCTCTTTCTGCGCGAAGGCCAGGCTGTGCACCACGCCGTCCAGCCGCCCCACATCCTCTTGCAGGCGCTCGAACAGCCCCGCGATCGACTCGTCCTGGCTCACCTCGCAGGGGTACACCCGCGCCCCCCCCAGCCCCGCCGCCAGCTCTTCCACCGCCTTCTTCACTCGCTCCGCCTGGTAGGTCACGCACAGCCCCGCCCCCTCCCGCGCCAGCGCCTGGGCGATGGCGTAGGCCAAGCTCCAGCGGTTGGCGATGCCCATCACCAGCACCGTCTTGCCGCGCATCGTGTCTGCCATGGTTCCTCCCGCCTGCTGCCGAAATTCCGAGCTTACCACGCGGCCTGCGGCGCGCCTTCCCGCGCTATATTCGAAGCAGGAGCTAAGTTTCCGCTATGCGCCTCCGCTGCTTGCCCCTCCTCGCCCTCCTCGCCGGGCTGCTGCCCGCCTCCCCCGCCCTGGCCGCGCCCTTGGCCCCCAACCTCCGCGGCCAAGTCATGATCCTGGTCTACCACCGCTTCGGCAAGGACGCCCGCTGGAGCCGCGCCTTCGCCTCCTTCGACACCGACCTCGCCCGCCTCGACGCCGCCGGCTTCCGCCCCATCACCCTGCGCCAATACATCACCGGCGCCTTCGACCTGCCCGCCGGCACCTCCCCGGTGGTGATCACCTTCGACGACGGCACCAACTTCCAGTTGAAGTTCACCCCCTCCGGCCAGCTCGCCCCCGACTGCGCCGTCGCCCACTGGGAGGCCTTCGCCCGCACCCACCCCGAGTTCCCCGTCCACGGCACCTTCTTCGTCAATCCCGGCACCGACGTCTTCGGCCAGCGCGCCTTCATCCAGAAAAAGCTCGACCTGCTGGTCCAGCTCGGCTCCGAGATCGGCAACCACACCTACGACCACCCCTACCTCAACAAGCTCTCTCCCGCCGCCACCGAGCGCGAGATCGGCATGGGCCAGTACCTGATTGACCGCTGGCTGCCCGGCTACGCCATCACCTCCTTCGCCCTTCCCTACGGCATCTACCCCCGCCCCGACCATCTGGCGGTGGCCGCCTCCTGGACGGGTTCGCCCGGCCCCCGCCGCCCGCCCGTCACGGTGCACTGGGACTATGCCGCCGTGGTCAAGGTCGGCGCCGGCCCCGCCCCCTCCCCCCTCGTCGCCGGCCTCGATGGCGCCCGCCTGCCCCGCATTCAGGTCTTCACCCCCGAATTCGACAAGTGGATGCGCTACTTCGCCCTCCACCCCCGCCGCCGCTTCGTCAGCGACGGCCGCCGCCACGCCCCCGGCAGCCTCCCCGCCCCCGCGCCGCCCCCCCGGGAACGTGGCTAGCGACCACGGCACAGCAGTTCTGCCCTGTCCCCTGTCCCCTGTCCCCTAGGATCCCCTCCCCCCCGCTTGCCCCCCCGGCAAGCGCTGGCTATACTAGCCTCTCTATGGCCTACGTGATTGCCGAGCCCTGCATCGGAACCAAAGACAGCGCCTGCGTGGACGCCTGCCCGGTGGACTGCATCCACCCCAAAAAGGATGAGGCCGACCACGCCGCCGCCGTCCAGCTCTTCATTGATCCGGTGGAGTGCATCGACTGCGGCGCCTGCGTCCCGGTCTGTCCCGTCTCGGCCATCTTCGCCCTCGACGACCTGCCGCAGCAGTGGAAGGACTACGCCGAGAAGAACGCCAGCCACTTCGGCCGCTAGTCCCGTTCCCCGCCCGCCACCGCCTTCGCCCGCGCCAGCACCGCGTCCAGCATCGCCGGCGTCAGCCGCCCGGTGAAGGTGTTCTGCTGGCTGGGGTGGTAGCAGGCCAACAGCCGCCATCCCTGCAGTGCATACTCGGCTCCGTGGGCGAACGGGTACTGCGCCCGCCGCGCCCCCACCGCCGCCAGCAACTGCGCGTGCGCCAGCCCGCCCAGCGTCACCAGCACCCGCAGCCGCCGCAGCAGCTCCAATTCCCGCTCCAGGTAGGGGCGGCAGGCGGCCAACTCGGCCGGCGTGGGGCGGTTCTCCGGCGGCGCGCAGCGCACCGCCGCGGTGATGTAGGCGTCGCGCAGCTCCAGCCCGTCGTTGCGGTCGCGGCTCAGGGGCGAGGAGGCGTACCCGGCGCGGTGCAGCGCGGCATACAGAAAATCCCCGCTGCGGTCGCCGGTGAACATGCGTCCGGTGCGGTGGGCTCCATGCGCCGCCGGCGCCAGCCCCACCAGCAGCAGCCGCGCCCCCGGATCGCCAAACCCCGGCACCGGCCGCCCCCAATACTCCTCCGTGGCGAACGCCTTGCGCTTCTCCCGGCATACCGCCGCGCTCCACGCCACCAGCCGCGGGCACCGCCGGCACGCCTCCACCTCGCCCGCCAAGCCCTCCAGTTCCCGCGCCATCGCCTCAGCCCCCCAGCAGGAAGCGCGCCAGCGTCTCCGCCTTCTGCGCCAGCGTCTCCGCCCGCACCACATCCCCCTGCCCCAGCGCCTGCTGCGCCTGGCGCACATACTCGCCCGCCTGCGCGCGCGTGGCGCTGGCCTCCGCGCCCAGCCGCCGCTGCTGCAAGATCGCCAGCTCGCGCTGCGTCCGCTGCAGCAGCGCCAGCGTGCGGTTGCGGTAGGCGGCCTGCTGCTGCGGGCTCAGCCCCGCCGTCAACTGCGGCGGCGGCTGGTCGGCGGGGGCCGGCGCCGTGGCCACACGGTCGTTGCGCGCCGGCGCCACCTCGTGGTTGCGCCGCGGCGGCGGCGGCGGCGCCAGCCGCAGCCCCAGCAGCCACGCCGGCGGCGCCGCCCGCAGCGGCTCCAACTCCGCCGGCGGCGCCATCGGCGGCTCGCTCGCCGGCGGCGCCAGCAGGATCGCCGGCTGCGGGATCACCACCGGCGGCGGCTCCGGCGGACGCCGGTGGAACAGCGCGCAGCCGCTGCTCGCCAGCGCCAGGCTCGCCGCCAGCCCCCATGCTGCCGCTGGCTTCACCCCTCCGCCCCGCTTCCCCGCAGCGGGAAGCGCAGCACAAAGCTCGCCCCCGCCCCCGCTCCCGGCTCCAGCTCGATCGCTCCCTGGTGCAGTTGCATGATCCGCGCCGCCGTCGCCAGCCCGATCCCGGTGCCCTCGCTGCGGGTGGTGAAATACAGGTCGAAGATCTTGTCGCGGTGCTCCGCCGGCACCCCCGGCCCTTGGTCGCGCACCCGGATCACCCCTTGCTGCTCCTCCTCGAACACCTCCAGCCGCAATTCCCGCTCCCCGCCCCCGGCCGACGCTTCCGTCATCGCCTGCAGCCCATTATTCACCAAGTTGAGCAGCGCCTGCTCCACCAAGTCCCGGTCCAGCCACGCCCGCGGCCCCGGCCGCGGCGCCGCCAGCGCGATGGCGATGCCCTGCGCCGCCGCCCCCGCCTGCACCAGTTGCTCCACCCCCCGCGCCACCTCGCTCAGATCCGCCGGCGCCAGCTGCAGCTCCACCGGCCGGCTGAAATCCAAAAACGTCCCCACCACCCGGTTCAGCCGCTCGATCTCCCGCCGGATGACCTCGATGTGCGGCGCCAGCCCGTTCCCCCCGCCGCCCGCCTTGGTCTGCAACAGATCCACATGGATGGCCATGGCGTTCAGCGGGTTCTTGACCTCGTGCGCCACCCCGCGCGTCAGCCGCCCCACCGCCGACAGCCGCCGCGCCACCTCCAGCTCGTTCTCCAGCCGATACACCGGCTCGGCGTCGCGCAGCGTCAGCAGCGCCCCCATCTGCCCCCCCCGGTCCCGCACCAGGTCCAGCCGCGCCAGCAGCGGCCGCCCCCCGGCGTGCCGCTCCGCTTCGCGCGAGGCCATCGCCACCTTCTGCCGCACCGCCAGCCGCACCCCACGGTCCAGCCCCGACTCCCCCGGAAACAGCTCCTCCACCGCCCGCCCCACCACCTCCCCCGGCCCCAGCCCCAGCAGCCGCGGCGTCGCCGCGCTCGCCATCACGCTCTGCCCCTGCGCGTCGAACAGCAGCAAGCCCTCCTCCAGCCCCTCCAGCACGTGGCTGACGTTCTCCTGCAGCGTGCTGTACACCTGCCGCGCGTCCTCCATCTCCCGCCCCAGCCGCTGGATCTTCGACTGCACCAGGCCAAACTCGTCCGTGCCCGCCGCCGCCGCCGCCGCCGGCGCCGCCGTCAGTCGGTCCAACTGCGCGCTGATCGCCGCCAGCGGCGACAGCGCCAGGTCCGACAGCCCCCACGCCAGCCCCGTCGCCAGCAGCACGATCAGCCCCCCGTACAGCGCCGACTGCTCGATCCGCCCCACCACCGCCTGCCGCAGCAGCACCGTGTCCACCCCGATCGCGATCGTCCCCAGCGGCTGGTTGCCCACCGACGTCGCCAGGCTCACCGTGTAGATCCGCTCCCGCCCGAAGATCGCCGCCAATTGCGTCCCCAGCCCCCCCTGCAGCACCTCGCTCATCAACCGCCGCTGCGGCTGCCGCTGCCCCTCCAGCAGCGGGTTCGAGTCCACCGCCACCGTCCCGTCCGGCGCCACCAGCGCCACATCCCGGATCGCCCCGTTGTAGCCGATCGCCGAGCTCAGCAGCGTCGCCAGCGCCGGGCTCCCCTGCAGCCCCTGCAGGAACCCCCGCAGCCCCGCCGCGTCCACCGCCCCCAGTTTCCCCGCCGCGCTCGCCGCCCCCAGCTCCTGGCTCATCTCGTTGTAGATCCCGCGCGCCACAAAGTCGGCGTGCGAATACACGTCCTGCATCTGCTGCCGCACCACCCCGGCCACCGTCACCAGGTTGACCGCCAGCACCACCAGCAGCACCAACAGCGCGATGCTCAGCGTCAGTTTGGTTTTCAGCTTCATCCGCCGCCGCGGCGCCTACTCGCGCGGACCCTGCGCGGCGTACTCCTTCAGCTTATTTTGCAGCGTCTTCAGGCTGATGCCCAGCCGCTCTGCCGCCCGCGTCTTGTTGTTGTTCTCCCGCGCCAGCGTCTTCACGATCAACAGCCGCTCCCCCTCCCCCACCGTCGCCCCCAGCGGCACCCGCACGCTGTCGGCGTCCTCGATCGCCGCCCCCAGCGGCGCCGCCCCAAAATCCTCCGCCAGGTGCTGCCGCTCCAGCGTCGGCCCGGCGGCCACAATCATCGCCCGCTCCAGCGTGTTGCGCAGCTCCCGCACGTTGCCCGGCCAGCGGTACTGCCCCAACAGCCGCATCACCTCCGGCGCCACCTGCCGCACCGCCCGCCCATGCCGCTGGTTGAGCTGCTGCAGCAGCGTCGCGCACAGCCCCGGCAAGTCCTCCATGTGCTCCCGCAGCGGCGGCAAGTGCAGATGGAACACGTTCAACCGGTAATAGAGGTCGCTGCGCAACTGCCCCGCCGCCACCGCCTCCGCCGGTGGCCGGTTGGTCGCCGCCAGCACCCGCACATTCACCGCAATCTCCTGCTTGCTCCCCAGCCGCCGCAGGTGCCGGTCCTCCAGCACCCGCAGCAGCTTCGCCTGCGTCGCCAGCGGCATCTCCCCGATCTCGTCCAGCATCAGCGTGCCCCCCTCGGCCAGCTCGAAGCAGCCCGCCCGCCGCTCCTGCGCCCCGGTGAAGGCCCCCTTCTCGTGCCCGAAGATCTCGCTCTCCATCAAGCTCTCCGGGATCGCCGAGCAATTGATCGCCAAAAACGTCCGGTCGCGCCGCGGGCTCAATTGGTGGATGAGCCTCGCCACCACCTCCTTGCCCGTCCCGCTCTCGCCCGTGATCAGCACGCTCGCCGTGGTCGGCGCCACCTGCTGCACCAGCGTCCGAATCTGCTGCGCCGCCGCCGAGGTCCCCACAAACCCCGGCGCCTCCATCCCCTCCCCCGCCGCCGGCGCCGCCTCCGCCCGCACCAGATCCCCCAGCCGCTGCTTCAGCTCCTCCGCCCGGATCGGCTTCTCAATATAGTCGCTGGCCCGCAGCCGCAAACACTCGATCACCGCCTCTTTCGACCCCTGCCCGGTCAGCACCAGCACCGGCAGCTCCCCGTGGCGCTGCCGCACCCGCTCCAACAGTTGCAACCCGTCCATCCGCGGCATGCGGATATCCGTCAGCACCGCCTGCGGCAGCGTCCGCGACAGGTGTTCCAGCGCCTCCACCCCGTCGGCGGCCGCCTCCACCTCATACCCCCACGCGTCGAGCAACTCCGCCAACCCATGGCGTTCATTGGCCTCGTCGTCCACTACGAGGATGCGAGCTCGCTTCATTCATCCACTCTACCGTACGCGGCTGGATTCTGCGGGCCACGCCCCCCCGCTCCGCGCACCCTAAAAGCAAACGCCGGGCAAACCGCTTAGGTGGAAAAATTCTCCAGTGTAGTGTAAAGTGGTAATAGTCAGCAAAAGTCATGGGGCGAGATAAAGCCGCCCGGGTACAACCTGCGCTCGATAGCGATTGTTCCCACTGGGCAAGGGATGGAGAGCGCCCATGATGGTTCTCAATTAGGGAGGCTAAGCGAAGTCTTATGACAACTTTAGCATTGCGTTCCGGTGCCCGGTTTCGCCTTTCGGTGACCATGATGGCGCTCTTGTGTGGCTCGCTGATGGCGGCCACCGCGCCCAATGGTCCCACCAGTAAAAAGTCCAAAAAGGCGGCGGCCGACCACCCCGCCGCGGCGGCGCAGCCGGCGGCCAGCGACGGCCCCACCATCTCCCTGGGCGGCGCGCCGGCCTTTTCCGTGGCCAACCCCTTCGACAAGTACCAAGCCGCCAGCGCCTCGGCCTCCAGCGACGACTCCTTTCGGCCCAGCCTGATGCAGGGCTCGCTCACCGGCACCCCCGGGTTGTGGAGCACCCAGTTTGCCGAGACCCTGGCTCCGGGCGAGGCCAGCTCCGGCGTCTACGCGCAGCGCTACTCCCGCGTGCCGGGTGGATTGGTCTTCACCGACGTCAGTACCGGCTGGACCGTGGGCGTCACCAAGTGGCTGGAGTTGAGCTTCGCCACCACGCCCTACCGCCGCGTGCGCCTCACCCACCCGGGTGAGCTGACCTTTGGCCCCGTGGGCACCTTTGGCAGCTTCAACGCCCAATCCCCCTTCGCCGCCAATGCCCTCGCCCACGGTCCGGTGGACTGGAGCCTGGGCGCCACCATCGGCCTGCTCTCGCAGGACCGTGGCGACAAGATCGGCTTGGCCTTCCAGTTTTCCGAGAGCTTTCCCTACACCCCCGACTACACCCACGGCGCCACCTACTACGGCATCGGCACCACCGAGCCCACCTTCGTCGAGAACGTGCTGGTGGACAAGTGGCTCGGCCACGTGGGCGAGATCGCCTTCAACGCCGGCTACCAGCACAACGGCACCGTGGATGCCGGCGGCAAGGTCAGCATCCCCCTGCGCGACCAGTTCAACTACGGCTTCGGCGAGATCTTCCCGTTGCGCAGCCGCCTGCAGGGCATTGTCGAGTTGAACGGCAGCGTCCCCTTCGGCGCCGGCGTCAGCGGCGATCCCTTTGAGAACCCGCGCCCGGTGGACCTCACCGGCGGCATCCGCTTCAACCCCATCTCCTGGATGGGCATCAACGCCGGCTACCGCTTCTCCGCCAACGCGCCCCGCACCAATCCCAGCGGGTTCGTCTTTGGCCTCAGCTTCGGCCCGCCGCCCGTGGTGGCCCCCCCGCCGCCGCCGCCCGCGCCCGCCCTGGCCTGCCAGGTGGACGCCAGCCCGGTGCAGCCCGGCGCCACCGTCCACATCACTTCCACCGTCACGCCCGCCGGCCTGCCCTACACCTATGCCTGGACCACCACCGGCGGCAAGCTCACCCCCTCCGACGCCACCGCCACCCTCGACACCACTGGCTTGGCTCCGGGCATGTACACCATCACCGGCCGCGTGGACAACGGCAGCGGCGGCACCGCCGACTGCCAAGCCAACCTCGAGGTGCGCGAGGCGCCGCGCAATCCGCCCACCGCCACCTGCGCCGTCAGCCCCGATTCGGTGCTGCCCGGCGCGCCGCTCACCTTCAGCGCCCAGGCCTCCAGCCCCGACAACCGGCCGCTGACCTACGCTTGGGATATCTCCGCCGGCCATCCCGACTCCACCTCCGCGGCCACCGCCCACGTGGACACCACCGGCGCTGCCCCCGGCACCGTCACTGGAACCCTCAAGGTCTCCGACGATCGCGGCCTGACCACCTCCTGCTCCGCCCAGGCCACCATCGAGCAACCGCCCCCGCCGCCCCAAGCGGCCCTGGCCACCACCCTGCAGTTCAAGCCCAACAGCTCGCGCGTCGACAACGCCGCCAAGGCCGCCCTCGACGACGTCGCCCTGCGGCTCCAGCAGGATGCCACCGCCAAGGCGGTCATCGTCGGCTTCGCCACCTCCACCGAGGTGGCCCACCGCCGTCCGCTCTCGCCCGCCGCCACCGTGCGCCTGGCCGAAGAGCGCGCGGTCAACGCCAAGGCCTACTTGGTCTCCGAGAAGGGCATCGCCAGCGACCGCATCGAGGTCCGCCACGATGATGGCCCGCAAAAAGCCGAGGTCTGGATCGTGCCGCAAGGCGCCTCCTACACCGGCTCCGGCCAAACCTTCGACGAGAACGCCCTCAAGGCGCCGGTGCGCCGGCCCGTCCGCCGCGCCCCCGCCAAGAAGGGCAAAGGCTAGCCAATCCCCGCGCCCGCCCGCGCCGTCACAGCGGCGCGGGCCTGCCGGCTATCAGCCGGAAGCTGCACTCCACTGCTGGTCTGCCAGCGCCTCCGCCTGCGGGAGGCGCTTTTTTCTTCCCCCGCCTCCCCACGCCGCCAACTTGTGAAAAGATGGATTTGTATGGCTCGCCGCCTGTGCCTTCTGCTCCTGCTTGCCTGCGCCGGCTGGGCGGCGGCGACGCCGGCCGATCCCCCGCCCACCCCCCCCGGCGGCACCGTGCGCGCGCTCGCCGCCGACCCCTTCCACCCCGGCGTCGTGCTCCTGGGCACCACCACCGGCGTGCTCTTCCGCTCCTCCGACGCCGGCCGCCACTGGGCCTTCTATAGCCGCCTCGCTCCCCACGACGACTGGGTCGTTTCCACCCTCATCGCCGACCGCTCCCGCCCCGGCCGCTGGTACGCCTCGCTTTGGAGCTGGCGCCGCCCCGATGGCGGCGTCTACCGCTCCCGCGACGACGGCCGCACCTGGCAGCCCCTCTTCCTCGGCCGTCCCGTGCGCGCCCTCGCCCTCGCCCCCTCCAACCATGCCGTGCTGGTCGCCGCCACCCTCGACGGCGTCTTCCGCTCCCGCGACGCCGGCCGCACCTGGGCCCTCATCTCCCCTCCCCACGACCGCGAGCTCAGCAACATCGAATCGGTTGCCATCGATCCCACCAACCCCGCCGAGATCTACGTCGGCACCTGGCACCTGCCCTGGCGCACCATTGACGGCGGCCGCGACTGGTGGCAGATGCGCCAGGGCGTCATAGACGACTCCGACGTCTTCTCCATCGCCGTCGACCGCGCCCATCCCACCACCGTCTATCTCAGCGCCTGCTCCGGCATCTACCGCAGCGACGACCACGGCAACCAGTTCCGCAAAATCCAGGGCATCCCCTACTCCGCCCGCCGCACCCCGGCGCTGGTGCAAGACCCCGCCCACCCCGCCACCATCTACGCCGGCACCACCCAGGGCCTGTGGGTCACCCACGACAGCGGCGCCACTTGGCGGCGCATCACCTCGCCCGACCTGCGCGTCAACGCCGTGCTGCTGGTCGGCCAGCGCATCCTGCTCGGCACCGATTTCGCCGGCGTCTATGCCTCCTCCGACCAGGGCCTCTCCTTCCATCCCTCCAATCCCGGCTTCTCCAGCCGCCACGTCTCCGCGCTCGCCTCCAGCCCCGCCGGCCGCTACCTCGCCGTCACCGGCGACCAGGCCTGGGGCGGCATCTTCTTCCAGCCCGCCGCCGGCGGCTCCTGGCGCCAACTCCCCCCCCTCCCCGACCACGACGACGCCAACGCCCTGCACTGGTCGCCCCGCGGCCTGCTCGCCGCCACCGGCCACGGCCTCTTTCTCCTTCCCCCCCCCGGCCCCCGCCCGCCCATCTGGCTGCATCCCCGCTCCGCACCCCCCACCCCCGTCTACGCCCTCGCCGGCCCCTCCCCCGCCTCCCTGCAGGTGCTCGCCGCCGGCCAAGCCGGCCTCTTCCGCAGCGCCGACGGCGGCCTCCACTGGTCCTACCTGCGCGCCGCTCCCGCCCCCCTCTACCGTCTCCTCGCCCTCCCCCCCGACCCCCTTCCCGCCGCGGCGACGACCGAGTGGTCTCGGGGCAGACCAGATCGAGGTCGAGGAGCAGGGTTGCCTACCAGGTCCCGCTCCGTCGCCGACAAGCAAAGCCTCGCCTCCCGAGCCACCTCGACCGTCTCAAGGCGGCCGAGGGGGCCGCGACCAAAGGGAGCGGGCGGGGGCGCAGCCCCCGATCAAGCGAGGCGCAAGCCTCCCCGCCCGGCCGCCTCTTGGCTCTTCGTCGCCGGCGCCGGCTACGTGCTGCGCAGCCCCGACCAGGGCCGCCATTTCCTCCCCGGCCGCCTCGGCCTCGACCACCCCGGCCCCCCAGCCCGCATCAACCAGCTCGCCGCCGCCGGGCCCGGCTGGCTCCTCGCCGCCACCTCCCGCGGCCTCTACCAGTCCCACGACAACGGCGCCTCCTGGAGCCTCAGCGGCCACGGCCTCCCCGCCCTCGACGTCCGCCTCATCCACCCCCAGCCCGACGGCCTCTACGTCCTCGCCGCCACCGTCGGCCTCGCCTTCCGCTCCCGCGATGGCGGCGTCCATTGGCGCCCCGTGCGCCTCCCCCAGGCCACCGAGACCTGGGCCCGCTCCGCCCCCAGCCTCGCCGCCCTCTGGTCCCCCGCCCTCCCCGCCCTTGCCGCCGCCAGCGCCAAGCCCCACCCCCTTCCCGTTCCGAACCGCTAGCCTCCCCTTTCCGGAATGCCGGGTTCCATTTTGGCCCCCGCCGCCCCCCTTTCCACCCCGCTCCTCTCCTCCCCGCTCTTCCCGTTTCCTCTCTAAGTCACGCCCTTTCTACGCCTTGTATCCTCCCACCCCTCCCCTCCCTCCCTCTGGTCCTCCGCCTGCAAGCTGCTCTTGCGTTGGACCAAGGAGCCAACCCCTTATGACCCCCGCCCCCCACATCCTCATCGCCGACGACCAGGAGGCCGTGCGCGAACTCTGCACCAGCGTCGCCACCGCCCTGGGCTTTCGCGCCACCGGGGTGGCCAGCGGCCGCGAGGCGCTCAAGCTCTGGGAGCAGGACCCGCCCGACGTGCTGGTGTGCGACGTCCGCCTGCCCGACATGGGCGGGGTCGAGCTGCTCAAGCGCCTCAAGCAGGCCTTTCCCGCCGTTCCGGTGCTGCTCATGACCGCCTACGGCACCGTCGGCACCGCCGTCGAGGCGATGAAGCTGGGTGCCGCCGACTACCTCACCAAGCCCTTCGAGTTGGAAGAAATGCGCCTGCTGCTGCAGGCCTGCGTCCGCCAAACCCAACTCGAGCGCGAGGCCCGCGGCCTCCGCCAGGCCGCCCGCGGCCCCTACGCCGCCGGCAACCTCATCGGCGTCTCCCCCGCCATGCAGCGCGTCTTCCGCCTCATCGGCAAGGTGGCGCAGAGCCGCTACTCTGTGCTCATCCTGGGCGAGAGCGGCACCGGCAAAGAGATCGTGGCGCGCGCCCTGCACTATACCGGCCCCGAGCGCGACCGCCCCTTCCTCCCCGTGGACTGCGGCGCCCTCGTCCCCTCGCTGGTGGAGAGCGAGCTCTTCGGCTACGTCAAGGGCGCCTTCACCGGCGCCCACCACAACCACGAGGGCCTGCTCGAGGTCGCCAACGGCGGCACCGTCTTCCTCGACGAGATCGGCGAACTCCCGCTCGACCTGCAAGTCAAGCTGCTGCGCGCCATCCAAGAAAAAGAAATCCGCCCGGTGGGCGGCACCCGCCGCGTCAAGATTGATGTCCGCATCGTCGCCGCCACCAACCGCGACCTGCAGGCCGCCGTCGCCGACGGCAGCTTCCGCAAGGACCTCTTCTTCCGCCTCAACGTGGTCAGCATCAAGCTCCCCCCGCTGCGCGAGCGCGCCATGGACATCCCCCTGCTGGTCGAGCACTTCCTCGAGCGCGCCGCTCCTCCCGGCACCCCTCCCCGCGTCTTCAGCGACGAGGCCATGGCCCGCCTGCTCGGCTACGAGTGGCCGGGCAACATCCGCGAACTCGAAAACTGCGTCGAGCGCACCCTGGCGCTGTCCGCCGGCCCCCGCCTCGAGGCCGCCGACCTGCCCAGCTACCTGCAGCAGCAGCGCCCCCGCCCCGCCACCCCCCAAGCCGCCGCCAACGCCTCCATCCGCGCCATCGCCGAGGTCGAGCGCGAGGCCATCCTCGACGCCCTCACCCAGGTCAAGGGCGACAAGCTGCTCGCCGCCAAGCTGCTCGGCATCGGCAAGACCACCCTCTACCGCAAGCTCAAGGAGTACGCCTTCGCCGCCCAGGCCGGAGGTGGGCAATGATCCACCAAGTCCTGCTCCTCAGCCGCGACCCCGAGCTGGCGGCGCGCGTCCGCCGCGCCCTCCCCGCCCGCCTCCCCCTGGAGTTGCACTGCGAGCCCAGCTACCGCTCCGCCCCCGACCTGCGCGGCTGGCTGCTGGTGCTGCTCGATGCCCGCGCCGGCGCCGCCGCCCTCGCCGCCATCCCCGCCTCCGATCCCCCCCCCCCCTGGCTCTGGCTGGGCGAGGGCCCCCTGCTCACCGCCGCCCCCGACCCCCGCCTCCCCCGCCCCCGCCCCATCCTCGACTTCCTCCCGCGCGACCTGCCCGCCTCCAAGCTCGCCTTCATCCTCCACCAGCACCTCACCGCCGCCTACCTGCAGCGCATGCGTGCCCTCTCCGCCTCCCCCATCACCGCCCTCCTCGCCGCCGTCGGCCGCGAAGAGCTCCAGGGCCAAATCAACAACACCCTCACCGGCCTGCTCGGCAACGCCCAACTCGCCTCCGCCCTCGCCCTCGAGGCCGGCCGCCGCCTCCCCCCGCCCCTTGCCCTCCGCCTCGAGCGCATCTGCGAGCTCGCCGGCCAGATGCGCGACCTGCTCCTCGCCTTCCCCCTCGCCCAGTCCCCCTCGCCCTGACTCGCCCCGGCGCGGCGGCATATTAGCGGCATAATACTGGTGTGGCCCTCGACGCGTCCTCCTCCGCCCCACCCTTGCACTGGAAAGCCGCCCTGCTCACCGTCCGCACCCAGATCGCCGATTACGAGCGCGAAGGCACCTCCACTCCCGGCAAGCTCAAGCGCGCCGCCCGCCTGCGCGCCTGCCGCCTGGCGCTGCGCGACTTCGGGGTCGAGCGCGCCCCCGCCATCGCCAGCCTCAAGCAGGCCTTCAACGAGATCGAAAAGGCCGAAAAAGACGACCACTGGCGCCGCGTCACCGAACTCATCCGCTCCACCCTCGCCGACGTGGACGGCATGATCGGCACCGACCGCTCCTAGGGTAGTGCCCCAGAAATAGCGATGCATTCACACCCGTTACGTATGCGACTTTTCCCCAAGAAAAGTCGCAGCCCGCTGGCAAGGATACCCCTCATTTCCTCTGGGGCACTGCACTAGCCAACCCCGGCTCCGGTGGAGTTTCCACTGACCTCCCGCGCCCAAGCGCTCTCCTGGTTCCACCAAACCCTGGCCGCGCTCGACCCCGCCCGCCTGCTGCGCCAGCGCCTCCAAGCCGCTCCGCCCCTGGACGGCTATCGCCAGATCGCCGTGCTCGCCTTCGGCAAAGCCGCGCCCGGCATGCTGTCCGCCTGGCTGGCGGCCGCGCCCGGCCGCGGCGCCCGCCCCGATGCGGTCGAAGCCTGGCTCTCCGCCCCCGCCGGCGCGCCCGCCGCCGCTCGGCCTGCGGGAGCGCGCATCCATGCTTTTGTCGGCGGCCATCCCGAGCCCAACCCTGCCAGCCTGGCCGCCGGCGCGGCCATGCTCGCCGCCGTCCACCGCCTGGCGGCCAGTCCCGAGCCGGCCTTGCTGGTCGCGCTGGTCTCCGGCGGCGGCTCGGCGCTGGTGGAGGTGCCGCTCGAAAACGGGCTGGTCGAAGCCCAGTCCCTGCACCGTGCTCTCGTCGCCAGCGGCGCCCCCATCGCCGAGATCAACCTCATCCGCAAGCGCCGCTCCGCCTTCAAGGGCGGCCGCCTCGCCGCCGCCGCCGCCGGCCCCCAGGTGGATCAAGTCACCTGGATCCTCTCCGATGTCGCCGGCGACGACTGGGCCGCGGTCGCCTCCGGCCCCACCTTCCCCGATGCCTCCACCGCCGCCGACTACCAGGCCGCCTGGCGCCGTTGGTTGCCCCATCTGCCCTTCGCCCCCGCGCCCCAGCCGCCCCAACCCGGCGATCCCGCCTTTGCCCGCTCCGCCTGGCACTGCCTCGCCGCCAACCGCGACGCCACCGCCCTCTTCGCCGACCTGGCCGCCGCCGCCGGCTATGCCCCGGTCGTGGTCGCCACCGACGCCGACGAAGCCGAAGAACCGATTGCGGCCCAACATCTCGCCGCCCGCTGGCGCGCCCTCCGCGCCGCCCATCTTCGTCCCGCGCTGATCGCTGGCGGCGAGGTCCGCGTCCGCCTCCCCGCCCGCCACGGACGCGGCGGCCGCAACCAACTGCTGGCGTTGCGCTTGGCCACCCTGCTCGCCGGCCACGACTTTGTCTTCCTCTCCGCCGGCACCGACGGCGTGGACGGCTCCAGCCACGCCGCCGGCGCCTTGGTGGACGGCGGCACCCTCGCCCGCGCCCGCGCCGCCGGCCTCGATCCCGCCCGCCACCTCGCCGACTTCGATCCCGATCCCCTGCTCGCCGCCACCGGCGACCTGGTGGTCACCGGCCCCACCGGCAACAACCTCCGCGACCTCCGCCTCTTCCTCTGAAGCCCTTTCCGCCTCGCCCTAGCCGCCCGCGATCCGGGGCCCCAGCACCTTCCGCAACTGCCCCACCGCCTGCGGTATCGCCGCCGTCGCCGTGCTGCCGTAGCCCAGGATGAACCCCTGCCGCGCCGCCCGCCCCAGGTAGCACGGCGACAGCGGCCACAGCCACAACCCTGCCCCCGCCGCCCGCGTCGCCACCTCCCGGTCCCGCGCCCCTCCCCTCCACGTCGCCGTCAGGTGCAGCCCCGCCTCCGCCCCCTGGATCTCCAGCCCCGTCCCCAACTGCTCCGCCAGCTCCGCCGCCAGCCGGCTCCGCCGCCCGCGGTAGAGCGCCCGCATCCGCCGGATATGCCGCCCCAGGTGCCCCTCGCCCAGGAAATCGGCGAGCATCTCCTGGCCCAGGTACGAAGGACCCAGGTCCGCCGCCCAGCGCAGCGCCGCGAACGGCTTGACCAGGTCCCGCGGCACCACCATGTAGCCCAGCCGCAACGACGGGAACATCACCTTGCTCAGCGTGCCCACATAGATCACCCGCTCGTTCTGGTCCAGCCCCTGCAGCGAGCCCACCGGCGCGCTCTCGAAGCGAAACTCGCTGTCATAGTCGTCCTCCACGATCCACGCCCCCGCCCGCTGCGCCCAATCCAGCAACTCCAGCCGGCGCGCCGGGCTCATGGTCATGCCCAGCGGAAATTGGTGGGAGGGCGTCACGTGGGCCACCCGCGCCTGCGGGCACGCCCGCACCCCCGCCGCCACCTCCAGCCCCTCCCCGTCCACCGGCACCGGCACCAGCCGGGCGCCGGCGTTGCCGAAGGCGTTCCGCGCCAGCCAATACCCCGGCTCCTCCACCCACACCGGCGTGCCCGCATCGCACAGCGCCCGCGCGCACAGGTCCAGCGCCTGCTGCGACCCGCCCACGATCAGAATCTGCTCCGGCTCGCAGCGCACCGAGCGGGCGGTGCGCAGGTAGCCGCACACCGCCTGGCGCAGCCTCTCCGCCCCCAGTGGATCCAGCCGGTGCAGCAGCGCCGCGCGCGGGTTGCGCGAGTGCCGCGCCGCCAGGCTTGACCACACCTGGAACGGAAACCCCTCCAGCGCCGGCTGGTGCGGCGCGAACGCCCCCCAGCCCCCCATCCAGGGATGGATCGCGCGCGCCGGCGCCTGCGCCGCCCGCACCCCCACCGGCCGCCGGCCCGCGCCCCCGCGCCCCCGCTGCCGCCCCTGCCCCGGCCGCGGCGGCTGCGGCAGCGAGCCGGAGACGAACGTCCCCGCCCCCGCGCGGCTCTCGAAATAGCCCTCCGTGATCAGTTCGGCGTACGCCCCCAGCACCGGAATGCGCGAGACCGACAGCTCGGCCGCCAGCGCCCGGCTGGAGGGAACCCGCTGCCCCGGCGCCAGCATCCCTTGCGCGATCGCCCGCCGATACCCGGCGCCGATCTGCCGGTGCAGCGGCAGCGCCGCGCCCCGGTCCACCGCCAGGATGGGCACGATCCCGTCAGCCGCAGTCCGCATCATGCCGTGATTATAGTGGCTATGGCCAACCCGCCGAAAGTGGTCATTTCCCCGACCGCCCGGCGTGCGAGAATTCCCCTTAGGGCGGCTTGCGGCGCGCCGCGGCCCCAGCGAAGCGCAGCGCCGACTTGGGGCCACGGGGCCCCGAGTCGGCGCGAGCATGCCGCCCCGCGCCGCTACAGCGGGGCGGCTCACAAGCGGGACGCGCGCCGCACCGGCCTGGCGCTGCTACAGCCGGGCCGGGCAGGCGCGCTGGGGCCCGCGCCCACCATGGAGTCATCATGAACGCCACCAAAGCCATCCTCGCCGCCGTCTGCTTCCTCTTCCTGGTCCAGGCCAGCGCCCGCTTGCACGCCGCCCCGCCCGCTCCGGCGCCGCCTCCGCTCGCCTGCCCCGTGGCCCGCCCCGCCAGCTTCCGCCTCCCCGCCGCCGCATCCAAGCAAAAGGGCCCCTACGACTACGTCTGCAGTTGCCTCGGCACCAGCTCCTGCTCCTGCATGACCGAGGCCAAGCACGAGGGCCCCTGCGCCTGCGGCACCAGCGGCGGCCCGCCCATGCGCCGCGTCGCCGCCAACAGCAATTGGGCCAAGGCCAACCGCATCGCCCTTGCCGCCAAGTGACCGCCCCGCCCCCGGCCCCCGCCGATCGCGGTGTATACTGGATCGAAGCCGCTGTTCCGCAGCTGCTCCCCGCGCGGTGAGTGTAGCTCAGCTTGGTAGAGCGCTGGATTGTGGCTCCAGTGGCCGAGGGTTCGAATCCCTCCACTCACCCCAACTTCTCGTCGCGATCACCGCCTCAGGGCTGCTTCCTGCCCACCCCTTCGTCCACCGTGGTCCAGTGGCTGCCGTCCTTCGACGCCTCGATCGCCACCCGCACCCGCCGGGGCGAATCCCAGCGGTAGACGATCCGCTCCGCCGGCCGCTGGCCCGCCGCCGGCGCCCCGTACTCGATCCAGGTGTTGCCCTGGATCTGCATGCGCGACACGAACGGCCGCCCGCCCCCCTGGCCCAGGGCAAAAAACTCGTAATGCCAATACGTGTGGTCGGTGCGGTTGTAGGTGTCCACCACCAGCGACTCCATCGCCCGCCCCGCCCAGTTGTTGCTGAACGTGCACTGCAGGAACAGATGGTTGGGCGACCAGGCGCAGTGCTCGTCCCAGGTGAAGCTGCCCCCGCCCCGCCCGCTGGCGGTCTTCATCGTCTGGCCGTGGAAGATCCAGTGCCCGCTGGAAATATCCAGCGCCTGCACCGGCGCCGGTGGCGCGGCCCAAAGCGGCGCCGCTAGGGCGCAGAACAGCAGCAGCAAAGGGGTGCGCTTCATGGTGCGGTTCATGGGGTCTCCTTGGCGCCGGCCCCGCCGACGCCTTGGCTATTGGGCATGAAGCCGCAAAGATTTGCAAGCCCGCGCTGGTCGCGGGGGTCGCGCCGCTTTCCAATTCCGCAGGGGCAGACGCGCCAGTGGCGCGTCTGCGCCCCCGGGAAACGAATGCGGCGCGGCCCCAGCAGCCGGGCAGGGAAGCAGCGCAGCTCCGACTTGGGGCCGCGGGGCCCCCAAGCCGGAGCGAGCACAAGCGGGACGCGCGCCGCACCGGCCTGGCGCTGCTACAGCCGGGCCGGGCAGGCGCGCTGGGGCCCGCGCCCACCAACGCTGCGCCTAGCTCGCCTTGTGCACCGCCATGCGCAGCATCGGCGCCTGGATCTGCCGCCGCAGCAGGTAGGGCGCCACATCCGACCCCACTTCCCCCGCCGCCCAGCACGCCGGGCAGTCGTCGGCGCCGGAGATCGGCAACGCCATCGTCATGCGCCCCGTGCCATCGCACACCGGGCAGGGCACCGAACCCAGTTCCGTCGCCGCGCTCACCTCGCACGTCGCTTCCACCCACACCACCCGGCTCAAGTCCATCGCCATTGTGTCCGATACTCCCGATGCCGCCTTTTTCCCTCGTGCAAACCAAGGGCCGTTTCCCCCTGCGGTAAACAAACGACTTGCCCCCCGCTTCTGTGGAAAATTGCGGAAGCGTTTCGCCCGGTGTGCAATCCTTTGCCGCTTTCGCCCAGACCCTGGAACCGTCCCCGAAAAACAATCCACACGATCCACACTTTCCACAGCCTGTGCAACGCGGGGAGGCGATTTCCATCCTGCTCCAGCGAGGCGCAGCGCCGACTTGGGGCCACGGGCCCCCGCATGCCGCCCCGCGCATCTACAGCGGGCCGGCTCACAAGCGGGACGCGCGCCGCACCGGCCCGGCGCTGCTACAGCCGGGCCGGGCAGGCGCGCTGGGGCCCGCGCCAACCATCCTCCCCGCGCGCTGACCCCGCGCGCTGACAACGACTGCGGCGCTGTGCGGCATCCCACCTCTTTTGGAGGTCGCCATGAAGCTGCATCGTGTGGGCCGCATTCTCGGCGTAGTGTCACAAGGCGCGTTGTTCTCCCTCCTGCTGGCGGCGGCCCCGGCGTCGGCCCGCGCCCCGCAAACCCAAGCCGAGATCGCCTCCATCCGCGCCCAGGGCTACACCGCCGGCTACCATGCCGGCGTCGCCGACTACCACAACCACGCCCCCTACAGCTTCCAGAGCCAGCCCGCCTATCAAAATGCCAACCTGGGCTTCCGTCCCGGCGGGGCGGTGGACGCGCCCACCTACGCCATGGACTTCCGCACCGGCTACGAGGCCGGCTACGACGACGGCTTCTACGGACGCAGCAACGATCCCACCGCCGTGCGCCAGCGCAGCTACGGCCAGGGCCCGGCGGTGGCGCCGGCCGCCGCCCAGCCCAGCCAGCAGGCCGCCGTCGGCTCCGGCGTGCTGCCCGCCGGCACCGCCTTGCAGCTCAAGCTCAACAACTCCCTCAGCACCCGCAGCAGCCAGCAGGGCGACAGTTTCACCGCCAACGTCACCTCCCCGGTCTACAGCCCCAACGGCCAAACCCTGCTCGTCCCCGAGGGCAGCACCGTCGAGGGCCACGTGCTCTCGGTGCAGCGCAGTGGCAGCGTCACCGGCAAGTCGCAACTGCAGTTGAACTTCGAGCGCCTTCGCCTGCCCGACGGCACCGTGCTGCCCATGCGCGCCGGCGTCAGCCAAGTCAACCCCAACGCCGGCGTGGGTGGTGCCATCACCGGCACCCCCTCCGCCACCTCTGAGGGCGGCGTGCAGCAGTCGCAAACCCGCAGCACCGTCGGCACCGCCGCCGCCGGCGGCGCGGTCGGCGCCATCATCGGCGCCATCGCCGGCGGCGGCAAGGGCGCCGGCCTCGGCGGCCTGGTCGGCGCCGGCCTCGGCGTCGTCCTGGCCAGCACCAAGGGCGGCAACCTCGACCTCCCCGCCGGCACTCCCTTGACCATCACCCTCTCCAGCCCCGTCCAGATCCATCCCTAGCGCCCACCTGTCCCTGTTAGCATTAGGGCGTGCGCGCCGTTCTCCCCAACCTCCGCCCCAACGGCCATCCCCCCCAGCCCGCGCGCGTGTTTGTCATCACCGGGATGTGCCAGCAGCCCAGTTTCCGCCTGCGCCAGATCGGCGACGACGACTTCTGCCTCATCCACCTCGGCGCCGCCCAGTTCGGCGAGCCCGGCGAAGACCCCTACTTCCTGCTGCGCCGCAGCTTCGACCAGGGCGCGGCGGTGGCCGCCCTGCGGGTGGAGTGGGAGGGCGTCTTCACCCTGCTCGCCAACGACGACCTCTGCGCCGATCATCTCTTCCAGGAATTGGTCGAGCCCGGCGCCCCCGAGGAGGTCCAGCGCCAGTGGAGCGACGATCCCGCCACCGCCCAGATGTTCGCCGACTGGCTGCTGCAGGCCTAGCCTCCATGTCCTCGCCCGACCTCTTCTTCGAGTTCTTGCACGTCTCCAAGGGTTTCGGCCCCGTCTCCGTGCTGCGCGACGTCAGCTTCGAGGTGCGCCGCGGCGAGACCGTCTGCATCCTCGGCCGCAGCGGCGTGGGCAAGTCGGTCACCCTGAAGCTGATCATGGGCTTCCTCCGCCCCGACCAGGGCCACATCTTCGCCGACGGCGTCGACATCGCCACCCTCAGCGACAACCAGCTCACCGAAATGCACAAGAAGATCACCATGGTCTTCCAGTCCGGGGCGCTGTTCGACTCCCTCACCGTGGCGGAAAACGTCGCCTTCCCCCTGCGCGAGCGCCAAGAGGGCACCGAGGCCCAAATCGAGGCCGTGGTGGACGGCCTGCTCGACCTGCTCGACCTGCGCGAGGCCCGCGACGCCTTCCCCGCCAGCCTCTCCACCGGCATGAAGCGCGCCGTCGCCATCGCCCGCGCCCTGGCCGCCAAGCCCCAGGCCATCCTCTACGACGAGCCCACCACCATGGTGGATCCGCTCATGTCGCACACCATCGCCGACCTCATCGCCCGCGTCAAAAAGCAGGTGAAGCTCACCAGCCTGGTGGTCACCCACGACACCCTGCTGGCGCGCAAGCTCGCCGACCGCCTGGTCATGCTGCACGACGGCGGCGTCCGCTTCTTCGGCACCGTCGCCGAGATGGATGCCTCCCCCGATCCGGTCCTGCGCGAGTTCTTCCACCAGGACGAACTCGCCGCCCTCCCCGCCTAGGCCTCCGCTCCTGCGATACTCTAAAGAGAGGTGCAGCGCGTGAGCCCCGTCCATCCCTTCGTTTGGCACAACGGCGAGTTGGTCCCGACCTCCGATGTCCGCCTCTCCCCCCTGCAGGCCGGCCTGCTCAGTGGCTGGGGCCTGTTCAGCACCCTGCGCATCTATCAGGGCGTGCCCTTCGCCCTGGAGGACCACTGGGAGCGCCTCCGCCACGACGGCGCCCGCCTCCGCGTCGCCGTGGACGACCTCTGGGACGAGGCCCGCCGCGGCTTCGCCGCCCTGATCGAGCGCAACCAGGCGCAGGAGTCGGTGGCGCGCATCTACTTCATCCGCAACCGCGGCGGCCTGCTCGACACCCCCGGCCCCCGCCCCACCGACCTGTTGATCTTCACCCGCTCCCTGCGCAGTTGGGGCGCCAGCGCCAAGCTCCGCCTGCAGCCCCACGGCCGCGACTCCGAGGCCCCCCTGGCCGGCACCAAGTCCCTCACCTGGTCCCACAACCTGGTGCTGGTGGAGGAGGCCAACGCCGCCGGCTTCGACGACGTGCTGCTGCTCAACCAGCGCGGCGAGGTGGCCGAGTGCACCTCCGCCAACCTCTTCGTCGCCCGCCACGGCCGCCTGCTCACCCCCCCCCTCGCCTCCGGCGCCCTGCCCGGCGTCAGCCGCAAAATCCTGCTCCAGGCCGCCCCCCGCCACGGCCTGCCGGTGCAGGAGGCCACCCTCTTCCCCGATGACCTCTTCGCCGCCGACGAGATCCTGATCACCTCCTCCACCCGCGAGGTGCAGCCCGTCGAGCGCCTCGACCAGCGCCCCGTCCCCCTGGGCCCGCTCGCCGCCCGCGTCGCCGCCCTCTTCCAGGCCGAGGTGCGCGCCTATCTCGCCGCCCACCCCTCCGCCCCCCGCGCCCAACCCGCCTAGCCCCCGCCTTGCCCCATGTCCGACCCCCATCCCATCCTCATCGTCGAAGACGAAGACCTCATCCGCGACACCTACGCCCGCCGCCTCGAGCACGAGGGCTACCGCGTCAGCCAGGCCGCCAGCGGGCGCGAAGCCCTGCAAAGCGCCCGCCTCTCCCCCCCCCAACTCATCCTGCTCGACATCATGCTCCCCGACCTCAGCGGGCTGGAGGTGCTGAAGTCGCTGCGCGCCGACCGCCGCTTCCTCACCACCCCGGTGGTGCTGTTCACCAACCTCAGCCAGCACATGGACAAGCACCAGGCCGCCCGCCTCGGCGCCACCGACTACCTGGTCAAGTCCGAGGTCGCCCCCGCCGACGTGGTGGCCCGCGTCCGCCAACTGCTCGCCGCCGCCCCCGGACGCCGCCCCATCGCCAGCTTCCGCCTCAGCGTCGCTCCCGACCAGGGCGACGCCCCCGCCCTCGCCTCCCTGCTGGGCTATCCCCGCGACTACACCTGCGCCCGCTGCGGCCACCGCCTCCAACTCCAGCTCGACGGCGACTTCTCCGACCCCTGGTCGCGCAGCTTCCGTGTCCGCCTCCGCTGCCCCGACTGCCGCGAGCCGGCCGAGCCCGTCCAGTCCTGAGTCTCCCATGTGGTCGGCGCTGCGCAATGCGGTCTCGCGGGGAGTGGAGGCGCTGCTGCGCTGGCTCACCGCCTCCGTCATCCGCTCCACCGCCATCTTCGTCATCCTCACCTTTGTTCCCATCCTGCTGCTGACCTATTACATCGTCGCCACCAGCATCCGCAACTCCCAGGCCGACGCCGCCAGCGCCGACCGCCAAGTGCGCGACTTCGCCGTCTCCCTGCTGCGCACCAACTTCCGCAGCGAGCGCGAGGCCCTCGCCGGCGCCGCTGACGAGACCGCGCTGCAGCGCCTGCTGGCCGAGAGCCTGCCCCCCGCCCCCGGCCCCCGCCTCGGCGCCTACGCCCTCCGCCGCCAGCGCCTCGCCCTCGCCCGCGACCAGGCCCAGGCCGCCGCCGCCCTCCAGCGCCTCTCCCGCCGCCGCCCCGAGTTCCTCGCCCTCGCCCTCTACGACGACCAGGGCAATCTCGCCGCCGCCGCCCCCGCCGCCCTCGCCGCCGGCCTCCCGCCCCCACTGCCCGGCTGGTTCCAGGGCGCCCTCGCCGGCCAAGCCGCCACCTCCTCCCTGCTCCCCGCCACCCCCACCCTCCCCGCCCGCCTCGCCTTCGCCGTCCCCGTCGCCTTCCCCCTCCCCCGCGCCGACGCCCCCGCCACCTCCGGCAGCGGCGTCCTGGTCGGCATCCTCCCCGTCGCCGCCGTCGCCGACTGGGTCCGCCACATCTCCCTCGGCCCCGACCAGTTCCTCTACCTGCTCGACCGCCGCCACCAGCTCGTCGCCGGCCCCAACCGCGGCCCCTTCCTCCCCGCCCAGGTCGCCCAGTTCCCCGCCGCCGCCGACGCCCTCGCCGGCCACAGCGGCAGCGGCGAGTTCGTCACCGCCATCCAGCTCGAAAGCCACACCATCACCTACGCCCCCCTCCCCGAGGAGGGCATGGCCCTGCTGGTCGTCCGCCCCGTCCGCTTCGGCTTCTACATCTACCGCGTCTTCTACGACAAGCTCGCCTTCATCGCCGTCATCATCTTTCTCCTTGCCGTCGCCACCGGCCTCCTCCTCCGCGCCGCCTTCCGCTACTACCAGCGCTACAACCGCGAGGTCGAGCGCGGCCGCGCCAAGACCGAGGCCCTGCTGGGCAGCATCGGCGATGGCATCTTCGCCGTGGACGGCGAGGGCCGCATCATTGAGTTCAACCGCGCCGCCGCCGCCCTCACCGGCGAGTCCGCCGCCGACGCCCTCGGCCGCCCCTACGCCGAAATCATCGCCCTGGCCGAGGAGTCCCCCGGCCAGCTCCCCGCCGACGCCCGCCCCGACCCCGTCCGCCAGGCCATGGTCCAGGGCCGCGCCTTCCGCTTCCTCCGCGGCCTCACCCTCCTCCGCCGCGACGGCGCCCGCCTCCCCGTCACCTTCAGCGCCGCCCCCGTCCGCGACCAACACGGCGGCGTCGCCGGCTGCATCGTCGTCTTCAGCGACGCCAGCCAGGAGCGCGAGGTGGACCGCATGAAAAACGAGTTCATCTCCATCGCCAGCCACCAGCTCCGCACCCCCATGAGCGGCGTCAAGGGCGCCCTCGCCCTCCTGCTCGAACAGGTCCTGGGCCCGCTCAACCCCGAGCAGCTCCAATACCTGCGCCGCGCCTACGACTCCAACGAGCGCCTCATCGCCCTCGTCAACGACCTGCTCAACATCAGCCGCCTCGAGCAGGGCTCCCTCCAGCTCCGCGCCGAGCCCGTCCCCCTCGCCGAGGTCCTCCGCGGCCTGGTCGCCGAGTACCAGCCCCGCGCCGCCCGCTACCGCCAACTCCTCCACCTCGACCCCGGCGACGGCGACAGCACCATCCTGGGCGATCCCGTCCGCCTGCGCGAGGTCTTCGCCAACCTCCTCGACAACGCCATCAAATACACCCCCGAGGGCGGCGCCATTGCCCTGCGCTGGCGCGCCCTCCCCGCCGAGCTCCTGGTCGAGGTCTCCGACAGCGGCGTCGGCATCCCCGCCGACAAGCTCGCCAGCCTCTTCCAAAAATTCACCCGCATCCAAAACCCCCTCAGCGGCCGCGAGTTCGGCACCGGCCTCGGCCTCTACTTCGCCCGCTCCGTGGTCGAGCTCCACCAGGGTGCCATCGACGTCTCCAGCCCTCCCGGCCAGGGCACCACCTTCCGCGTCCGCCTCCCCCGCCGCCCGGCGCCCCTGGCCGAGGCCGCCTCCCCCGCCCCCGTCCTGCCCTGAGTCCGCCCTATGCCCACCCCCGCACCCCTCTGGTTCAAAAACGCCGTCTTCTACGAACTCCCCGTCCGCGCCTTCTCCGACTGGAACGGCGACGGCATCGGCGACTTCCGCGGCCTCATCGACAAGCTCGACTACCTGCAGTGGCTGGGCGTGGACTGCCTCTGGCTCCTCCCCTTCTACCCCTCCCCTCAGCGCGACGACGGCTACGACATCGCCGACTTCCGCGCCGTGGACCCCGACTTCGGCTCCCTCGACGATTTCCGCGAGCTGCTCGACGAGGCCCACTCCCGCGGCATGCGCGTCCTCGCCGACCTCGTCCTCAACCACACCTCCGACCAGCACCACTGGTTCCAGCAGGCCCGCAGCTCCCCCGACAACCCCTTCCGCAACTGGTACGTCTGGAGCGCCGACCCCCACCGCTACCGCGACGCCCGCATCATCTTCACCGACTCCGAGGTCAGCAACTGGACCTGGGACCCGGTCGCCAACGCCTACTTCTGGCACCGCTTCTACAGCCACCAGCCCGACCTCAACTTCGACGAGCCCGCCGTCCGCGACGCCATGGTCGCCATCGTTTTCTACTGGCTCGACATGGGCCTCGACGGCTTCCGCTGCGACGCCGTCCCCTACCTCTTCGAGCGCGAGGGCACCGTCTGCGAAAACCTCCCCGAGACTCACGCCTTCCTGCAGGAGCTCCGCCGCCAGGTGGACCTCCGCTACGGCGGCGAGCGCGTCCTCCTCGCCGAGGCCAACCAGTGGCCCTCCGACGTGGTGCGCTACTTCGGCCAGGCCGCCCCCGGCGAGGGCCCCGAGTTCCACATGGCCTTCCACTTCCCCCTCATGCCCCGCCTCTTCATGGCCATCCGCCAGGAGGCCCGCCGTCCCATCGTGGACATCCTCGCCCAGACCCCGCCCATCCCCGACAACTGCCAGTGGGGCCTGTTCCTCCGCAACCACGACGAGCTCACCCTGGAGATGTGCACCGACGAGGAGCGCGACTACATGTACCACGAGTACGCCCGCGATCCCCGCATGAAGCTCAACATCGGCATCCGCCGCCGCCTCGCCCCCATCGTCGAAAACAGCCGCCGCGAGATCGAGCTCATGAACGTGGTGCTGTTCAGCATGCCCGGCGCCCCCATCCTCTACTACGGCGACGAGATCGGCATGGGCGACAACATCTACCTCGCCGACCGCAACGGCGTCCGCACCCCCATGCAGTGGAACGTGGACCGCAACGGCGGCTTCTCCAAGGCCCCCCCCGAGCGCCTCTACGCCCCCCTCATTCAAAACCCCATCTACAGCTACCAGGCGGTCAACATCGAACGCCAGTTCCAGGACCCCAACTCCCTCCTCAACTGGATGCGCGCCCTGGTCGCCCTCCGCCACAAGACGCCGCTGTTCGGCTCCGGCAGCCTCGCCTTCCTCGCCCCCGCCAACGAGCGCGTGCTGGTCTACCTCCGCCGCCTCCCCAAGTCCTCCGATCCCAGCCTGGAGCTCGCCGGCCCGCGCTGCGTGCTGGTGGTTGCCAACCTCTCCCGCTCCTCCCAGGCGGTGGAGCTCGACCTCTCCAGCTTCGCCGGCTGGACCCCCTGGGAGATGTTCGGCGATGTCGCCTTCCCTCCCATCCCCACCCATCCCTACCAGATCAGCCTCGGCCCCTACGGCTATTACTGGTTCCGCCTGGAGCCGCCCGCCGCGTGAACTATTTCAACTACTTCACCGAGATCGAGGAACACTTCCAGCGCAAGCGCGGCGCCCAAATCTACCTCTCCCCCCTGGACTGGGCCCTCATCGCCTCCTGGCGCGAGGCCGGCATCCCGCTCGCCGCCGTGCTCGCCGGCATTGACCAGGCCTTCGAAAAGTTCGAGTCCGGCCGCCGCCGCGACTCCCAGCGCCACCGCTCCCTGGTCTACTGCTCCGCCGCCGTCCTCGCCGCCGCCGAGGCCATGGCCGCCGCCAGCGCCGGCGCCGACGCCCCTCCCCCACCCCCCCCCGCTCCCCGCGACGACGCCTTCGGCCCCGCTCGCCTCCACGCCCACCTCGCCGCCGCCGCCCTCCGCATCGAAGCCTGTCCCCACCTCGATCCCGCCGACCCCGCCGCCGCCGAGATCCTGGCCACCCTCCGCCGCCTCGCCTCCAGCCTCGCCCCCGATCGCGGCACCCCCGCCCCGGCCGCGCCGGGGCTCGAGCAGCTCGACCGCCTCCTCACCGTCCTCGACGACAAGCTCCACGCCCTCCTCCTGCAGCGCGCCCCGGTCGAGGCCCTCCTCGCCCTCCGCACCGACGTCGAGCGCGAGCTCGCCCCCTACCGCCGCCAGCTCCGCCCCGAGCAGATCGCCATGATCGAGCGCCAATTCCTTCACCGCCGCCTGCTGGAGTGGGCCGCCCTCCCCCGCCTCAGCCTCTTCTACCTCTAGCCCATTCGCGGCCTTTCTTGGCTGTGCCAACCCACCCTTCAGGCCACGGTGGCGAACCCAGCCCTTCTGGCCACGGTGGCACAGCCAATCTTGGCTGTGCGAATTCAGCCCTACCCCCCACCTCCGACGACGCCCCATCCTTTCGCCGCGACCACCGCGTCGCCTCGGGCGAGGCGAGACGGTCCGGGGTCCCCTTGCGCTGCTACCGCGCGGCGAGGGGGCCGAAGCCCCCGTGCAGGGAAGGCGCAACCCTCCCCAGTGATAATCTAAATTGAACTGGAGCGCCGCGCGCGGCAGGGCCCAACTCGCCTCCGCCGTCGCGGGGCGGCTCTCGGGAAGGGGCACAACGCAGTGCAGGCCAAGAACCCAGGCAGGGTGAACAGCGCAGCGTGGCTATATGCCAGGTGAGCCCGCGCATCCTCCCGCCTCGCGCCTGCTAGCGGACTTCTGATGCCCCCCCCGGTCGAGTTGCGCATCGAAAAGCTGGTCTACGGCGGCGACGGCTTGGCGCGCCTGCCCCCCGCCGCTCGCGGGGGTCGCGCCGCTTTGCCTGCTGGCAAAATTGGCGCGCAAGGCTACGAAATTCCGCAGGGCGGCCCGCCCCCGGGAAGCGAATTCGGCGCGAGCATGCCGCCCCGCGCGTCTACAGCGGGGCGGCTCACAAGCGGGACGCGCGCCGCAGGCGCGCTGGGGCCCGCGCCAACCATCGACGCCCGCCGCCAGGCCGTCTTCGTCCCCTTCACCCTGCCCGGCGAGCTCGTGCGCGTCGAGCTCTCCCCCCCCGCCCGCGGCCGTGTCGCCGCCCGCCTGCTCCAGGTCCTCGAGCCCGCCCCCGGCCGCATTGCCCCCGCCTGCGAATACTTCCTCCGCTGCGGCGGCTGCCACTGGCAGCATGCCACCCCCGAACGCCAGCTCGAGCTCAAGCGCGAGATCCTGCTCGAAACCCTGCAGCGCACCGGCGGCCTGCAATGGCAGGGCCCGGTCGCCCTCCACGCCGCCGCCGCCTGGGGCTACCGCAACCGCATCCGCCTGCAGGCCGTCCCCGGCGTCGGCGTCGGCTACTACCAGCACGGCAGCCGCCGCGTGCTCCCCATCTCCCACTGCCCCATCGCCTCGCCCGCCCTCAACCGCGGCCTCGCCGAACTGGCGGCCCAGCCCCCGCTGCGCCGCGAGCAGATTGAGCTCGCCGTGGACAACGCCGACGCCGGCCTCGCCCTCGAGGGCCCGCTCACCTTCGAGGTCGCCGGCTTCCTCTACCGCGTCAGTCCCGGCTCCTTCTTCCAGGTCAACCGCTTCCTCGCCGGCGAGTTGGTTGCCGCCGCCCTCGGCGACGCCTCCGGCCACGCCGCCCTCGACCTCTTCAGCGGCGTGGGCCTGTTCGCCCTCCCCCTCGCCGCCCGCTTCCAGCGCGTCGAGGCCGTCGAGAGCGACCCCGCCGCCGCCGCCGACCTGCGCCACAACGCCCGCGCCGCCGCCGTTCAAGTCGCCCAGCTCGACGCTCTCCACTACCTCCGCGGCCGCGCCCCCAGCCCGCTCGATCTCGTCCTCGCCGACCCGCCCCGCGCCGGCCTGGGCCCCGAACTGGTCGCCGCCCTCCTCGCTCTCGCTCCCCCCCGCCTCCATCTCGTCTCCTGCGATCCCGCCACCCTCGGCCGCGACCTCCGTCCCCTCCTCGCCGCCGGCTACCAGCTCCGCGCCCTCCACCTCTTCGACCTCTTCCCCCAGACCTATCACATCGAGACCGTCGTCCACCTGGCCCGCGCCTGAACCCCCGCCCCCCGCCCGCCGCAGCCGGGCGGGCCCGCCCGCAAGACTCCATCAGGAACCCACCGGAACCACCCCAGCCACTCGCGGCGACGATCGAGTGGTCTCGGGGTAGACCAGATCGAGGTCGAGGAGCGGGGTTGCCTACCAGGTCCCGCTCCGTCGCCGGCAAGCAAAGCCTCGCCTTCCGAGCCACCTCGACCGTCTCAAGGCGGCCGAGGGGGCCGCGACCAACGGGAGCGGGCGGGGGCGCAGCCCCCGACCAAGAGAGGCGCAAGCCTCCCACCGGGAAAGTCTCCCGAGGTGAATTTTTGTTCATCTTTTCCCTTGACATATCCCGCTGCCAGGTGCAATCTCCCCCTCAGTCCGCACTCTCTCCAATCGGACAGCGCGGCAAGGTAGTGCAAACGTCTATTGCCTGATGCTTTGGGCTCCCAACGAGCCGGCCTTGGGCTTCGCGCCTGGGGGCTCCCCCCGCCTCCGGCCCGCAGCCTGTGCGCCTGCGGGTCCGTGCGTGCGCGCGGCTCGTCGGCCTTCTGCTCCCTGGCGGCAAGGGTGACTCCCGGCCCCGTGCCGACAAGGTGAACTTTTGTTCATCTTTTCCCTTGACAACGCCCACCTGCAAGAGCAATCTGACCGACGGGTTGGTCGGCTGAAAATTAAAGCAGCGCAGTAAGGCATTGCAAGCATGGGCTCTCTGAGGTCCAAGGTCCGAAAACGTGTTGGCCTGATCCCTTCCACGATGATTCTCGCCGGGCGCTGGATGGGCGCGCGGCGCTTGCTGTTCCCGTAATTCTTTGTGCGCGAGTGTGGGGCGATACATGAATACGAAAACTACGAATTTCCTGGCGCTGGCGTCCTTGGCCTCGAAGACGGTGCTGTCTTTGGCCCTGGCCCTCAGCCTGTGTTTCCTCCTTCCCCGCGGCGCGCGGGCGCAGGTCACCGGCGCCACCCTCAAGGGCGTCATCAGCGACGCCTCCGGTTCCCCCGTCCCCAACGCCAAGGTCACCGCCACCAACATCGCCACCGGCGTCGCCACCACCACCACCACCAACGCCACCGGAACCTATAACTTCGCCAATGTCAATCCCGGCAACTATCAGGTGAGTGCCACCTCCACCGGCTTCAGCAAAGCCATCACCACCGTGACCCTTTCCGTCGGCACCCTCCAGGTCCAGAACTTCGCCCTCAAGGTGGGCGAGGCCCAGCAGACGGTCGAGGTCACCGCCGCCACCCCGCAGATCAACACCAACTCCTCCACCTTGTCCAGCGTCGTGGGCCAGCAGATGATCGTGCAACTGCCGCTCAACGGCCGCGACTGGGCCTCGCTCGCCACCCTGCAGCCCGGCGTCGCCCAGGTCCGCACCCAGGAAGTGGTCACCCAGCCCGGCGGCCAACTGCGCGGCCTGGGCATGCAGATGACCATCAACGGCAACCGCCCCACCCAGAACGTCTACCGCCTCGACGGCATCATCGTCAACGACTACTCCAACGCCGGCCCCGGCAACGTGCTCGGCGAGAACGTCGGCGTGGACGCCATCCAGGAATTCAGCGTGATGACCTCCAACTACTCCGCCCAGTACGGCTTCACCTCGGGCGGCGTCATCAACGCCATCACCAAGTCCGGCACCGACAAGTTCCACGGCTCCGCCTACGAGTTCATCCGCAACAGCGCCTTGGACGCCGCCAACTTCTTTGAGAACGCCAACGGCATCCCCAAGGGCGCCTTCCGCCGCAACCAGTTCGGTGTCTCCGCCGGCGGCCCCCTCAAGAAAAACAAGATCTTCCTCTTCGCCAACTACGAGGGCTTG
Organism: Terriglobales bacterium; assembly: GCA_035531375.1. Taxonomy (GTDB): domain Bacteria; phylum Acidobacteriota; class Terriglobia; order Terriglobales; family SCQP01; genus SCQP01. The sequence continues at coordinate 41,714 of DATKSZ010000120.1, read as the reverse complement.
CGCCAGTCCACCGCGCTGCCGCTCAATGCCAAGGTCCTCACCCCCAACGCCCGCCTCGGCATCCTCCAGGGCGTCGCCCCGCTGACCGGCCCCTGCCCCTACGCCAACTCCACCAACCTCGCCCCCGGCCAGGCCGGCGTGTGCGTGGACAACACCGTCGCCAAGTTCATCAACGAGATGGATCCGCTCCCCAACGGCGGTGTCAATATCAACGGCAACCTCGCCAGCCGCACCGTGGACGCCCAAGAGCCCGTGGTGGACAACTTCTTCACCTTCCGCAGCGACTTCAACCTCTCCAACACCGACACCTTCCACGTCAGCTACTACCAGGATCACTCCAGTTGGCACAAGCCCAACGCCCTCGGCACCGCCATCACCGGCTTCGAGGTGCCGCACGAGGCCATCTCGCTGGAAGAAACCCACGTCTTCACCCCCTCGCTGATCAACACCGTCCGCCTCGGCTACAACCGCTCCAATCTGCTGAGCCCCGCCGTCGCCAACCTCCTCCCCGCCTCCACCGACACCTCCTTCGGGGTTCTCCCCGGTTTGCCGGCGCCCGGCCTCGGCGCCCTGGCCGGGGGCAATGGCGGCGGCCGCCTCACCGGATTTGGCGGCTACAACCCCGGCGACGGCTTTGACCAGTGGACCGGCATGGCCCAGCTCTTCGACGACGCCTCCTACACCGTCGGCAACCATAGCATCAGCCTCGGCGCCATGGCCCTCCGCGACCACGACAACATGATCAACTCCTCCTCCGGCGGCGGCAGCGTCGGCTTCTCCAGCCTCACCGACTTCCTCCAGAACATCCCCAACACCGTGCGCATGCCCACCGTGGATCCCTTCACCCCCGGCGGCAACACCATCCACCACTACCGCGCCTGGGTCCTCGCCGGCTACCTCATGGACGACTGGCATGCCCGCTCCAACCTCACCCTCAATATCGGCGTGCGCTACGAGATGGAACCCATCATGCAGGAGACCCAGAACAAGGTCATCTCCTTGAAGAACATCTGGAGCAATCCCTCCGGTTGCACCTACCAGAATGGCCAGACCGTGGGCTGCGCCAACTTCCGCACCAAGATCTTCACCACCAACCCCACCATCCACAACATCGAGCCCCGGCTGGGCTTTAGCTGGGATCCCTGGGGCGACGGCAAGACCGCCGTGCGCGGCGGCTTCGGCATCTTCGATGTCCTGCCCATGCCCTTCATGATCGGCCTCAACCCCCTCCAGACCGCCCCCGCCGGACCCGAGGTGGATCTCAGCGCCCCCGGCCAGGGAACCTTTGGCGCCCCCGCCTTCCTCAACGGCGGCGGCGTCAATCCCCAATCCTTCTATGGCGTCTACGCCGCCGCCGTGGCCAGCGGCAGCACCGCCAACGCCGCCCAGCGCTGGGCCTACGTCCAGCCCAACCCCAAGCGCAATTACGTCAGCCAGTGGAACTTCAACATCCAGCGCCAGCTCAGCAAGAGCACCGCCCTCACCGTGGCCTACGCCGGTTCGCGCACCTATCACAACGTGTTCCAGACCGACACGCTCAACACGGTCATGCCCTATAAAACCTCGGCGGGCTATCTCTTCCCCAACCCCATCGGCAGCGGCTGCCTCGGCGCCCTCTGCACCACCACCGACACCAACCTCGGCCTGCCCGCCAACTACAGCGCCAACCCCACCGGCATCGTCCCCGGCCTGCTCATCAACCCCTACACCGCCCTGATTCAGTCGGAGGTGTGGAATAGCGCCGCCTGGTACGAGTCCATGCAGGTCAACCTGACCCGCAAGATGACCAACAACCTCTTCTTCCAGGCCTCCTTCACTTGGCAGAAGTCGCTCGATACCTCCTCCGGCAGCTTCGCCGGCGACAACTTCGCCGCCGATGTCACCCCCACCATTCCCTGGTACGACCCCAGCCTCATCAAGGGCCCTTCCGACTTCAACGTGCCCAAGAGCCTGGTCATCAACACCTTGTACCAAGCGCCCGGCAACTCCCTCACCGGTCCCATGGCCGTCATCGCCAAGGGGTGGCAGATCGGCAGCATCATCACCGCCAGCGATGGCGTCCCCCTCTGGCCCCTGAGCGGCATCGAAGGCGACCCCATGGGTCAGCTCAACGGCGAGCCCATGGCCATTCCCACCCTCGCGCCCGGTTGCAACACCCACAACGTGGTCTCGCCCGGCAACGTCCAATATCTGAATCCCAATTGCTTCATCCCGGCGCAGGCTCCCAGCCAGGCCTTCTACAACGCCCCCGCGCCGCTGGGCTGCGACAAGTCCTACCCCTATCCCACCTGCATGAACCTGTTCGGCACCCTGGGCCGCAATGCCATCAGCGGCCCCGGAATGTTCAACATGGACTTCTCGCTGATGAAGGAGTTTGACCTCAGCAACGTCTCCGAGGGCTTCCACGCCCAGTTCCGCGCGGAGTTCTTCAACGTCTTGAACCACACTAACTTCCAGGCGCCCGTGGACAACCTGGAATCCCTCACCCCCACCGGCACGGTCGAGCCCGGCTTCGGTCAGATCGATTCGACGCTGACGCCCAACCGGGAAATCCAGTTCGGGTTGAAGTTGCTCTGGTAGTTCTGCCCGGCCCCGCTCTCGCCCCCTCCCGGGGCGGCAGCGGCCGGTCGGGTGGGCAGCCCGCCTCCGCCGCTTCCCGGCGCGGGGCGGGTTTGCCGCTCCCCGCGCCCTTGCGGCGGCGGGGGCGCGCCGCTCGGCGGGGCCCTTCTCCGGGTGCTTCCATGAAAACCTCCATCGCCCTGTTGGTGCTGTTTTTGGCCGCCCCCCTCCTGGCCCGGCAGGCCCCGGCCACGCCGCTGCCCCAGCTCCACCCCCGCTTCGACATCCACTACCTCCAGCTTCCCGCCGGCGTCTACTTCGGCGAGTGCGTCGGCGTCGCCCTCGACTCCCGCGGCAACATCTACGTCGCCAACCGCGGCAAGCATCCGCTCATGGAGTTCCACCCCGATGGCACCTTCATGCGCTTCATTGCCGAGGGCCTCGATGTCTTCGATGAGCCCCACAGTGTCGCCATAGATGCCCATGACAACATCTGGTACGTCGACGCCGGCAGCGACCTGATCGTCGAGCTCGATCAGCAAACCCGCCTCCAAATGGTGCTCGGCAAAAAGCCCGAGCCCTGGACCTGGGAAACCCATGTGGTGCAGCATGGCCCCGTCGGCCCCGACGATTTCTACCAGCCCACCGGCATTGCCTTCGCCGCCGACGGCAGCCTCTTCGTCACCGACGGCTACGGCAACTCCCGCGTCGCCCACTTCGGCCCCGACGGCAAGTTCCTGCAGGAGTGGGGCTGGCGCGGCGCCGCCCCCGGCCAGTTCAACACCCCCCACGGCGTCGTCATCTCCCGCGACGGCACCCTCTATGTCGCCGACCGCGGCAACCGCCGCATCCAGGTCTTCACCCCCCAGGGCAAGCTGCTCAAGATCATCAAAACCGTCGGCGCCCCCTGGGCGCTGTGCATCACCCCCGGACCCACGCAGGTCATCTGGAGCGCCGATGGCGTCTCCGGCAAGTTCTACAAGTTGAACCTCGATGGCCAGGTCATCGGCGAATTCGGCCAGGCCGGCCACCTCGCCGGCCAGTTCGGCTGGACCCACGGCATCGCCTGCCCCACCCCCAACCTGATCTACGCCGCCGAGGAGTTGAACTATCGCGTGCAGAGGATCACCATCCCTTCCGCCGCCGCACGCCCATGAAGCCCCAGGACCGCCCCCGATGATCCCGCCCCTGCTCCGCCGCGCGCGGCGGTCCGCCTTCGCCGCCTGGGCCCTGGCCCTCGCCGGCGCGGTCGCCGCCCTGCCCGCCCCCGCCCGCGCCGCAGTCACCCGCGTGGTCATCACCAGCCGCCAGCCCGTGCTCGGCGGCCGCCCCTTCGGCGCCGTCGGCGCCTACGAGAAGCTCCGCGGCACGGTCTACTTCACCCTCGATCCCAACAATCCCCACGACCGCATCATCGCCAACCTCGACCTCGCTCCCCGCGATGCCCGCGGCTTGGTCGAGTTCTCCGCCGACCTCATTGTCCTTCAGCCCGTAAACCCCGCCGCCGCCAACGGCGACGTCCTCCTCGACATCCTCAACCGCGGCCGCCTCGAAGTCCTCAGCGATTTCAACCGCGCCCGCGGCTCCGCCGACCCCACCACCCCCGCCCAATTTGGCGACGGCTACCTCATGCGCCAGGGCTACACCATCGTCGGCGTCGGCTGGGAGTTCGACCTTCCCCCCGCCCCCGGCCTGGTCCTCCTCCGTGCGCCCATCGCGACCCGCCACGGCCGCCCCATCACCGGCTGGGTCAACCCTTGGTTCATTCCCAGCCACCCCACCGCCTCCTACGAGTACGCCTCCCATTACTACACCCCCGCCTATCCCCCCCTCCATCCCGACGATCCCGCCTACCGCCTCACCGTGCGCGCGGGCGTGGCCGCCGCCCCCGGGCTGATCCCCCGCGCCGACTGGCATTTCGGCCGCCTCCAGGGCGGCAAGCTCGTCCCCGATCCCAACTGGGTCACGCTCCAGCGGGACGCGCGGCGCAGCCGCGCAGGGGCCCGCGCCAACCAGGGCGGCTTCCAGCCCGGCCTGACCTACCAGGTGAACTACCAGAGCCAGAACCCGCCCGTGGCCGGCGTCGGCTTTGCCGCCGTGCGCGACTTCGCCTCGGCCATGAAATACAGCCCCTCCGCCCTCGTGCATGCCCGCCACGTGCTCACCTATGGGGCCTCGCAGACCGGGCGCTGGCAGCGCGAGATGATCTACGAGGGCTTCACCGTAGATGAACAGGGCCGCCAGGCGGTGGATGCCTTGATGGTCCAAACCGGCGGCACCGCCACCGGCGGCTTCAACCGCCCCTTCGCCCAGCCCGACGATCTCGGCTCGTTCACCCATACCGTCTTCCCCATTCGCTACGAGACCACCACCGATCCCGTCACCGGCCGCCGCGACGGCTTGGGCGCCCGCATCCCCCCCGCCTTGGCCCCCAAGATCTTCTTCATCGACACCGGCTCCGAATATTGGGACCGCGGCCGCGTCGCCGCCCTCCGCCACACCTCCCTCGATGGCACCCGCGATCTCCCCGATCCCCCCAACGTGCGCGTCTATACCCTGGCCGGCACCCGCCACGCCCCTGGCTCCTGGCCCCCGGCCATGGATGGCAGCCAGCAGCTCCCCGCCAACCCCAACGACTACCGCTGGATCCACCGCGCCCTGCTGGCCGCTCTCCATCGTTGGGTGGACCAGGGCGTGCTCCCTCCGCCCAGCCGGCATCCGCTGCTCTCCGACGGTAGCCTGATCCACCGGCGCGACATCAAGTTCCCCGCCATCCCCGGCGTGCAGTGGCCCTACTTCACCCCCGGCGGCTTCCGCGACGACTTGCGCGGCGCCCAGGCCGTCCTCCCCCTCCTCGTCCCCCAGGTGGACGCCGACGGCAACGACATCGGCGGCATCCACACCCCCGAGCAGGCGGTGCCGCTCGGCACCTACACCGACTGGGCCTTCCGCAGCCCGGCCCAGGGCGCCCCCTTCACCCAGGTCGAGATGGCCGGCTCCTTCATCCCTTTCGCCAAGACCCGCGCCCTGCGCGAGCAGGCCCATCGCGGGGGTCGCGCCGCTTTGCCTGCCGGCAAAATCGGCGCGAAAGGCTGCGACATCCCGCAGGGCGGCCCGCCCCCGGGAAACGAATTCGGCGCGGCCCCAGCGAGGCGCAGCGCCGACTTGGGGCCAGGGGGCCCCCAAGTCGGCGCGAGCATGCCGCCCCGCGCCGTTACAGCGGGGCGGCTCACAAGCGGGACGCGCGCCGCAGGCGCGCTGGGGCCCGCGCCCACCAAGGACCCCCGCCGCTCCCTCGCCGAGCGCTACCCCAGCCGCGCCGCTTACCTCCGCCTCGTCCAGCAATACGCCACCCGCGAGGCGCAGCAGGGCTATCTTCTTCCCGCCGACGTCCCCACCATCGTGCGCGACGCCGGCCACCATTGGGATTGGATCATCTCCCAGGGGAACAATGACTGGGAATAGCCCGCCCCCCGCCTCCGCCCGCCGCCTGCGCCGCCGCTGGTACCTGCTCTTGCTGCTGCCCTATGTCTTCCTGCTCTGGGTCCCGCTCTATGCCCGCCAGCGCCCCGAGCTCTTCGGCTTTCCCTTCTTTTACTGGTACCAGTTCCTCTGGATCTTCCTGAGCGCCTTGCTCACCGGCCTGGTCTACCGCAAAACGAGGGCGCTGTGATGGCCGGCGTCAACGCTCCCGCCACCGCCGTCTTCGCCTTCTTCATCGTCCTGGTGGCCGTCGTCGGCTTCTTCTCCGGCCGCTGGCGCAGCGGCGATCTGGGCCACATCGAGGAATGGGGCCTCGCCGGTCGCCAGTTCGGCACCGTCGTCTCCTGGTTCCTCATCGGCGGCGACTTCTACACCGCCTACACCCTCATCGCCGTTCCCGCCCTGGTGTTCGGCGTCGGCGCCAGCGGCTTCTTCGCCCTCGTCTACACCATCATCGTCTATCCCTTCGTATTCCTGGTCATGCCCCGCCTGTGGAACGTCTCCAAGCGCCACAACTATGTCACTTTGGCGGATTTTGCCCAGGGCCGCTACGGCAGCCACTGGCTCGCCCTCGCCATCGCCATCTCCGGCATCCTCGCCACCATGCCCTACATCGCCCTGCAACTGGTGGGCATGCAGGTCTCCATCGCCGCCCTCGGCTTCGGCAACACCGCCTGGCCCCTGGTCGCCGCCTTCCTCATCCTTGCCGCCTTCGACTACACCAGCGGCATGCGCGCCCCCGCCACCATCTCCCTCATCAAGGGCGTTATGGTCTACGGCTTTGTGCTGGCCGCGGTGGTCTGGGTCCCGCTCAAGCTCGGCGGCTACGCCCACATCTTCCACGTCGCCGCCCGCACCCTCGCCCTCCGCCCCAAGCCCGGCTTCCTCATCCTTCCCCACGGCCAATTCACCGCCTTCGCCACCCTCGCCCTCGGCTCCGCCCTCGCCGCCTTCCTCTATCCCCACACCGCCACCAGCGTGCTCAGCTCCTCCAGTGGCACCGTCATCCGCCGCAACGCCGTGCTGCTGCCCGCCTACACCTTCTTGCTCGGCCTCCTCGCCCTGCTGGGCTACATGGCCATCGCCGCCGGCGTCTCCGTCCACTCCACCAATGACGTCGTCCCCGCCCTCTTCCTCAAGCTCTTCCCCTCCTGGTTCGCCGGCTTCTGCTTTGCCGCCATCGCCGTCGGCGGCCTCGTGCCCGCCGCCATCATGTCCATCGCCTCCTCCAACCTGTTCACCCGCAACATCTACCGCCCCTATCTCCGCCCCGCCCTGGGCCGCGCCGAGGAGGCGCGGGTGGCCAAGCTCGTCTCCCTGCTCATCAAGTTCGGCGCCCTCGCCTTCGTCCTCTGGGGCAACGCCACCTACGTCATCAATCTCCAGCTCCTGGGCGGCATTTGGATCCTGCAGACCCTCCCCGCCATTGTCTTTGGCCTCTTCCGCCGCTGGTTCCACCCCCTCGCCCTGGTCGTCGGCTGGCTGGCGGGCATGGCCGTCGGCACCAGCATGGCCTGGTCCCAGGGCATCGCCACCCTCTATCCCCTCCATATCGCCGGCTTCACCTTCACCGCCTACGCCGCCATTGATGCCTTGGCCCTCAACCTGGGCTTGGCCCTGCTGCTCACCCCACTGCTGCGCCGGCTCGGCTTCGCCTCCGGCCACGACCAGACCCAGCCGGCCGACTACGAGGACCCCGTCCCCGCCCTCGCCGGCGCGGTCGCCCTCGGCGCCGCCCCCCAACGCGGCGGCGCCTGACCCCACCATGCTCGACTCGCTTCCGATCGCCGCTTGGCACTACGCCGCTAGCTGGACGCGCCGGTTTGGCGCGGGGGTCGCGCCGCTGTGCCTGCGGGCAAAATCGCCGCGGCCCCAGCGAAGCGCAGCGCCGACTTGGGGCCATGGGGCCCCAAGTCGGCGTGAGCACAAGCGGGACGCGCGCCGCAGGCGCGCTGGGGCCCGCGCCCACCAGTTGCCTGGTAAGACCGTCGGGGCCATGCCCCCGCCGGAAATTCATCTCGAAGAGGAGACTTCTCGGCTATGAAACGTCTGTCCCCGCTCTTTTCCTATCTCGGCATTGCCCTCGTGATGGTCGCGGGCCTTTGCCTGCCACAGTCCGCCCTGGCCCAGTTCGGGGGTACTCCCGAGCAGATCGCCGCCCAACTCGCCCTGGAGAAGAACTATCCCAAACTGCAGATCACCGACCAGTTCCTCCATCTCTCCATCCCCGGCTACACCATGGGCCAAACCGTCGGCGTGGCCCTCAATTCCGAAGGCCACCTCTTCGTCTACTCCCGCACCAACCCCCAGGGCATCGCCCGCGGCGGCAAGGCCGCCATGCTCTTTGAGTTCGACCAGAACTACAAGTTCCTCAAGGAATGGGGCCCCAACAACTACGCCGAGTCCTTCGCCCACGCCGTCCGCGTGGATAAGCACGACAACGTCTGGATCGTGGACGAGGGCTCCGGCATGGTGGTCAAGTTCAACCCCCAGGGCCAGGCGGTGGAGTGGCTCGGCCGCACTCCCGAGGCCATTGATTACCTCCAAAACTTCCTCGAGCACTTCGGCCCCGAATTTGCCGGCGAACCCACCCGCCCCGCCCATCCCAAGGGCCGCGTCGGCGAGTTCGACCGCCCCACCGACGTCGCCTGGGACCCCCAGGGCGACATCTTCGTCTCCGACGGCTACGGCAACTCCCGCGTCGTCAAAATCGCCCCCGGCGGCAAGTGGCTCAAGGAGGTCGGCACCTTCGGCTCCGGCCAGGACCAGTTCAAGACCCCGCACAGCATCGCTGCTGACAACCAGGGCAACATCTACATCGCCGACCGCTCCAACCGCCGCATCCAGGTCTATGACTCCAACCTCAACTACGAGCGCACCATCACCGGCGTCGCCATGCCCTGGGAGGTCTGTGTCAGCCCTGGCCCCACCCAGTATCTCTTCACCGGCGACGGCACCACCGGCAAGATCTTCAAGCTCAGCCTCGACGGCAAGGTCCTGGGCTACGCCCAGACCAGCCTCGGCCACGGCGAGGACGACACCGGCGACCTGATCCACGCCATCGCCTGCCCCTCCGCCAACACCCTCTACCTGGGCTCCGCCAGCATGTGGGACGTCCAGAAGATCACCATCCACTAGGCCTCGCCCCGAGTCCGCGATCGGCGCGGCGGCCGCCCGGGTCACCCCCGGGCGGCCGCCACGCCCTTTTCCGCCTGCCCCTGCGTTCGTGCTACGTTGACCCAGGAGACTTCATGACGACTCTTGCCAAGCGCATGGCCGGGCTGGCCTGCGGCGCGGCCTTGGGAGGCACCCTCATGGCCGCACCCCCGCCCATCCCCCACCACCCCTTCGGCCGGCTCCCCGACGGCCGCGTCGCCCAGCTCTACACCCTCTCCAACCCCAGCGGCATGCGGGTGGCGATCACCAACTACGGCGGCATCGTCCAGTCCATCCAGGTCCCCGACCGCGCCGGCAAGCTCGGCGACGTGGTCTTGGGCTACGACACCCTGGCCGGCTACCTGGCCGACACCAGCACCTACTTCGGCGCCCTCATTGGCCGCTACGCCAACCGCATCGCCTTCGGCCACTTCTCCCTGGACGGCCACACCTACACCCTGGCGGTCAACAACGGCAAAAACTCCCTCCACGGCGGCATCATGGGCTTCAACCGCCAGCTCTGGAAGGCGCGCGACGTCTCCACCGCCGCCGGCCCGGCGCTCGAGCTGACCTATGTCAGCCGCGACGGCGAAGAGGGCTACCCCGGCACCCTCTCCGTCCGCGTCGTCTACTCCCTCGCCGCCGACGACGCCCTCCACATCGCCTACTCCGCCTCCACCGACCAGGACACCGTCCTCAACCTCACCAACCACACCTACTTCAACCTCTCCGGCGAGGGCTCGGGCAGCATCCTCAACACCGTCATGACCGTCTACGCCCGCCAGTTCACCCCCATTGACTCCGGCCTCATCCCCACCGGCGCCATCGCCCCGGTGGCGGCCACGCCCCTGGATTTCACCCGCCCCACCCCCATCGGCGCCCGCATCCACGACCCCAACCAGCAGCTCGCCTATGCCGGCGGCTACGACTTCAACTACGTGCTCGACAGCGGCGGCGGCCAACTCGCCCTCGCCGCCGAGGCCTACGACCCCGCCAGCGGACGCCGCCTGCGCGTCTCCACCACCGAGCCCGGCATCCAGCTCTACACCGGCAACTTCCTCACCGCCGCCATCCACGGCAAGGCCGGACACACCTACCCCAAGCACGCCGGCTTCACCCTCGAGGCCCAGCACTTCCCCGACTCGCCCAACCACCCCAACTTCCCCTCCACCGAGCTCAAGCCCGGCCAGACCTACCACCAGACCACCGTCTTCCAGTTCTCCGCCCACTAGTCGCGCACAGCCAATCTTGGCCTCTGGTCACGGTGGCACAGCCAATCTCGGCTGTGCCAACCCAGCCCTAGTGGCCACGGTGGCACAGCCAATCCTGGCTGTGCGAATCCAGCCCTACTGGCCACGGTGGCACAGCCAATCTTGGCTGTGCGAACCCAGCCCTAGTGGCCACGGTGGCACAGCCAATCCTGGCTGTGCGAACCCAGCCCCTCTGGCCACGGTGGCACAGCCAATCTTGGCGGTGCGAACCCAGCCCCTACTGGCCACGGTGGCACAGCCAATCCTGGCTGTGCGAACCCAGCCCTAGTGGCCACGGTGGCACAGCCAATCTTGGCTGTGCGAACCCAGCTCTACTGGCCACGGTGGCACAGCCAATCCTGGCTGTGCGAACCTAGACTCCCCCCCCGCCCCCGACGACGCCCCATCCTCTCGCGGCGACGACCGAGTCGCCTCGGGCCCGCCGCCGGTAAGCAGAGCCTCGCGCCTCCCGCCAGCCACAACGCGCCGAGGGGGGCGCAGCCCCCGAGCCGGGGAGCCACACGCCTCCGCCTGGCCTGGGCCCGCTTAGTAGTGGGGCTCGGCCGCCTCGGCGGCCTCGGTGCGGAACAGCGCCGAATAGTCCTTCACCGCCACGTCCAGGGTGCGCTCCCGCGTCTTGCGCGCCATCTCCTCGATCACCGCGGCCCGCGCCATCGCCCCCCGGTCCTTCTCCTGGTAGGTGCGCACCGAGACCATCCCGTTCTCCGCCTCGCGCTTGCCCACCACCAGCATGTAGGGGATCTTGTGCATCTCCGCCTCGCGGATGCGGTAGCTGATCTTGGAGTCGGCCGCCCCCAGCTCCGCCCGCAGCCCCGCCGCCTCGCACTCCTCCACCACCTGCCGGGCATACTCGTTCTGCCCCTCGGCGATGGGCAGCACCACCGCCTGCACCGGCGCCAGCCACGTCGGCAGCGCCCCGGCGAAGTGCTCCAGCAGAATCCCCAGAAACCGCTCCACCGACCCGAACAGCGCCCGGTGGATCACCACCGGCGTCCGCGCCGTGTTGTCCCGGTCAATGAACTCCAGCTCGAACCGCCGCGGCTGGTTGAAATCCAGTTGCACCGTCCCGCACTGCCACTGGCGCCCCATGCTGTCGTGCACCATCACGTCAATTTTGGGCCCGTAGAACGCCCCCCCGCCCGCCTCCACCTGGTAGGCCAACTGCAGCGACTCCAGCGCCTGCCGCAGCCCCGCCTCCGCCTTCTCCCACAGCTCCGGATCACCCATCGCTTTTTCCGGCTTGGTCGAAAGCGTGATCGAGTAGCGCAGCCCGAAAAACGAGTAGATCAGCTTGAGCAGGTCGAGCACGCGCACGATCTCTTCCTGGATCTGGTCCTCGTGCAGATAGATGTGGGCGTCGTCCTGGCTGAACACCCGCGCCCGCATCAGCCCGTGCAGCGCCCCCATGGGCTCGTTGCGGTGCAGCAGTTGCCCCTCGGAGATGCGCAGCGGCAGCTCCCGGTAGGAGTGCTGCCGCGTCTTGTAATAGAGCATCGTGTCGGGGCAGTTCATCGGCTTCAGCGCCATCGCCGCCTCCGGCTCCGACCCCTCCTGCACCAAAAACATGTCCTTCTGGAAGTGCTCCCAGTGCCCCGAGGTCTCGAACAGCTCCTTGCGGTACAGCACCGGGTTCATGATTTCGATGTAGCCCGCCTTCTTGTGCGTCTCCCGCCACATCCGCCGCAGCTCCTCCCGCACCGCCAGCCCGCGCGGATGCCAGAAGGGGCAGCCCGCCGACCAGGGGTGGAAGCTGAACAGGTCGAGCTGCAGCCCCAGCTTGCGGTGGTCGCGCGCCTTCGAGTCCTCCAGGTACTGCAGGTACTCGGCCAGCTCCGCCTCCGTCTCCCAGGCGGTGCCGTAGATGCGCTGCAGCATCGGGTTCTTCTCGTCCCCGCGCCAGTACGCCCCCGCCACCGACAGCAGCTTGAAGTGCCCGCAGATGCCCCCCTGCGCCACGTGCGGCCCGGCGCACAGGTCAATGAACCGGTCCTGCTTGTAGAGCGTCACCCGCGCATCGCCGATGCCCGCCAGCAGCTCCAGCTTGTAGTCCTGCTGCCACTCCCGAAACAGCTCCACCGCCCGCGGCCGCTCCAGCTCCGCCCGGAAAAACTGCGGGTCCCGCCCCACGATCTTGCGCATCCGCTTCTCGATCTCCGGCAGGTCCTCGGCGGTCAGGCTGCGCGGCAAATCCATGTCGTAGTAGAAGCCATTCTCGATCGGCGGCCCGATCGCCAGCTTCACCCCCGGAAACAGCTCGCGCACCGCCTGTGCCATCAGGTGCGAGGCGGAGTGGCGGATGCGCCGCAGCCGCTCTTGGCGCGGCAGTCCCGCGGGCGGCTGATTGGCCTCCCAACTCAGCGATTGCAGAATCTCGTCGGCGACGCGCATACCAAATTCTAGCAGCCGCCGTCAACCCCGCGGCCCGCCCTCAAGGCAGTCCTATGCCTCTCGCGGGGGTCGCGCCGCTTTGCCTGCCGGCAAAATCGGCGCGAAAGACTGCGGAATTCCGCAGGGGCAGACGCGCCAGTGGCGCGTCTGCGCCCCCGGGGAAACCAATTCGGCGCGAGCACAAGCGGGACGCGCGCCGCACCGGCCTGGCGCTGCTACAGCCGGGCCGGGCAGGCGCGCTGGGGCCCGCGCCAACCAAGGCCCCGCCGCCTACGGCCCCACCACCGCGTTCGAACTCGGCTTCACCGTGCGCAGGAAGTTGTACAGCGCCGTCAGGTCGGCGTCGGTGAGCCGGCCAAAGTTGACCGCCGGCATGGGCGGCTGGATGGCCCTCCCGGCCGGGTTCACCGCCGTGCGCATCGCCTGGATGAATTGCTCCCGCGTCCAGCTCCCAATCCCGTTCACCGGATCGGGCGTGATGTTGCGCGTCTCGCTCAGCCCCCACGGCCCCCGCCAGGCCAAGTTCAGGTTGGTGACCACCCCGGGCACATCCGGCGGCAGCGCCGCCCCCGCCGGATAGCCGGAAAAGCGCCGCGACAGGTCCGGCTTGCCGTCCGGCAGTGGCGGCGTGTGGCAGTCATCGCAGCCGCCGAGTTGCGCCAGGTACGCTCCCCGCGCCACCGAGGTGTCCGCCCCCGCCGGTCCCGCCGGCGCGGCTGGCGCCGGCCGATGCAGCCAATAGCCCCCCAAGCCGCCCACCAGCAACACCGCCACCACATTGGCAATCTTTCGTCCCAAGTCCACCTCCTCGCCGTCAGGATGGGCCATCCTACACCAAATGTTGTCCCTGCGGGGAGGGGCAGGGAAGTCCTGTAAACTCTAATCCATGACGATCGAGGAGATGTTGCGCGCCGGCCAGGTCCGCACCGCCGACAACGGCTTTGTCTACGCCGTGGTGCCCGCCGCTCCCGCGGCGCCGGGCGAGCCCCTCCCCGCCGACGATCGCGGCCTCGACCGCCTCGTCGCCGCCGTGCCCCGCACCCTGGCCCCCCGCCTCGGCCGCTCCGCCTGCTACTTCGTCCCCTGGCTCTACAAGCAGCGCCGCAGCGTGGTGGTTGGCCTCGAACCCGCCGCCGAGGGCGAAAACCGCAAGGAGCTCTGCCACCACCTCGACGTCAAGCCCGCCGCTAATCTCCTCCTCATCAGCCTGAAATTCTACGAGCACGACTCCTACGGCCTCGCCATGGAGTTCTTCGACAAGGTCGCCTACCTGGCCGTGCTCGAGCCCGACCCCCGCGACGAGTTTGCCCACCTTCTCCGCCGCCAACTCGACTCCGGCAAGCCCGGCGAGATCACCTCCGAGGCCTGGGAGTGGCGCACCGGCTTGGCCGAAGCCAGCCCCGCCGCCCAGCCCGAAGCCTGGCAAAACTACCTCCGCGCCGCCGAGACCGACGCCCTCGGCCTCTACATGGCCTCCCTCTACACCGACATCTTTTACGAGGACCTGTTCGACCCCGAGCCCGGCTTCCCCCCGCTCGCCCCCGAACTGGTCTACGAGCGCGTCCGCGCCGCCGAGCGCCTCTACCCCGCCAACCGCGGCTTCAACCTGCAGATCGTGCGCCAGCGGCCCCGCCGCCGCCGCCCCGCCGCTGCCGCCAGCTAACCGCCTTTTCAAGGAGAGACCCAGTGCCCGACCGTCCTTCCATCCAAGTTCCCGGCGCCGGCGAGGTGGATGCCCGCGCCAAGGCCGAGTACCTGCACACCCGCGTCCGCCCGGTGGACTTCGACCAAGTCTCCACCGTCGCCGACCTGGTCGGCGCCATGCGCGGCGCCTCCATCCAGGCCCGCAACCTCGGCCTCTGCGCCGAGGTGCTCGACAACCTCTACGCCGACCCCGACCGCCCCACCGTCCTGCTCGGCCTCGCCGGCCCCCTCATCGCCGCCGGCCTGCGCAAAGTCCTGCGCGACCTCGTCGCCGGCGGCTTTGTGGACGTCATCGTCTCCACCGGCGCCATCCTCTATCAGGACATCTACCAGGCCCGCGGCTTCGGCCACTACGCCGGCGACCCCAACGCCAACGACGCCGAACTGCGCGATCTGCTGATTGACCGCATCTACGACACCTACGTGGACGAAGAGAAGTTCATGGAGACCGACACCTGGCTGGGCTACATCGCCGACGAGCTCCCCCCGGGCAACTACTCCTCCCGCGCCTACATGGAGTTCGTCGGCGGCAAGCTCGACGACGACCAGTCCATCGTCGCCACCGCCGCCCGCCGCGGCGTCCCCATGTTCGTCCCCGCCCTCAACGACAGCTCCATCGGCATCGGCCTCACCCACCACTACCACCGCGCCACCAAGGCCGGCAAGCCCAAGATCGCCATTGATTCCATCCGCGACAACTACGAGCTCACCCAGATCGTGGTCCAGTCCAAAAAAACCGCCGCCCTCTACATCGCCGGCGGCGTCCCCAAGAACTACATCAACGATTCCGTGGTGATGGCCTACATCTTCGAGGAGGAGAAGGGCCACAGCTACGCCCTCCAGCTCACCACCGACGTCCCCCACTGGGGCGGCCTCTCCGGCAGCACCCTCAAGGAGGCCATGAGCTGGGGCAAGATCCAGCCCAAGGCCACCACCGCCATGTGCTTCGTCGAGCCCTCGGTCTCGCTCCCCCTGCTCGCCGGCTACGCATTCCAGCGAAAACTCGCCGCTGGCCGCCCCAAGCTGCATCTAACCTGGGAGAACGACATCCTGCGGGAGTTGCGCCGTGGCTGAACCCGAAGCCCAAAACGACGCCGCCGATCTGGCCCTGCGCTTCGTGCCCCCCGACGAGCGCGAGGCGGTCCGCAACTTCGAGGCCGAGATCGAGGCCGACCTCGCCGCCGGCTATCTGCGCTCCCAGGGCATCGCCGCCGAGGTGGGCACGATGATGATTCCCGGCTTGCAGTACGACATCGCCCTCTGGGTCCGCCGCGCCGACGCCGACGACGCCCGCCGCCTGCTCGATCAGGCCGACGCCTCCGCCCGCGGCCCCCAGCCCGTGGACTGACCCTCTGTTCGCCGCCGTGGCACAGCCAATCTTGGCTGTGCATCCTGGGCGCCTCCCCGGCCCCTTCCGCTGTCCCAGCCCTGCTAAAAGGGCCTCCCCTAGGGAGGCCCTCTACGCCCTACTCCTCCTCCAGCCCCTCCACCCACTCCGCCTCCACCCGCCAAGCCCGCAAGCACCTCTGGCACGCCGCCGCGCTGAAGCCCGCCAGCCGCAGCTTGCGGTACAGGCTGGCCGCCTGGCGCAGCTCCTCCGGCCGCCGCAGCCGCTTCTTCTTCACGTAGGCGCGCAGCAGCGCGTCCTCGTTCTCGCCGGCATAGGCCGCCGCCACCGCCGCCTGCGCCAGCTCGTTCGCCAGCCCCCGCCCCTGCAGCTCGCGCAGCGCCCGCGCCCGCCCGTGGCGCAGGCCCTCTTTCTGGTGGGCGGCCGCGCTCTGCGCCAGCCGCGCGTCGTCCAGGTAGCCGTGGTCGCGCAGCCGCGCCAGCGCCGCCTCCAGCGCCCCCGCGCTCGCCGCCCGCGGCCCCAGCCGCCGCCGCAACTCGCTCTCGCTCCGCCCGCGCTGCGCCAAGCTCCGCACCGCCTTCTCGTAAAGGCCGTCGGCGTCGAGCGGGGCGGGTGCGCGGGGCATGCTGGCCTCCAGTGTACAATCGCCGCTTGGAGCAGATCCTCGTCATCGGCGGCGTCGCCGCCGGCCTCAGTGCCGCCAGCCGCGCCCGCCGCCTCAACCCCGGCGCCCGCATCACCGTGCTCGAGCGCGGCCCCGCCGCCGGCTATGGCGCCTGCGGCCTGCCCTACTTCCTCGCCGGCCGCCTCCCCCGCCTGGAGGCCCTGCTCGCCCATCCCCCCGAGTTCTTCCGCGAACGCCGCCAGCTCGAGCTCCTCCTCGGCCACGAGGCGCTGGAGTTGGAGCCCGCCCGCCACCGCGTCCGCGTCCGCACCCCCGACGGCGGCGAACGCTGGTTCCCCTACGACCGCCTCATCCTCGCCACCGGCGCCACTAGCCGCTGGCAGCCGCCACCCCTCAGAAACGTCTACGCCGCCAACACCTGGGCCCAGGCCCAGGCGCTTGACGCCGCCCTCCGCACCGGCGAACTGCGCCGCATCGCCGTGGTCGGCGGCGGTTACATCGGCCTCGAGGTGGCCGAGGCCCTCGCCCGCCGCGGCGGCTTGCAGGTCACCCTGCTCCATGCCCACCCCGCCCTGCTGCGCGGCTTCGACCCCGAACTCGCCGCCGCCCTGCCGCCCCTGCTCGCCGCCGCCGGCCTCGAGGTCCGCGCCGGCGTGCGCGTGCTCGCGCTCGACGGCGCTCAGGGCGGCCGCGTCCTCGCCCTCGAGACCTCCGCCGGCCGCCTCGAAACCGATGCCGTGGTCAACTGCGCCGGCCTCCGCCCCGCCTCCGCCCTCGCCGCCGCCGCCGGCCTCGCCCTCGGCCGCTTTGGCGGCATCGCCGTGGACGACCGCCAGCAGACCAACCTCCCCGCCATCTTCGCCGCCGGCGATTGCGCCGAGTCCCGCCACCGCGTCACCGGCGCCCCCGCTTGGATCCCGCTCGGCGCCGCCGCCAACCAGCAAGGCCGCGTCGCCGGCGCCAACGCCGCCGGGGGCCCGCCCGCCCGCTACCCCGGCCTGCTCGGCTCCCTCGCCCTCCCCCTCGCCGGCCTGGAGTGGGGCCGCACCGGCCTCAGCCTCGACCAGGCCCGCGCCGCCGGCTTCGACGCCGCCGCCTCCACCGTCACCGCCAACTCCCAGGCCCCTTATCTCGATCCCCAGCCCATCACCCTGCAACTCGTCTTTCAGCCCTCCACCCGCCGCCTGCTGGGCTGCCACCTCCGCGGCGCCCCCGCCACCGTCGCCGGACGCCTCGCCACCGCCGCCACCGCCCTCGCCGCCGGGCTCACCCTCGACCAGCTCGAATCCCTCGATCTCCCCTACGCCCCCGCCCTCGCTCCCCTCTACGAACCCCTCCTCATCGCCGCCCACAACGCCCTGCGCTCCTAGCCCGGGCTAGCTGTACAGCCCCGCCTGCCGGTCGCCAAACAAGTCGTTGTACTGCCCCACCTGCTTCGAGCGCGCCGCCGCCAAGTCCAGCTCGACCACCGCCGTCTCTTCCTCCTCGCGCGACAGCCGCACCAGCACCTCGCCCGCCGGGCTCACCACCTGGCTGCTGCCGATGAAGCTGTGGCTCACCCCCCCGTGGTTCTCCGTCCCCACCCGGTCGCAGGTGGCCGAGAAGATCCGGTTCTCCAGCGATCGCGTGATCATCGCCTGCGGACAGTGCGGCAGCACCAGGTTGGCCGGCTGCACCAGCAACTCCGCCCCCCGCAGCGCCAGCCCCCGCGCCACCTCCGGGAAATACCAATCGAAGCAGACCATCACCCCCATCCGCCCCCAGGGCAGCTCGTACACCGGCGCCGGCGCCCCGCCCGCGGCAAAAAACAGCTTCTCCCGCGCAAATAAATGGATCTTGCGGTAGGTGCCCACCAGCCCCTCCGGCCCCACCACGTTGGCCGAGTTGTAGCAGCGCCCTCCGCCGCGCTCGGCGAACCCGTAAACCACATGCGCCCCCCGCCGCCGCGCGAACCCCGCCATGGCGTCGTAACTCGGCCCCGCGCCCGCCTCCTCCGCCACCGCCTCGACTTCCTCCTGCCGCGCAAACGTATAGCCGCTGGCATACAGCTCCGGCAGCAGGTAGAGGTCCGCCCCGCCAGCCGCTTCCATCCGCGCCAGCGCCGCCTCCAGGTTCGCCCCCACCGCCAGCATCTGCGGCCGCAGTTGCACCAGGCACAATTTCATGCTGCTATCTTAGCCCGGCCCGCGCCGCGCGCAGCCGTTCCTGCGACGTCGCCCCCGGCCCCTTCGGCCCGCCTACGGGGTGCTTCCCGCCGCCGCCAACTGCAGCGCCTTCTGCATCTGCAGGTCGGGCTGCTGGCCGGTCACGCCCTCGGGCGCATAGTCCAGGTCCGGCAGTGCGCCCTCGTACTTCACCTGGGCCACGTCCGGGGTAATGCCGTCCTGGATGAGCTTGCCCTTGGGCGAGTAGTAGCGCGCCACCGTCAGCCACAGCGCCGAGCCGTCGCCCACCGGAATCAGCTTCTGCAGCGAGCCCTCGCCGAAGCTGGGGTCGCCGATCACCTGCGCCCGGCCGTTCTGCTGCAGCGCCGCCGCCGCCACCTCTGCCGGCCCAAACGTGCCGAAGTTCACCAGCACCTCCAGCTTGTCGCTCGGGTCCACGGCTTTGGCGGCCTCGGCGGTGGTGGTCACCTGCGGATACTTTTGCCCCTTGAGGTAGGTGATGGTCCCCTGGTTCAGGAACACGTTGGCGGTCTGCTCCGCCTCGGCATAGCTGCCCGCGCCGCAGTTGCGCAGATCGAGCACGAACTGCCGCGCTCCCTGCCCCCGCAGCGCCTTCACCGCCGCCGCCACCTGCCCCGCCCGCCCCGCCTCGAAGTCGGGCACGCGGATAATGCCCACGCTGCCCTGTTTTCTGCTCTGCAGCGCCGGCATGCTCGCCGCCACCCGGGTGATGGTCACCTTCACCGGATTGGAGCGGTGCAGATGCACCACGCTGAGCGTGATCGTGCTGCCCGGCGCCCCCCGTAGCCGCCGGTCAATCGCTTCCATGGACATGTCGCGCGTGTCGGTGTTCCCGATCGCCTCCACGAAATCCCCCCGCACCAGCCCCGCCTGCGCCGCATTCCCGCCCGCCTGCACATCCACCACGTCGGCGTAGCCTACCCGCTTGGAGAGCACCGCTTCCACCCCCCCCGCCGGCGGATGCGCCTGCTGCGCCAAATAGGCTTGGTACTCCTGCGGCCCCAGATAGCTGGAATCGGCGTCCAGCGACTCCAGCAGCCCGTGCAGCGCCCCGTTGGAGACCTTGCCCAAGTTGGGCGTGGTCACGTAGTCGTCGCTGATGTGCTGGTATACCTCCACCATGATGCCCATCTGCTTGACCGGCCCGTCGGCATCGCCCGGGGAATGGTGCCAAACCATGCTGGCGGTCAGCGACACCGCCACCACCAGGGAAAACGCCAGAACCATCAGGCTTGCTTTGCGGGACATGGGCACACCCCTAATGCCTTCAATTATAGCCCCAAGCGCAGCGCCGACTTGGGGCCGCGCGGCCCCCAAGCCGGCGTGAGCATCGGCGCTGCTACAGCCGGGCCGGGCAGCCGCGCAGGGGCCCGCGCCCACCAAGTTTAGACCTCCACCAGCCGAAACGCCTGCGGCGGCGTCTGCGCCAGCAGCAGCGGCAGCGCCACGTTGTACACCGCAATGCCGCCCCGCGTCTTGCCCTGCAGCGCCCCATGGTGGGCGTGGCCGTGGAAGATGGCGAGCGCGCCAAAACGGTCGCATACGTCGCTCAGCCGCGAGCTGCCCAAAAACGGGTACAGCTCCCGCGCCTCCCCCGCCGCCGTCTCCTCGATCGGGGCGTAGTGCAGCAGCACCACCCGCCGCTCCGTCGCCAACTGCGACAGCGCCCGCTCCAGCCGCAGGCTCTCCTCCATCGAGGTGTGCACGAACCGCTTGATCTC
The DNA here is from genome assembly GCA_035531375.1 of Terriglobales bacterium. Taxonomy (GTDB): domain Bacteria; phylum Acidobacteriota; class Terriglobia; order Terriglobales; family SCQP01; genus SCQP01. The sequence goes on along the minus strand of DATKSZ010000120.1, from coordinate 21,273 downwards.
CGCCTCGCCAAAGGCCGTCAGCTCGCCCCGCCCGAAGCCCCCGCAGAATCCCTTCACCCCGGCAAAGCCCACCCCCTCGCGCTCGTACCCCTCCCCGTCCAGCGTCTTGATCCCCACCTCGCGCAGCATGCGCACCAGTTCCGGCACCTGGTCGGCCTCGTAGTCGTGGTTGCCCAGCACCGCGATGATGGGCAGCCGCAGCCGCAGCAGTTGGCTGATCAGCACCTCCATCTCCTCCGGCTTCCCGTAGGCGGTCAGGTCCCCGCCCAGCAGCAGCACGTCGGCCTCGTGCGGCAGCGGCCGCAGCCGCTCGCGGATGCGCTCCCGGTCGTTCACCCCACAGTGCAGGTCCGCCACCGCCGCGATCCGCATCCCCTACCCCGTCCGCTCCAGCCGCCGCCGCCGCGAGGCGTCCTCCAGGTTCTCCATCCCCCACTGCGCCACGTCGGCGGCGAACATGGGCGGGTCCACTAGGCTGCCCCGAAACGCCGTCGTGCTCGCCTGCTCCAGCTCCCGCCCCAGCCGCCCCCGCAGCTCCTCCCACAGCCAGCGCGGCGCCGCCCCCGCCGCCGCCGGATACACGTAGCGATACAGTTGCAGGTGCCACAGCAACAACTCCCAGTGCGGCCCCACCGTGGCCAGCATCCGCTCCCAGTCCAGCTCCGCGCCGCAGCGGTAGATCAGGTGGCAGATGTCGCTGCCGTCGAACCGCTCCCGCCGCGTCACGAACAGCTTGCTCAGGATCATCTCCTCCGGCGCCAGCACCCGATAGGCCCGCCCCAGGATCTCGCCTGTGCGGGCGCGCTCGATCCACTCCGGCGTCACCCAATACACCCCGTTCGACATGCCGCTGATCAGGTCCACGTAGTAGTCGCCCGCCCACGCCTTGGCCAGCCACACCGGATCGGTGACCTCGGTCACCAGCCCGGCGGTGCGGCACAGCGTCAGCGCCACCTCCACCTTCTCCGCCGGCAGAAACAGGTCCAGGTCCTTGGTGAAGCGCCAAATCCCGGTGTAGCGCTGGAAGGCGAACGCCCCCGCCACCGCAAACCCCACCCCGCCCCGGCTCAGCGCCCGCAGCACCCGCTGGAACAGTTGCCGCTGCTCTGCCACCAAAACCGGCGGCGGCCCCGCTTGGCCATGCCCTCCCGGTTTGCCGAACTCGGGCAGCGAAGCCATAATTCAGCCAGATGGTTGCCTTTGCCACCGGCGTTGCCCCCCTCGACCCCGCCCAACTCGCCCGCGCCCGTCAGTACCTCTATGGCGGCCTCGCCTGGGGCTCCCTCGCCCAACTCTGGCTGCTCGCCCTGCTCGCCTCGGCCTATTACTCCGGCGCCAGCGCCCGCATCCGCCAGGCCCTCGCCCGCCGCTTCGCCTCCCCCTGGCTGCTCCGCGGCGGCCTCGCCCTCGCCCTGGGCGTAGGCGTCCAGCTCGCGCTCCTGCCCTTCGACTTCTACCTCGGCTTCCTGCGCGAGCGCGCCTTCGGCTTCCAAAACCAAACCGCGCCCGCTTGGCTCGGCCAATGGGGCCTGGCGGCGCTGCTCAACCTGCTCGCCCTGCTGCTGGTGGTCGAGTTCGCCTACGCCGCCCTCCGCTCCCCCCGCGCCGGGCCTTGGTGGCTGAAGATGTGGGCCGTGGTCGCGCTCGCCGTGGTCTTCGCCGTCGCCCTCCAGCCGGTGCTGATCGCCCCCCTCTTCAACCGCTATGTCCCGGTGCGCGACCCCGCCGTCCGCTCCGCCCTCGCCCAGTTCGCCCGCCGCGCCGGCATCCCCCGCGCCCAAATCCTCCAGGTGGACGCCAGCCGCCAGTCCGCCCACACCAACGCCTACGTCGTCGGCCTGCTCGGCTCCCAGCGCATCGTCGTCTACGACACCTTGCTGCGCGACCAGCCCCTGCCCGAGGTCGAGTTCGTGGTCGCCCACGAGATCGGCCACTACGTCCTCCACCACCTCGCCTGGGGCGTCGCCTTCACCCTCGCCTTCTTGCTGGCCCTGTTCGCCCTCCTCGGCTGGCTCTTCCCCCGCTGCGCCCGCGCCCACCCGCCCGACGACCCCGCCGCCCTCCCGCTGCTGCTGTTCTTGCTGCTGGCCATGCTCTTCCTCGCCGCGCCCCTGACCAACGGCTTCTCCCGCTGGGAGGAGCACCAGGCCGACGCCTACGGCCTCCAGCTCAGCCGCCAAGCCTGCGCCGCCGTCGCCAGCTTCCAGCGCGAGGAACACACCGACCTCATCTACCCCTCGCCCCCCGCCTGGATCGTGGACTGGTTCTTCACCCACCCCAGCCAGCAGCAGCGCATCGCCTTCGCCCGCCGCTCCTGCCGCTGAGCCTCAGCCCAACTCCGTGCGCAGCTTGGCCAGCCCGCTGCGCGCCCGCGTCTTCACCGTCCCCAGCGGGCTCCCCAGCCGCGCGCTGATCTCCGCCTGGGTGCAGCCCTCGAAATACGCCAGCTCGATCACCTGCCGCTCCTCCGGCGTCAGCCGCGGCAGCGCCTGCCGCACCCGCTGCAGGCTCTGCTCCTCGCTCAGCTCCATCTCGAACGAGGGCAGCACCGCCGCCGGCGCCGCCGCAATCTCCAGGTCTTGGTCGCTTTCGACATATTCCCGCCGCGCCTCCGCCGACCGCAGCCGGTCCAGCGCCCGATGCCGGGCGATGACCATCAGCCAAGTAAGCACCGGCGCCGTCTCCGCGTCATACCGCTCCGCCTGCCGCCATAGGATCAGAAACACCTCCTGCAACAGGTCCTCGGCCCGGCCATGGTCCCGCGTCATCCGCCAGAGCAGCCCATATACCGGCTTGGCGAATCGTTCATAGAGCCGTTCAAACGCCTTCACGTCGCCCGCAGCCACCCGCTGCATCAAGGCATGATCGGTTCCGGCCAGCTCGCGCCCCTCCGCCTCCTCCCTCCCTTCGGGCCGGCTGGCTTGGGCCCATCCGGCGGCGATGCAGGCTCTCAGGACGTGTTGCAGCGGGGGGAACAGCATGGGGGGCCTTGCCGCCCGTAGGGTAGCAGAACCATCACGGCATTTCAAATGCTGCCGCAGGTCAGCAAAAATTAATCCCCCCAAGCCAATCCAACCGCCACGCCGCCCCGTACTGTCGTTAGACGCCGCTGTGGTCGGGGCGGATAAAGGAGACTCTAGTGCTGTTGCGAGACAACCTTGCTGCTGATCTAGGACGGCGCCGCTTCCTCAAAACCGCCGGAATTAGTGGGGTCGGGCTGGTCGGCCTGATGATGGCCGAGGGTCAGCTCGTTACCGCTGCGGCCGGCCCCACCGCCTCGGATATCGATATGTTCAACTTCGCCCTCAATCTCGAGTACCTGAAGGCGCAGTTCTACAGTTTCGCCACCACCGGCAAGCCCATCGCCACTGCCCTGCAAGGCGCCAAGCCCGGCGCCACCACCGGCGGCGCCGCCGTCACCTTCGATAACACCAGCAAAACCAGCACCCTGGCCGCCGAACTCGCCGCCGACGACCTCGCCCATGTCCAGGTCCTGCAGGCCGCCGGCGCCAATGTGGACATGCCCGCCTTGGCCCTCAATGCCAGCGTCGCCATGGGAGCGCAAACCGACTTTCTCCAGGTCGCCCGCGCCTTCGAAGACGTCGCCGTCTCCGCCTATGCCAGCATGGTCCCGCTGATGCAGACCAAGGACGACTTCAACCTCGTCGCCCAGTTGCTCGCCACCGAAGCCCAGCACGCCGGCGCCGTGCGCAAGCTCTGCGTCGAGCAAAGCGTCACCTCCGCCCCCCTGGACGCCGCCGACATCCCCCCCGACGCCACCCACTATTTCTCCCTCGACGTCACCCACGCCGAGGTGGCGGCGCGCACCACCGCCCAGGTCTTGGCCATCGTCTATGGCGGCACCGCCCCGGGACTGTTCTTCCCCCTCGGGTTCAACGGCAACATCAAGTAAGCCAGGCAGGAACGATCAACATGAAAACCACTCCTCCCACTCCCGCCGACCCGACCCTCCTTCCCGAATCCCCTCGCCGCCATTTCGCCCGCAACCTGGGCTTGGCCGCCGCCGTCGCCGGCGGCACCGCCCTGCTGCAGGCCTGCGGCGGCAGCTCCAGCACGCCCCCCCTGCCGGTGGTCACCCCCCCCGCCCCCGGCCTCACCGACCCCGACTACCTGAACTTCTTCCTCAACCTCGCCTATCTTCAGGCCGAGGTCTATGCCTACGCCACCACCGGCAAGGGCATCGCCGCCTCCCTGCAGGGCGCCAACCCCGGCGCCTCCAACGGCGGCGCCCAGGTGGCCTTCACCGATCCCGCCGTCGCCGCCATCGCCGCCGAACTGGCGGCCGACGAGCTCGCCCACGTCACCCTGCTGCGCACCGCCCTGGGCGGCGCCGCCGCGGACAAGCCCGCCCTCAACCTCGACGCCCTGGCGCTGGGCTTTGCCAGCGACGCCGAATTCCTCACCCTCGCCCGCGCCCTGGAGGAGGTCGGCCTCAGCGCCTACCTCGGCTCCGCCACCTACCTCGCCTCCGGCAGCGCCGTCGCGACCTCCATCCAACTCCTGGGCGCCGAGGCCGAACACGCCGGCAACACCCGCCTGGCGGTCGTGGAGAAGGCCATCGCCGTCACCGCCCTCGACGCCGCCGACGTCCCGCCCTCCACCACCACCTACTTCTCCGCCGGCGCCACCGGCCTGGGGCTGCCGCGCACCACCCGTCAAGTGCTCAACATCGTCTATGGCGGCACCGGCGCTTTGGGAGCCTTCTTCCCCGCCGGCATGAACGGCACCATCGTCAGCTAAGGCGCTGGCCTCCCCTCCGGGGCGGCGCCATCCTCCCGCGCGGGCGGCGCCACGGCGCCGCCCGCGCTTCTTTTTCTCGCCCCGCCCCGCGCCCGCCGGCGGCCGAGGGGCGTGACCGGGCTGGCCCGCGACCCGCGCTTGGGCCGCGCCACCTCAGCCCCGCAGCCGCGCCCCGTACCCCCGCAACGCCGCCCGCACCTGCCCCTCCAGCGGCTGCAATTGCTTGCGGAAGCGGCCCACCAGAAACTCCCGCCCCAGCCCCGCCAGCCGCGGCTTGTCCAGCCGCCACCCGATGCCGTCTATCTCCAGCGCCCGCCACGGCCGCCCTTCCCGCGCCCCTCCCTGCGCCGCCGCCACCTGCTGCGCCACCCGCGCCAGCGCATCGCCGGCCACCAGCGGCAGCTCGTCGTTGCTCCGCCCCTCCGCCACCGCCTCCGCCAGCGCCTCCGCCATCGCCTCCAGCGCCTCGGGCGCGGCCTCGCCCAATGCCTCCGCCAGTCCCTCGCCCGCACTGGGCCCGCTCCCCCCCCTCCGCCCCGGCAGCGCCGCCTGCAGCTCCCCCACCAGCCCCTCCAGCCCCTCCGCCGTCTCCGCCTCCAGCCCGCCGTACCCCCGCATGCTGCGCGCCCCCAGCTCCTCCAGCCCGATCTCGGCCAGGCTCCAGTGCGCCTGGATCGCCTGCCGCGTCCCCGTCCGCGCCGCCTCCGGCTCGATCCCGTGCTCCACCAGCGCCCGCCGCAGCGCCGCCCGCGCCCGCTCCACGCTGCCCCGCTGCCCCGCCCGCTCCTCCACCGTCAGGTCGTCGGCGTAGCGCGCAAACAGCCCCCCTTCCGCCTCCGGCCGCAGCAGCGCCTCGATCGCGCTCAGTTGCCGATCCAAATGCGCCAAGCTGTCATGCAGGTGCCGCTTTTGCTGCGGGTTGAGTTTGGTCCCGGCCACGCTCCTGATTTTAGTACCATGGATGGGGTTCCATTCACCCGGAGGCTCTTCGTTGCGGACCGCCCTGCTCGCCCTTTCGCGCAACCCGTCCATGCGGCACTTCACCGAGAGCAGCTCGCTCGGCAAGCGCATCTCCCGCCGCTTTGTCGCCGGCCTCGACCTCGACGATGCCCTCGCCGCCGTCGCCGCCGTCAACCAACTGGGCATGTCCGCCACCCTCGACCCCCTTGGCGAAAACGTCGACACCCAAGCCGCCGCCGAGCAGGCCGCCGCCACCGCCTGCTCCATCCTCGACGCCATCGCCCGCCGCCAAGCCGATTCCAACCTCTCGGTCAAGCTCACCCAGCTCGGCCTTGACCTCGGCCTCGACCTCGCCCGCCGCCAGCTCGAGCGCATCTTCGAGCGCGCCGCCGCCCTCCACACCTTCATCCGCGTGGATATGGAGGGCTCCGACTACACCGCCACCACCCTCGCCCTGGTCGAGGACCTCCACGCCGCCGGCGCCAACGTCGGCACCGTCCTCCAGGCCTACCTCCACCGCACCGCCGACGACCTCGACCGCCTCGTCGCCCGCGGCATCCGCATCCGCCTGGTCAAGGGCGCCTACCGCGAGCCCGCCGCCCTCGCCCTGCAAGACAAGGCTGAGGTGGACGCCAACTACATCCGCCTCATGCAGCGCCTGCTCGACAGCCCCCTTTACCACGCCATCGCCACCCACGATGAGCGCATCATCGAGGCCACCATCGCCTACGCCCGCCAGCGCCAAATCGCCCCCGCCGCCTTCGAGTTCCAGATGCTCTATGGCATCCGCCGCGACCTGCAGCAGCGCCTCACCCGCGACGGCTGGCGCGTGCGCGTCTACATCCCCTTCGGCCCGGAGTGGTACCCCTACTTCATGCGCCGCCTCGCCGAACGCCCCGCCAACCTCCTGTTTCTGTTGAAGAATCTGGTGAAGTAGCGTCCTGAAGTCCAGACGGAGTCGCCCATGGTCGTTCTATCCTCGGTGCAGATGCGCGAGGTGGACCGCGCCACCATCGAAGAGTGCGGCACGCCCGGCGGCGCCCTCATGGCCCAAGCCGCCGCCGCGCTCGAGGCCCGCCTGGAGCGCGACTTCCCCGCCGCCCTCGCCGGCCGCATCGCCATCCTCTGCGGCGGCGGCAACAACGGCGGCGACGGCCTGGTGCTCGCCCGCCTCCTCGCCCGCCGCCGCGTCCCCGTCCTGGTCCTGCTCTTCGCCCCCGCCGCCCGCTTGGCCGGCGACGCCGCTGCCGCCCTCGCCGCCCTCTCCTCCCCGCCCATCGAGGTCCTCGACCACGCCGCCTGGCTAGCCCAGCGCCCCGCCCTCCTCGCCTGCGACCTGGTGGTGGACGCCCTCTTCGGCACCGGCCTGGTCCGCCCCCTCACCGGCTGGCTGCGCGCCGTGGTCGCAGACCTCAACCGCGACTACCGCGGCCCGGTGCTGGCCGTGGATGTCCCCTCCGGCCTCTGCGCCGACGCCACCGGCGCCGCCGAGGCCCCCGACGCCCCCGTGCTCCGCGCCCGCGCCACCGTTACCTTCACCGCTCCCAAGCTCGGCCACTTCCTCTCCCGCCACGCCGCCTGCGTGGGCGCGCTCTCCATCGCCCCCATCGGCAGCCCCGAGGCGCTCGTCGCCGCCAGCGGCGCCCTCCTCCGCCTCGCCACCCCCGCCGACTGCGCTCCCTTTCTCGCCCCCCGCCCCCGCGACGCCCACAAGGGCAACTTCGGCCACGTGCTGGTCGTGGCCGGCTCGCTGGGCAAGTCCGGCGCCGCCACCCTGGTCGGCTCCGCCGCCCTGCGCATGGGCGCCGGCCTCGTGACCGTCGCCCTGCCCGGCTCGGTGCTGCCCCTGGTCGCCGCCGCCCTGCCCGAGCTCATGACCGAGCCTCTGCCTGAGACCCCCGCCGGCACCCTCTCCGCCGCCGCCACCCCCGCCCTGCTCGACTCCCTCCTCCGCCCCGCCACCGTGCTCGCCCTCGGCCCCGGCCTCACCGCCCACCCCGACACCGCCGCCTTCGTCCGCCAACTCGTCGCCGCCGCCCGCCTCCCCTGCGTCCTCGACGCCGACGGCCTCAACGCCTTCGCCCACCGCCGCAACGAACTCCGCCTCCCCGGCGGCGTCCTCACCCCCCATCCCGGCGAAATGGCCCGCCTCTTCGACCGCTCCACCGCCGAGGTCCAGTCCCGCCGCCTCTACTACGTCCAGCGCCTCGCCGCCGAGACCGGCGCCATCGCCGTGCTCAAGGGCCAGTTCACCCTCATCGCCGATCCCGACGGCGCCGTCTTCATCAACCCCAGCGGCAACCCCGGCATGGCCACCGCCGGCGCCGGCGACGTCCTCGCCGGCCTGCTCGCCGGCCTGCTGGCGCAATTTCCCCAGGCTCCCCGCCTGCTCACCGCCGCCGCCGCCGTCTTCCTCCACGGCCGCGCCGGCGACCTCGCCGCCGCCCGCCTGGGCGAGATGTCGCTCCTCGCCTCCGACCTGCTCGCCGCTCTGCCCCAAGCCCTGCGCGAGGTCGCTGCCCCATGAACTCCGCCCCTGAGGTCGAGCTCCCCACCCCCGAGGCCACCCAGGACTTCGGCCGCCGCCTCGCCGCCCAGCTCCCGCCCTTTGCGCTGCTGGTCTTGGTCGGCGATCTCGGGGCAGGGAAGACCACCCTCATGCAGGGCTTGGCCGCCGGCTGGGGCGTCGCCCGCGAGGACGAGGTCGCCAGTCCCACCTACACCCTCATCCACGAGTACCACCGCGGCCCGCGCTCGCTCTTCCATCTCGATCTCTACCGCATCGAGACCGCCCCCCAGCTCGCCACCTTGGGCTTGGAAGACCTCTGGCTGGCCCCGCCTCCGGGACAGTCCAAGCTGGTCGCCATCGAGTGGGGCGAGCGCCTGGAGGCCCTCCTCCCCCGCCCCTACCTCCGCCTCGCCCTCCGCGTGGACGCCGCCGACCACCGCCACCTCGCCGCCACCTGGGTGCGCTAGGCCTAATCCAGCCCCCTGGCCTGTGGCCCCAGATCGCAGGCGCCCCCTGCCGGGATTCGAAGCCACGGCGCTAAGCGACCAACGGGAGCGACCCGAGTCAGGTGTGGACTATCCACCGAGCTACCCCGCCAGCCAGCGCAGCCCCTTGGCCGTCTGCTTGGCGCTGCAGCCCACCTGCTCGCCCGCCTTGCGCAGTGCCTTCCCGGTCGCCTTGCCATACTCGGCCAGGTTCTCCGGTATCGCCTGCAGCGCCTTCCGCGTGGCCTTGGGATGCTCCAGCGCCACCGTCACCGGCGATAGCATCGCCACCGCCATCCCCAGCCGCCGGTGGTCGGCCAGCATCAACCCCACCCCCAGCCCCAGCGGCCCCCAGGTCAACATCTTCTCGGTCGTGTCGTTCATCCGCATGTGCCACTCCAGTGCTGGCTTAGACTCCCAGCCCCCCACCGCCGTTGCCTCCGCTCCGCCCCGGCCTGCTACCCTGAAAATGCACATGCCCCCTGCCTACCGCCTCGCCCTCGCGCTCGGCCTCCTGGCCGCGCTGGCCAACATCTTCGGCGGCCTGGTGCTCACCGGGCGCGCCTGGGAGCGCCGCTACCTGCGCTACTTCGTCGCCCTCGGCGCCGGCTTCATGCTGGGCACGGCGCTGCTCGAAATGCTGCCCGAGAGTTGGAAGCTCGACCCCGCCCGCGCCCCCTTCCTCCTGCTCGGCGGCTACCTGCTCGTCCACCTGGTCGAGCACTCGTTCATCCCCCACTTCCACTTTGGCGAAGAGACCCACGCCGGCGCCTTCAGCCACGGCCATCTTCCCCTCTCCGTGATGGCCGGCCTCGGCATCCATACCCTGTTCGACGGCGTGGCCATCGGCAGCGGCTTCCTGGTCTCCTCCTGGCTGGGCTGGATCATCTTTTTGGCCGTGTTCATGCACAAGATCCCTGAGGGCTTCACCATGGCCTCGGTCATGCTCGCCGCCGGACGCGGCCACCGCGCCGCCCTCCTCGCCACCGTCGCCATCGGCGTCGCCTCCCTGCTGGGCGTGGCCCTCATGCTATTGTTCCCCCTGGGGTTGCCGCAGGCGCTGCCCGTCGCCGCCGGCGTCACTCTCTACGTGGCCACCACCGACTTGGTCCCCGAGGTCAACCGCGAGCCCGGCATCCGCATGGCGGCGGGCGTGTTCCTGGGGGTAGCGATTCTGGTGGGATTGCGTCTGGTGTTTCAAGGACTATGAGCCGCCTCCTTCGCCGCTTGGGGCTGGTCTGCTGCCTGGGCGCCTTCGCCCTCGCCGCCGCCGCCCAAACCGTCCCCGCCCCTTCCAGCCTCAAGCCCACCGGCTTTGTCAACGACTTCGCCGGCGTGCTCGACCCCAACGCCGCCGCCGCCCTGGAGCAGCGCGCCCGCCTGCTCAACCAGCAGCTCAAGGTCCAGGTCGCCATGGTGACCGTCGCCACCACGGGCGACACCGACACCTTTGACTACTCCCTCCAGCTCGCCCAGTCCTGGGGCATTGGCGCCAAGACTGCCGCCAACCGCCAGGACAAGGACACCGGCCTTCTTATCTTCATCGCCGTCAAGGACCACAAGTACTTCACCCAGGTCGGCTACGGCCTCGAGCCCTACATCACCGACGCCGACGTCGGCTCCTGGATGCGCGCGCTCGTCCCCCAGCTCCGCTCCAGCGACTACGCCGCCGTCTTCAATGGCATGCTCGACCAAGTCGAGCGCACCCTGGCGGCGCGCATGCCCGGCGCCGCCGACCGCCTCGGCCAGCTCCCCCCCGCCCCTTCCGGCAACGGCGGCGGCGGCGGCTCTCCCGCCGGCCAGATCGGCTTCCTGGTCTTCCTCCTGGTCATCTGGATCGTCGGCGCCCTCGCCTCCCGCGGCCACAGCAGCGGCATGGGCGGCTGCCTCTGGCCCCTGATCTTCATGAACCTGGGCGGCGGCGGCATGGGTGGCGGCTGGGGCGGAGGCTTCGGCGGCGGCGGGGGCGGCGGCGGCGGAGGCTTTGGCGGCTTTGGCGGCGGCGGCTTTGGCGGCGGCGGCGCCGGCGGCAGTTGGTAGTTTTCCCCGCTCCGCCCGCCGCTGGTGGCAGAATACAGGGAACACTCTGATGAAAGACACTCCCGAGGCCGCGCTCGAAAAAATCACCGCCTGGCTCGCCCAGCTCTATGGCGACCGCCTGCAGTCCCTGGTCGTCTACGGTTCGCTCGCCAACGGCGGCAACCACGACCGCCAGCGCAGCGACATCAACCTGCTCGCCGTGCTCGACCGCCTCGACGCCGCCACCCTCGACCTGGGCGCCCCCGCGGTGCAGTGGTGGAGCGCCCAGGGCAACCCCCCCCTGGTCATGCTCTCCCGCGACGAGCAGGACGACTCCGCCCAGGTCTTTCCCATCGAGTACCTCGACATCCAGGCCCACCACCGCCTGCTCCACGGCGCCGACCTGTTCGCCCAGGCCCCCCACTTCCCCGACCTCCACCGCCGCCACGTCGAGCACGACCTGCGCGCCAAGCTCCTCCGCCTGCGCGGCGCCTACATGAGCCTCGGCCACGACGCCAAAAAGCTCGAAGCCCTGCTGCTCGACTCCAGCAGCGCCTTCCTCACCCTCCTCCGCCACGCCCTGGTGGCCGTGGGCGAGCCCATGCGCGTCCCCAAGGACGAGGTCCTTGCCGCCGCCGCCGCCCGCTTCCACTTCGATCCCCAGCCCTTCGCCGCCATCCTCGCCGCCCGCCGCGCCCAAGCCCGCCTGGCGGCCGGCAAGCTCCAGCCCCTTCGCCAACTCTTCGCCCTCTACCTCGCCGCCATCACCCAGGTCGAACTCGGCCTGGAAGATAATGGGGGAAAGTGAGAACCGCCATGAACCTTAGCCCTTCGCCCCGTCCCCGCACTGCCGTCCGCTCCCACGCCGGCGCCGCCAAGCCTTGGCTGATCGTGCTGGTCGTCATCCTGCTGGTGGTGGTCAGCGTCGCCGCCAGCTTCACCAACCGCTACAACAACATGGTGCGCATGCGCGAGGCCATCAAGCAGACCTGGTCCGAGGTGGACGTCAACATCCAGCGCCGCTCCGACCTCATCCCCAACCTCGTCGCCACCGTCAAGGGCTTCGCCAAGCAGGAGCAGACCGTCATCGGCGAGGTCACCAAGGCCCGCGCCGCCCTCGGCGGCGCCCAAACCCCGCGCCAGACCATGGCCGCCAACAACCAGCTCGACGGCGCCCTCAGCCGCCTGCTGGTCATCGTCGAGAACTACCCCGACCTCAAGAGCAACCGCAACTTCCTCGCCCTCCAGGACGAGCTCACCGGCACCGAAAACCGCATCGCCGTCTCCCGCCGCCAATACAACCTTTCCATCCAGTCCTACGACGCCTACATCGGCACCTTCCCCAACAACCTGGTCGCCCACTTCGGCGGCATGCCCTACAACAACGACTACTTCCAGACCTCCGAGGCCAACCGCCAGGCCCCCCCCAAGGTCAGTTTCCCCTAGTCCCACCCATAATTCCTCCCCCATGCGCAACTTTCGCCGCCAGCCCGGGTTCAACCCCGCGGGGGCCACATGGGGGCGGAGTTGACAGCCATTCTGGACGCTTCGCTGCGGGTCCTGGACCCCGACACCGCCCTGATGCTGCGCTTCCAGGCGGGCGAGGCCGCCTGCTTCGACCAGCTCGTCGCCCGCTTCCAGGCCCCGCTCCTCGGCTTCGTCTTCCGCCTGGTGCATGACCGCGCCGCCAGCGAGGAGATCCTGCAGGAGGCCTTCCTCCGCGTCTACCTCCACCGCGCCCGCTACCAGCCCCAGGCCCGCTTCAGCACTTGGCTCTACCGCATCGCCAACCACCTCGCCCTCAACTACCTGCGCGACCACCGCCGCGAGCGCCTGCACGACTCCCTCGACCAGTCTCTCGACGGCGACGACGCCCCCCCGCGCCAGCTCCCCGACCGCCGCCCCAGCCCCGAGCAGGTGCTGGTCGCCGCCAGCGCCGAGCGCCTTCGCCGCCACCGCATCCGCGCCGCCATCGCCGCCCTCCCCCCACGCCAGCGCTCCGCCGTGGTCATGCACAAATACCAGGGCTTGGATTACGATGAGATCGCCGGAGCCCTGCAACTCTCCTCCAGCGCCACCAAATCGCTGCTCTTCCGCGCCTACGAGTCCCTGCGGCGCGAGTTGAAGGATTTGCTATGAAGCCCCAGATCCCCCCTCCCTCCGATCCCCTCCTGCGGTTGCTGGACGAGTGGCAGCCCCGCCCCCAGCTCGACCCCGGCTTTGACCGCCGCCTCCAGCGCCGCCTCCAAGCCGCGGCCGCCGCCCCCCCCGCCTGGCGCCGCTGGCTCGCCGACCTCTCGCCCCAACTGCGCTGGGCCAGTGCCGCCGTCACCCTGGCCCTGCTGCTCACCCTCGGCCTGTTCGTCTTCCGCGGCGCCGCCCCCGCCCCCCCGCCCGCCCCCTACCAGACCGCCCAGGTGGATCCGGTCATGCGCGACCTGCAAACCCTGGCCAACGACGGCGACCTGCTCGACCACCTCGACTTCCTCAGCGCCCCCAACTCCCGCTCCACCAGGCTCCAGGACCGCGATTGAAATCCTCCGCCCCAATCCGTCGCCTCGCCCTGCTGTTGGTGCTGTTGCTAATCCCCGCCGCCGCCCAGCGCGGCGGCCGCCGCGCCCCCGGCCTCCGCCCCCGCGCCCCCCTCGGCGCCGGCCTGCAGCGCCTCAGCCAGCTCCCCCCCGCCCAGCGCGAACAGCGCCTCCGCCAAGACCCCAACTTCCAGCGCCTCCCCCCCGCCCAGCAGCAGCGCATCCTCGGCGGCCTGCGCCGCCTCAACGCCATGACCCCGCAGCAGCAGCAGCGCGTCATCCGCCGCCTGCGCAACCTGGGCAGGCTCAGCCCCCGCCAGCGCGCCGGCCTGCTCCAGATCTTCCGCCAGTTCCAGTCCCTGCCCCCCGCCCGCCGCCAGGCCTTCCGCGCCGCCTACAACAACCTCCGCCAACTCCCCCCCGCCCAGCGCGCCCTGCGCATGAGCCGCCCCCAGTTCCAGCAGCGCTTCTCCCCCGCCGAGCTCAACGCCCTGCGCCAAGCCCTCGACCTCAACCTCCCCGCCGACGTGGTCGGCGCCCGCCCCCCCGGCGGCCCATAACGCGCCTGCCGAGCAGGCTGTGGCACAGCCAATCTTGGCTATGCGCACCCCGCGCCCTCCCCGGGTCCCGCTGCCTACCCCGCTCCGCCGAGTGTTGAGATCGCTGAGTCGCGCAACCCTGCGCCCCCCCGGCGGCCCATGACGCGCCTGCCGAGCAGGCTGTGGCACAGCCAATCTTGGCTGTGCGCACCCCGCGCCCTCCCCGGGTCCCGCTGCCTACCCCCGCTCTGCCGAGTGTTGAGATTGCTGAGTCGCGCAAGCCCGCCCCCCCTGGCGGCCCATAAAGCGCCTGCCGAGCAGGCTGTGGCACAGCCAATCTTGGCTGTGCACACCCCGCGCCCTCCCCGGGTCCCGCTGCCTACCCCCGCTCCGCGGATTGCTTGCTGCCGCGTGCTGCATGCGCTGCCTCGCGCAAAGCGCCCCGCAACTCCGCCATCCCTGCCGCCACCCCGCCGCGATGGCCAAACACCGCGCTCCCCGCCACAAACACATTCGCCCCCGCCGCCCGCGCCCGCCCAATCGTGGCCGCGTCCACCCCGCCGTCCACCTCGATGTCGCAGTCCCGCCCCTCGGCCTCCAGCCGCTGCCGCAGCCGCGCGATCTTGCCACACACCCCCTCGATAAACGTCTGTCCGCCAAACCCCGGCTCCACCGTCATCAAAAGCACCAGCGCCACCTGGTCCAGCACCTCCTCGATCAGCGCCAGCGGCGAGGCCGGGTTCAGCGCCACCGCCGGCCGCGCCCCGGCGGCCTCGATCTGCCGCAGCAGGCTGTGCAGATGGCGGCTCGCCTCGGCGTGCACGATCACCACGTCGGCCCCCGCCTGCGCCACCGCCTCCACCCACTGCTCCGGCCGCGAAACCATCAGGTGCGCCTCGATCGGCAGCCCCGTGTGCGCCCGCGTCGCCGCCACAAACATCGGCCCCATGGAGATATTCGGCACAAAATGCCCGTCCATGATGTCCACCTGGAAGCGGTCCGCCCCCGCCGCCTCCGCCGCCGCCAGCTCGCGCTCCAGGCAGCCGAAGTTGGCCGACAAGATCGAGGGCACCAGGTGCAGCGCCCGGCTCACGCCGCCTCCAGCCGCGCGATCAGCGCCAAGCCGCACTCCAGCGCCGGCTGGTAGAGCAGATCGCGGCCATGGATGGACAGTTCTTCGTTCAAGGTCTCCGCCTCGCTCCGCTCCGGGCTGGTGGCCGGTCCCGCCCATTCGCCCAGCAGCCGCCCGCCGCCGCGCACATTCACCGACAACCGCTCGCCGCGATGCTGCACCACCACCGACATGCCGCCCTCCTCGCCCTCCACCACCAGCCGCCGCAGCAGCCCGTGCCGCTCCTCGCTGGGGCAGGGCTGGAACCGCAGCGTCACCTCCTCGCCCGCCGCGTCGCGCAGCCGCAGCGCGTCCACCCCCAGCCGCTCCTGCGGGGTCCAATGTAGCAGGTGCGCCAGCCAGCCGGCAAACAGCGTGGCCGCCAGGCTGGCGGTGGGCTGCCGCCCATGCCCGGCCGTCAGGCTCACCCGCCGGATGCGCCGGCTGCCCTCGCGCTCCGCCTCCAGCCCCTGGCACAGCAGTTGCCGCCACGGCGTCAGCCGCGTCCAGGTCAGGTCGCAGAGGCTGGCCCGCGCCGGCAGCTCCTGCGCCAGCGCCGCCAGTTGCGCCGGCGGCAGCCGCATGCGGTGGGCATCCACCAGCACCCGGTCCGCCATCGCCGCCCATTCCTGGAATTCGCGGTTGGCGTGCGGATCCCCTCCCCGCCACAGCAGCACCACCGGCAGATCGGAGATCAGCAGCGGCGCCACCAGGCTCACCGCACTGGCCGCCCGCTCCGGCGTCGCCGCCAGCTCCACCAGCTCCGAGCCCTGGGCGTGCGCCGCCACCCGCACCCCCCCCCCCGCTCCCCCCGGCGCCAGCACAAACACCCGCGCCGGATGCCGCGGCCCCAGCTCCCACAGGAACTCCGCCACCCGCGCCGCGTCGGCCGCGTCCTGCGCCCGGCAGATCAGGTTGAGGGTGAGCGCCCGCGCCTGCGCCTCCCCCTCCTGCTGCCGCATCCGGCCCCACTGCGGCTCGATCTCCGCCGTCCGCCCCACCCCGCTCCACTCCAGTGCCCGTATCCTTGCCATGGCCGTCCCCCTACGGCCGCCGCCAGGCGCGGCCATCCCGCTGCAAAAACTCCTCCGCCGCCTCCGGCCCCCAGCTCCCCGCCGCGTAGTTGGGCAGGCTCGGCGCCGCCCCCGCCTCCCAGGCCTCCAGCAGCGGCGTGGTCAGCGCCCACGCCGCCTCCACCTGGTCGTAGCGCGCAAACAGCATCCCGTCCCCCAGCATCGCGTCCAAAAGCAGCGTCTCGTACGCCTCCGGCTGCGGCTCCCCAAAGCTGGTGCCGTACTGGAAGTCCATCTTCACCGGCCGCAGCCGCATGTCCGTCCCCGGCACCTTGGCCTCGAAGCGCAGCGAGATGCCCTCGTCCGGCTGGATCCGGATCACCAGCACGTTGGCCTCGATCGCCTCCGGAAACACGTCCTGGAACATCAAAAACGGCGGCGACTTGAACTGGATCGCCACCTCGCTCACCCGCTTTGGCAGCCGCTTGCCCGAGCGCAAATAGAACGGCACCCCCGCCCACCGCCAGTTCTCGATCTGCAGCTTCAGCGCCACATAGGTCTCCCGCCCCGAGTCCGGCGCCACCTCCCCCTCCTGCCGGTATCCCACCACCGCCTGCCCCCCCACAAACCCCGGCCCGTACTGCCCCCGCACCGCCACCTCGTCGTAGTTGCCCGCGTGCGGCGGCAGCAGCGGCCGGATGGAGTGGATCAGCTTCACCTTCTCGTCCCGCACCGGCGTGGACTCGAACCGCACCGGCGCCTCCATCGCCACGATGGACAGCACCTGCAACAGGTGGTTCTGCACCATGTCGCGCAGCGCCCCCGCCTCCTCGTAGTACCGCCCCCGCCGCTCGATCCCGATCGCCTCCGCCACCGTGATCTGCACGTGGTCAATGTAGCGCCGGTTCCAGATGGGCTCGAAAATCCCGTTGGCGAAGCGGAAGACGATGATGTTGCGCACCGTCTCCTTCCCCAGGTAGTGGTCAATGCGGAAGATCTGCTCCTCCTCGAACACCCGGTGCAGCGACTGGTTCAGCCCGCGCGCGCTCGCCAGGTCCCGCCCGAACGGCTTCTCCACGATGATCCGCGTCCACCCCTGCGGCGAAAACTGCCCCAGCCCCGCCCGCCCCAACTGCTCCCCGATCACCGCGATCAGGCTGGGCGGCGTGGCCAGGTAGAACAGCACGTTCCCGCCCCCCTCCGGTATCCCCCGCAGCGCCTCCGCCAACCGCGCGAACAGCCCGGGATCGTCGAAGTCCCCGCTCAAAAACTGCATCCGCCCCGCGAACGCCGCCCACCCCGCATCCCCCGCCTCCGGCTCGTCGGGCGAGGCGAACTGCCGCACCGCCGCGCCCATCTGCTGCCGGAACTGTTCCGTGTCCCAGGGCTCGTTCGCCACCCCGATCACATGGAAGGTCGGCGCCAGCCGCTGCATCCGCGCCAGCGCGTACAGCGCCGGCATCAGCTTGCGCCGCGTCAGGTCGCCCGAGGCCCCGAAGATCACCATGGTGCAGGGCGGCGCCGTGCGCTGCAGCCGCAGCCCCGCCCGCAGCGGGTTGGGCGCGACCTCGATTGTGCTCAGGCTGCCCATGCCAATCGTCGCCTAGCGCCTGCCCGCCGCCGCCGGCTGCGCGCTCAGCGCTTGCGCTAGCGCCCGCAGCCCCGCCCCCGCCTCCCGCCCCACCGCCACCCGCAGCAGCCGCCGCCCGTGCTGCGCCAGCGACTCGTAGTCGCCCATCGCCTGCGCCTGCAGCAGCGTCGCAAAGCTGTATTGCTCCCCCGGGATGGCCAGGTCCACCGCCGGCGTTCCGGTGATCTGCAAAAACACCCCGTTGTTCGCCCCGCCCTTGTGCAACTGTCCGGTCGAGTGCAAAAAGCGCGGCCCGAACCCCACCGTGGTCGCCACCTTCAGCCGCTCCCGCAGCTCCAGCCGCAACCCGTCCAGCGCCTGCTCCATCTCCGCCGAGCGCTCCAGGTAGGCCATGATCGCCACGTAGTCGCCCGCCTGCACGCTCGCCAGCCACCCCGCCAGGTCCTTCAGCTCGGGCGCGTAGTACCGCAGCCCGTTCGCCTCCGCCGTCGGCTTGGCCTCGAACCCCGCCGCCGCCGCCCCCCCCTTCAGGTACTCGCCCAGCACCCGCACCGTGTTGTCCTTGCTCTCCTGCACGTTGGGCTCGTCAAAGGGGTTGATCCCCAGCACCTGCCCCGCCACCGCCACCGCAAACTCCCAGCGGAAAAACTCCGCCCCCAGGTCGTAGCGGTCTCGCAGCCCGATCTGCACCACCGGCGCCTTCGCCGCCAGCCCGGTCAGCTTGGCCCCGGTCGCGTCGTTGGTCCCGCCCAGCCCCAGTTGGCAAAACACCCGGTCGTTGCCATACACTCCGGGCGCGCCCAGCGCCTCCCCCGCCACCGGCACGATCCCCTTGCCCTGCTTGCCCGTGCTCTCGGCGATCAACTGCTCCAGCCACGCCCCCAGGCTGGCCAGCTCCGGGCTGGCGATCAGCGTCAGCTTGTCGCGCCCGGCCGCCGCCCACGCCCCCAGCGCCGCCCCCAGCCGCACCCCGGGATTGCGCTCCGCCGGCGCCTGGCAGGCGTGCGCCATCTGCTGCGCCCGCTGCAGCAACAGCCCGATGTCCACCCCCACCAGCGCCGCCGGCACCAGCCCGAACAGCGACAGCGCCGAGTACCGCCCCCCAATATCGCCCGGGTTGGTGAACACCTTGCGGAACTGGTGCTCCCGCGCCAGCTTCTCCAGCCCCGTGCCCGCGTCGGTAATCGCGATATAGTGCGCCCCCGCGCCCTGCTTCGACCAGAAATACGCGAACAGGCTGTTGGGCTCGATCGTCCCGCCGCTCTTGCTGCTCACGATGAACAGCGTCTTGGCCACATCCACCGCGCCCTCCACCCGCGCGATCTGGTCCGGGTTGGTGGTGTCGAGCACGTGCAGGCGCAAACCCTGGCGGCAATCGAAGATCCGGCAGAACACCTCCGGCGCCAGGCTGCTCCCCCCCATGCCCAGCAGCACCGCGTCGGTGTAGCCCGCCGCCTGGCACTCCGCCACCAGGCCGCGGATCTCGCCCACCCGCCCCGCCATCGCCCGCGGCAGCTCCAGCCACCCCAGCCGGTGGGCGATCTTGGCCTCCACCCCCGCCTCCGCGCTCCAGTAGCCCGCGTCCCGGCGCCCAATCCGCGCCCCCGCCTGCGCGTCCACCGCCGCCGCCGCCGCCAGCAGCGGCTTCGGCCCCTGCATCGCCTGGCTCAGCCAGGCGACCTTGTCCTCCAGCCCCTCGATCAGCTCTTCATACGACTTCTCGAACGAGTCCACCCCCTCGTCCTGCAGCTCGCGCGCCGCCTGCTCCAGGTCAATCCCGGCCGCCGCCAGCGCCGCCAGCACCGGCTCCACCTCCCCGGCGTAGTTCGCCATCGCCGCCCCCAGCCGGTCGGCCGGCTGCCCGTGGTCGCGGAACGCCGCCACGGTCGCGTCCGGCATGGTGTCCACCGTCTCCGGCCCGATCAGCGCCTCGGCGTACAGCGTGTCCGGATAGTTCGGGTTCTTGGTCGAGGTCGAGGCCCACAGCAGCCGCTGCGGATGCGCCCCCGCCGCCTGCAGCCGCGCCCACCGCGGCCCCGCGAAGGCCTGCTGGAAGTGCCGGTACATGCGCTGCGCGTTGGCGATTCCGGCCTTGCCCTGCAAGCCCGGATGCGCCTGCAGCCGCGGGTCCAGCTTGGTGTCCACCCGGCTCACGAACAGGCTCGCCACCGAGGCCAGCGCCTCCAGCTTCCCCCCCGCCGCCAACCGCTTCTCCAGCGCCCCCAGGTAGGCCTCCACCACCGCCTGGTAGCTGGCAAAGCCGAACATCAGCGTGATGTTGATGTTGATCCCCTCCTCCAGCGCCGCCGCGATCGCCGGCAGGCACTCCGGCGTCGAGGGAATCTTCACCATCACGTTGGGCCGCCCCACCCGCCGCCACAGCATCCGCGCCTGCTCGATCGTGCCCGCGGCGTCGCGCGCCAGGTCGGGAAACACCTCGATCGAGCAGAACCCGTCCCGCCCCCCGGAGGCGTCGAACACCGGCCGCAGCACGTCGCACGCCCCCTGGATGTCCTCGATCATCAGTTCCAGGAACAGCTCCGGCGTGGGCTTGGCCCAGTTGTGCCGGATGGCGGCGTCGTACTCGCTCCCCGCCGCCAGCGCCTTGGCGAATATCGTTGGGTTCGAGGTCAGCCCCCGCAGCCCGTCCTCGCGCGCCATGCGCGCCAGCTCGCCGTTGCGCAGCAACTCGCGCCGTATGTTGTCATACCAGAAACTCTGGCCAAACTCGTGCAGCCGCTGCAGGGGGTTCATAGGTGGGCCTCGACGGTCAGTACTTCTCTTCTAGGATACGCACCTTTGCCAGCCGCCGGCAGTGCCGTTCGGCTCCCGAAAAGCGGGCCTGCAGGAAAATCCGCACCAAGTCGGCGGCCAGTTCCGGCCCGATCACCCGCCCCCCCAGGCAAAGCACGTTGGCGTCGTCGTCCTCCACCCCCTGCCGCGCCGAAAAGCAGTCGTGGCACACCGCCGCCCGTATCCCCGGCAGCTTGTTCGCCGCCACCGACGCCCCCACCCCGCTGCCGCACACCAGCACCCCGCGCTCCGCCCTCCCCTCCAGAATCGCCCGCCCCAGCGCCTCGGCGTAGTCGGGGTAGTCCACCGGCGCCGCCGAGTTCGTGCCCAGGTCCAGCACCTCCGCCCCCGCCTCCCGCAGCACCGCCAAAAGCCTCTCTTTGAGAGGAAATCCGCCATGGTCGCAGGCAAACCCAATCGTCATAGGCTTAAGAATACACTGGCCGCCGCCTCCCCTCGAGCCACCCCCGCCCGCCCATCGCGCGCTGCATGCCCAAGCTTTCCGGCCCCCCGGCACAACCCCCCTCGGCACTGCATGCCCAACCCTCTGGCCCCGCGCCCCAGCCTTCAGTGCATGCCCAACCCTCTGGCCCCATGCCCAGCCTTCAGTGCATGCCCAACCCTCTGGCCCCGTGCCCCAGCCTTCAGTGCATGCCCAACCTTCTGGTCCCATGCCTCAGCCCTCTGACCCCATGCCTCAGCCCTTCAGTGCATGCCCAAGCTTTCTGGCCACTGTGGCACAGCCAATCTTGGCTGTGCATGCTTCCGCCTCTCCACCCTTCCGCGGACTACCTTCCTCCCCCGCCCTCCGCTTACCCTCTGTCAGCGCCGGTGCAAAAATCCCCATAACGCCGGTTGAAAAATCCCCCACCCCTGGCGGGGAGTAAACCAGGCTTGACTCTGGTGACAGAGGAGGGCCGCAACCTGTTAAGGGGGAAAGACATGCAGGAGATCATGGAGC
>DATKSZ010000119.1:0-36979 GCA_035531375.1 Terriglobales bacterium | reverse complement strand
CCGCATAGTACTCGGCCGGCTTCACCTCCAGCCGCTCGCTCTCGTCGTAGCCGAGGACCGCCATCTCCTGGCCGCAGCCGCGGCAGGGCGCCGGCGGACACCGCAGCACCGTGACCACACGCGGCAACTGCTCCGGCAGTGCCTGCCGCCCGGGATGCGCCCGCCGCGCCGGCGGGCTGCTCCGCGGCGCTTCCGCCTCCGCACCCAGGGGCGCCCGCCCCGCCTCCGCCGCCACTTCCTCGGCACTGACCCCGGGCTCCAACTCCAGCAGCTCCAACTGGCCCGCGCTCAGCCGCTCGCTCCCCGGCCCGTACTTCGCGATCCGCTGCAACCGCAGCTTCTCCTCCAGCAGCAGCACCCGCAACTCGGCCCATTCCAGCCGCTGCCGCACCTTGCCCAGCAACTGGGGCGGCAGATGCGCCTCCAACTCGGCCAAAAGATCTTCGCGGGCGGTGGACTTCGGCGGTGCGGCCACATTACCTTAGACGCCCACCCGGGGCGGCAGTTACATCATCGAGCGACTATTATTATGCCGCGCCCGCCCGCCGATACCAGCGCCGCGGGCGCGCCGCCGCCAGGTCCAGCCCGCCCAGCAGCAGCGCCAACTGGTGCCCGTCCAACACCACCTTGTCCGCCCCCGCCTGCGCCTCCGGCCAGCGGAAACACCCCTTCTCCAGCCGCTTGGCGCACACCCACAGCCCGCTCCCGTCCCAGCATAAAAGCTTCAGCCGCGTCCGCTGCCGGTTCGCGAACAGGAACAGATGCCCGCTCAGCGGATCCAGCGCCAACTGGTCCCGCACCAGCCCGTATAGGCCGTCGTAGCCCTTGCGCATGTCGGTCGCACCCGCCGCCACGTAAATCCGCGTCGCCGGCCCCAGCGCAAACACCGTCAGCTCCGCTCCGCCACCGCCAGCACCTGCACCAGCGTCTCCGCGTCGAAGCCCGGCCGCACCTCGATCCTGCGCCCATTCGCCAGCTCGATCGCCACCCCGGCGCCCGCGCCCCACCCGCCTGCCTTCACCTCCAGCGGCACCAGCCGCTGCGATTCCCGCGCCCGTTGCCGCCATCCGTCCAGCGTCGTCGGCGCCAACCCGATCGCCCCGCAAAACTCCTGCCGCGGCCTCCCGCTCGCCTCAAACGCCCGCACCACCGCCAGCTTCTCCGCCCAACTCCGCTTCTCTTCCATCCCGCCACTTCACCATCGCCGCCTCGCATCCGCAAGCCTGGGTTGCTTTGACGCGTACGGTCAAGCACGTTCTCGGCTTCCGGCGGTTCCGCCTGCGGGACCAAACCAAGGCGCGGGGGGAGCGGCGCCTGGCTTGCAGCGCAGTGAACCTCAAACCCATGCACCGCCTTTGCACCGCCTCAAGACGACGGCCGATCCCTGCCGTCCCGCAGGCTCCGCCCGCCCCTCCCATCACCGCGTGCCCTCCATCCGCCCCGCCCCGGCGACCCGCCGCGCCGGCAACCGGAAGTCGAAACTGGCAGCTGGCGACTGGCCACCCTGCGCGGCGTCTGCCGCGCAGAGTCCTACGGCACATCGATGCTGAGGGCCGCCGACGCCTGCCCTCCCGGATTTGCGACCGTGACGGTGTGCGTCCCAGCGCTGACGCCGCTCGGCAACTCGAAACTAACCAAGGTCGTGTCCAAATAAATGCTCGGCACCGCCGTCCCGTCCAGGCTCACCGTCACCCCCGGAAAGAACGGATTTCCCCTGACGATCGCCCAGGTTCCTGACGGCAGCGCCTTCAGCGCCGCCGCCGCCAGCGTCGGCGTGAACGGCGCCGCCGGCGGAGGCGGGGCAAACAACACCGCCGCGCCCGAAGCCGTCCCCATACCGCCCACCAGCAGCACCGTGCCGTCCTGAAGCAGCGTCGCGCTGTGGCCGAGCAGCGTGCCCGGCAACCCGCCTGTGTACCGGAACTGGTTGAGGCTCGGGTCGAACAGCTCATCGGCGGACAAAAAGCCGTCTAGCGCGTCGAACCCCGAGCCGCCGGCGAACAAGACTTGGCCGTCAGGCAACAGGGTCGCCGATTCCGCAAAGAGCGGCTGTTGCAGCGGGTTCACATCCTCCCACAGCCCAAGGGCGGTCTGGTAGCGCTCGGCGTTGGAGTAGGTCACAGGCTGGCCATAATCGGTGAACCCGCCCGCCACGACGACATCTCCGTTTGGCAATGGTGCTGTGGGGGCGAGGAACTGGATTTCGTCTTGCGATCCGGTGGCGGCGAACGCGTTCTGCTGCGGCTCGTACAGGTCCGCCTCGTACCCCCCATTGGGACTTGAGACCAGCACCTTGCCCGTAGGCAGCAGGTTCTCCCGCGCTCGCCCCAGCTGGTCCGTGGACATGCCGGGCCCGGTCGCGAACGCCCCGCTCGCCTCATCGTAAAGTTCGCTGCCGGCGGTGCCGGTGGTCCCCAGCGTGAATCCACCCGCCACCAGGACATCGCCGCTGGGCAGCAAGGTGGCCATGGCCCCGGCCCGCGCCTGGCCCAGCGATCCCGTCGCCGTGAAGGTTCCGGTGGCCGGGTCATAGAGCTCCGACACGGCGGTGAAGCTGGCCGCCGTCTCCGTCCCGCCGTTCTGCACCATGCCGCCGGCGATCAGCACCTTTCCGTCGGGCAGCAGCGTCGCGGTGTGCAACAAGCGCGCCACCTGGAGGTTGCCCGTCGGCGAAAAGCTTGCCGTCCGCGGATCATAAAGCAGCGCGCTTTGGGTCGCCTGCCCCTGCGCGTCCGCCCCGCCGGCGATCAGAACCCGCCCGTCGGCCAGCAGCGTGGAAGTGAATCCCGTGCGCGTCCCGCCCGGCATGGCCGCCCCCGCCACCGCATACCCGCCCGCCCCGCCGCCGAAGTAGAGCGGCTGCGACACGCCCCCGCCCGGCGCCGGCGTGTCCACGCTCACCGGGTAAACCCCGTCATGCGCCAGCAACGCGGCCGGAATCTGGGCCGTGAGCTCGGTGGCGCCATCGAAGGTGGTCGCGAGCGGCTGCTGGTTGAAATAGACCACGCTCTCCGGCACGAAGTTGCTGCCCGTCAGCGCCACGCTCAGCGCCCCCGCGCCGGCGGCCGCGCCCGCCGGGGTCATGCTGGCCAGCGCCGGTTGCGGGTTGACCACATCCACCTCGACTGTCGCCGTCCCCCCGCCCGGCGCCGGGTTCATCACCGTCAGCGGAAACGTGCCCGTGCTGTTGAGCAGCGTCCCCGGAATCGTAAACCCGATCTCCGTTCCCCAAACCCCGCCGAGACTGACCACTCCCACATCCACGTTGTCGAACCGCACCGCGGAGGACAGATTGAATCCGGCGCCGAACAGGGCATAGGGCGCGTTTCCTCCGTCGCGCACCAGCGGATAAAGTGTCTGCTGCGCATCGAGCACCGGTGCCTGGCTCAACATCGCAAACGGCAGCGCGCTTGAGCTTCCCCCGCCGCTTCCGGGATTGACCACGCTCACCGGCAGGTATCCCCCTGTCCCAGCGGCGAAGCCCGGCACCCTAAGCTGAAGCTGGGTGGCGGTTTGCACCTGAACCGGATACTGAAGGTCGCCCGCGCTCGTGGCGCCGTTGAACATCACGTAGGTGCTGGTGTTGAAGTTGGCCCCGGTCAGCGTCAGCACCAGCTCGCTGTCGCTCGCCGTGGCCTGCGGCGGCGAGATGCTTTGCAGCGACGGCACCGTGTTGCTTACCGTGAGCGTGCCCACGTTCGATGTCCCGCCCCCCGGCCCGGGGTTGAATACCGTCACCGTGTGGTCGCCCACCCTCTGCACGCTCGCCGGCAGGTCCAGTTCAATTTGGGTGGCGCTCACCTGCGTGGGCAGCACGGAAATATTGTCGATGGCAACCGCGCTCCCGGAGAGGAAGCCGCTCCCGCTGATCGTGGCCGGGAGGATGGCGTTGAAGGCCAGCGTCACCCCCGAAACCGAGGTGATGGCCGGTTTCGGATTCGGATTCGGTTGCCCGCCCCCGCCGTTGCCGCCCCCGCCCGCGCCGCCGCCATTGGCCCCGCCGCCCCCGCCCGCGCCGCCGCCGCCGCACGCTATCAGCGCGGCACACAACAGAACCAGACCGGCGCTGCGGGTCGGCATCCTATTGCACCGTCAACCGCACCGTGGTCGTGCGGCTCACCGGATTCACCACGCCCGGTGTGGCGTCGGTCGCCGTGATGGTGATGGTGCTGGTCACCGGCGGCGGCGTGCTTCCGCCGCCGCCGCCCCCGCCTACCGTGCCGCCGCCCCCAGCCCCGCCCCCGCCGCAAGCCACGCTCGCCAGCATCATCAGCCCCGCCAGCGCCCACAGCCGCCGCCGCCGCATCGCCAGCGCCGTGCCCACGAAAAGCAGCCCCAGCAGCCCTGCCACCCCCGCCCACCGCCCCATGCCTGCGCCCCCGGCGCCATCCCGCCTGGCCGGCGCCGCCTGCCCGGCGCTCGTCGCCACCGCCACCCCCGTCGAGCTGCCGTCAAAAAAGCTGGTCGGGTTGTTGTACTGGCAGGCTGCGCCCGCTGGCAATCCCGAGCAACTCCAATTGACCTTGCCGGTCAAGTTGGGCGTGGCGTGGAAAAAGATCGCGTACCCCGCCGTGCCCCCGGCCGCCACCGTCGCCGTCGCCGTCTGCGGCGCGATGTCGAAATCCCCCAGCAGCAGCGGCACCGACACGGTATGGCTCAGGCTGGCGCCGCCCTGGCCCACCATCACCACCACCGGCACTGTCACCGGCCCCGGCCCCGGCAGCCCCGCCACCGTCACCGTCGCCCCCGTTCCCCCCGCCACTCCCGCCACGGTGGCGGGGCTCACGCTGCACGGAAACGTCAGCCCGCTCCCGCACGCCGTGCTGTAGTCTCCCGAAAAGCCATGCAGCGATACCATCGTTATCGGAAACGTCTCTCCATCCCCGGGCAGCACCGGCGTCGTGGTGGTGGGTCCGCTCAGCACAAAGTCCCCGTCGTTGGCCAGCGCCGCCGTCACCGCATGCTGCAGCGCCCCGCTCGTCCCGGTGATCACCAGCGGAATGTTGTTCGAGGCTGCCATGCCCGCCAACCCGCTCACCGTCACCGTGCTGGCTTGGCCCGGCGTGATGGTGGCGGGGTTGAAGGAACAGCTCAAGCCCAGCGCGCTGGTGCAGCCCAGCGCGATGTTCGGAGCGAAATCGGTGAAGCTCGCCATCGCGCTCACGATCAAACCCGCGGTGTCCGATCCCGGAATGGTGGGGATCGCCGCCGTCTGCAAAAAGAAATCGCCGGAATTCACCTGCACCGTCGCCGTTGCCACCGTGTTGCCGCCACTGCCCGTCACCATGGCCGTGTCGCCCAGGTTCCGCCCCAGCCCCGTCACCGTCACCGTGCTGCTCTGGCCCGGGGTGATCGTTGCCGGCTGCGCCGCGCACAGCGCCGCGCCCTCGCCCGTGGCCGCGCAGCTCAGCCCGATCGGCCCCACAAAATGGCTCAGGCTGCTCGCCGCCACCGTGAACGTCTGCGGCGTCCCGTACGCTGTGGTCACCGTCGGCGGCGTGGCGGTCAGCTCGAACTGCGTCACGTTCAGATGGAGCGTCAGGTCGTGGCTCACGCTGCCGCCCGTCGCGCGGATGTCCAGCGCCAGCGCCCCCGGCGGCGCGTTGCCGCCCGCCTGCACCTGCAGCGAAACGCTGGTCAACGCCTTCGGCGCCGGCACCGTCGCCGGGCTGAAGCTGCAGGTCACCCCCGCCGGCGCGTTGGGACAGGAAAAGGCCACCGGCGCGTCGAAGCCCAGCGATCCCAGGCCGCCAACCTTGAAGCCGAACGTCGCCGTCTGGTCCACCTGCAGGTCCGTCGGCGGCGGGTTGGCGCCCCATCCAATTTGGAAATCGTAGGCGTTGAGCTGCAGCCGCACCACCTGCGTGCTGGTCCCATTGCTCGCCGTGATGATGAAGCTGCCTTCGTCCTCGTCGGGCACCGTGAGCGTCGCTGTCCCTCCCGCCGGAATGCTGGCGGGTGTGATCGTGCAATTCGGCAGGTTGTCGCAATCCAGCGCGATCGTGGAGGCGCCATTGGAGGCCGTGGTGCCGAGTGTGTAGGTCGCCGTCTGCCCGGCTTCCAGCGTCACGCTGGTCGGCGAGGCCGTGATCGTGAACCCGGGCGGCGCCTCCGCCGGAATGCTCCACGCCCCCCGCCCGTGCGTGCCCGCCACTAGCGTGGCGATGCCCCCGGCCGAGGTCAGCGCCAGGCTCAGCACCGCCGCCGCCGGCAGGTTGCCCCCCAGCCGCACCCACTGCTCCTGCCCCGTGCCCCCGTCGCCCGCCGCGAAGACCCCCACGTCCGTCGCCACGTAGATGTTGCTGGGCTGGGCCGGGTCCACCACAATCGCATTGATCGGCGTGGACGGCAGGTTCCCCGCAATGTTCGTCGAGCTCGAGCCCCCGTCGGTGCTCTTGAAGAGCAGGGCGCTCCCGCCCACATAACCAAAGCCCCAATACACCGTCTTGGGATCGCTCGGGCTTACCGCCAGGGCGGTCACCGGCGCCGCCACGCCCGAAACCGCCAACTGCGACCAGGTGGGCTTGGCTCCGTCGGCGTTCTGGCTCGCGCTGAGCGAGCCGTCGTACGCCCCCACATACACCGTGTTGGCGTCGCTCGGCGCCACCGCGATTGCGGTGAGTTCGTCGCTGCTGGCATCCACATTCCCCATCGGGTGGGTGAGGTTGCCGCTGATCGCCTGCCAGCCCTGGCCCGCGGCGCTGGGCACGGCCGGGCCCCGCCACACCCGCTGCGTCACCAGGTAGAGGCTCGAGTCGTCCGGCGTGGGCACGTAGGGGGTGTAGAAATCGGGCGCGTCCATGATGGTGTTGCCGTCGACTACAGTGTGGAAGTTGGCGCCCCCGTCGTCGGAACGCTGGATCGAGATGCCGGTGTTCTCCGTGAACAGTTGCTGCGGGTTGGCCGGGTTGATGGCCGTGTGGCCGCCGTCCCCGCCCCAGATCTCCGCCCAGGGTTCGGTGCCCGCGGTCAGCGCCGTGCCGTTGTCCTGCGACCCGCCCAGGTAGCGGCCCACGGTCGCCGGATCGGCGCTGACGCTGTAGAACTGGATGGCGCCGATGCTGGCGTTGAGGTTGCTCCAGTGCGCCCCCGCGTCGGCGGTGTACCACGCCCCCCCGTCGTTGGCCACGATCCAGCGCATGGCGTCCAGGCAAGCGATGCCGTGCTCGTCCATGTGCACCGTGCCGCTGCCGTAGCTGTTGGTCAGGTTGCTCCATGGCAGCGCGCCCGCGCCCAGCGGCGCCGACCACACGTCAATGCCCCCGATCACCAGTTGGCCGCCGCCGGGCGTGGCGGCGATGAACTGGTCGTAGCCGCCTTGGTTGTTGCTGCCGTAGAGGCCGGCGGGCAGGTTCATCGCCGTCCAGGTGCTGCCGCCGTCGCTCGACGCCGCCAGCCCGGTGCAGTTGCCCATGCCGTTGCAATCGCTCGCATCCACCGGCAGGCCTTGCCCGTCCGCCATCAAGGCAAACAGTTGTCCGCCGTTCACCGCCAGCGACACCCTGTAGAAATCGTTGGCGCTGGGGGCGGCGCTGCCCAAGGGATTGCCCGCCTGCACCCAGGTTTGGCCCTGGTCGCTCGAACGGTAAATCCCCCGTGCCCGGATGGCCGCATAGTAGGTCCCCGCGGGCGACGGCGGCGTGGGCGGCACATAGACGAGGTCGGTGGCCGTGGCCCCGCTGTACACCTGCGCCCACGTCGCCCCGCCGTCGCTGGACCGCACAATGCCGATGGCGGGCGCGGAGATCACGTTGTCATCGCTCATATACACGCCCGACTCGGTCACCGCTGCCAGCAGAATCTGCGGATTCGTGGGATCCACCAGCAGCCGCGTAATCCCGCTGCCCAGGAAGTTCACCCCGCTCCCGTTCGTCCAGGTCTGGCCGCCGTCGGTGCTCTTGAGGATGCCCACCCCGTAATAGCTGTCCCCGCTGCCGTTGCCCTCCCCCGTGCCCACGTAAAGCGTGGTGGGTGTGGTCGAGCTGTCCAGCGCGATCGCCCCGATGGAGAGGCTGGGCAGGTTGTCCCCGATCGGCGTGAACGTCGGCTGCGCCGCGAGGGCGTTGGTGGATTTCCACAGCCCGCCGTCGGCCGCGCCCAAATAGACGGTGCTGCCGCTGGCGTCCTTGGCCAAATCCACCGCGACCGAGGTCAAGCGCCCCGCCACCGCCCCGAATTGCGGATCGTTTTCCGGCCGCGGACCCAGTTCCGTCCAATCCCCGCCCAAGCTGGCCGGCGGACTGCCCGCCGCGCCCGCCGGCGCTGCCCGCGCCTGCCGCCGGACATGCAGCACCTGCATCCGCCGCGCCTGCTGCCACGCCTGGTAGCGGTGCGTCGCCGGCGAAAGCTCGTCTCGCGATTGCCGGAAGCGCAGGAACCATTCCGCCCGCGCGCGGTAGTTGTCGCCCGCGGGAAACACCGGCCGCCGCGTGGGCGCCTGCGCCGGCAACCAGCTCAGGGCCACCGCTAAGCAAACCCCCACCACGCACAGTCTTGGGTAGCCCATCTGCCGGCCAGTATATCGAGAGCGGAAACCTATCTCAAGTTGTTATTTGTCCACCGGCGTAACAACGGCCTGCGGCGCCTACCGCAAAGCCACCCATCGGTGATCACGCCAAACTGAGCAGCGCCCCGGACCGTGGCGGCGTCCCCACCGCCGCATCCATGGCCCGCTGCCGCCCCCCCCGCCAGCTCTCCCGCAGCCGGCGCAGCTCCAAGCCTTCCATGCCCCGGGGCAGCCGCCCGCGCCGACGGCCCGGCGACCCCGGCGACAATTCGCACGGCAATCAAAAGCACTTGGTGCGCGCTGGGGCAGGCGGATGCGCCAACAGGCCGCGATTGCGGCCGCCCTCGCCGGCGCATCAGCCGCCGCTTCGCCGCCCTCTAACTCCCCATTACCTACACGCCCGCGGCGGCCGCCTGCGAGGCCTTCAGCTCGGCGTCGAGGTCCGGGTGCTTGAGGTGGAAGCCGGTTTTCTCCTGGTAGGCGCGGGCGAGCACGCACATCTTCTCTTCGCCGCAGAGCTTGCCCAGGAAGGTGATGCTGGTCGGCGTCCCGTCGGAGGCGCGGAAGCCGTTGGGCAGGATCACCGCCGGGTGGCCGGTCAAATTGGTGATGGCGAGCTGCGAGCCGCTGGTGGGCACCACCACCACGTCGTAGGGCTCGAACATCGCCTGCATCTGGTGCATCAGCTCCAGGCGCAGGCGGTCGGCGTTGAGGTAGTCCACCGCCGGGTAGAAGTGGGCCACGCGGAAGGTGTTGGGCCAGGTCGAGGGGTTCGGGACCGGCGCCTCCATCAGCTTGTCGCGCCCGCTGCGGGTGAGCGCGTCGAAGGCGGCCGCGGCCTCGCAGTTCACCGCCGGGCCGTAGCCGGCAAAGGGCGGCATCGGCGGCAGCGTGACCGGGTGGAGCGCGACCCCCATGCCGCGCAGCACCTCCAATACGGCGTTGTCGAATTGGGCCTGCTCCTGGCGGCGGGCGGCGAACTCGGCGCGCTGCGCCGCGGTCATCGCACGGCCCCCGCGCCCGCCGCGGCCGGCGCCGTTGATTCCGCCGCGGGCGGCGGGCGGGGCGCTCTCCTGCTCGAAGGCGGCCTGCACGTAGCCCACCCGCAGCGCGTGCAGCGGCATCATCGCGTCCCAGTTCAGCGGCACGTCGAGCACGGTGCGGTCGGCCTTGGGGTTGCCCTTGTCGGGGCCATAGATGGCCTGCAACACCAGCACGGCGTCCTCGACCGAGCGGCAGAGCGGGCCGAGCTTGTCTTGGGTCCAGGAGAGCGTCATCGCCCCGCTGCGGTCCACCCGGCCGAAGGTCGGGCGCAGGCCGGTGACGCCGCACACGGTCGAGGGGCTGGAGATCGAGCCCTCGGTCTCCGAACCCACCGCGAACCCCACGCAGCCGGCCGAGGTGGCCGAGGCCGGGCCGGCAGAGGAGCCGCTCGAGCCCTGGCTCGGCTTCCAGGGATTGCGCGTCATGCCCCCGAACCAGATGTCGTTTTGCGCCAGCGCTCCCAGCGTGAGCTTGGCGACCAGCACCGCGCCGGCGGCGTCCAGCCGCTTCACCACGGTGGCGTCCTCATGGATCACCTGGTGCTCGTAGGGCTGCGCTCCCCAGGTGGTGGGGTAGCCCTTGGCGGCGAGCAGGTCCTTGGCGCCCCAGGGGATGCCGTGCAGCGGCCCGCGGTGGCGGCCCGCCGCCAAGTCGCGGTCGGCCTCCCTGGCCTGGGCCAGGGCGCGCTCCTCGGTGTAGGTGATGACGAAGTGCAGCATCGGGTCATAGCGCCGCAGCCGCTCCAGGTACATCTGCGTCAGCGCCAGCGACGACACCCGCTTGCTGCGCACCAGCTCGCCCAACTGCCGCACGGTGTAAAAAGCCACCTCCTCCAGGTTCTTGGGGGCGTGGGCGACCCGCACCGGCGCCAGCCGCGTCGGCCGGTGGGCCATCTCGAACTGCATGCCCGGCAGCACCGGGTTGAAGATCTGCGCTGGCGGGTCCCAGTTCTGCAGCGGCATCTGGCGCAGCTCGTCCAGGCTGCGCATCTGGCTCTCGAAGGTGCGCACCATCTCGTCGCGCTCGCTGGGGGTGATGGTCAGGCCGGCGACGTCGGCCATCTGGTCGAGCAGCTCGGGCGTGACCGCGAGCGCCGCGCCCGCCGCCGCGCCGCCCTCGACCATCTTGCCCCACAGCAGCCCCGGCAACAGCGTGGCCGAGAGGCCCAGGGTCGAACAAGCCGCGAGAAAGGCGCGGCGGTTGGCGGCGAGCGTGGGCATGCGGGTCTCCTTAGTTAGAACTGCAGGCGCAGCCCCATCTCCAGGGTGCGGTTGCCGGCCTTGTCGGTCAGCACCCCGAAACTGGCCGGGCTGGTGCCGAACAGCCCCAGCGCCGGCGTGTTCCACAGGGGGTGGTTGAACACATTGAAGACCTGCAAAGTGTAGATCAGGTTCAGTTTCTCTGTCACGGCGGTGGATTTGCCCAGCGCCCCGTTCAAATTCCAGGTGCCGAAGCCGCGCAGCGGGTTGGCGTTGCCGCTGCGGCCGTCGGTGCTGATCTGGATGGTGCGGAAGGCGTTGAAAACCGCCGTGGGGTTGGAGAACATGTTCAGCCCCAGCCCGCCGGCGGCGGTGTTGCCCCGGGTGGCGATGGTGGCCGAGCTGACGTTGTTGTAAATGCCAATCCCGCTGGTGATGGCGTCGGCGCTGGTGGTGGGGATGGCGCTGGCGCCGTTGGTCAGCCCCAGGTTGCCGCCGCCGTAGACCTGGCCGCCCTCGCCCACCGTCAGCGGCGCGCCGCTGGCGTAGGTGAAGACGCCGGAGTGGTACCAGCCCTGGGTCAGCCGCGCCAGCAGGCCGCCCCCGCCCATGCCCGGCAAATTGTAGGTGTAGGTGGCGTTGAAGGTGTTGGTGCGGTCGCTGGCGTCAATGCCATAGGTGCGGAACGGATCGTAGCTGTCGGCGAAGAAGCCGGCGCTGTCCTGGTCGCCCAGGCCGTTGCTCAGCAGCTTGGAGCGGGTGTAGTTGACGTCGAAGTTGAGCCCGTGGGTGGGGTTCATGCGCAGCGTCACCAGCAGCGCCTGGTAGTTCGACATGCCGGCGTGGGTGCGCATGAAGAGCGTCCCCACCTGGTGGTTGTCAAACGTCGGCAGTCCGCT
Source organism: Terriglobales bacterium (assembly GCA_035531375.1). Taxonomy (GTDB): domain Bacteria; phylum Acidobacteriota; class Terriglobia; order Terriglobales; family SCQP01; genus SCQP01. Next base: position 25,331 of record DATKSZ010000119.1, on the reverse strand, counting down.
GGCGGTGCGCAGGCTGTCAATCGTCTGGAAGATGTTGCTCACGCTGGCGGAGTTGAACAGGCTGCTGTTCTTGCCCACGAAGGCGTCGGTGCCGCCCGGCACCTGGTGCTCGAACCAGGGCTGGGGCGCGACCGCGCCGCCGGCGGTGCCCTGCTGCAGCTCCGCCTGGATGGCGTCATAGGCCTGGGCGAAGGTCTGGCCGCTGGCGTTGTCGCGGAACATGTAGGGGGCGTTGTTGAAGTTGATCGCCTCCGGCAGGTCGCGGCCGAAGTTGCCGCTCCAGCCGATCTCCAGCAGCATGTTGTGGCTGAGCTGGCGCTGCAGCGTCAGGTCGGCGGTCAGGCTGCGCCCGATCTTGTTCTGCGGATCGAGCTGGAACGACACCTGCTCGCCGTTGATGCCGGGAATGACGCCGCCTTGCGGGTTGGGGGTGGGGGCGAAGGCGGGCAGCGGGATGCTGCCGTCCACCCCCACCCGGAACGAGGCCGCGGCCGGATCGGCGGTGGTGCCGATGCCGGCGTTGCAGCCCGTGCCCGGGGTGCCGCTGGCGTTGCACAGGGGCTTGGCCACCGTCAGCGTCTGGGCAAAGCCCACCCCCAGCATCGGGATCTCGACGTTCTGCACCATGTTGCTGCGGTCATAGACCATGCCCAGCCCGCCGCGCAGCACCGATTTGCGGTCGCCGAAGAGCGTGCCCAGCAGCCCGCCCTGCAGCGCGGGGTTCCAGGCCGCCGCCAGCCGCGGCGCCACGTCGCCGTAGTCGGTGTTGAACACCGGCCGCCCGGCGTATTGCACCGGCACGTACGACAGCGTCGGGTTGTAGATGGTGCCGGCCTCGGCCGCCGCCGCCTTGGCGTTGAGGTAGCCCGCCGCGGTCAGCACCTGCCCGGTGCCGGCCGCCTCCAGCAGCACCTGCTGCTGGTTGCGCTCCACCGGCGGCGTCTGCCAGCCGTAGGAGAGCCCGTAGGTCAGCGTCAGCGAGGGCGTCGCCCGCCAGGTGTCGCTGCCGTAGAAGTTGAAGGCGTGCCAGTTGGCGTTGGCCTGCAGCGTGGTGCCAAACGGCAGCGGCTTCAGGCTGCTGTCGCGCGCCGCCTCGATGTTGACGTTGTCAATCAGGCCCAGCGTGGTGGCATAGAGGCTGTCCCAGGTCGAGGTGCTGCTCTTGGGCAGGCAGTTGGTGGTCAGCGCCGCGGTGCAGGTGGGCGGGGCGTCGGCGGTGGGAATGCTGATGAAGTTGCCGCCGTTGATCACCGCCGCCAGCGAGCTGTTGCCCGCCACCACCTTGTCGTTGCGGGCGTGGGTGGTGGGAAAGGCGCGGATGTCGAAGCCGAATTGGTAGGTGTGGTTGCCGTACAGCCAGGTGGCGTCGTCCACCAACTGCTCGTCGGTGTCCTTGGTCCACTGGTAGCGGGCGCTGCCGGCGCTGTTGTCAATCGGCAGGTTCAGCGCCGACGACTGCAGCGCGATGAAGCCGTCGGCGGTGTTGGTGCCGGGCAGGTTCTCCAGCGCCGCGGCGGCGGTGGGGCTCAGCGGCTGCGAGACGCTGAAATCGCGGGTGAAGCCCAGGGTCAGGGTGTTGAGCAGGTTGGGCGAGAACTGGCCCACCAGGGTCGCCGCCAGCGCGGTGGCGCGCTTGGGCTGCACCAGCGTGCCGGTGACGTTGCCCCCCAGCGTGTTCACCTGGCCGGCGGTGGTCACCAGGTCGCGGTAGTAGGTCTCGCTGGTGTGCAGCTGCCAGCGCGAGTTGAAGTTGTGGTCGTAGCGGAACACCTCGTAGTCGGTGTTCTCCGGCGTCTTCACCGGGGCGGTGAAGCCGGTGGTGTTCAACCCGTCGCCGGCGTTGCTGTTGTTGCCTACCGGGTCCAGCGCGTACAGCGCCGCGACCGCCGGGCTGATGCCCAGCCCGCGCGGATCGCAGGCGGCGTTGCCCGCCGGTCCGCAGTTGGTGGCCGAGGCCAGGTTCCAGGTGTCGGTGTTGCCGGCCGCGTCCTTGAAGGTCAAAATGCCGGCGCGCAGGTTGGCGGTGGGCACGGTGCGGGTGACGGTGGCGGTGGCGGGGAAGCGCCGCCCCTCGTAGTTGAAGAAGTAGAAGTCCTTGTCCTTGCGCAGCGGCCCCCCCAGGCGCGCCCCGAAGCGGTTGTCGGTGAACTTGGTGATGGGGATGTGCTGCCGGTTGTTGGTCCAGGAGTTGCCGTTGAAGTGCTGGTTCTGGTTGTAGTAGTAGGCGGCGCCGTGCAGGTCGTTGCTGCCGCGCCGGCCCACCAGGGTGATGTTGCCGCCGCTGGAGTCGTTGAAGCTGGCGCCGTTGTCGGCCACCCCCACGCGGAACTCCTCCACGCTGTCCACCGGCGTGGGCAGCGCCTCCACCGAGGTCTGGGCCCCGGCGATGACGTGGCCGCTGATGTCCACCCCGTCCAGCTTGATGGTGTTCTGGTCGTCAATCGCCCCGTTGACGCGCGTCGCCGCCCCCGTGCCCAGCACCCCCGGCTGCAAGCCCAGCAGCTCCACCGTGTCGTGCTGCAGCGTGGGCAGCTTGTCAATGCTCTCCCGGTCAATCACGTTGCCCACGGTGGCGTCCTCGGTCTGCAGCTCCGCCTGCGAGTCCGCCGTCACCTCCACCGTCTGCGATTGCTGGCCCACCGTGAGCTGGGGGTTGAGGGTGAGGCTCTTGTTCACCTCCACCGCCAAGCCGGTGATCACCCGCCGCTTGAAGCCGGGCGCGCTGACGGAGAGGGTGTAGGTCCCCGGCTGCACGCTGGTGAAGTTGTAGCCGCCGCTGGCGTTGCTGCCCTGGTTGAGCACCAGGTTGGTGGCGCTGCTTTTCAACTGCAACTGCGCGCCCGGGATGGCGGCGCCGCTGGCGTCGGTGACCGAACCCAGCACCGCGCCGGTGGAAGAGGTTTGGGCCGAGGCGGCCAGGCCCAGCAGAAGGGACAACACCAACAGGGAAAACACGCGCACGCGGCAGACCATAATTTCGCGCCTTTCTGGGGGAGCTCCACACCTTCCAGCCTGGCGCCCAGTGGCGCCACCAGCTCGGGATGGCGGGCAGTATGACATATACGGTCAACCGCCACACAGTCTTTTTTGCCGCCCGTGCTAGATTCGAGGCGTGCCCTCCTTGATCCCCGCGCGCTGGCGCCCCGGGCGGCCCGGGAACTGGCCCTGGAGTTGGCCCTGGAGTTGGATGGACCTGCTCTGGCTCATCTTTCTCGCCGGCCTGGCCGCGCTGCCGCCCATCGGCGAAATCCACAAGCAACTGATCCTGCTGGGCTTGGCGCTGTTCCAACTCTTCGAGGGCCGGCTGCTGGCGGGCTCGGTCCGCTGGGGCAGGCCGCTGGCGGTGGTCATCAAGATTGCCCTGGCCACGCTGCTGATTGCCCACACCGGCCAGGTGGCGATCAATAGCAGCTATTACCCCATTTTTTATGTGCCGGTGGTGACGGCGGCGATGCTCTATGGCCCCTGGGGCACGCTGGGCTGGACCGCGACCGCCTCGGCCGCCTACTGCTCCTATCTCTGGCCGGCGCTGCGGCAGTACAGCCTCAACCCGGCGGCGCTGGAGGAGCTGGCCCTGCGCCTGTTCTTCTTCTTTCTGCTGGCCATGATCATCAACCGCTTCGTGATGGAGACCCGCCGCCAGCGCGACCTCTACCGCCAGACGGCGGAGTCGCTGGCCGGGGCCAACCGCCAGCTCCAGCAGGCCCAGGCGGAGACGCGGCGGGCGGAGCGGCTGGCGGCGCTGGGGCAGCTCTCGGCCGGGCTGGCGCACGAGATCCGCAACCCGCTGGCCGTGATCAAGGGCTCGGCCGAGATGCTGCAGCAGTCGCTGCAGCCGGCCGCGGCGGGAACGCCCGCGGTGGCCCCCGACGCGAACCCGGCGGTAGCCCACGAGCTGGCCGGCTATATCTCCAGCGAGGTCAACCGCGTCAACCTGCTGGTGGCGCGCTTCCTCGACTTTGCCCGGCCGCTGCGGCTGCAGCGCAGCCCGGTCGGGCTGGCCGAGCTGCTCGACCGCGCCCTCGCCGACGCCCAGGAGCGCTGGCCGGCGAGCCCGGTGCGGGTGGAGCGCGACTACGCCCCGGATCTCCCCGCGCCCGCGCTGGACGCCACCCTGTGCGAGCGCGCCTTCGCCAACCTCGCCGCCAACGCCTTCGAGGCCATGGCCGAGCTTCCGCCCGGCGCCGCCCGGCTCACCGTGCGCGCCGCCGCCGCCGCCGAGGGCGGCCGGGCCGGCGTCCATATCGCGTTCGCCGACACCGGCCCCGGCGTCCGCCCCGAGCTGCGCGAGCAGATCTTCAACCCCTTTTTCACCACCAAGCCCAGCGGCGTCGGCCTCGGCCTCGCCATCGTCGCCAAGATCGTGGACCAGCACGGCGGCCGGCTGCGGCTGTGCGAGGATGGCCCCGGCGCCTGCTTCGAGGTCTTTCTTCCGTTGAGCGCATGAGCGACGATTAGGCAAGTATGGCAACCATTCTCCTGGTGGACGACGAGCCCAAGATGCTGCGGCTGCTGGAGCTGCAGTTGGGCCAGGCCGGCTACGCCACCCTGGCCGCCGCCGACGGCGAGCGCGCCCTGGCGCTGCTGGGCGAACACCCGGTGGACCTGGTGGTCACCGACCTGCGCCTGCCCGGCATGGACGGCCTCGCCTTCCTGCACGCCGCCAAGCGCCTCCTGCCCGCCCTGCCGGTGGTGGTGATGACCGCCCACGGCACCGTCGAGACCGCGGTCGAGGCCATGAAGGCCGGCGCCAGCGACTACGTGCTCAAGCCCTTCCCGCTGGAGGAGCTGCGCCTGGTCATTCAGAAGGAGCTGGCGGTGGCCGGCCTGCGGCAGGAGAACCAGTCGCTGCGCGAGGCCCTGGGGCAGCGCTACGACTACCCCAACATCGTCGGCCGCAGCCCGCGCATGCAGGAGGTGCTGGCGCTGGTCGAGCGCGTCGCCCCCTCCAACTCCACCGTGCTGCTGGGGGGCGAGAGCGGCGTGGGCAAGGACCTCATCGCCCGCGCCCTGCACCAGCACTCCCGCCGCGCCGCCGGCCCCTTCGTCAAGATCAACTCCACCGCCATCCCCGAGAGCCTGCTGGAGAGCGAGCTGTTCGGCTACGAGAAGGGCGCCTTCACCGGGGCGGTGCGCAGCAAGCCGGGCAAGTTCGAGCTCGCCGACCAGGGCACGCTCTTCCTCGACGAGATCGGCGATGTGCCCCTCGCCATCCAGGCCAAGCTGCTGCGCGTGCTGCAGGAGCGCGAGTTCGAGCGCCTGGGCGGCACCCGCACCCTCAAGGTGGACGTCCGCCTGATCGCCGCCACCAACCGCAACCTGCGCGCCGCGCTGGAGGAGGGCACCTTCCGCGAAGACCTCTACTACCGCCTCAACGTGGTGCCGATTGACCTGCCGCCGCTGCGCGAGCACAAGCAGGACATCCCCGCCCTGGCCGAATTCTTCCTCGCCAAGTTCGCCGCCGCCGCCGCCAAGCCGCTCGCCGGGCTGCAGCCGGCCGCGCTGGCCAAGCTGATGGAGTTCGACTGGCCCGGCAACGTGCGCGAGCTCGAGAACGTGATCGAGCGCGCGGTGGCGCTGAGCGACAGCGACCGCCTCGGCGCCGACGACATCCGCCTGGAGCCCGACCGCCGGCCCGCCCCCGGCGGCGCCCTGCTGCCCCCCGGCTGGACGCTGGAGAAGTGGGAGCAGGAGGTCATCCGCGACGCCCTGCGCCGCGCCCAGGGCAACAAGAGCCGGGCCGCCCGCCTGCTCGGCCTCTCGCGCAACGCCTTCCGCTACCGCCTCTCCACCCTGGGCGAGGGCGACGACGCCCCCGAAGGCGGGCCCGCCGCCGACTGATGACGGGCCCGCCGCCGGCTGAGAGGGTGGCCGAAATCCACCACCCCCGGTGCATCTCGGCCACGAAACTGCCACCCATTCCCCGCGCATCTCGTTGCTGGGGCAGGCCTTGGGCGATGGCCTTCGGCTTGCATTGGAAAGGGCAGGAGGTGCGTATGCGACGCATCATGGTGCTGGGGTTGGTGGGGCTGTTTAGTGGGGCGCTGCTCCGCGCCCAGGCGCAAGACCCAGGCGGTCAGAGCCAGGCGCCGCCGGTTTCCGATGCCGTGGTCGCCCGGCTCAGCCTCATCCGCGGCGACGTCACCACCGAGCGCGCCGACACCGGCGAGTGGGCCACCGGAGCCATCAACACCCCGCTGGTCAGCGGCGACAAGGTCGCCGCCGGCGCCGGCTCGCGCGCCGAGATCCAGCTCGACTACGCCGACGTGCTCCGCCTCGGCGACAACGCCCAGGCCAACCTGGTCAACCTGAGCCGCAGCCAGTTCCAGATCCAGTTGGCCTCCGGCCTGGCCAACTACACCGTGCTCAAGAACGCCCAGGCCAGCTCGGAAATCGACACCCCCAACATCGCCATCCGGCCCAACGGCCCGGGCGTGTTTCGCATCCTGGTCTCCTCCGACTCCGAGACCCAAGTGATCGTGCGCCGGGGCGAGGCCGACATCAGCACCCCGCAGGGCAGCACCACGCTGCACCGCGGCCAGATCATCACCGTCCAGGGCGTCAACACCCCGCAGTACAAGATCAGCGACGCCCCCGGCACCGACTCCTGGGACCGCTGGAACCAGCGCCGCGACTCCAGCATCGCCGACGCCAAGGCCTACCAGTACACCAACCCCTACTACACCGGCGCGCAGGACCTCGACCAGTACGGCTACTGGACCGACGTGCCCGGCTACGGCCGCGTCTGGGTGCCCAACGACCAGAACAACGGCTGGTCGCCCTACAGCGACGGTTCCTGGACCTGGGAGCCTAGCTGGGGCTGGACCTGGGTGGGGTATGAGCCCTGGGGCTGGGCGCCCTACCACTACGGGCGCTGGTTCTACTACGGCAGCTCGTGGGCGTGGTGGCCGGGCCCGGTGACGCCCTTCTACCAGCCGCTGTGGGCGCCCGCCTATGTCTCCTTCTTCGGCTGGGGCGGCGGCGGCGGCTTCGGCATCGGGGTGGGCTTCGGCAGCATCGGCTGGCTGCCGATCGGCCCTTGCGATCCCTTCCGGCCGTGGTGGGGCGGGCGCGGCTTCCGCCGCATCGGCTACAGCCAGATCAACATCCACGACGTCTACCGCTACGGCGGCGGAGTGGAGCGGCCGCTGGCGCGCCTGGGCGGCGGGCGGGTGGTCTACTCCAACCTGGAGGGGATGCGCACCAACCCGCGCGTGCGGGCCGGGATGGTGCGGGTGCCGGCGGCGGAGTTTGGCCGGGGCGGGGCGCGGGCCCATGAACACGTCTCCGCCAGCGAGCTGCGCCGGGGCGCGATGATCGGCGGCGCGGTGCCGGTGGTGCCGCATCGCCAGAGCCTGAGCGTCGGCCGCGTGGTCAGCCGGCCGGCGGGGCCGCGCAACGTCGCCAACCACTTCTTCGGGCGCGCGGCGGTGGCGCCGCGCACCAGCTTCGTCCAGGAGCAGAGCCGCATCCAGGGCCGCATCGCCGGCCGCGCCCCGGCGCCGGCGGCGCGCGCCGCCGCCCCCGGCGCCCGCTTCTCCGCCGGCAACGCCCGCACCACGGTCCAGCCCGGCATGCGCAGCTTCGGGCCGGCGCGGGTGAGCCCCGCCCCCATCCGCTCCGGCGCCCTGGCGCGCAATACCCACGTGGCCGGGCCCGCGCCCGCCCCCGCCCCGCGCGCCGGCTGGCAGCGCTTCGGCTCCGGCGGCGGCGCCCCGCGCCCCAGCGGCAACCGCGCCGCCCCGCGCAGCTTCAACAACAACCCCGCGCCGCGCGGCGGCGGCTCCAGCCCCCGGACCTTCTCCAGCCCCGCGCCCCGCGCCAGCTCGCCGCGGCCGTCCAACAACGGCTGGCAGCGCTTCCAGCCCCAGCCCCGCGCCCCGTCCAACGGCCGCAGCTACCAGCCCGGCGGCGCCTCCGCGCCCTACCGTTCCCAGCCCAGCTACAACAGCGGACGGCCCAGCTACGGCGGCTCGCGGCCCAGCTATCGCTCGCCCCAGCCCAGCTACCGCGGCGGCGGCGGCGGCTACCGCCCGCCCCTGCAAGTGGGCCATCCCATCGTGCAGGCGCGGCCCAGCTACCGCTCCTCCGCCCCCAGCTACCGCGCCCCCGCGCCCAGCTACCGCCCCGCCCCCAGCTACCGCGGCGGCGGCGGCGCCCCCCGCGGCAACTACGGCGGCGGCGGCCGCGTCAGCGCCCCCAGCCGCGGCGGCGGCGGCGGCGGCCACCCGGCGGTCAGCCGCGGCGGCGGCGGCCGCGGCCACTAGCGGTCGAGCCCAACTCCAGCCCTGGCGAAGCGGCCCCCTGGCGGGGGCCGCTTCGTCGTTCCAGGGCGGCCGCGCGCAGCCGCCGCCTCACGCCTCGATGGCGGTGGGCGATTCGCTGATGGGGCTGGGCTTGTGGCTCATGTGGTAGTACACCGCCGGCGTGATGATGAGCGACAGCACCATGGAGATGACAATGCCGCCGATCACCGCGATCGCCAGCGGCTGCAGCATCTGCGAGCCCGCGCCCAGGGCGAAGGCCAGCGGCAGCATGCCGGCGATGGCGGCCAGGGCAGTCATCACGATGGGGCGCAGGCGCCGCCGCCCGGCCTGCACCATCGCCTCCAGCGGCTCCAGCCCCATGCCGCGGAAGCTCTGGTCGGCGTCGAGCAGCAGGATGCCGTTCTTGGCCACGATGCCCACCACCATGATCAGCCCCATGAAGGAGGCCACGTTGAAGGTGGTGTGGGTGATGAGCAGGGCGAACAGCACCCCGGCGGTCGAGAGCAGGGCGGAAGACAGGATCGCCGTGGGCGCCGAGAACTCGCGGAACTCGAACAGCAGCACGATGAACACCAGCACCACCGCCAGGATGAGCACCATCACCAACTGCCCGAACGACTGCTGCTGCGTCTGGTAGGTGCCGCCGTACTCGACCCGGATGTTGGGCGGCAGCCCCAGCCCCGCCACCACCTTCTGCACCGCCGCCACCCCCGAGCCCAAGTCCACCCCCTCCAGCCGGGCGGAGACGGTCATGCGGCGCTGCAGGTTCTCGCGCAGGATCTCGGTCTGGCTGGGCAGCTCGGTGAGCGTGGCCAGCGAGCCCAGGGTGGCGGTGTGGCCGGAGGCGCTCTCCAACACGGTGTCGCGCAGGTCGCCGAGGGTGGCGCGGTTGGCCTTGGGGAAGCGCACCCGCAGGGTGAAGGGCCGGTCGTTGGCGATCACCGGCACGTCGGCGGGGTCGCCCTGCAGCAGCGCCTTGACGTCGGTGGCCACCTCCTGGGCGGTGAAGCCGGCGTGGGCGGCCAGCACCGGGTCCACGCTGAACACCAGCGCCGGGCCGCTGGCGGCGTCGTCCACGTCGTTGGCCACGTCCACCACGCCCGGCACCTTGCTGATGGCGTCGGCCACGATCGGGGTCCAGTGGTTGAGCAGCTTGCCGTCGGGGTTGAAGAGCTTGATCACCACCGGCTGCGGGGCGTTGGTCAAATCGCCGATCATGTCCTGCAGCACCTGGGGGAAGTCCACGTCGAGCTGGGGGTAGGCCTGGTTGACCTTCTTGCGCACCTCGGCGATGACCTGGTCCACCGAGCGGCTGCGGTGCTGCTTGAGCAGCACCGAGAAGTCGCCGGTGTTGGCCTCGGTCACCGTGGCCAGGCCCAACTGCAGCCCGGTGCGGCGGGAGGTGCCCGCCACCTCCGGAACGCTGTGCAGAATGCGGTCCACCCCCACCAGCACGCGGTTGGTCTCCGACAACGAGGCCCCCGCCGGCATGACGTAGTCGAGGATGAAGCCGCCCTCGTCCATCTGCGGCAGCAGGTCGGTGCCGAGCGACTTGTAGCAGACGTAGGAGCCGGCGATCAGCAGCAGGCTCAGCCCCGCCAGCAGCAGAGGGCGCGCCAGCGCCCGCCGCAGCCATTTCTCGTAGAAGCCGACCACCTTGCGGAAAAAGCCGGTGAGCGAGGCCTCCTCCGCCGCCAGCACCCGCTCCATCTCGCCCAGCTCGGCGAAGTTGGCCGGCAGCGGCCGCTCGGAGCGGTCGCGCAGGAAATACTGGCTCAGCACCGGCGTCCAGGTCAGCGCCAGCGCCAGCGAGGTGAACAGCGCCACCCCCACCGTCACCGCCAGCGCCCGGAAGAACACCCCGGTGACGCCGGTGATGGAGATCAGCGGCACGAACACCACGATGGGGGTGATGGTCGAGCCCACCAGCGGCTTGGTGATCTCGCGCAGCGCCGCCCGGATCGCCTCCGCCCGCCCCTTGCCGGCGTCGCGGTGCATCACGATGTTCTCCACCACCACGATGGCGTCGTCTATCACCAGCCCCACCGCCGCCGCCAGCCCGCCCAGCGTCATCAGGTTGAAGCTCTGCCCCAGCAGCGCCAGGATGACGAAGGTGATGAGGATGGTGGCCGGAATCACCAGCCCCGCCACCAGCGAGCTGCCCCAGTCGCCCAAAAACAGCACCATCACGATCGAGGCCAGGATCAGCCCGATCAGGATGGCGTCGCGCACGCTGCGGATGGAGGCCCCCACGATGGTGGACTGGTCGTAGTAGGGCTGCAGGCTCACCCCCGGCGGCAGCGTCTTCTGCAGGGTGGCGATCTCGGCGTGCACCTCGTCCGCCACCGCCAGGGTGTTGCTCTTGGGCTGGCGGTTGACCGAGAGCAGCACCGCCGGCTGGCCGTTGGCCTCCACCAGGGTGTAGACCGGGCGCACCGAGCGCTGCACCGCCGCGATGTCGGCGATCCGCACCGGCATGCCCGAGGGCGCGGTCTTGACCACGATGTTGCCGATCTGGGCCGGGTCCACCACCTGGCCGTTGACCAGCGTCAGGAAGAGCTGGTGGTTGCGCTCGATCAGCCCGGGCGACTGCACCATGTTGGTGCCCTGCACCGCGTTCAGGATGTCCTGCACCGTCACCCCGGCGGCCAGCAGCTTGGCCGGATCGGGCACGATGTGGAACTCCGGCTCCTGCCCGCCCTGCACCAGCACCGACGACACCCCGGGCAGGCGGTTGAGCCGCGGCTTGAGGTCGTAGGTGGCCATCTCCCATAGGTCGGTCTGCGGCAGCCGGGTCGAGGTCAGGCTGTAGCCGATGATGGGGAAGCTGGAGAACATGAGCCGGTGCGCCTCCAGCGTGGTGGTCGGCGGCAGCTCGGCTTGCGCCTGCGCCATGGCCGCGTCCACCAACTGCAGGGTGGTGACCATGTTCACGTTCCAGTCGAAGAACAGGTCAATCTCGGCCGAGCCGCGGCTGGTGATGGACTGCACGCTTTCCAGCCCGGGCACGGTGTTCACCGCCTCCTCCAGCGGGCGGGTGATGCTGACCAGCATCTGGTCAATCGGCATCACGCCGTTGTCGGCGCCGATCACGATGCGGGGGAAGTCGGTCTGCGGGAACACCGCCACCGGCAGCTTCAGCGCCTCGTAGCCGCCCACCAGCGCCAGCGTGATGATCAGAAACACCATCGGGCGCGAGTAGAGCGCCACCCAGCCCACGTTCTTGCGGGTGGTGGCCCCGTGCTGGACCTGGGTGCTCATGGCTGCGCGTCCTGGGCGGCGGGCGGCGCGGGCGCTTCAATCTTGATCTGGGCGCCGTCGGGCAGGCCGTAGGCGCCCACCGTCACCACGCGCTGGCCCACCGCCACGCCCTCGAGGATCTGGTCGCGGTCGGGCTCCTGCACCCCGAGCGTGACCGCGGTCTGGTGGGCCTTGCCGTCGCCGCCCACCACCATCACCGAGGCGCCGCCGCTGTAGTCAATCAGCACCGCGGCGCTGGGCACGGTCACCGCCTGCGGCAGGGTGCGCGCCAGCATGGCCACCGCTACCGAGGTGCCGGGGCGCAGGCTCTGGTGGGGGTTGGCGGCCTGCACCCACACCTCCACCGTGGTGCTGCCGGGATCGGTGGTGGGGCTGACGACGCTCACCCGGGCGGGCAGCGGCGCGCCGCCGGCCGGGGTCAGCGTGGCCGGGTCGCCCACCTGCAGCAGCGCCGCCTGGCTGGCCGGCAGCGAGGCCCGCGCCACCACCTGGGAGAGGTTCATGATGGTCATCAGCGGCGCGGCGGGCGTGGCCAGCTCGCCGGTGTAGACCGGCCGGTCCGTCACCACCCCGGCGATGGGGCTGGTGAGCCGGCTGTAGGCCAGCATCGCCTGCGCCGCCGCGGCCTGGGCCTGGGCGGTGGTGAGGTTGCCCTGCGCCGCCTTCAGCGCCTGGGCGTGCCCGCCGCCGGCCTCCAGCGCCTGCAACTGCTGCTGCGCCAGGGTGTGGGCGTTCCGGGCGTCGGTGAGCGCCACCCCCGCCTGCTCCAGCGCCAGGCGCGGAATCGCCCCCTGCTGGAACAGCCGCTGGCGGCTGGCATACACCCGCTGGGCGTTGTCCAGCGCCTGCCGGGTGGCGGCGAGGTTGAGCTGCGCCGCCTTCAGTTGCGCCGGAATGGCGCCGGCCACGGCGGTGGCGTAGGCGGCCTGGGCCGCCTGCAACTGCCCCTCCGCCGCCTGCGCCGCCGCCTGCAGGTCGCGGTTCTCCAGCTCCGCCACCAGCTCGCCGGCGCGCACCCGATCGCCGCGTTCCACTTCCAGCCGCGCCACCGGCGCCGAGATCTTGGGGGTGATGACCGCCTGGTGCAGGGGATAGAGCACCGCCTGGGTGCGGATCCACTGCTGCAGCGGCCCTTGCCGCACCGTCGCCACCTGCACCGCCACCACCGGGCTGGGGGCGCTGTCGCTGGCCCCCGAGGAGCAGCCCGCCAGCAGCGCCGCCGCCAGCACCACCCCCGCCGCGCCCGCCGCGCCGGGGCGAATCCACCGTTCCCGTTCGTTCATGGTCAAAAGGCTCCCGTCAGCGTCTGCAGATTCGCCAGCGCCACCCGATAGCGCACCTGGCCGTCATTGTAGGCGTTGCGCGCCAGGGTGTTGCTGTTCTGCGCGTCCACCAGCTCCAGGATGGTGGCGGCGCCGCTCTGGTAGCGCAGTCCCACCAGCCGCAGGCTCTCGGCCGCCAGCACCCGCGAGCTGGCCAGCGTGGCCAGCTCGCCCCGCGCCGCCTGGGCCTCGGCGTAGGCGCCCTGCAGTTGCGCCACCAGCGCCCGCTGCGCATAGCTGAGCTCGACCTGCGCCTGCTGGCGCAGCAGTTGCGACTGCTTGAGCTTGCTGCGGTTGCTGCCCCAGTCGAACAGCGGCACCGAGAGCATGCCCATCACCGAGTTGCCCAGGTTGGTGTGGCCGTACTGGTTGCGCAGCGCGAACTCATGCGCGTCCATGCCGTAGAAGTAGTCCAGCGAGGCCTTGGGCAGCAGGTTGGCGCGGGCGATGCCCACCTCCTGCCGCGCCTGCTCCATCGCCGCCTCCGCCGCCGCCAGTTGGGGGTTGTGCTGCGCCGCCATCGCCTGCACCTGGGCCAGGCCGGGCAGCGGCGGCACCTGGCCGAGGTCGTCCTGCAGGGTGTAGTTCTGGTTGAAGTCGGGGAACAGCAGCACCGCCAGCGCCAGCCGGGCCTGCTCCTGCGCCAGTTGCGCCTCCGCCAAGTCGCGCTGGCGCTGCTCCAACTGGAGCTGGGCCTGGATCACGTCGGCGTGCGCCACCTCGCCGCCCTTTTCCCGGTCCCGGCTGATGCTCAGGTATTTCTCGGCATCCGCCACCGCCCGCCCCGCCGTCGCCTGCTTGCGCTGGCTCGCCACCAGGGTGTAGTAGTCGGCGGTCACCACCGCGGCCAGGCCGCGGGCGGCGATCTCCTGCTGCGCCCGCGCCAGCGCCTCGCCCGCCCGGGCCCACTTCAGCCGCGCCCGCGAGCCGAAGTCCAGGCTCTCGTGCACGTCGCCCAGGCTCATGAACTCGTGCGGCCCGTCGTTGGCCACGTAGATGTTGTCCTGGGTGAAGATGTAGTTCTCATTGAAGGCGAGCGAGGGCAGCAGCGCCGCCCGCGCCTGGGTGCGCGCCCCCTGCGCCACCCCCACCGCCGCCACCGCCGCCAGGAACTGCGGGCTGTTGACCCGCGCCCGCGCCAGCGCCTGCGCCAGGGTCAAGGCCGGCGCCGGCGCCGCTGGCGCGGCCTGCCCCGCCAGCGCGCAGGCGCAGGCCGCCACCACCGCCCAGATCGTGCTGGATCGCCCCACTCGCATCGCCATCAATCGCATAGCCTAGCTCTATTGCACCCGCCGCCACCTGAAAGCAGCATTAAATTCTGGTTAGCCTACCACCATCTTCCCGTTTTCCGGCGGCCGCGGCCTCAGCGCGCCGCCGCCGGGCGCGGGTGGGCGTCCGCCTCCAGCGGCAGCGTTACCGTCAGCGTCGCCCCCGGGGGCGACTGCGGCTCGACCGCGATACTGCCGCCGTAGGCCTCGACGATGGCGCGGGCGATGGCCAGCCCCAGGCCAAACCCGCCCGCCGGGCTGTCCGCCCCGCGGCGGAAGCGCTCGAACAGCAGCGGCGCCTCCTCGGCCCGGATACCCTCGCCCTGGTCGCGCACCTGCACCCGCACTCCGCCGGCGGCGGCGGCGCAGCCCAGCCGCACCGCGGTGTCCGGCGGGCTGTGCTGCACCGCGTTCTCCAGCAGGTTCACCCACACCAGCTCCAAATCGTCGGGATCGGCGCGCAGGCGGTGGCCCGGCTCCAGCCCGGCGCCGCGCAGCTCGACCCCGCGCGCCCGCGCCAGCGGCGCCACCCGCTCCAGCGCCGCCTGGCAGGTGGCGCCCACCTCCACCAGCGGCAGCGGCCGCGCCGCCGCCGCCGCCCAGGGGTCGCTGCTCTGCTCCAGCCGCGCCAGCCGCAGCATGCGCTGCAGCAACTGCTCCAGCCGCTCCACGTCCAGCAGCGAGGCCTGCGCCGCCGCCAGGTACTCCTCCCGCCCGCGCGGGCGCTGCAGCAGCGCCTGCAGCGTGGACTTGAGGATGGCCACCGGCGTCTTCAGATGGTGGGCGGCGTCGGCCATGAAGGCGCGCTGCTGCTCGTGGGAGGCGTGCAGCCGCGCCAGCATGCGCTCCAGCGCCTCGATCAGCGGCCGCAGCTCGGGGGTGGCGGCGGTCGCCGGGCTGGGCTGGAAGCGCCAGTTGCGCGGCGAGATCGCCGCCGCCTGCTGCGCCAGCTCGCGCAGCGGGTCGAGCTCGCGCCGGATGGCCCAGGCCGCCAGCAGCGAGGTCAGCAGCAGCAGCACCAGGCTGGTGGCGCCGATCGCCACCCCCGCCGCCGCCACCTCCTCGTCCAGGTCGAGCAGCGGCGCGGCGTAGTAGACCGTCAACTGCGCCGGCGGCCCGGCCAGGTTCTCCTCGGTGTCGAGGATGGGCTGGTGCGCCTGCACCAGGCCGCGGTAGGCCCGCCCCAGGTAGTGGAAGCGCCACGGGCTGGCCGCCGGGCTGCCCGGCGCGGGCAGCGCCACCGTGGCCGGAAAGTTGTTGGCCACCACCCCCCCGCCCGGCCCCCGCACCTGGTAGAAGGCCGGGTAGCGCGGGTTGCGCGAGGGCGGCACCAGGCTGGCGTTGAAGATCAGCCCCGGCCCCGCCTCCGGGTAGCGCACCAGCGCCGCCACGCTCATCAGCCGCCCCTCCAGGCCGGCGTCGAAGGCGCGCCGCAGTTGCCGCCGGGTGAAGACGATGCCCGCCCACACCAGCCCCGCCGCCAGCAGCAGTTGCGCCAGCACCACCCCGGCCAGCAGCCGCGCCGTCAGCGAGGGCCGGCTCACGCCCCCGCCGGCGGCTCCGCCGCCTCCCCCGCCGCCCGCAGCGCGTAGCCCTGCCCGCGCAGGGTGTGGATCAGCTTCTCCGCGAACGGATCGTCGAGCTTGCGCCGCAGCCCGGAGATATACACCTCGATCACGTTGCTGAACTTCTCCCAGTTGTAGTCATAGAGGTGCTCCAGCAGCTCGGTCTTCGACACCACCGCCCGCGGCCGGTGCGCCAGATACTCCAGCACGCGGTACTCCATCGGCGCCAGCACGATGTCGCGCCCGCCCCGGCGCACGCTGCGCTCCACCGTGTGCACCTCCAGGTCGCCCACCCGCAGCACCGGCGCGCTCTGCCCCTTGCCCCGCCGGATCAGCGCCTTCGCCCGCGCCAGCAGCTCCCCCAGGTCGAAGGGCTTGGCCACGTAGTCGTCGGCGCCGGCGTTGAGCAGCTCCACCACCGACTCCTTGTCGTCGCGCGCGCTCAGGATCAGCACCGGCGTCCGCCCCCCGGCGGCGCGCAGGCGGCGCAGCAGCTCCAGCCCCCCCACCCCCGGCAGCATCAGGTCGAGCACGACCAGGTCGTAGCCCGTGGCCTCCGCCGTCTGCGCCAGGTACAGCCCCTGCTCGCCGTCGGCGGCGATGTCCACCGCATAGCCGGCGTTCTCGCGCAGCGCCTGCGCCACGTTCGCCGCCAGCCGGGGTTCGTCGTCAACTACCAGTACGCGCACGGGGTCAGAAGATGTCCAGGTGGATGGTCAGGTACTTCTTCGGGTTGGTGCGGATCGCCTGGATCAGCCCCCGGGTTTCGTTCGATAGGCTGTTCAGGTTGTTGTACAGCGCCGGGTCGCGCAGCAGCTTGGCGGCCGAGCCCTGGCCGCTCTCCAGCTCGGCCAGCACCGCGTCCAGCCGCCCCAGCGCGTCCTTCAATTTCCCGCTGGTGGGCGAGTTGGTCAGCAGCGCCCCCATCGCCCCCTGCCCGGTGTTCAGCTTCTGCGTGATCTGGCGCAGGCTGGCGATAAGCTGGTTGGCGTTGGTGTACAGGCTGGGATCGTTGATCAGCTTGGCGGCGGTGCCGGGCCCGTGCTGCATCTGCTGCAGCAGGCCGTTGAAGTTGTCCAGCGCCGTGTTGAGCTTGGTGTAGAGCTGGTCGTCGGTGAGCAGCTTGCCCGCCGTGCCCTGCCCCTGGTTGAGCTTGGTGGTGATCTGCTGCAGGTTCAGCGCCACCCCGTTGAAGCGGTCGTAGAGCTGGCTGGAATAGAGCAGTTGCCCGATCGAGCCCTTGCCGTTCTGGATCTGGTCCAGCAACTGCCCCACCCGCTGCTCCAGCACGTTGGCGTTGGCCAGCACGCTGTGGCTGGTGATCAGCAGCTCGTTGATGCCGGTGGAGGCCTCGCCCGGCAGCACCGTGCCGTCGCGCGCCGGCGGCGCGCTCAGCGTCCCCGCGCTGATGTTCACCAGCGTCTCCCCCAGCGGCCCGGCCGTGCCCAGCACCACCGGCGAATCCGTCCGCAGCCAGCGCCCGTGCCCGGTGGAGACCCGCATGTCCACCTCCACCGGCTTCTTCGGGTCGGGCGGGTGCTCGGCCAGGTGGATGGCGGTGACGTTGCCGATGCGCACCCCCTCCAGGTTCACGCTCGCTCCGGCGCGCATCCCCCCCGCGTCGGCGACGTAGGTCAGCAGCCGCAGGCGCGGGCTGAACCAGCTCGACTCGCCGGTGGTGGCAAAGATCGCCAGCACCAGGATGGTGAGCGCCACCGCCACCAGGACCCCAACCTTCAACTGCGACCATTTCAAATCCGCGCGCGCGGGCAAGAATCCTCCTCCGAGCCCCTGGCGTTCAGGCTACCACACCGCTCCAGCGGCGCCGCCCGCCAGCGCGGCGGCAACAACAGGTGGGCGAGCAATATATAGACGGTGAAACACTCCAGCGCGAACGGCGGAAAACCCAGAAATCCCGGCAGCGGCATCTCGAACACGCGGTAGCGGTGCAGGATGGGAAACACGTAGCGCCAGCGCGCCGCCGCCCAGTAATTCCAAAACTCCCAGAGGAAGCCGCACCCCGCCCCCGACAGCAGCAGCGCCACAAACCGCCCCGGCCGCCCAGCGGCCAAGTCTCCCAGCAGCGACGGCCATCCCCGGGCGCGGTGCAGCGGGTCGAGCAGGAATATGAAGCCCGCCCACACCAGCGCGAACAGATAGGGCGCGGCGCTCCGCGGCGCCACCAGCGGCGCCAGCAGCAGCCCCCCGCCCAGCGCCGCCCACGGCCAGCCCGCCGGCCGCCACGGCCGCCAGCGCAGTTCCGCCGCCCAGGCGGTGTGGATCAGGTCGGCGGTCTCGAAGATCCCCGGAAAAATCGTGGCGAAGGCCCACGTCGCCCCCACCGCAAACACCCAGAAGTGGCGCGGCACGCCCACGTACACCCAGTTCTTCAAATGAAAGTTGTAGGCCTCGAAGATCAGCCAGCCCGGCACCGACAGCACCGCCAGCCCCACAAACTTCCCCGGCTGGCGCAGCAGCGAATCCCCCCGCAGCCGGTACACCGCCGCGTCGGCCACCGCCACATAAAAGGTCCAGGCCAGGGCGGTGAAGAACGTGGTGGCGCCCGGCACCCGCAGCCCCAGCAGCAGCTCCATCGTCGCCAGCGCCGCCAGCCCGCACCAGCCGTACCAGGGGTAGGGCTTGACCGCCGGCCGCCGCAGCGCCAGCCACGCCAGCGCCAGCGCCGTCGCCACTGTGGCCACCACTCCCAACGTCAGCAGCACGCTTTATTTTAACGGCACTTCCGCCCCCGCCCGGCGGCGCTACAATGGCCCATGGCCGCCGAGACCCTCTACCGCTCGGTGCTCGACACCCCCATCGGGCCGCTCACCCTGCTGGTCTCCGCCCGCGGCGCCCGCGCCATTCTCTTCGGCGAACTCCCCGGTCCGCCCGCCGCGCTCGACTCCCCCCGCGCCACCGCCGCCCTCGCCCGCCAACTGCGCGAGTACTTCCGCGGCCAGCGCCGCCAGTTCGACCATCCCCTGGATTGGCAGGGCACCCCCTTCCAGCAAAAGGTCTGGCGGGCCCTGCTGCGCGTCCCCTACGGCGCCACCGCCAGCTACGCCGACATCGCCCGCGCCATCCGCCAGCCCCGCGCCTGCCGCGCCGTGGGCGGCGCCAACCGCCGCAACCCGCTGCCGATTGTGGTGCCCTGTCACCGCATCCTGGGCAGCGACGGCAGCCTCACCGGCTATGCCGGCCCCACCCGCCTGGACATCAAAGCCGCCTTGCTGGCTCTGGAAAAATAATTCTTGCCACGATCTTCCACCTGTGCAAGACTGTACTTGCAATCAATTGACTGACCAGTCAGTCTCATGACCCTGCAAGGCAAAACCCGCCGCCAAGCCCTCACCGAGTTCCGCGAGGCCGAGATCCTCGAGGCCGCCCGCCAGGTCTTCGGCGAGCACGGCTACGCCGCCGCCACCGTGGATCTGATCGCCGCCGCCGCCGGCGTGGCCAAGGGCACGCTCTACCTCTACTACCCCAGCAAGGACGAGATCTTCTGGGCGGCGCTGAGCTCGCGCTTCCGCGAAATGCTCGACCGCACCCGGCGCGAGATGGAGGCGGCGGTGGGGGCGCGCGCCAAGATCCGCGCCGCGCTGCGGGTGCGCTTCGACTTCCTGCGCTCCGACGAGCAGTTCGTGCGCATGTACGTCACCGAATTCGGGGCCATGTGCCGCGCCCCGGGCGGGTGCATGCGGGCCCTCTACCAGGAGGCGGTGGAGTGCATCGCCGCGGCGCTGGCCGAGGGGGTGCGCAGCGGCGAGCTGCGCCCGCTGGACACGCTGGAGGCGGCGATGGCGCTGTTGGAGCTGGTCAAGGGGGTGTTCGCCATGCGCTTCACCGGCATGCCGGGGCAGAACCCGGGCTTCGACGGGGAGAAGTTCGTCTTCGATCTGTATTGGAACGGGGTGGCGGCGCGCGCCCCCGAGGAGAAAGGCGAGGAGCAAGTCCATGCATAGCCACCGTTGGCTGCTATTGGCGGGGTTGGCAACCACCCTGGCGGGGGCGCAAGGGCTCCCGCCGGCGCAGATGACGCCGCCGGCGCAGGTGCAACTGCC
Source organism: Terriglobales bacterium (assembly GCA_035531375.1). Classification (GTDB taxonomy): domain Bacteria; phylum Acidobacteriota; class Terriglobia; order Terriglobales; family SCQP01; genus SCQP01. The sequence continues at coordinate 5,587 of DATKSZ010000119.1, read as the reverse complement.
CTTGCCGCCGGCGAGCGCGGCGGATGCGGCCGGGGGGGTGGCGCCCGCCGCGCCGGCAGCCGCGCCGCTGGCGCTCAGCCTGGACGAGGCCATCGCCCGCGGGCTGCGCCAGAACCTGGCCCCGCTGCTGGCGCAGAGCATGACCCAGCAGGCGCGGGCGCAGCGGCTGGAGGCGATCGCGGCGCTGCTGCCGCGCGTGGACGCCAGCGCCGGCGAGCTGCGGCAGAAGGTCAACCTCGCCGCGTTCGGCCTGAGCGTGCCCGGCATTCCCCAGATCGTGGGCCCCTTCAATGTGTTCCAGGCCAGCGCCACCGCCAGCGTGCCGCTGCTGAACCTGAGCGCGGTGCAGCAGGCGCGGGCGGCGCGCGGGGTGGAGTCGGCCGCGCACGACGACTACCAAGCCACCCGCAACCTGGTGGTGCTGGCGGTGGCCAACCAGTACCTGCTGAGCGTGGCCGACCAGAGCCGGGTGCAGGCGGCGCAGGCGGAGCTGGCCACCGCCCAGAGCGCCCTCACCCAGGCGCAGGACATGTTGCGCGCCGGCACGGTGGACCGGCTGGCTGTGGTGCGCGCCCAGGTGCAGCGCGACCGCCAGCAGCAGCAGCTCACCGCCGCCGTCAATACGCTGGCCAAGCAGCGGCTGCAGTTGGCGCGCGCCATCGGCCTGCCCCTCGACCAGGCCTTCACCCTGGCCAGCACCACCCCCTTCGCCGCGCTGGCCCCGCCCACCCCGGCCGCCGCCGTGGCCGAGGCGCTGGCCACCCGCCCCGACTTCCGCGCCGCCCAGACGCTGGTGCGCTCGGCGCAACTGCTGGTCGCCGCCGCCCGCGACCAGCACCTGCCCACCGTCTCGGTCAACGGCGGCTACGGCACCATCGGCCACGAGCTCGATTCCAACCACCCCGTCTTCAGCGTGGGCGCCACCATTGACCTGCCCGTCTTCGCCGGCGGCCTCACCACCGCGCACGTGATCGCCGCCCAGGCCCAGCTCCACGACGCCCAGAACCGCGCCGCCGACCTGCGCGCCGCCATCGCGGTGCAGGTGCGCTCGGCCCTGCTCGACCTGGAGAACAACCGCGCCCAAGTGGGCGTCGCCCGCGACGCCCGCGACCTCGCCCAGCAGGAGCTCACCCTCTCCCAGGACCGCTTCCGCGCCGGGGTGGCCGACAACCTCGAGGTGGTGCAGGCGCAGCAGGCGGTCGCCGACGCCAACGAAAGCTACATCGCCAGCCTCTACGGCTACAACCTGGCCAAAGCCAGCCTGGCGCAGGCGCTGGGCGTGGCCGCCAGCCAATACCGCAATTATTTGCCGATTCTCTAAGGATTGACCATGTCCACCCCGACACCGCCCGCGACGCCCGAAACCGAGGCCCCGCCCTCCCGCCGCCCGCGCACCAAAATCATCCTGACGCTGGTGGTGCTGGTGGTGGTGGCCGCCGCCGCCGCCATGTACCTCTACTACCGCTATCGCGAGGGCACCGACGATGCCCAGATCCAGGGCCACATCGAGGCGGTGGCGCCGCGCGTCGGCGGCACCGTGGTCGCCGTCGAGGTGGACGACAACCAGCTCGTCCACGCCGGCCAGGTGCTGTTCCGCCTCGACGACCGCGACTTCCGCACCGCCCTGGCCCAGGCCCAGGCCAACCTGCGCGCCGCCCAGGCGGCCGCCGCCAGCGCCTCCATCGGCGTGCCCATCACCGCCGCCGCCAGCGGCGGCACCCTGACCGGCGCCCGCGCCGCCCTGCGCCAAGCCCAGTCCGGCGCCACCCTGGCCGAGCACCAGGTCGCGGTGGCCCAGGCCCAGTTCAACGCCGCCCAGGCCGAGCTCCGCCTTGCCCAGGCCAACGCCCAAAACGCCGCCACCACCGAGCGCCGCTACGCCCAACTGGTGGCCAAGCAAGAGGTCAGCCGCCTGCAATACGACCAGGTGGCCACCGCCGCCAAGGCCGCCGCCGCCAGCGTCGCCGCCGCCCAGGCGCGCGCCGCCGCCGCCGACCAGCAGGTCGCCAGCGCCACCGCCTCGGTGCAGGTGGCCCGCGACAAGGTCGCCCAGGCCGCCGCCAACGAGAGCGCCGCCGCCACCGCCCCCCAACAAATGGCGGTCAGCCGTTCCGACGCCCAGCTCGCCCAAGCCAAGGTCGCCCAAGCCGAGGCCGCCCTCGCCCAGGCCCAGTTGAACCTCGACTACACCGTGGTCACCGCCGCCACCTCCGGCCAGGTCGGCGACAAGAACGTCGAGCTTGGCCAGACCTTCGCCCGCGGCCAGACCGCCCTGGTGATCGTGCCCATCAACGATGTCTGGGTGATCGCCAACTATAAGGAAACCCAACTCACCGACATGCACCCCGGCCAGCGCGCCGAGGTTGATGTGGATGCCTTCGGCACCACGCTCAAGGCCAAGGTGGATTCCCTCGGCGCCGGCACCGGCGCCATCTTCAGCCTGCTGCCGCCGGAAAACGCCACCGGCAACTACGTCAAGGTGGTGCAGCGCGTGCCGGTCAAGCTGGTGTTCGACCCCGGCCAGGACCTCAGCCGCCTGCGCCCCGGCATGTCGGTCGAGGCCACCGTCTTCATCCACAAGTAGCCGCGCGCTCGGCCCCCGCCGGCAGCAAGCCGCCAGCCCTTTGCCGCCTCCCGCATGAGCCCCCAGGAAACATCCTCGCGACCCCTGGTCAACCCCTGGATCATCGCCATCACGGTGATGCTCAGCACCTTCCTCGAGGTGCTGGACACCTCGGTGGTCAACGTCAGCCTGCCGCACATCGCCGGCAGCCTCTCGGCCACCATTGACGAGGCCACCTGGGTGTTGACCAGCTACCTGGTGGCCAACGCCATCGTGCTGCCCATCACCGGCTGGCTGGCCAACCAGTTTGGCCGCAAGAGGCTGCTGATCCTCGCCGTCGCCGGCTTCACCACCACCAGCTTCCTGTGCGGCATCGCGCCCACCTTGCCGATGCTGGTGCTTTTCCGCGTGCTGCAGGGCGCCACCGGCGGCGCGCTGCAGCCCATCTCGCAGGCCATCCTGCTCGAGACCTTCCCGCCCCAGGACCGCGGCAAGGCCATGGCCTTCTGGGGCCTGGGCATCGTGGTGGCGCCCATCCTCGGGCCCACCCTGGGCGGATGGCTCACCGACGCCTACTCCTGGCGCTGGGTCTTCTACATCAACCTGCCCATCGGCATCGCCAGCATCCTGATGACCAAGTGGTTCATCTTCGATCCCAAATACATCCGGCCCCGCGGCGGCAAGGTGGATTTCTGGGGGCTGGGCATGCTGGCGGTGGGCATCTCGGCGCTGCAGATCATGCTCGACAAGGGCCAGGAGGCCGACTGGTTCAGCTCCAACTACATCATCGTCCTCTGCGGCGTGGCGGTGGTGCTGCTCACCGCCTTCGTCATCTGGGAGCTGCGGGTCAAGGATCCGATCGTGCATCTCAGCGTCTTCAAGGACCGCACCTACGCCACCGGCGTCTTCCTGATGACGCTGCTGGGCTTTGTCCTCTACGGCAGCCTGGTGCTGCTGCCCATCTTCCTGCAGACGCTGCTGGGCTACACCGCGGTGGCGGCCGGCATCTGGACGGCGCCGCGCGGCCTGGGCGCCATGCTGTTCATGCCCATCACCGGCCTGCTGCTGTCGCGCAAATGGGACCCCCGCATTCTGCTGGCGATCGGGCTGCTAACCGGCGCCTGGAGCCTCTATGCCTTCTCCGGCTTCAACCTGAGCTCCGGCACCTGGGACATCTTCTGGCCGCAGATCATCCAGGGCATGGGCATGGCCTTCATCTTCGTGCCGCTGACCACGGTCACCATGGACCCGGTGCCCAACAGCGAGATGGGCAACGCCACCAGCCTGTTCAACCTGATGCGCAATCTCGGCGCCGGCGCCGGCATCAGCTCGGTGACCACCTTCGTGGCGCGCCGGGGGCAGTTCCACCAGAGCCGGCTGGGCGAGCAGATCACCGCCTCCAGCCCGGGCGCGCGCCACACCCTGGCGGGCATGCAGGCGCTGCTGATGCGGCACGGCGCCGACGCCGCCACCGCCGCCCGCCAGGCGATGGGCATGCTCTACGGGCTGGTGCAGCAGCAGGCCGCGCTGCTCAGCTTCATCGAGGCCTTCTGGCTGCTGGCCACAATCTTTTTGCTGATGGCGCCGCTGGTGGTGATCATGCGGCGCCCCAAGCACGGCCGCGCCATGGCGGCGCACTAGGCCCCGATGCCACGCCCCGCCGTCAACCCGTGGCTGGTGGCCGTGGCGGTGATGTCCAGCGCCGTGATGGAGGTGCTGGACACGTCGGTGGTCAACGTCAGCCTGCCCCACATCGCCGGCAGCCTGGCCTCCACCGTGGACCAGGCCACCTGGGTGCTGACCAGCTACCTGGTCGCCAACGCCATCATCCTCCCCATCACCGGCTGGCTGTCGAACCACATCGGGCGCAAGCGACTGCTGCTCACCGTGGTCAGCGGCTTCACCCTCTCCAGCCTGCTCTGCGGCCTCGCCCCCAACCTCCCCTTCCTCATCCTCTGCCGCATCCTGCAGGGCACCACCGGCGGCGGCCTGCAGCCGCTCTCGCAGGCGGTGCTGCTGGAGGAGTTTCCCCCCGAGCGCCGTGGCACCGCCATGGCGGTGTGGGGCATGGGCATCGTGGTCATGCCCATCCTCGGCCCCATCGTCGGCGGCTGGATCACCGACAGTTACTCCTGGCGCTGGGTGTTCTTCATTAACCTCCCCATCGGGATCATGAGCCTGATCCTGATCCAACTGTTCATCTGGGATCCGTCCTACATCCGCCGCCGTTCCCACAACATCGATTTCTGGGGCCTGGGCTTTTTGGCGCTCTGGGTGGCGGCGCTGCAGATCATGATGGACAAGGGCCAGGAGGCCGATTGGTTCAGCTCCCACCTCATCGTCACGCTGGCGGTGCTGGCGGGGGTCGGGTTCGTCGCCTTCGTGATCCGCGAGCTGGTGATCAAGGAACCGATCGTGCACCTGCGGCTGCTCGCCTACCGCACCTTCGCCACCGGGGTCGGACTCGTGGGCTTGCTGGGCGTGGTGCTCTACGGCGGGCTGGTCATCCTGCCGCTGTTTCTGCAAATTCTGCTCGGCTACAACGCCATGACCGCGGGCATGCTCACCTCGCCCCGCGGCGTGGGCACCATGATCTTCATGCCCGTGGCCGGCTACCTGCTGGGCAAGCGTTTCGATTCGCGGAAGCTCATGACCATTGGCATGCTCATGTCGGCGCTGGCGCTGTACCGGTTCTCGCTGATGACGCTCGACGTGGGGCTCTCCTACATCGTCTGGGTCGGCATTCTCCAGGGCTGCGGCATGGGCCTGCTGTTCGTCCCGCTCACCACCACCACGGTCGACCCCATTCCGTTGTCGGAGATGGGCTACGCCACGAGCATTTATAGTCTGACCCGCAACATTGGCGGCAGCTTCGGCATCGCCTTTGCCACCGCGCTGCAGGCGCGCCGCGCCCAGTTCCATCAAAACATTCTGGCCGCCCACCTGACGCCTGCCACGCCCGCCGTGCGGCGGCTGCTGCAGTCCGCCCAGGCCCTCTTGCTCCAGCACGGCGTCAACCCCGCC
>DATKSZ010000118.1:0-38610 GCA_035531375.1 Terriglobales bacterium | reverse complement strand
TCCCGCGCTATAATTGGGGCTGCATCGCGGCTCCGCCCGCGCCGGAGAGGTGGCCGAGTGGCTTAAGGCGGCGGTTTGCTAAACCGTTGTACGGTCAAAAGCTGTACCGGGGGTTCGAATCCCCCCCTCTCCGCCAGTTCGTCCCGCCGCCTACTCCTGCAGCCCCACCGTCAGTCCGTGCGCCTGGGCCAGGGCGTTGAAGGCCGGCACCTGCGTGCGGGTGAAGTCGTTCGCCTCCCGCGCCAGCGCCGCCAGCATGCCCGCCAGTTCGTGCTGCACGGCGATCTCGGGCCCGGTCGGCGCCATGTCCGCCCCCGAGTTCTCCAGGTTGTTGTTGAGCGAGCCCAGCCGCTCGTAGAGCTCGACGTCGCTGCGGAACGAGTCTTCGGTCCGGCCGGTGGACTCGAGGTTGAACATCTTGCCCTCGATCGCCTCCGCCTGGCTCTCCAGCCTCCGCGCCGCCGCCTCCACCGGCGCCGCCTCGGCGTCCGTCCCCAGCCCCTGCTCCAGCACCCCAATCTGCTGGCGCAGGTATTCGAAGTGCTCGATCATCCCCGCCAGTTGGTGCATCTCGCCCCCCAACTGCATCAGGAACGCCTCCGACGCCGCCATGTCCGCGGTCGTGCCCACGTCCTGGGGATCGCGCAGCACGGTCAAGGGCGCGCTGCCGACCTCGGCGCCGTTCACGCTCAGGCTCACCGTGAACGCCCCCGGCGCCACCCGCGGCCCCGCCGCGCTGGGCTGGCCCCACACCACCAGCCGCCGCCCCTGCGCCGGCGTCGCCACCCAGGGCTCGCCCGGAGGGTTGGTCAGCAGCGTGATCGCGTCGTGGTTCTCGTGGTCCAGGTCCCAGAAAATCCGGTTCAGCCCCGCCCCGCCCTGCTCATGCAGCGTCCGGATCGTCTCCGTGCCCCGCTGGATGGTGAGGGTCACCGGCGCCGCCGCCGGCAGGTAGTAGTTCAGGTCGGCGCCGTAGGGGATATCCTCGCCCACGGTCGCGCCGTTGGGGTTGTCCTGGTGCGCGACCACGGTCGAGCGGAAGCGGTACGCCGGCCGCGGCGCGAACAGGTGCGCCTGGCCCGCCGCCGCCACTTCGGGCCAGCTCCGCAGCGGCGTCACGTCGTCCAGGATCCACGCCCCCCGCCCGTAGGTGCCGATCACCAGGTCGTTGAACTGCGGCTGGATCTGCAGCCAGTACACCGGCGCCGGCGGCAGGTTGTTGCGCAACTGCGTCCAGTGCCCGCCGTCGTCCCAGGAGAGGTAGAGCGCGTTCTCCGTGCCCGCATAGAGCATGCCCTTGCGCACCGGATCCTCGCGCACGATGTGCACGAAGCTGAACTCCGAGTGCGGCAGGTCGCCGGAGATGTTCTTCCAGGTCGCGCCGTAGTCGGTGGTCTTGTAGATGTAGGGATTGTAGTCGCCCAGGCTCTTCACGTTGGAGCTGATGTAGGCGGTCCCCGCGTCGAAGGGCGAGGCCTCGAGGTTGATCGTGCCCCAGGGCGCGAGGCCGGTGATGTTCTTGGTCACGTTGGTCCAGTGCGCCCCGCCGTCGCGCGTCACGCTCACCTGCCCGTCGTAGCTGCCCGCCCAGATCACCCCCGCCTTCACCGGCGATTCGTCGATCATCGCCAGCGTGCAGGCGTCGTAGGTGCCCAGGTCGTCGTGGCCCAGCCCGCCCGAGTGCCCCTCCTTGCTCTTGTCGTTGGTGGTCAGGTCCGGGCTGATCCGCTTCCAGCTCTGCCCCGCGTCGTCGGTTTGCCACACGTACTGGCTGCCCACGTAGACCTGGTTGTGGTTCTCCGGCGAGATGGCGATCGGCAGCGTCCAGTTCCAGCGGTTGCGCACCGCCCCGGGCGCGTCCCCGTAGGTGGCGATCGGGTCCGGCGCCACGTTGCGCGAGGTGCCGTTGTGCAGGTTCACCCGCGTCAGGTCGCCGTTGTAGCAGCCCGACCAGATGATGTCCGGATCCACCGGGTCGGGCACCCCAAACCCGCTCTCGTTGTCGCAGCCGCCGTAGGCGTGCCAGGCGCTCGCCGGGATCACCCCACCCCCCTGCGGCAGCCGGCTCGGCCCCTCCTCGCCGTCGTTGTCCTGCCGGTTGCCGATCACGTTGTAGGGGATCTTGCTGTCGGCGTAGACGTGGTACAACTGCGCGATCGGCAGGCTCACGGTGAAATAGCTCCGCCCCCCGTTCAGGCTCATCGCCCCCCCGGTGTCGTCCGCCACCAGGATGCGCCGCGGGTTCTTCGGATCAATCCACACGTCGTGCAGGTCGCCCCCCGGCGCGGTCACGTCGGCGAAGCTCTTGCCCCCGTCCAGCGACACCGACCACGCCACCGACACGAAATACAGCAGGTCGGGATTGTCCGGCGCCACCCGGAAGTTGTTGTAGTAGGGCGTGCGCTCGCTCATCTGGTGGCTCTCGTTCATCAGCCGCCAGTTGTGCCCGCCGTCGCCCGAGCGGTACAGCCGCGCCGTCTTCTCCTGCAACAGCGCGTACACCACCTCCGGGTCCGAGGGCGCGATCCGCACCGCCGTCTTGCCCACGATCGCCCCCGCCGCCGGCAGCCCGTGACCCGCCACCCGCGCCCAGGTGTCGCCCCCGTCGTGGGTCACAAACACCCCACTCCCCGGCCCCCCGCTGTTCAAGTTCCAGGGCTTGATGTCCACCTGCCACATGCCGGCAAACAGCGTCCGCGGGTCCTTCGCCGCCATGGTCAGCCCCGAGCAGCCGGTGTACTCGTTCGCCCCCTTCAGCACCTGCGTCCAGGTCTTGCCCCCGTCCAGCGTGCGGTAGACGCCACGCTGCGGGTTGGGCTTGTAGGCCTGCCCCACCGCGCACACGAACACCTCGTTGGGGTTGTGCGGGTTGATCACGATGTTCCCGATGTGGCCGGTCCGGTCCAGCCCCTGCCCCATCCCCATGTGCTGCCAGGTCCGCCCCGAGTCTGTGGATTTGTACACCCCGTCGCCCAGCGAGGTCGCCTCGCGGATGATGTAGGTCTCGCCCGTCCCCGCCCAGACCACGTTGGGCTCGCTCGGCGCGATCGCCAGCGCGCTCACCGACGATACGTCGGTGCCGTCGAAGATCGAGCGGAAGTGCGCCCCGCCATCGCTCGTCTTCCAGATCCCGCCCGAGGCCGCGCCGAAATACGCCACCAGCGGATTGCCCGGCTCCCCCACCACGGCAATGTCCCGGTTCCCGTTGGGCCCGATGAAGCGGAAATGCAGCCGCGACAGCCCCCCCGCCCCCTGCGCCAGCGCCATTCCCGCCATCACCGCCACCGTCGCCGCCGCCGCCAGGCCGCGCCGCCCGCCCGCCACCGTCCGCATTCCGCTCATGGGCTCCCCCTCGTTTGGACAAAAGCCTGCCAATACTGCTTGCAGCAGCGAGTCTGTCGCGGGATGAACGGCGCGTCAAGCGGAATGTGCACCGCCGCAGCGCCGGCGCGCCGCGGCCGAACCCGCCCCGGCGCTCCCCCGCCGCCGCCCTGGAGTATGCTGGCACCATGGCCGAGACCACGGCGGCGTCCCCACCCATCGCCCCCAAGAACATCCTTGCCACCACCGACTTCTCCCCCGCCTCCCTGGCCGCGGTGCATTACGCCGCCGCCTGGGCGCGGCGCCTGGGCGCGGCCCTGCACGTCGCCAACTTCGTGCTACCGCAGGAGACCACCGTCGCCGCCGGCTACGGCCCCGGCGTGGACCTCGAGGCCCTGCTCGACTCCGCCCGCCGCGGCCTCGCCCAAGTCGAGGCCGATCCGCTCCTTCAGGGCCTGCCCCTCGCCACCCATTTGCGCGAGGCCACGGTCGAGGAGGGCATGGCCGCGCTCATCGCCGAACTTCACATTGACCTGGTGGTGGCGGCCAGCGCCGGCCGCCGCGGCCTGCGCAAGTTCATCGTCGGCTCGACCGCCGAGGCCATCTTCCGCCATGTCCCCTGCCCGGTGCTCCTGCTCGGCCCCGGCATCGAGCCCCACCCCTTGCCCGCCACCGGCCCGGCGACCGCGCCGCGCCAAATCCTCTTCGCCACCGATTTCGGCCCCGCCGCCACCCGCGCCCTCGCCTTTGCCCGCACCCTGGCCCAGGCCTGGTCGTCCGGCCTGCGCCTGCTGACCGTCCTGCCCCAGCCTGATCCCGAGGCCCTCCAGCTCGCCCAGGCCGATGCCGCCGCCGCCCGCCTGCGAGCCCTGCTGCCGCCCGAAGCCAGGGCCACCACCCCTGTCCAAGTCGAGTTCGGCGCCGCCGCCGCCGCCATCGTCGGCGCCGCCGCCGCCATCCCCGCCGACCTCATCGTGCTCGGCGCCCGCCACCAGCCCGCCGTCTCCCTCTACACCGGCTGGGCCACCGCCTACCAAGTCCTCTGCCACGCCCCCTGCCCCGTGCTCACCGTCCGCGCCCCGGCCTAGAAAACCCCGCCCCCGCGCCACCGCCTGTTCCCGCCGTCATGCGCCATATGCCGCACCGGCAGCGCCTCTCGGCAAGAAACCGCTGCGGGTCGCCCCGCGCCCGAAGTATACTGGCGCGGTTGATCCTTGCGGTACTCTGGGAGGCTTTTGCGATGACGGCCCGATTCACCCGGCGCTCTGCCCTTTTCTGCTCTCTTCTCGCCGGCGCCTTGGTCCTGGCTTCCGCCGCCGCGGCGCAGGTCAGCCCCGACCTCTATGCCGGCTTGCGCTGGCGCAACATCGGGCCCTTCCACGGCGGCCGCATCGCCTCCGTCACCGGCGTCATCGGCCAGCCCGGCGTCTTCTACGTCGGCACCCCCCAGGGCGGCATCTGGAAAACCACCAGCGCCGGCGTCACCTGGCATCCCATCTTTGACCAGATGACCCAGGTGGACAGCATCGGCGCCATCCAGGTCGCCCCCTCCAACCCCGACATCATCTACGCCGGCAGCGGCGACTCCATCGGCGGCAGCAACGGCGACGGCATGTACAAATCCACCGACGCCGGCAAGACCTGGCAGCACATCGGCCTGGCCGACACCATCAAGATCAACAAGATCGTGGTGGACCCCAAGGATCCCAACTTGGTGCTGGCCTCCACCACCGGCGACGCCACCCACCCCGGCGGCGGCGTCTACCGCACCACCGACGGCGGCCTCACCTGGCAAAACGTGCTCAAGCCCCAAGGCGTCAACGGCACCCGCGACCTGGAGTACGACTACGACCAGCCCAACGTCATCCTCGCCGCCACCCAGGGCACCGGCGGCTTCGGCCCCGGCCGCGGCCGCGGCGCCGCCGCCCCCGTCGTCCATCCCCAGTTGTTCAAGTCCACCGACGAGGGCAAGACCTGGACCGCCATCACCACCCTGCCCCCCTACTCCGGCCGCATCGGCGTCGCCATCGCCATGCACACCAACGCCCAGCGCATCTACATCGTCGGCAACCCCATCGAGGGCGGTTCCGGCCTGTTCCGCTCCGACGACGGCGGCGCCACCTGGCAGCACATGGCCGGCCACGACACCCGCATCAGCAACGGCCAGGGCGCCTATAGCTGCGGCGTCTGGGTGGATTCGCAGAACCCCGACATCGTCTACACCGTCAGCACCGCCCTCTACCGCTCCACCGACGGCGGCAAAACCTTCATCGTCTTCAAGGGCGCCCCCGGCGGCGAAGACTACCACGACCTCTGGATTGATCCCACCAACGGCCATCGCATCCTGGTGGGCGCCGACCAGGGCGCCAGCGTCACCCTGGATGACGGCCGCACCTGGAGCACCTGGTACAACCAGCCCATCGCCCAGGTCTACCACGTCGCCACCGACAATCAATACCCCTACTGGGTCCTCGCCGCCCAGCAGGATACCGGCGCGGTCATGGAGCGCAGCCGCGGCGACTTCGGCGAGATCAACACCTTTGATTGGCTTCCCCTGCCCTCCTCCGAGTTCGGCGTCAACACCCCCGATCCGCTCGACCCCCACATCATCTACGGCGTCGGCTATGGCGCCGGCGGCGGCGGCAACGGCCTCGTCAAGATCAACATGGCCACCGGCCAGTGGGAAAATGTCGCCCCCAACTTCGGCGCCGACGCCCCCAACTACCGCGCCAGCTTCGACTTCCAAAAGCGCTTCGACAACGCCTTCGATCCCAGCACCCTCTACGTCGCCTACCAGTGTTTGCTGGTCTCCCGCGACGGCGCCCAGACCTGGAAATCCTTCAGCCCCGACCTCACCACCCTCAAGGGCGCGCCCACCGTTCCCTGCGGCCAGCCCCTGCCCCCCGCCGCCGGACGCGGCGGCTTCCCCGGCCGCGGCCCCGCCGGCGCCTCCATCAGCGACTTCTCCATCTCCCGCTTCAAAAAGGGCGTGTTCTGGACGGTCAGCAGCAATGGCCAGATCTACAACACCATGGACGGCGGCAAGCACTGGAACAACGTCAGCAACGTCACCGACGCCCCCGCCGGCGTGAGCTTCAACACCATCGTCGCCGGCCACCACGACGCCCAAACCGCCTACCTCGCCGGCCGCATCGGCGGCATCCGCGGCCCCGCCCCCGCCATCCCCAAGGGCACCGACACCGACGTCCCCCTGATCTGGCGCACCCATGACGGCGGCAAGACCTGGACCCGCATCGTCAGCGGCCTGCCCCAGGACCAGCCCACCGGCAGTTGGGTCAACGTCATCCGCGAGGACCCCCAGCAGAAGGGCCTGCTCTTCGCCGGCACCGAGACCACCGTCTATGTCTCCTTCGACGACGGCGACCACTGGCAATCCCTCCGCCAGAACCTGCCCAGCACCTCCATCCGCGATCTCGTCTTCCATACCCACGACCACATGAATGACATCGTCATCGGCACCTACGGCCGCGGCTTCTGGGTGCTGGACGACATGAGCCCGCTGCGCGAGATCGCCGCCAAGGCGCAGGCCATCGCCTCCGCCCCCGCCTATTTGTTCAAGCCCGGCGACGCCATCCGCTCCCGCATCAATGTCAACTGGGACCAGCCCACCGAGCCCGAAGAGAACCACGGTCCCAACCCGCCCTACGGCGCCATCATCTACTACCACCTCAGCCAGCCCCCCAGCGGCGAGATCACCCTCCAAGTCTTCGACGCCAAGGGCAACCTGGTCCGCACCATGTCCAGCGTCCCGCCTCCGCCCGTCGTCGGCGCCGCCTACCCCGATTACTGGCTGGCCAACCCCAAGGACCTCGCCTTGCCGACCGCCGTCGGCACCGACCGCACCAACTGGAACCTGCAGTACGACGATCCCCCGGCCTTCAACCACGACCTCGAAAACCAAATGAACATGGTCGAGGGCTCGGTCACCCCCGGTCCCCACGGCCCCCAGGCCCTGCCCGGCACCTACACCCTCAAGCTCACCGTGGACGGCCACGCCTACACCCAAAAGCTGACCGTCCGCAACGATCCCCGCGTGGGCGAGGGCCCCGACGTCATGGCCGCCCTGCGCTCCCAGAACCAGCTCACCCTGCTCGCCTACCAGGGCATGAAGGATAGCTTCAGCGCCAACGGCGAGGTCGCCGCCGCCCTCGCCCAGCTCGCCACCCTCCAGCAGGGCCAACTGCCCGCCGCCGTCGCCGCCCAGGCCAAGGCGCTCCGCGCCAAGCTCGCCACCTTCGGCGGCACCCCGCCCGCTCGCGGCGGCTTCGGCTTCGGCCGCGGCCCCGCCCCCGCCCCCGGCGCCCTCGCCTCTTTCATCACCCTCAACGACAACTACAACACCCTGGTCAGCATGATGCAGGTCGGCCTCGACATGGCTCCCACCCAAGCCCAGATCAACACCTGGATCAGCGACTGCAACAACTACAACCGCACCCTCTCCGCCTGGAAGGCGATGCCCTCGCACGACTTGGCCACCTTCAACTCCCTGCTCGGCCAGAACCACCTGCAGCCGCTAAGCGTCGCCCCCTCCCGGCTGCAGGCGCCGAGCTGCAGCTTCCGCCCCGCGCGCTGATCCGCGGCGCGCCCTCCCCGGCGCGGGCCCGGCTTGGCGCCGGACCCGCGCCGGATCGCTGCCATGCCGGCTCCCGTCCGCCTCGCCGATGAGCTGCAGCGCGCCGCGGCGCTCGACGCCGCCGACGCCCTCGCCCCCCTCGCCGCCCAGTTCCACACTCCCGACCTCTATTTCTGCGGCCACTCCCTCGGCCCCCAGCCCCGCGCCGCCGCCGACCGCGTCGCCGCCGAGCTGCGCGCCTGGGCCGACCTCGCCGTCGAGGGCCATTTCCGCCCCCACCGCCCCTGGGCCGACTACACCCGCCCGCTGGCCGAGGCCTCCGCCCGCCTCGCCGGCGCCGAGCCCGACGAGGTCGCGGTGATGCACTCCCTCACCGTCAACCTGCATCTCATGTTGGCCTCCTTCTACCGGCCCCAGGGCGAGCGCGTCCGCATCCTGATCGAGCGCCCCGCCTTCCCCTCCGACCGCTACGCCGTCGTCTCCCACCTGCAATGGCACGGGCTCGATCCGCGCCAGGCCCTGGTCGAGGTCGCCCCCCGCCCCGGCGAGGCTGCCCTGCGCCCCGACGACCTGCTCGAGCGCATCGCCCGCGAGGGCCCCCGCCTGGCCCTGGTCCTGCTCGGCGTCGCCAACTACTACACCGGCCAGGTCTTCGATCTCGGCGCCTGCGCCCGCGCCGCCCACGACGCCGGCGCCCTCGCCGGCTTCGACCTCGCCCACGGCATCGGCAATCTCCCCCTCGGCCTGCACGCCGACCAGGCCGACTTCGCCGTCTGGTGCGGCTACAAGTACCTCAACGGCGGCCCCGGCGCCCCCGCCGGCTGCTTCGTCCACCGCCGCCATTTCACCCCCGCCCGCCCCCGCCTCGCCGGCTGGTGGGGCAACCGCGCCGACACCCGCTTCGCCATGGGCGACGATTTCGAGCCCGAAGCCGGCGCCGCCGGCTGGGCCCTGAGCTGCCCCTCCATCCTCGCCCTCGCCTCGCTCGACGCCGCCCTCGCCCTCTTCCAGCGCGCCCCCCTCGACGCCCTCCACGCCAAGTCGCTTGCCCTGCTCGCCCTCTTCGACCGCCTCGCCGACCTCCACCTGCCCCCGCTCCCGCGCCTCACCCCGCGCCCCCACGCCCAGCGCGGCGCCCAAATCTCGCTCGCGCTTGGCCCCGCCGCCCCGGCGGTGCAGCAGCGCCTCCGCCAAGCCGGCCTGGTCTGCGATACCCGCGGCCCCGTCCTCCGCCTCTCCTTCCACCCCCTCTACCACAGCTTCCGCCAGGTCTGCCACTGCGTCGAGCGCCTGCAACAGGCCTTGGCCTAGCCCGCAGGCGTGGTATGCTGCCACGAGTTACGAGAGACGCAGGTGCCTGTTATGGATACTCACCCTGGCCGCTTTCCCGCCCGGCTCGCCGCCCTGCTGCTCGCCGCCCTGCTGCTCGCCGCCGCCCTCGCCGCCGGCGCCCAAGCCGCGCCCGCCGCCGCTCCGCCCCCACCCGCTCCGTCCTCGCCCTTCGCCCACCTGCGCCCGCTCAGCCAGATCCCCGCCGCCAAGCTGGCCACGCTGCGCCAGTTGGCCGACCTCACCGTCAATTACTCCAGCGCCCGCCAGTCCTTTCTCGCCAATACTCCCGCCATCGACAAAGCCCTGCTCGCCGGGCTCCAGCAGAAGGGCCTCTCCGCCGCCCGCGCCCAGGAATTTGTCGCCGCCTTCAACCAGCAGTTCGCCACCCGGCTCACCGCCGCGCTCACCAACGATTCGCTCGTCCCATTGCTGGATGCCGCCTACAACGACGACCAGGCCGCCCAACTGCTGGCCTTCTACCGTACCCCGCTCGGCCAGCGCGTGGCCCACTTGCAACCGCTGATCATCACCGCCGGCGTCAGCCAAATAGAGCAGTCGCTCCGCCAGGTCAGCGCCCTCGCCGCCCACGATGTCTCCGGCTCCTTCCCCGAACTCAATGCCGACGTCGCCGCCGCCAAGCCCGGCGCGCTCCCCCGCCCCACCGCGGTCAAGAGCCTCTATCCCCCCGTGGGCGAGGCCCAGGCCGACCTGGCCGCCGCCGAGCAGCGCGCCGCCGCCCGCCGCCAGCGCGTCCTGGTCGTCTTCGGCGGCAACTGGTGCTATGACTGCCACGTGCTCGACGCCGCCTTCCACAGCCCCGCCTACGCCCCGCTGATCGCTCCCTACCAGATCGTCAACGTCAATATCGGCGACATGGGCAAGGACAACCTCGACCTCGCCCAAAAGCTCGGCGTGCAGCTCGACCAGGGCGTGCCCGCTCTGGCCGTGCTCGACCCCCACGGCGCCGTGCTGGTGGCGCAGAAGCAGGGCGAGTTCCAAGATACCCGCGCCCTCCCCGGCGCCGCCCTCGCCACCTTCCTCAAGGCTTGGGCGCCGCGCTGATCCGCGCCCTCCCTAGAAATCCTTCAACGCCCGCGGCGGCAGCGCCACCCGCACCGCGTTGACCACCGCCAGGATGTCAATCACCTCCTGCAGCACCGCCCCCGAGAGCGGCGGCAGCAGGCCCGCCGATGCCGCCGCCATCCCCACCACGCTCGCCGCCATCCCCCCGATCGCGCTCTGCAGCGCGATCCGCCGCATGCGCTGCCCAATGTGCACCAGCTCGTCCACCTTGCCCAGCGACGGCGTCAGCACCACCGCGTCCGCCGCCTCCGAGACGATATCGCTCGAGGCCCCCAGCGCCACCCCCACCGTCGCCGCCAGAAGCGCCGGGGCGTCGTTGATGCCGTCGCCCACAAACAGCGTCGGCGCCCGCCGCCGCTCCGCCTCCACAATCGCCACCTTCTGCTCCGGCGTCTGGTCGGCGTAAACCTCGGTGATGCCGACCTGGTCGGCCAGGTAGCGCACCGCCGCCTCGCGGTCGCCCGACACCAGCAGCATGCGGCTCACCCCGTGGCGCGGCCGCAGGTGCCCGATGAAGGGCTGGCTGTCATCCCGCGGCCGGTCCTGGAAGCGAAACACCCCGGCATAGCGGTCCTCGATCAGCACCACGCACTCCAACCCCGCCACCGCCGGCGGCAGCTCCGCCATCTCCCCCAGCTTCCCCCGCCCGGTGATGCGCACCTTCTCCCCCGCCACCAAGCCCACCAGCCCCTGCCCCGGCGCCTCGCTCACCTGCGTCACCTCGCCCAGCCTCAGCCGCGCCGCCTGGGCCGCCGCCACCACCGCCGTCGCCAGCGGATGGCGCGAGTAGCGCTCCAGCCCCGCCGCCGCCGCCAGCACCTGCTGCGCCTCGAACCCCGCCCCCGGCAGAATCTCGCTCATCACCGGCTGGCCATAGGTCAGCGTGCCGGTCTTGTCGAAGATGAACGTCCGGCAGGTCGGGATCAGCTCCAGCGCCGCCGGATTCTTCACCACGATCGCCCGCCGCGCCGCCAGCGAGATCGCCCCGATCACCGCCACCGGTATGGCCAGGATCAGCGGGCACGGCGTCGCGATCACGATCACCGCCAAAAAACGCCGCGGATCGCCGCTCAGGATCGCCGCCGCTGCCGCCACCGCCAGCGCCACCGGGGTGTAGCCCGCCCCCAGCCGGTCGGCGATGCGCCGCAGCCGCGGCCGCTTCTGCGCGCTCTCCTCCATCACCCGCATGATGGCGGCGTAGCGCGAGTCCTTGGCCAACTTCTCCGCCCGAATCGTCAGCGCCACATCCCCGTTGATGGCCCCCGACAACACCAGCGAGCCCGGCGCCTTGGCGATGCCGAACGGCTCGCCCGTCAGGTAGGCCTCTTCCATCGAGCCCTCGCCGGCCAGCACCGTGCCGTCCACCGGACAGATCTCGTGCGGCAGCACCACCAGCCGATCCCCGGGCTGGATCGCCGCCAGCGGCACGTCCTCCAGCTCCGCGCCCGCTTGGCGGTGGGCGTGCAGCGGCATGCGCCGCGCCAGCGCGCTCAGCACCGACGACGCCCGTCCGGAGGCGTAGCGCTCCAGCGCGTTGCCGCCCGACAGCATCAGCACGATGATCGCCCCCACCAGGTACTCGCCGAACAGCACCGCCACCACGATCGAGGTGCCCGCCAGCAGGTCCGAGCCGAACTCGCGGCGCCACAACTGGGAGGCCAGGCTGGCCAGTTGCGGCAGTCCGCCCACCGCCAGCGCCAGCCACAGCGGCGCCTCGACCCACCCCGGCGGCACGCTCGCCACCGTCCGCAACACCAAGTGGGTGGCGATCGCCGCCGCCACCAACAACGCGATGGCGGCGTTCCGGTCCAGCGGCAGCGTGGTTTCCGGGTCCATGGGGTTCGCCTCTCAGCCCTCCGGCGGCACAAAGCGGTAGCCCACCCGCGGCTCGGTCAGCAGGTAGCGCGGCTGGCTGGGATCGGGCTCGATCTTCTTGCGCAGTTGATTGATGGCCACCCGCAGGTACTCCGCCTCCTCGCCGTACTCCGCCCCCCACACCGTCTGCAGCAACCGCCGGTGCGAGAGCGGCTTGCCCGGCGCCGCCGCCAGCGCCCGCAGCAGTTCGAACTCCTTCGGCGCCAGGTGCACCGGCTTCCCGCCCGCCACCACCGTGCGCCGCTCGAAGTCCACGCTCAGCTCCGGCGTGGCGATCGGCGCGGGATGCTGCTCGGCCGGCGCCCGCCGCAGCGCCGCCCGGATCCGCGCCGACAGCTCCGGAAACCCAAACGGCTTGGCCACGTAGTCGTCCGCCCCCGCGTCCAGCGCCCGCACCTTGTCGCGCTCCGCGCTGCGCACCGTCAGCATGATGATCGGCAGCTCCGAGCCGGCGCGCACCGCCCGGCAGGTCTCCAGCCCGTCCATCCCCGGCAGGTTCATGTCCAGCAGCACCAGATCGGCGCGCTCCCGCCGCAGGCTGGCCAGCGCCTCCTCCCCACTCGCCGCCTCCGCCACCACATAGCCCTGCGCCGCCAGCGTGGTGCGCAGCACCCGCCGGATCTGCGGCTCGTCGTCCACAATCAAAATCGCCTCGCCGCTCATGCCGCGCTCCGCTCCTCCGCCACCGGCAGCGTGAAGGTGAAGACGCTCCCCGCTCCGCCCGCTGCCTCCAGCGCCACCGTGCCCCCGTGCGCGGCGGCGATGGCGCGGGCGATCGCCAACCCCATGCCGGTGCCGTGGCTGCGGTGGCGCTGCTCCCGCCCGCGGTAAAACTTGTCGAAGATCAGCTCGCGCTCCCGCTCCTCGATCCCCGGACCGCGGTCGGCCACCCGGATGCGCACAAACCCGCCCCGCCGCTCCGCCCCCACCGTGATCGGCTCCTCCCGCGGCGAATACTCGTCGGCGTTCTCCAGCAGCCGCACCAGCACCTTCTTGGCGCTGTCCACGTCGGCCCGCACCCGCGGCAGCCCCGGCGCCAGCTCCAGCGCCAGCCGGCGCGCCCCCAGCCGCGGACGGCACTCCTCCAGCGCCGCCTCCACCAGCGCCTCCACCGCCAGCGGACGCGGCTGCAGCTCCAGCTCCCCCGCCTCCAGCCGCGCCATCTCCGCCGCCTCCTCGATCAGCCCGTTCAGCCGGTCGCTCTCCTGGTCAATGATCTGCAGCAACTCGCCGCGCTCCGGCTCGCTCTCCGGCACGCCCGCCAGCAGTCCCGTGATCGCCGCCTTGATCGCCGTCAGCGGCGTGCGGAAATCGTGCGTTACCGAATCCATCAGCACCGACTTCAGCCGCTCGCTCTCCCGCGCCGCCTCGGTCAGCCCCAACTGCTCCACCGCCCGCGCCCGCTCCAGCGCGATCGCAATCAGGCTGCCCAGCGCCTCCAGCCCCTCCGGCGCCACCTCCGCCCCCGCCAGGCCAAAGCTGCCCACCGGCCGCACCCCCAGCCGCACCGCCGCCACCACCTCGCCCGCACCCCCCGCCGCGCCCCCACGCAGCGCCTCCTCCGCCAGCGCCCCCGACTCCCCGCTCTGCCCCCCGCAGCGATAGACGGTGCCCGTCTCTGCCAAGTACAGTGCCGCCGCCCGCGCCCCAAAGGTGCTGGCCAAGTGCTGCGGTATGGCGCTCAGCAACTGCAGCACGTCGCCCGCCTGCAGCAGCCGTTGGCTGAAGGTGTACAGCCGCTCGGTCTCCCGCCGCCGCCGTTGCGCCTCCCGCGCCTCCCGCTGCGCCCGTGTCGAGAGGTGGCTGCCGACCATCGCCACCACCAGAAAGGCCGCCAGCGCTACCCAGTTTTGCGGATCGGCGATGGTGAGCGTGCCCACCGGCGGCAGGAACAAATAGTTGAAAACCACCACCGCCTCGAGCGACATGGCCACCGCCACCGCCGCGCCCAGCAGCGTGGATGCGGCCAGGATGGCCAGCAATAAGGTCAACGCCACCGTCGTGGAGTTGACCCGCACCACGCCGTGGTACAGCCCCGCGATGCCCGCCACCAGGCCCAGCCCGATCGCCCATCGCAGCCCCTGCCGCAAGAATCCGCGCATCATGCCACTCCACCCGGATTGTAGCGTGGATGCCTCGCCGCGCGGGCTTTATCCCTTCTTGATCTCACCTTTATGCCTTCTTGATTCCCTCCCCCCTAGGCTCGATGCATGGCTTCGATCTTGGCCGGCCTGGCCGCGGTGGCCGTGTTCGCCTATCTGGTCTACGCCCTGTTGCGCCCGGAGAAGTTTTGAACGCCGCCCTCCAAATCGCCTTCTTCAGCCTGCTGGTGCTGGCGGCCGCCAAGCCGCTGGGCCTGTACATGTCACGCGTGTTCAACGGCCGCCACACCTGGCTGCGGCCGCTGCTGCGCCCCCTCGAGCGCGCCTGCTACCGCCTGGCGGGCGTGGACGAAGCCGCCGAACAGCACTGGACGCAGTACACCCTGGCGCTGCTCGCCTTCAGCCTCGCCGGCTTCATCTTCGTCTACGGGATCGAGGTCCTGCAGGGCCACTTCTTCCTCAACCCCGCCCACTTCGGCACCGCCCGCGCCCCCGCCTGGGCCACGCCCATGACGCCGGACCTGGCCTTCAACACCGCCATCAGCTTCGTCACCAACACCAACTGGCAAGCCTATGCCGGCGAAGCCACGCTGAGTCTTTTCACCCAGATGGCCGCCCTGACGGTGCAGAATTTCGTCTCCGCCGCCGCCGGCCTGGCCATGTCGGTGGCGCTGATCCGCGGCTTCTCCCGCCGCGAGGCCAAAACCATCGGCAACTTCTGGGTGGATCTCACCCGCGCCACCCTCTACCTGCTGCTGCCGCTGTCGCTCGCCGGCGCGCTGTTCCTGTGCTCCCAGGGCGTGATCCAAAATCTTCATGCGCCGGTCGCGGCGCACACCCTGGAGGGGAGTGCGCAGCTCCTGCCCCAGGGCCCGGTGGCCTCGCAGGAGGCGATCAAGATGCTGGGCACCAACGGCGGCGGCTTCTTCAACGCCAACTCCGCCCATCCCTACGAAAACCCCACCCCGCTCACCAATCTGGCCGAGATGTTCTTCATCTTCGCCCTCCCCGCCGGCTTGGTCTACATGTTTGGCGTCGAAGTGGGCGACCCGCGCCAGGGCTGGGCGCTGATGGCCGCCATGGGCGTGCTCTTCCTGGCCGGCGCCGTCTGGCTGGTGCACTTCGAACAGCGCGGCAACCCGCTGCTGACCCAGCAGGGCCTGGAGGCGGCGGCCACCCCCGGCCAGCCCGGCGGCAACATGGAGGGCAAGGAGGTGCGCTTCGGCATCACCGACTCCGCCCTGTTCGCCACCATCACCACCGACGCCAGTTGCGGCGCCGTCAACGCCGCCCACGACAGCCTCACCCCGCTGGGCGGCCTCGTTCCCCTCTTTAACATGGAGATGGGCGAGGTGGTCTTCGGCGGCGTCGGCGCCGGCCTCAAGGGCATGCTGCTCTTCGCCATCCTGGCGGTGTTCATCGCCGGCCTGATGGTCGGCCGCACCCCCGAATATCTGGGCAAAAAGATCGAGCGCCGCGAAGTCCAGCTCGCCATGCTGGCGCTGATCGCCACCGCCGCCAGCATGCTGCTGCTCACCGCGCTGGCCGCGGTCGTCCGCTTTCCCGTCGGCAGCTATTGGAACCCGCCCGGCGCCGCCACCGCCAACTTGGCCAACGCCGGCCCCCACGGCTTCAGTGAACTCCTCTACACCTTCTCCAGCGCCTCGGAAAACAACGGCAGCGCCTTCGCCGGCCTCAACGCCAACACTCCCTTCTTCAACCTCACCACCGCGCTCGCCATGCTCGTCGGCCGCTTCGTCTTCTTGATTCCCATGCTGGGCGTGGCCGGCAGCCTCGCCGCCAAAAAACGCCTCGCCACCACCAGCGGCACCCTCCCCACCCACGGCCCGCTGTTTGTCGGCCTGCTCATCGGCACCATCATCCTGGTGGGGGCGCTGACCTTCTTCCCGGCGCTGGCCTTGGGCCCCATCGCCGAGCACACCCTCATGGGGATGGGCCATGTCTTCTAACCTGGCCGCACCGCAGGCCCCGCAAGCCCCGCCCGCCGCCACGCCCGCGCCCCGCCGCCGCTGGAGCCATGACCCCAAGCTGCTGCGCCACGCCCTGCTCGCCGCCCTGAAAAAGCTCAACCCCGCGGTGATGGTGCGCAACCCGGTGATGTTCGTGGTCGAGCTGGGCGCACTCCTCACCACCATCGAGCTGCTCCAGCGCGCCCTCGCCTCCGCCGGCGACCTCGCCTTCACCCTCCAGATCGCGCTCTGGCTCTGGTTCACCGTCGTCTTCGCCAACTTCGCCGAGGCGCTGGCCGAGGCGCGCGGCAAAGCGCAGGCCGCCAGCCTGCGCCAAGGCCAGGGCGCCACCCTGGCCAAGCGGCTGATGCCCGGCGCCGCCGCCGCCGCTTTCGAGCTGGTCCCCGGCAGCAGCTTGCGCGCCGGCGACTTGGTCCATTGCGAGGCCGGCGACATCATCCCCGGCGACGGCGAGATCGTCGCCGGCATCGCCACCGTGGACGAATCCGTGATCACCGGCGAAAGCGCCCCCGTCATCCGCGAATCCGGCGGCGACCGCAGCGCCGTCACCGGCGGCACCCGCGTGCTCTCCGACGAGATCCGGATCCGCATCACCTCCAACCCCGGCGAGACCTTCCTCGACCGCATGATCGCCCTGGTCGAGGGCGCCCAGCGCCGCAAAACCCCCAACGAGATCGCGCTCAACATCCTCATCGCCGGCTTGAGCCTGGTCTTCCTGCTGGCGGTCTCCACCCTGCCCGCCTTTGTCGCCTACGCCGCCACCGGCACCACGCGCGCGGTCCCACCGCTCTCCATCGCGGTGCTGATCGCCTTGCTGGTCTGCCTCATCCCCACCACCATCGGCGGCCTGCTCTCGGCCATCGGCATCGCCGGCATGGACCGCGTCCTGCGCCACAACGTGCTCGCCATGAGCGGCAAGGCGGTCGAGGCCGCCGGCGACGTGGACACCCTGCTCCTGGACAAGACCGGCACCATCACCCTCGGCAACCGCCAGGCGGTCGCGTTCGTCCCCGCTCCCGGCGTCAGCGCCACCGCCCTCGCCGACGCCGCCCAGTTGGCCAGCCTCGCCGACGAGACCCCCGAGGGCCGTTCCATCGTGGTGCTGGCCAAGGAACGCCACGGCCTGCGCGGGCGCGAGCTGGCCGAACCCGAGTCGAGCTTCATCCCCTTCTCCGCCGCCACCCGCATGAGCGGCATTGACCTCGACGGCCGCCAACTGCGCAAGGGCGCGGTCGAATCCATCGCCGACTTTGTCCGCCGCCACGACGGCGCCGTCGGCCCCGAGTTGCTCGAGCAAGCCCGCCAGATCGCCGCCGGCGGCGGCACCCCCCTCGCCGTCTGCGACGGCCCCCGCCTGCTCGGCTTGGTCCACCTCAAGGACGTGGTCAAGGGCGGCCTCAAGGACCGCATCGCCCAACTGCGCGCCATGGGCATCCGCTCGGTCATGATTACCGGCGACAATCCCCTCACCGCCGCCGTCATCGCCCGCGAGGCCGGCCTCGACGACTTCCTCGCCCAGGCCACCCCCCAGGACAAGCTCGACTACATCCGCCAACAACAGGCCGCCGGCCACATGGTCGCCATGGCCGGCGACGGCACCAACGACGCTCCCGCCCTCGCCCAGGCCGACGTCGGCCTCGCCATGAACACCGGCACCATGGCCGCCCGCGAGGCCGGCAACATGGTGGATCTCGATAGCAACCCCACCAAACTGCTGGAGGTGGTCTCCATCGGCAAGCAGTTGCTCATCACCCGCGGCGCCCTCACCACCTTCTCCATCGCCAACGACGTCGCCAAGTACTTCGCCATCCTGCCGGCCCTGTTCGCCCCTTTCTATCCCGGCCTGCAGAGCTTAAATGTCATGCGCCTCCACGATCCCCACAGCGCCGTGCTGGCGGCGGTCATCTTCAACGCGCTCATTATCATTGCCCTCATCCCGCTGGCGCTGCGCGGCGTCCACTACCGCCCCCAGGGCGCCGCCCGCCTGCTGCGCCGCAACCTGCTGCTCTACGGCCTCGGCGGCGTGCTCGCCCCCTTTCCCGGCATCTGGGCCATTGACCTGCTGCTGCACTGGCTGCATCTCGCCTAGTAATCACCGAGCCTCCCATGCGCCAATACCTCCGCCCCGCCTTCGGCCTGATGCTGCTCTTCACCTTGCTCACCGGCCTCGCCTACCCGCTCGTGGTCACCGCCCTGTGCCAATCGCTGTTCCCTTCCGCCGCCAATGGCAGCCTGTTGCGCCGCCACGGCGCCGTGATCGGTTCGCGCCTTATCGGCCAAGCCTTCGCCCGCCCCGGGTACTTTCACCCCCGCCCCTCCGCCGCCGGCGCCCAAGGCTACGATCCCACCGCCTCCGGCGGCTCCAACCTCGGCCCCACCAACGCCAAATTGATCGCCCGCGTGCACGCCGCCGTCGCCGCCTTTCGCCGCCATAACCCGGCGTTTGCCGGCCCCATCCCCGCCGATCTGCTCACCGCCTCGGGCAGCGGCCTCGACCCCGACCTCAGCCCCGACGCCGCCCTCGCTCAGGTCGCCCGCGTTGCCGCCGCCCGCGGCGCCGACGCCAGCCAAGTGCAAGCCCTGGTCCTGCGGCACATCCACGGCCGCCTCTGGGGCTTTGTCGGCGAGCCCCGCGTCAACGTGCTCGATCTGAACTTGGCCCTCGACGCCGCCTTCCCCAAAAGCCAGGTGCTCCCGTGAGCGGCAAGCCCTGCCTCCTCGCCTTCGCGCTGCTGGGTCCCCTGCTGGCCGTCGCCCAGCAATCTCCGCCCGCTCCGGCCCCGGCGCCAATCACGCTGCAACTGCAGGTCGCCGCGCTGCGCGCCCAATTGCAGGCTTTGCAAGCCCGCCTGGCGGCGCTGGAAGCGACCATGGTGGGCGCGGGCTCCAGCGCGCCTGCGGCGCGCGTCCCGCTTGTGCTCGCGCCGAATTCGCTTCCCGGGGGCGGGCCGCCCTGCGGAATTTCGCAGCCTTGCGCGCCGATTTTGCCGGCAGGCCAAGCGGCGCGACCCCCGCGAATGGCCCCCGCCGCCGCTGCCACCCCCGCCCCACCGGCCCCCCCAATGCCGGCGCCCACAGCCTCCCTGCCTTTCGCTTTTGCCGACTTCAGTTGGCTCAACGGCCAGGGCCGCGTCTCCACCCCGCCCTTGGATACCGCATTCTTCACCCCGGAAGTCCACATAGACACCAACTACATTTACGATTTCAACCACCCCCAGGACGATACCCTGGTCGGCACCACCGAGGGCGGACGCACCCAAGAAGTCCAGCTCCAGCAACTCGGCATCGGCGGCGACTTCCACTACGACAACGTGCGCGGTCGCCTCATGACCCAGTTCGGCCTGGACTCGACCATGACCCCGCGCAACGACGCCACCCCCGGCCGCGGCCAATGGGATCTGGCCAATGCCTATCGCTACCTCTCCGAGGCCTACGGCGGCTACCACTTCAATGTCATGCACGGCGTCAACCTGGACGCCGGCATCTTCATGTCCTACATCGGGCTGTTCAGCTACTACAACACCGACAACTGGGCCTACCAACCCTCCTACGTCTCCTCCAACACCCCTTGGTACTTCAACGGCCTCCGCCTCCAGGCCTTTCCCACCGACCATCTCAAGGTCGAGTTTTGGCTGATCAACGGCTGGCAATCCTACGGCCGCGCCAACGGCCGCCCCGGTTTGGGCACGCAGATCCTGTGGCGTCCCAACGGCTCGTTCTCCTTCGTCACCAACGAGTACGGCGTCGGCGCCGACACCCTGGGCGTTCCCAGCCGCACCCGCTGGCACAGCGATAGCAGCGTCCAACTGAAGTACTACGACGTCCCCGACAATCTCCTCGACAAGGCGGCCTTTTCCATCACCGCCGACGTCGGCTGCGAGTCCGGCGGCGGCGTCGCCTGCTTCGCCAACGCCCAGCACCTGCCACGCCAATACTTCCTCGGCGCCATGGCCTACAACCGCTTTTGGTTCCACCGCGATCGCTACGGACTGACGCTGGGCGGGGGTTGGATCAACAATCCCGGCCGCTACTTGGTCCTGCTGCCGCCCATCAACGGCGCCACCGCCTTCTCGGGCACGCCCTACTTCACCGAAAACCCCGGCGATCCCTTCCGCGCCTGGGATGCCTCGGCGACCTTCGACTACATGCCCAACCAATACGTCACCTTCCGCTGGGAATACGACCACCGCGCCGCCAACGTCCCCTACTTCGCCGGCCCCGGCGGCGTCACCCCGCCCGGCGGCAACACCGGCGCCCCCGGCTCGACCATACCCGGATGGGCGCCCGACCTGGCCAAGAGGGAGAACCGCCTCAACCTGGCGCTATTGGTAGCCTTCTAGCCATGGCCGCGCGCAGCGCCCCCGAGACCCGGCCCGATCCCGACCTGCTGCTGCTGCAGGCAGAGGAGGAGGAGCGGGCCGAAAGCCGCGGCCGCCTCAAGATCTTCCTCGGTTACTCCTCGCGCGTGGGCAAATCCTATCGCATGCTCGACGAAGGCCGCCGCCGCGCCCTGCGCGGCCAGGACGTGGTGGTGGGCGCCATCCAACCGCTGCGCTCGCCCGAGGTGGAGGCGGTGCTGGCCCAGCTCGAAGTCATCCCCATGCCGCTCGAATCCGGCCTTCCCGTCATGGACCTCCCCGCCATCCTCCGCCGCCGCCCCCAGCTCTGCTTGATTGACGGCCTCGCCCACTCCAACCCTCCGGGCTCGCGCTGCCCCGAACGCTGGCAAGAGGCCGAGACCCTCCTCGCCGCCGGCATCTCGGTCGTCGCCAGCCTCAACCTGCAGTTCATCGCCGAGCGCCGCGCCGCCGTGGCCGCCATCATCGGCAGCGCCCGCACCGGCCCGGTGGTGCCCGAGAGCTTCCTGCACACCGCCGACGAGATCGAGGTGGTGGACGCCCCCCCGGAAATCGCCGACTCCGGCAACCTGCGCCAGCTCACCGAGCTGCGCGAAATTGCCCTGCTGCTGGTGGCCGACGTGGTGGACCAGCAGCTCGAGCGCTACCTCCGCCGCCACGGCATCGAGCCCGCCTGGGGCGCGCAGGAGCGCATCCTGCTCTGCCTCTCCGACGCCCCCGCCCTAGCCATGATCGCCAGCGGCCGCCGCAACGCCGACCGCTTCCACGGCGAACTCCTCGCCCTCCACGTCGCCCCCCGGCCCTCGCCCGACCCCGCCGTGGCGCGCAACCTCGAGGCCGCCCGCGCCGCCGGCGCCGAGATCCTTTCCCTCGCCGGCGCCGACTTCGTCGCCGCCACCCTGCAGCTCGCGCGCGAGCGCGGCGTCACCCAAATCTTCCTCGGCCATCCCCGCCATCCCCCGCGCTGGTGGCAGCGCCAACGCTGGCGCCAGGGCCCGCTCGACCGCCTCATCCAGCGCGCCGAGGGCGCCGACGTCCGCATCTTCCCGGTTGAAGAGGCCGGCGGCCATGCCCGCGCCTAAGCCCGGCCGCCTCACCATCTTCCTCGGCTACGCCGCCGGCGTCGGCAAGACCTATCGCATGTTGATCGAGGCCCAGGCGCTGGCGCGCGCCCGCAGGGATGTGGTGATCGGCTACTTCGAGCCCCACGGCCGCACCGACACCATGGCGCTGGCCGCCACGCTCGAATCCGTGCCCCGCCGCCCAATCGAGTACCGCGGCCGCCACTTCGAGGAGATGGACACCGACGCCATCCTCCGCCGCCACCCCGACGTCTGCCTGGTGGACGAATTCGCCCACACCAACGTCCCCTCTTCGCCCCGCGCCAAGCGTTGGGAAGACGTCCAACTCCTGCTCGCCGCCGGCATGGATGTCTTCACCACCATGAACGTCCAGCACCTGGAGAGCCTCAACGACCAGGTCTGGCAGATCAGCGGCGTGCGCGTGCGCGAGACCGTGCCCGACTGGGTCGTCCGCCAAGCGGGCGAGTTCGTCATGGTGGATCTCTCCACCCGCGCCCTGCTCAACCGCCTGCAGCGCGGCGTCATCTACGAACCCGGCAAGGCCCGCGCCGCCCTCGCCCACTTCTTCCAGGAACCCACCCTGGTCGCGCTGCGCGAGCTCGCCCTGCGCCAAACCGCGCACGAGATCGAGGCCCGCCAGCCCCCCGCCCCCCAGGCCGAGCTCCCCGCCGCGCCCGCCGAGCGCGTGCTGGTGCACGTCACCGCCGACCCGGCGGCGGCGATGATCCTGCGCCGTGGCTGGCGCGTCGCCAACTACCTCCGCGCCGAATGCTTCGCCGTGCATGTGCAGCCGCCCCAACGCGCCGCCCCCAGTCCGGTGGTCGAGCGCCACCTCGCCTTTGCCCGCAACCTGCGCATCGAGACCCGCTCCCTCCCTGGCAGCGATGTCGCCGCCACCCTGGTGGACTTCGCCCGCCAGCACGCCATCACCCAGATCTTCCTCGCCCGCCCCCGCCCCACCCCCGCCGGCCGCGCCCTCGTCGCCCGTCTCGTCCAGCTCGCCCGCGACATGCAGGTCACCATCGTCGCCGAACGCCGCCGCTGAGCCCCCCGCCTGGGGGGATGGCGCCCACCCGCCCCAACCTCTATAGTGGCCGCAAGCGATGCAGCCTCTGTTTTACGCAGCGCTGGCGTTTGCCTTGGGCATCGCGGCGGCCTGCTTCGGCCCGGCGGCGGCGGCGCCCGCGCTGGCGCCGCTCTCCTCGGGTTGGGCCGTGATCGCGGCCGCCGCCGCCGCCGCCCTGCTCGTGCGCTCCAGCCCGGCCGCGGCCCGCCGCCCCGCCAACGCGCTGGCGTTGGCGCTGTGCCTGGTCGCCGGTTATGGCCGTGCCGGCCTGGCCCTCCGCCGTCCGCCGCCGCCCTCGGCCCTGCAGCAGGCGGTGGCCAACCTCCAGCCCACCCCCCGCACCCGCCTCTGGCTCGCCGGCTACCTGCGCGACTCCCCCGCCCTGCTCTACGACCACGGCCGCGCCAGCGCCGTCCGCCTCGAACTCGAGGTGGCGGCGGTCGCGCCCGACTCTCCCGCTCCCGCGCTCCGCCCCGCCGCCGGCGGCGTGCGCCTCTACGCCTATCCTCCATCCTCCCCCGCCGCCGCCCGCGACGACTTGACCGAAGCGGCGCCGCCCCCGCCCGCCTCCGCCGCCTGGGCGGCGCCGCTGCTCCGCCTGCACGCCGGCCAGGGACTGGCCGCCAGCCTCCACCTGCGCCCGCTGCGCACCTACCACGATCCCGGCGTCGCCGACTTCGCCGCCGCCGCCCGCCGCCAGGGCATCGCCTTCTCCGCCACCCTGCCGCTCCACGCCTGGCGCGCCTGGCCCGCCTGGGCCGCGCCCCCCGCCGTGGTGCTGCGCGCCCGCATCTGGGGCTGGCTCAGCCGCCGGCTCGACCGCCTCGCCCCGCCCACCGCCCAGCCCCGCCTCAACGCCCTGCTGCGCGGCATGCTGCTCGGCGACGTCGGCCGCCTCGACCAGGCCACCCGCGCCAACTTTCAAATTGACGGCGTCTACCACCTGCTGGTGGTTGCCGGCCTGCACATCGGCATCCTCGCCGCTCTGCTGATCGGGGCTTTCCGCCGCCTGCGCCTACCGCGCTTGCCCGCCGACCTCCTCGCCCTCGCCCTGCTCGCCGCCTACGCCTGGATCATCGCCGGCCGCACCCCCACCCTCCGCGCCCTGCTGATGCTGGCCCTCTACTGCGGCGCCCGCTGGTTCTACCGCGAGCGCCAAGCCCTCAACGCCGTGGGCGCCGCCGCCATGGTGCTGCTTGCCTGGCGCCCGCTCGATCTGTTCGCCTCCGGCTTCCAAATGTCGCTGGGCGCGGCCACCCTGCTCGCCGGCGTGGCCCTGCCGCTGCTCGCCCTCACCTCCCAGCCCCTGCGCCGCGCCACCCGCCACTTGGACGACCCCGCCATGGACGAGACCTTCCCGCCCCAGCTCGCCCAGTTGCGCCTCGATCTGCGCGCCCTCGCCTCCCGCCTCGCCCTCATCGCGCGCCCCCTGGGCTGGCGCCTCCTGCCCGCCACCCTGCGCGCCCTGCTCCGCCTCTTCGAGATCGCCGCCATCTCGCTCATCCTGCAGCTCGGCTTTGCCCCCTTCAATGTGGTCTACTTCCACCGCGCCAACCCCTGGTCGGTGGTGGCCAACGCCCTGCTGGTGCCCGCCGCCGCCGTGCTGATTCCGCTGGCCTGGCTGGGCCTGGCCGCCACCGCCGCCGGCGCCGCCGCCACCCATGCCGCCTCGCTCCTGCTCAC
Source organism: Terriglobales bacterium (assembly GCA_035531375.1). Taxonomy (GTDB): domain Bacteria; phylum Acidobacteriota; class Terriglobia; order Terriglobales; family SCQP01; genus SCQP01. The sequence continues at coordinate 14,123 of DATKSZ010000118.1, read as the reverse complement.
CAGCCTGGGCCATCTCCTCCTTGCCACCGCCGACGCCTTGGCGCGCTGGCCCGGCGCCGCCCTGCGCGTGCCCTCGCCCCCCGGCTGGTTCCTCTTCGTTTTTGGCGCCGGCGCCGCCGCCTGGCTGCTGGCCTGGCGCCTGCCCGCCCCGCGCCGCTACAGCGAGGCGGGCCTGCCCATCCCGTCCCGCCGCGCCTGCCTCGCCACCTCGCTCGCCATGCTGGCGCTGGCCGCCGTCCTCGACCTCGACCCCTTCCCCGCCCGCCTCCCTCCCGGCCTCACCGCCACCGTGCTCGACGTCGGCCAGGGCGACTCCATCCTGGTCACCTTCCCCGACCGCCGCACCCTGCTGGTGGATGGCGGCCCCCACTCCCCCCATTGGGACACCGGCCAAGAGGTGGTCGCCCCCTTCCTCTGGTCGCTCGGCCTCCGCCGCCTCGATGCGGTGCTGCTCACCCACGCCCACAACGACCACCTCGGCGGTCTCGACACCGTGGTCGCCGACTTCCGCCCGGGCGAGGTCTGGCTCACCCGCACCCTCCCGCAAGGCCAGCCCATCCGCGATTTCCTGCGCGCGGCGCAAGCGGTCGGCGCCCGCCTCCGCCGCCTCGACGCCGGCGCCGTCCTGCTGGCCGGCGTCAGCCGCCTGCAAGTGCTGGCTCCGCCCCCCAGCTACCAAGCCGGCGAGCTCGCCAGCAACGATGACTCCATGGTGGTGCGCGTCAGTTGGGGCAACGATGCCATGTTGCTCGAGGGCGATGCCGAGGCCGCCGGCGAGCGCTGGATGCTGGACCACCGCCTGCCCCTCGCCAGCGCCCTGCTCAAGGTCGGCCACCATGGCAGCCGCACCTCCTCCATCCAGCCCTTCCTGGCCGCCGTCCACCCCCAAGTCGCGGTGATCTCGGTCGGCGCCGGCAACATCTACGGCCTCCCCTCCCCGGCCGTGGTGGCCCGCCTGCAACAAGACGGCGCCCGCCTCTTCCGCACCGACCTAGACGGCGCCATCCAATGCCGCCTGCAAGGCAACTCCCTCCAGGTCTACCTCTTCCGCCCCCTCCCCGGCGCCGAATAACACCGGCCCCGTTCCCTAATGCGGATACGGATGGTGCGTCAAGATCGCCAACGCCCGGTAGATCTGCTCTAGCAGCACCAGCCTCGCCAGCTCGTGGGAAAGCGTCAGCGGCGAGAGCGAAATCCGTCCGGCGGCGGCCGCCGCCACCTCCGCCCCAAACCCATCCGCCCCGCCCACCGCCAACACCAGTTCCTGCTGCGGATAGGCCGCCGCCTCGCGCTCCAAAAACTGGGCAAACTCGGGCGAGTCGAGGCTCCGTCCGGCGGGGTCGAGCAGCCACAGCCGCGCCCCCCGCGCCCGTCGCAGCAGCGCCTGCTCCGGCGCCTTGCCCGCCAGTTCCTCCCCCCTCACTGCGGCGAAGCGGGCAAACCCGCGCAGCCGCTGCAGGTACTCTTCCGTCCCCGCCTTGGTGGCGGCCAGCTTGGTCTTCCCCACCCACGCCACGGCCAGCTTCATGGTGCTCCATGGTAGCCTTAAATGACCACTCCGGAGGCCCCATGTCCGCCAAGTACGAAGACGCCCAGCTCATTCTGAAACTCTACGAACTGCGCCGCGAAGCGGTCCTGCGCGAGGCCCGCAACTGGTTTTTCCGCGACTTCCAGCCCACCAGCGCCGCCTCCATTTTCGAGACCCTGAAGGGCGAGCACAGCGCCTTCTACCGCATGGTCACCACCTACTGGGAGATGGCCTGCACCCTGGTGCAGCACGGCGCCATTGACGCCGAGTTGTTCCGCCAGGCCAACGGCGAGCACATCTACATCTTCGCCAAGCTCGAGCCCTTCCTCGCCGACCTGCGCCAGGAGTACGGCAATCCCAACCTGTTGGGCAACCTCGAAAAAGTGGTGCGTTCCATGCCCAATGCCGATACCGTCCTGAAGCACTTTCAAGCGCGGATCGCGGCCATGGCCGCCGCCGCCAAAGCCCGCTGAACGAGGCCCCCATGACCGCCTGGGTCCAAGTCGGACTAAAGAAAACCGTTCTCGATCCCCAAGGCAAGGCCATCCACGCCGCCCTCGCCAAGCTGGGCTACCAGGGTGTGGCCGAGTTGCGCCAGGCCAAGCTGTTCGAGATCCAGCTCCAGCCCGGCCTCGACCGCGCCGAGGCCCAGCGCCAAGTCGAGCGCGCCGCCCGCGAAGTGCTCACCAACCCGGTGATCGAGGAGTACTCCATCCGCTGGGACGAATAGGGGCCCCTATCTATGTGCGGCATCGTCGGCTACATCGGTAAAAAGCGCGTCGTCCCCGTCATCCTCGACGGGCTCAAGCGCCTGGAGTACCGCGGCTACGACTCCGCCGGCATCGCCATCATCCACAACGACGGCGCGCAAGCCCCCCGCCTCGAGGTCCGCCGCGCCGAGGGCAAGCTCCGCAACCTGGAAGAAAGCCTGCGCCTGCAGCCGATTGAGGGCCACTACGGCATCGGCCACACCCGCTGGGCCACCCACGGCCGCCCCACCGAGGAGAACGCCCATCCCCACCGCGACTGCAACGGCGAAATCGTGGTGGTGCACAACGGCATCATTGAGAACTATCTCTCCCTGAAGCGCGAGCTCATCGCCCAGGGCCACACCTTCCGCACCGAAACCGACACCGAGGTCGTCGCCCATCTGGTCGAGGAGCAGATGCGCGCCGGCGGCCCGCTCGAGGCCGCCGTGCTGCGCGTCCTTCCCCGCCTCGCCGGCGTCTACGCCCTCGCCATCATCTCCACCCGCGACCCCGACAAGATCGTCGCCGTGCGCAACGGCCCCCCCGCCGTCATCGGCCTGGGCGAAGACGAGTATTTCGTCGCCAGCGACATCCCCGCGCTGCTGCACCACACCCGCGACGTCTTCTTCCTCGCCGATGGCGACGTCGCCGTGCTCACCCCCCAGGGCGTCCGCCTCACCGACCTGCAGGGCCGCCCGGTGAAGCGCGAGATCACCCACATCAGTTGGGATCCCATCCTGGCCGAAAAGGGTGGCTTCAAGCACTTCATGCTCAAGGAGATCTACGAGCAGCCGCGGGCGGTGCGCGACACCCTGCTCGGCCGCCTCTCCCGCGACCGCGGCGAGGTCTTCCTCGACGAGATGGAGCTCACCGCCGACGACTTCCGCCGCTTCGCCTCCGCCCGCCTGGTCGCCTGCGGCACCTCCTGGCACGCCGCCCTCGCCGGCAAGTATCTCTTCGAGCGGCTCGCCCGCTTCCCCGCCGAGGTGGACTACGGCAGCGAGTTCCGCTACCGCGATCCCCTGGTCGGCCCCGAACAGCTCTGCATCCTGATCTCCCAGTCGGGCGAGACCGCCGACACCCTCGCCGCCCTGCGCGAGGCCCGTTCCAAGGGCGCCAAGACCCTGGCCATCTGCAACGTCGTCGGCAGCATGCTCATGCGCGAGGCCAACGGCGCCCTGCTCACCCACGCCGGCCCCGAGATCGGCGTCGCCTCCACCAAGGCCTTCACCGCCCAGCTCACCGCCCTGGTGGTGCTCGCCCTCTACCTCGGCCGCGCCCGCGGCACCCTCGATGCCCCCTCCGCCCTGCGCTTCATGGAGGAGTTCGACCGCCTCCCCGCCAAGCTCGAGTCCCTGCTCAACCGCGAGGAGCAATACGAGGACCTCGCCCGCCGCTTCTACCGCTCCCGCGATTTCCTCTACCTCGGCCGCGGCATCCACTTCCCCATGGCGCTCGAAGGCGCGCTCAAGCTCAAGGAGGTCTCCTACATCCATGCCGAGGGCTACCCCGCCGGCGAGATGAAGCACGGCCCCAACGCCCTGATTGACGAGAACCTCCCCGTGGTGGTGCTCGCCGCCCACGATCCCAGCGACCCCGCCTCCGTCACCCGCTACGAGAAGACCCTCAGCAACATCAAGGAGGTCAAGGCCCGCGAGGGCGAGGTCATCGCCATCGGCAACGCCGGCGACGCCGAACTGCGCGAGGCCGCCGACCACGTCATCGAGATCCCCCCGGCCCCCGAGCTGCTGCTGCCCATCCTCGAGGTCGTCCCCCTGCAACTGCTCGCCTACCACATCGCCGTCCGCCGCGGCTGCGACGTGGACCAGCCCCGCAACCTGGCCAAGTCCGTCACCGTGGAATAGTGCCGCCCGCCCCGCCGCCTCGCGCCGGCGCCGTGAACAGCCGCCGCAGCTCCCCCTTGGCCGCCTCCAGCACCCGCCGCCGTTCGCGGCTGAGGTTCTTGCCCGCCCGGTTGATGTAGAAATTCAGCATCGCCATCGCCGAGGCCAACGGCGCCGCCTTCCGCCGCCGGCTCGCCAGCGCCGAGCGCCGCAGCGACAGCGCCACCGCCCGCGGCGTGGCCAGCTTGAACACGCCCTCTTCCAGGTCGAGCGCGTTGCTCTCCCGCGTCACCCGCCCCGACCAGTACTGCGTGGCCGCTTTCTTGACCGCCATCCGAATCTAGATGCCCGCCAGCGCCTCGCCGGCGGCCCGCCGCCCGCTGCGCAGCGCCCCCTGCACCGTGGCATGCTGCCCGGTGTTGTCGGTGGCCTCGCCGGCGAAGTAGAGCGTCTGCTCCAGCGGCGCCGCCAGCGCCCCGAACGCGTCCGCCCCGCCCACGGCGGCATAGCTGTAGGCGCCCAGCGCCCATTCATCCGCCTGCCAGTCGTGCAGGTGCGCCTCCAGCAGCAGCGGCTCGATCGCGCCCGCTGCCACCCCCAGCCGCTCGCCCAGGTCCATCAGGGCGCGCTCCCGCAGCAGCTCCGGCGCCCGCCCCGCCAGCGCCCACGCATGCCGCCCCGCCGCCCAGCCGGTGATCTGCGCCGCCCCCGGCATCGTCCACCAGGTGGCAAAATGCCCGGTCGCCTCCGACCGCCCAAACAGAAAGCGCAGCCCCTCCAGCCGCCGCCCCTCGGCATCGCGCAGCCCCTCCCAAAACGCCTCGCGCAGCCGCAGCGTCACCCGCAGCGCCCCGCCCATCACCAAGGCCTCCAGCGCCGCCCGCTTGGCCTCGAGCCCCGGCTCGAAACGCACGGCCGGCGCCTCCCCCAGGCTCCGCTGCAGCAAGCTCAGCGGCAAGGTCAGGATCGCCCGCCGCGCTTGCCACTGCTCCTCCTCCCCGCCACGCCGCGCCGTGATCGTCACCGCTCCCGGCCGCCACGCTATCGTCCCCACCTCCGTCTCCAGGCTCACCCGGCCTTCGGCCCCCAGCGTCTCCACCCAGGGCCCATAGCCGCCGCGCGGACGCCTCGGCCACGGCCCCTCCTTCTCCCCCTCCGCCTCGGCTTCGCGCTCCCGGTTGAGCGAGTACACGCTGATGCGCGCCGGATCGGCCGCCTCGAACCCCTCGATGTAGCCCAGCGCCGCCGCCCGCGCCGCCGCCCGCGCCTGATCGCACTCGGCCAGAAAATCGGCAAAGGAACGGTCCGGCGCCGGCGCCCGGATCGCCCCCATGCGCCCCAGCAACTCCCACGCCCCGTTGCCAAACTCCCTCGCCGGCCGCAGCTCGCCGCCAGCCCAACTCCAATCCTGGCCAGCCCCCTCCTCCGCCGCCGCCAGCCCCCGCAGCTCCGGCGGTGCCCCATGGATGAACTCCGCCCCCAGCTCCACCGCCACCGGCCAGCCCTCCGGCTGCCGCGTCCACAGCCGCCCCCCCAGCCGCGCCCGCGCCTCCAGCAACACCGCCTCGCACCCCGCCCCCCGCAGCGTTTGCAGCGCCGCCAGCCCCGCCACCCCCCCGCCGACCACCACCACCTCGGCGTGTTCCATATCCCCAGCCTAAACCATTCGCCTTGACCCTGACGCTGCGTCAGCCCTCAAACTGTCCCCATGCAAGACCTTCGCCTCTCCCTGGTGATGGACGGCATCGAGCTCCCCGCCGCCCTGACCTTGCCGCCGCAGCCGCTCGCCGCCCTGTTGCTCATCCCCGGCTCGCTCAACTCCGATGTGGACGGCAACTTCGCCCCCATGTTTCCCGGCCAGCCGGCGTGCCTTCCCCACGCCTACAAAGACCTCGCCGAGCAGCTCGCCGCCGCCCGCCTCGCCGTGCTCCGTTACGCCAAAACCGGCCCCGGCACCGGCGCCCTGGTGCGCGACCAGGCCTTGGCGGCCGAGCGCTACCGCAGCTTCCACCAGCGCCCGCGCGTCGCCGCCGCATTCCTCGACGAGCTCGCCCGCCGCCTACCCACCCTCCCGCTCGCCGTCGCCGGGCACAGCGAGGGCGCGGTGGTCGCCACCCTGTTGGCTCGCGCCCGTCCCGACGTGCGCGCCCTGGCGCTGCTCTCCGGGCCCTCCAAGCCCCTGCTCCACCTCATGCTCTGGCAGCGCTTCGAGCAGGACCGCGCCGCCGGCGCGGCCGGGCCGGAAGCCGAGCAGGCCTATGCCCATGCCATGGCCTGGGCCGCCGACTACGCCGCCGACCGCCCCCTGCCGGCGGATCTCGCCCACAATCCCTACGCCGCGATGATCCCCTTCTTCCTGCAGCCCCAGAACGCCCCCTACCTCCGCAGCCTGGAACAGGTGGACCCCGCCGCCGAGTTCGCCCAAGTCCTCCAGCCCGCCCTCATCCTCCAGGGCGGGCGCGATCCCTCCGTCATCCCCGAAAACGCCGACCGCCTGCTGCAAGCCAATCCCCGCGCCACCGTGGCCCGCTTCCCCCAGCTGCAGCACTTCTACAAGCGCGCCCCCGAGGGATTGTCGCCGCAGGAGTCGTTCGCGCTGGCCCAGGAAAGCGATCCGCAGGTGGCGCAGGCGCTGGCGGAGTGGCTCCGCTCCGTGCTGGCCTGAATGCCACCCCGCCGGGAGCGGCGCAGCGCCGTCGGCGAACCGGCCCGGCGCTTTCACCGCCGGCCGGGACCGGCTGCCCGCTCCTGAAGGAATGTGCTACAGTGTGTATCATCATGCCCAAGGCAGCCCAACGGACGAAGCAGGTGGGAGTCCGCGAGCTGCGGCAGAACCTCAGCATCTACCTGGCCCGCGTCAAAAGGGGCGCCCGGCTCGAGGTCACCGAGCACGGCCACCCGGTGGCCCTGCTCATCCCCCTGCCGCCCACCGGGTCGGTGATAGACCGCCTGGTGGCCGAGGGCCGCGCCACCCCCGCCAAGAGAGATCTATTGGCGCTGGGCCCGCCCCTGCCCCGCCAGCCCGGCGAACCCTCGCTCAACGATTTCCTCGACGAACTGCGGCAAGACCGCTCCTGAATTCGATGGCGCCGATCTATCTCGATACTTCGGCGGTGAACAAGCTCATCCTGGCAGAGTTGGAAAGCGACGCTCTCGCCGCCTTCCTGGCCGACTGGCCCGAACGGGTAGCCAGCGCGTTGGTGGTGGTGGAAACCGGCCGCGCCGTGATGCGGGCCTCCACCGCCGGTCGGCAGGAGCGGGCACGCCTCGTACTAGCCGGACTCAACCTGCTCCCCATGGACGCGCCGGTGCTCGAACGGGCCGCGGCCACCCTGCCCGCAAACCTCCGCTCGCTCGACGCCATCCACCTCGCCAGCGCCCTCTCCCTCCCGGGCCTGGCCGGCATGGTCGTCTACGACCGCCGCCTCGCCGCCGCCGCCCTCCACCTCGGCCTGCAGGTGTTCTCGCCCGGCAGACCCGCGGCGGGCAGGCAGCCCCTTCTAGCGCTGCGCCTCAAACACTCTGAACATTAACGGGCTCTGGACGAGAATCTGACAGGAGGCGCATTTTAAGCGGCTTTGGGGAAGGCGACGAATTCGGTCTTGGTAGCGGCCATGCGCTGGGCCTTGAGCAGCAGGTAGCGGAGGTTGGAGTAGCCTCGGCCGCGGCGTAGCAGGGTCTTGATGTTGCCATTGACGGCTTCGACGACGCCCAAGCGGACCTTGGTGCGGCAGTAGCTGGCGATGCCGTCCAGATGCGTATGGAGCAGGTTGGCCAGCTGGTGAAACGGCCGCAGCCGCTGCCAGTTCAGCTGCCGCGTCCAGTTTTCCAGGTAGCGCAGCATCGCGCCCTCGTAGGTGTAGCTCCACAGCCGCTCTAGGCTCTCCTTCAGCAGATAGGCCTTGAACAGGCGTCGATTGAGGCCGAATAGCGTGTTCAACTGCTGCCGCTTGGTCCTGGTGAGGTGGACCCAGCGGGTCAAAAGCAACCAGCGCTTGCCCTTGACCACCTCGCGCTCCTGCCGGCCTTTGCGGAAGAACTCGGCCCGCCGCACCTCATCCACCGCCCGGTTGGCGTGTTGCATCACGTGGAACCTGTCGTAGACGATCTTGCATTGCGGCGCCCACTCCGCGGTGCTCTGCCGAAAGGGCTCCCACATGTCCATGCAGGCCGCCTCGATTCGCTCTCGCTGCGTTTGGTTCAACTGCGTCCTGAAGAACTCATCGAGCGTCTCGCGCTTGCGCTCTTTGCCGAACCATGCCGGCTCGCCCAGTTCCAGGTTGCTGACCACGGCGATGAACTTCCGCTTCTTGCCCAGGTAGATTTCGTCCACCCCCATCTGCTTCAGCGGGGGCTTTTTCCTCGCCGCCGCCCATCGTTCCAGATAACGCAAGTCGATCGCCCGCACCGTGCTTGCCGCCAGTCCCAAGCGGCGGGCCACATGCGCCGCCGCCGCCCCCTCGCACGCCCGTCCCACCTCCTCCTCGAAGCGCAGGCTGAACGGCGCCTTGCTCGGCAGCTGCGGCGTCTTCTCCACCTTGACTCCGCAGTTGGGACAGCGCAGCCGGTACAGCTCCACCACCACCGTCACCCGGTACTCGGCCCAGGGCAGATCACGCACTTGGCGCTCATACACCTCGTGGACCTCTTGCACCCACCGACCGCATCCCGAGCACTGGCGCCCGCGAGAGTTTCGCCGCCGCCGCACCCACAGCTTCAGTCGCTTGCCCGCTTCGTCGATCTCGCTCTTGTAGACCCGATAGCCGGGCCAGCCCAAAATCCGCGTCCAGTCATTCGTTGCCGTCACGTCCGGCAGTCTACGCAATTCACCCCTGCCGTGTCCAACCGTCCTGCCCTCAATCGTTTACAGATTCCTGCTCAGAGCCGGTTTATGGAGGAGCAGGGGTTCGACGAGTTCTGCGAACAGCGCTGCGCCAAGTTCTACGCCGAGGAGCTGGGGCGGCGGGGCCTGATGCCGGGGATGTATTTCCGGCTGCTGATGCGGGGCTATTTCGAGGGCATCGACTCGGAGCGGGGCATTGCCTGGGGGGCGGCGGATTCGCTGTCGCTGCGGTCGTTCCTGCAGTTGTCGGTGGACGAGGCTGCGCCGGATCATTCGACGATCTCGCGCACCCGGCGCTTAATCGACGCCGAGATCCATCATGAGGTCTTCGCCTGGATTCTGGAGCGGCCGGCGGAAGCCGGTCTGGTCAAGGGCAAGACCCTGGGCATCGACGCCACCACGCTGGAGGCCAACGCGGCGATGCGCAGCATCGTGCGGCGCGAGACGGGCGAGGGTTACCAGCCGTTTCTGCTGGGGCTGGCGAAGGCCAGCGGGATCGAGACGCCGACGCGGGAAGACCTGGCGCGGCTGGACCGGAAGCGCAAGGGCAAAGGCTCGGATGCAGAGTGGGTGAACCCGCATGAGCCCGACGGCCGCATCGCCAAGATGAAGGACGGCAGCACGCACCTCGCGCGCAAGGCCGAACACGCGGTGGACATGGACACCGGAACGGTCGTGGCGGTGGCGCTGCATCCCGCCGACCAGGGGGATACGACGACGGTGATGAAAACACCGGCGCAGGCGGGCGAAGAGGTGGCGGGGCTGATGGCATCGGAGACTGCGGGCGGGAAGGTGAACGGAGCTGGCGTTGAGGAGGTGGTCGCCGACAAGGGCTACCCCAGCGACCAAGTGCTGGCGGACATGCAGGCGGCGGGGGTGAGGACCTACTTGCCGGAAAAGAAGGCCAAGAGGCTCGATTGGGCGGGCAAGCGGGAAGGGCGCCAGCGGATGCGCGCCAACCGGCGCCGCGTGAGCGGCAGGCGCGGCAAGCGGCTGCTGCGACGGCGCGGCGAGCTGATCGAACGCGGCTTCGCCCACGCCTACGGCACCGGCGGGATGCGCCGCACGCACCTGCGAGGCCACGCCAATATCCTCAAGCGCCTGCACATCCATAACGCTGCGCACTATCTGGGGCTGTTGATGCGGCAGCGCTTCGGAATGGGCAAACCGCGGAGCCTGCAGGGGACAGCCGGCCTACCCGAGGATTTTTTGGCATTGGCAGCGGCCATCTCCGCCTCTGTGGCGCGTCTCGTCGCGCCGCAACCGACCGGTGCGCTCTCCAACTCGCAGCCCGCCTTGCTGGCGGCGTGTTTCCCGTGGGCCAGCTACTTTCACAAATCGCCCTTTCCGCCACGGGCTGCTAGACTGTCGGCATATTTCTGACCATGCACAGCCTATTGGTGGCATGGCTGCAGCGCCGGACCGCGCGGCACAGGCGCCCTTTCGTGTATAAGCGTATCCAGCGCCGCCGGTTTCTTGCACCATTTTCTCCTTGACACTCTCCTCCAGCGGTCCATAATGCACCCATGAACGCTAAGCACCCAGACGTTATGGGCCAGAAGCCACACGCTGGAAAGCCAGCCGCTAAGCGCACGCTGTTCACATTTCTGGGCTGGTGCTTTGCCCTCGCTTTGTGCGCGGAATCGCTAATCCTTGCCCGACAAAATCGAGACCTGAAGGCTCTTCGGTCGCCAGACTCGTCTGTGCCGGCAGGGCGGATACTCCGCAACCTCTCTGGCGTCGACCTAGACGGCAGGTATCACAAGATTGTCCCTCCAGCCAGCTCGTCAGAACGCCTTCTGATCTTCACCTTTTCCCCGGGCTGCGCTCCATGCGAAGCCGGGATGCCCGAAGCCCAACGAGTTGCATCAACAGTCCGCTCCGAAGGATGGACCGTGCTGTGGGTGAGCGGTGCGTTTCTTGGAGACACGGTACGCTTCACCCAAGAGCACCCACTCCCGCACGGGACGGCCTTACTCACCGAAGTGCCTGCACGTGTTTAAACTCAGCTTGGAATGGCGTTTGTGCCTCAAGCGATCGCCGTTGGCCCCGGTGGAATTGTGGAGCGGAGCTGGCGCGGTGAGCTCAGCCGAGTTGCCGCGCAGGAGATTATCAAGTTCGCGTCTGAACCGCCAACCTCGGATCAGGCACGATAGTCCGAATGAACAAGGAGATTATGAAATGATCCACACGCTGAAACGTTCCGTCCTCGGGCTGATGTTCCTTACCCTACTCGCGGCTGGCCTGTAGGCTGCCGCATTGGTCCCACTGATCAGTTCCTGCTCGCCATCAGGACTTGGTTGCTCGGACAACGACTGCTCGGCCCGCGGTGGCACGTGCATTAGCAACTCTATCGGCGCCCCTTGCAACTGCAGCTTTTCGCAGTAAATGAGATAACCGCGGTAGCCTCGGTCGCCGCAGCGGCGGCCGGGGCTTAGCCGCAGAGTCCGCGATGAAGGGGAACGGACCTGAGGGGGTGGCGTTGATGGGGGCCCGCCGAATGAGCGACGATTTCAAATGCGGTGCGGCCCCGGAGGGTCATCTCTTGCTGGCTGCGCTGGCCACTGTGGCGCTCCTGGTTGCCCTCTTGATCTATGCGGGCGCGAGAGTGCGCGTGCCGGCACCCCAACCGCCTTTGTTAGTCGGGTCGGCTCTGCCGCCACCCAAGGAGTACTCGTGGAGCTCTCATCCGGAAACGCTTGTTCTTGGCCTCCGGGTCGACTGCCCGTTCTGCAAGGCAAGCCTACCGTTTTACCGCCAACTCGAGGCACGAGAGGCGGCCGGGACGCTCGGGGCGCATGTCCTGGCGGTCTTCCCCGACGACGAAGCCGCAGTCCGGCGGTACCTCGCTCGGGAGAAGCTGGGGCTGGATGCGCGCGCCAGCGAAGGGCCGTCGCTTCGAATAGCCGCAACCCCGACCCTGCTCCTCGTTGGTGCAAGCGGTATCCTCCACTATGATTGGATCGGCGAACTCAATGCCGACGGACAGTCCGAGGTGCTCCACGAACTTGCGATGCCAAGGCGACTTTTCGAAGGGGACACAGTCCGAAGAAGCGTGACAATGGGTATTGGCGGAATCGCGGGGACCGGAGGCAACTCCAAACAATGGCACTGATGCGACCCCATTTCTTCGCACGTGGCCCATTCAGGCCGAAGAGTCTCTGGCTTGTGGCGGCTGTATTGGCGCTCGGAACCGGTCCAGTAGCCGCAATGTTCGGGCTGCTGCGAGCCACCCTCTTCCATCCACTTCCGTTCCCAGCGCCAAGCCGATTGGTGGCCGTCCAGTCGCTCTCCCGTTTCGGGCTGGGCGGGCTGACACGCGGGCAGGTGGAGCAGTGGGGATCGGCGAGCGCACTTTTTCGGGCGTTTGGCACGTTCCGTCCCGCTTCGTCTATGGGGATCGCAGCCCCTTCCGGCTCCTGGACGATTCCCGTGGTGGCGGCAACCCCAACCATGTTTGCTGCGCTGGCAGTGCGGCCGGCGCTCGGCTCTTTGTTCCGGCCGGGCGATGCCCGTGCGATCCTTTTGAGCAATTCCCTCTGGCGACTTCGGTTCGGCTCGGACCCGAACGTTGTCGGCAAGCCAGTGTCATGCTCCGGCCAACAGTTTGTAATCAGCGGCGTTATGCCGCCCGGATTCAGCTTCCCGAAGACAATTTACCCGCGTTGGCCCAGCGCGCCACAAGCATGGATTCCGCTCCAGTTCAATGCCGGCGACGAGCACAACGCCGATTTTCTGGGGATTGGGCGCCTTCGCACCGGCGTGTCCCTCGAAGAGGCGAAGCGGGCCTTGGCCGCCGCGCCGGCGCCCGCCGGGAACCAAAGCGGAGCGCGCGCTGCTGTGGTGACGGGGCTGCACCACTTCGCCTTCCAAGAATCCCGCCTGCAGTTGGATGAGTTGGCCGCAGGCGCGGTCCTCTTGTTCCTCCTGGCGTGCCTGAATGCAGTCGCGCTGCTCCTGGCAAAGGCCGAAGCGCGCCGCCGGGACTTTGCGGTGTGTGTGGCGTTGGGCGCTTCTCGGGCGAGGCTGGTTCGCGACGCACTAGCGGAGGTTGTCCGCGTCGGCGCCATCGCGGCCACCGGCGCGATTCTGTTTGCGGTCGCCGGTTCGCGGACCCTGGTCGCGCTGCTCCCCATCACCATGCCGAAACTAGGCGAGAATCGGGTGGATTTGCCCACCGTCGCCTTCGCAGCCGCAGTCGCGCTGGCGGCGGCGCTGCTGGCGGTGTTGCCCTCTGTGATGCGCGCAGCCGCAGCCGACCCGATTATGGCGCTGAAGGCGAACACCAACGCCCCGGTGCGAAAGCGCGCGGGAGTCCGGCCTATGGAAGTGGCCGCGGCGGTGCAGGTGGCGTTGGTTGTTGTGTTGGCAGCTGCCGCGACGGCTACGGGCGAAAGGTATTACTCCAGCGCTCGGGCGCAGCCCGGCTTTGTTGCCCACGATCTCTATCTCACTTCCATGATGGCTCCCGGGGGGGACCGAACTCCCGCCGCGGAACGGCGCTTCGCCAAGAGCCAAGCCAATGCACTGGCGAACCTGCGCGGGCAATTTGCATTCTCCAGCTCGCTGCCTGGAATTTATGCGGATCAGATCGCCTATTCGCTGCGGGGGCCCTTGGCCAAGCCGGCTCTGGGTGGCCGCTCGATGGACTATCAAATCGTGAGCGGCAATTATTTCAAGGTCATGGGCATCCCCGTGATCGGGGGGCGTCCCTTTGATGCCTCCGACGTCCGGGGCGGCACGCCGGCGGTGGTGGTGGACTCCCGCGCTGCCCGCATTATCGCACCGGCGGAGCCACCGAGCCCCGCCAAGGCAATCGGCAGGCACATCTGGCTTCAGGGAGTCGGCGAGGCCGTGGTCGTGGGCCTGGTCGCGCCCGTGCGCAAGTACGGGGACCCCGCCGACGCAAACCCGCAGGTGTTCCTGGCGCTCGACCAGAATCCACTGCCCGGTTTCATGGTGGTTGCGCGGACACCCCTTTCGGCGCAGGGGATCTCGGACGCTGTGCGCGCAGCACTTCCGGCGCAGCAAGCGCTTCGCGCCTTTGAATCCCTGCCGGTCCGGATCGCCCGAGAGTTGGCGCCCGCGCGCCTTTCCTTCACCCTCTTGGCGCTTTTCGGGGCGCTGGCCGCGCTGATCGCCGGCTTCGGGGTCTACTC
>DATKSZ010000117.1:0-3944 GCA_035531375.1 Terriglobales bacterium | reverse complement strand
CTTGAGGCGCTCGCGGCTCTCGCGCACGGCGGCATCGGGCAGGCCGACGGTGGAAAAGCGCGGATCGCCGCCGGGCGCGGGCGAGGAGTCCACCTCGACCTCGATCAGCCGCGATTCGATGCCGATCACCGAGGCGCTCAGGGTGCGAAACAGCATGGGGCCGCCCTCTGACTAGACTGCAGCCCCTCCCCGCCGGTCAATGCCCCCAAGTGGGGGGAGGGGGCAGGGGAGGGCAAGGTCCCGCAGCGAATTGAGGTTACCGCCCCAGAGGGCGCCCCACTCTCGTCCCCGGCGCCTTCCACATCGCCATCCAGGACCAGGTCCCCATTGTGCCCATGGTGAGGTGGGGCGAAGTATACAGGCCGGTGCGCCAGCCGGCGGCGCGGGCGGCGGCGGCGATCAGGGCGGCGACCCTGCCCTTGCCGTTGGTGCCGGCAATATGGACCGCGGCGAAGCGGTCCTGGGGCTGGCCCAGCTCGGCCCGCAACACGCGAATGGCGGCCAGATCGAACTTGCGCCCGGGGCGAAGCTCGCCGCCCAAGCCCAGCAGATCGTCGAGCGCGGCGGCGGGGCTCACCGGCGACCCGATCCCATTATTCCGGTTCGTCTGCTGGTTGGCACCTTCCAGATCCTGCCCCCCTCCACCGCCCACCTCCGCCCCGACCGGGTCGAGCTGGTGATCGGCCCCCCGGTTCCCACCGCCGGCCTCACCCGCCACGACGCCCCCCGCCTCGCCCAGCAGATCCGCGAACAGATGCTGGCTGTCTACCGCCAGCGGCACGCCCCCCGCTGCGCGCTCCCGCTTTCGTAACGTGATCCCGCCATGCGGGATTTGTCGGAAGATTGTTGCAACATTGTGACGAAATTGTTCGATGCCGGCGGCCGCCTGCTTCCCGCAGTAGCTCTGCCGCTTGCGGTGGGCCGACGAACTGTGTCATGCTGCCGTCGTTTCCTTCTGACCAGGTTGGCGATGGCCTACAATCTCCGAGTCATCCGCGAGCAGACAGCGGTTTTGCTGGAGTCCTCGCCGCGGCTATCTCTGGGCGCCGTGGCGCGCAGGCTGGGCGTGGACCGGCACACGGTCGAGCGGGCGCTCAAGGCGGAGGGCATGCAGTTCCGCGACCTGCAAAGGGAGTTGACGCTGCGGGCCGCGGCCCGGCTGCGGGCCGACGGACTGCCGCGCAGCCTGAAGCTTGCAGCCGATCAGTTGGGCTTTCCCTCCGCGGGGGCCTTGGCGCAGTTTCTGCGCCGCCACGCCGACCTCCGCGACCTGTGGCGCGGGGGGGGGGGTAAATGCGCCACAAACGTCATCTTCTGCGACCAAACGTACCCTGGATCCCCCTTTAGAATAAGGCAGAATGTCACCTGAGTTACTCAGTTGAACCATTCATGCTGAACCGGCGCGGCTTTCTTGGGGCTCTCGGAGCGGTAGGGCTTGCGGGGCCCGCGCGCACGCAGCTTCCGCTTGCGGATGGCGAATCGCGGGCGGAAGCTGCGCGCGGGATTCGCGTGCGCGCCGCGGAGCGGGAGTTCGAGGCGCCGGGCGAGCCCGAGCTTGCCAACGGCGACGAGCGGCGTTATCCCAACTTCATCGGCAACTTCTCCAAGGGATTGCCGCACAACCCGATCGGCGCAGTGGATCCTGCCGCCTACCGCGCCCTCCAGGCCGGCCTGCGGGCGGCGGCGTCGGCTGCCCTCGAGGCGGTGCCGCTGGGCGGCACGGTGAAGCTGGTCAACCCGATGGCGGGGATGGCCTTCGACCTGGAGGGCCGCGACATCCAGAAATGGGCGGCGCCGCCGGCGCCGGCGCTGGCCAGCGCCCAGCGCGCCGCCGAGATGGTCGAACTCTACTGGATGGCGCTGTGCCGGGAGGTGGCGTTCACCGATTACGCCGCCCATCCGCTGGCCTTGGCGGCGGCGCGGGAGCTGGGAGGGTTAACGGCCTTCGATGGGCCCCGGGCCGGGGGCCGGGTCACGCCCGCGACCCTGTTCCGCGGCGCCACCGCCGGCGACCCGGTCGGCCCGTACGTTTCCCAGCTCTTCCTTACGCCCTTTGCCTACGGCCAATACCTGCTCGACGGGCGCATCACCACCTTCGCCCAGGGGGCGGACTACCTCACCGATCCCGCCTCCTGGCTGGCCTGCCAGAACGGCCAGGGGCCGTTCCCGCCGCCGGCCCTCGATCCCGAGCCGCGCTACTTCCGCAATGGCCGCGACATTGCCGCCTACGTGCACAGCGACCAGGCCTGCGAGGCCTTCTACAACGCCGGCCTGCGCCTGTACGCCCTCAACGCCCCGGCCAACCCCGGCAACCCCTACCTCCAGCTCCGGACGCAATTGCCCTTCGCCACCTTCGGCATACCGCATTTCCTGACCTTGCAGGCGGAGGCGGCGCTGCGCGCGGTCAAGGCGGTGTTCTACCAGAAGTGGTTCGTGCACCGCACCCTGCGCCCGGAGGCCTTCGGCGGCTTGGTGCAGGCGGTCATGACCCGCCACGCCGACTTTCCGCTGCACCCGACCGTTCTAAACTCGGAGGCCGCGGCGGCGGTCTTTGCGAAATTCGGCAGCTACCTCCATCCCCAGGCCTTTCCCGAGGGCTGCCCCCAGCACCCCTCCTACACCCAGGCCCACGGCGGCGTGGCCGGCGCCTGCGCCACCGTGCTCAAGGCCGCCTTTGACGGCTCGGCGCCGTGGGCGGCGCTGGATGGCGCCGGGCTCAAGGTGGCCAGCGCGGACGGGCTGGCGCTGGAGGACTACGCCGGCGCCGACGGCGGGCTGGCCACGGTCAACGGCGAGGTCAACAAGCTCTGCGGCAACATCGCGCTGGCGCGCAACTTCGCCGGCGTGCACTGGCGCAGCGACTACGTGCAGGGGTTGCTGCTGGGCGAGGCCATGGCGCTCACCGTGCTCGCCGACCAGCGCCGCACCTACGGCGAAGCCTTCACCGGCTTTGAGATCACCAAATTCGACGGCGCCAAGGTGGCCGTGTAGACGGAGAAGCACCATGTCCAACCCATTTGCCCAGCTCACGAAAATGCAGGCTGCCGTGATGGCGTTCGCCGCCTTGGCTGCGCTGGCGCTTCCAATGCGGCACCGATATGGCAACAGCCGGCCCCAAGCGGGTGCGGCAGCCCCGTCCGCGGGCGCGAAGATGCCCTCCGGCGGCATGGCCATGCCGCAGACGCTGGTGTGCCCGCTCTGGCGCGTCAGCCCCAATCTGGCGGCGAAGATTCACATCAAGAACGCCCTGATGGTCGCGCCGCTGGCCGTGACCCCCACCCTCTACATGGCCGACGGCACGCCCTACCAGTTGCCGCCGGTCGAGCTCCCGATGTCGGGCGAGGTGACGGTCGACCTGAACCAAGCGCTGGCGAACGCCCCATCCTGGCTCGGCGGCCACATCTCGGACTACGGCAGCGCCGCGCTCACCTACAGGTGGGACGGCGCCGGCCACGTCTCCGCCTCCATGAACCTCAAAGACTTGGTGCACAGCCTCACCTTCCACCAGACCTTCTTTGATCTGCCGTCGAGCATGAGGATGGGCGCGGGCAGCACGGCCGCCTTCAACGGCTACCAGCGCTGGCAGGAGCAGCGCGAGCACGCCGTGCTGGCCAGCTACCACATCCCCATGCCCGTCGGCCGGCAGGAGCGCGGAACAAGCCAGGCGCAGACGCCGCCGCTGGATGGCCTCTGGTGGAAGCGCGATGCCGGGGTCATCGGTTACTTCGCCCTGGCGAACACCAGCACATTGCCGATCAAGGTCCGCTACCGCGTCTCCGGCAGCGCGGGCGCGCAAGGCTCCGGCGCCGCCGTCGGCCTCGGCCCGAACGCCACCGCCATCGTCCCCCTCGATCCGCTGATCGCCTCGCTTCCGCCGAATGAGCGGGGTGGGGGCGGCATCACTGTCGAGCAGCTCTCCGGCCCGGCGATGGCGATGTCCGCCG
>DATKSZ010000116.1:0-22806 GCA_035531375.1 Terriglobales bacterium | reverse complement strand
TGGCAACGCCCTGCGCATCGTCCGCCGCCTCACCGGGCAAGTGCTCAGCCTGGCCCAGGCCCACACCCTGCTCGCCGGATGGCTCTCCCGGCGCCGCCCGGGCGAATTCAATCAAGCCCTCATGGATCTGGGCGCCACCGTGTGCCTGCCGCGCGCGCCGCGGTGCTCGGTTTGCCCGCTGCGCCGCCTCTGCCGCAGCAGCGGCCAAGGCCCGGCCGCGCCCCCGGCCGCCCGCCCCCCACACGTGACGATCGCCTACGCCCTCGCCCGCCGCGGCGCCCGTGTCTGGCTGGTGCGGCGCCCCGCCGCCGCCCGCCAGCTTGCCGGCCTGTGGGAACTGCCCCGGGCCCCTGCGAAGCGCAGCGCCGGCTTGGGGCCGGGGGGCCCCCAAGCGGGCGTGAGCACAAGCGGGACGCGCGGCGCAGCCGCGCAGGGGCCCGCGCCCACCACATGAGCGAAGCCGGGTGGGACATAGCCGTCATTGGCGGCGGGATTGTGGGCTTGGCGGTGGCGCGGGCGGCGGTGGCGCGGCGGCCGGGGACGCGGCTGGTGCTGCTGGAGAAAGAGCCTGGGGTGGCGGCGCACCAGAGCGGGCACAACAGCGGCGTGGTGCACACCGGGGTGTATTACCGTCCGGGGTCGCTGAAGGCGCAGTTGTGCGTGGGCGGGGCGCGGGAGATGATCGCCTACTGCCGCGAGCGCGGGCTGCCGCTGGCGATGCCGGGGAAGGCGATTGTGGCGACGCGGGAGAGCGAGCTGGCGTGGTTGCGGGAGGTGGAGCGGCGGGGACGGGCGAACGGGGTGGAGGGGTTGCGCTGGCTGGAGCGGGAGGCGTTGCGGGAGCGGGAGCCGGCGATGGCGGGCATCGCGGCGCTGCTGGTGCCGACGGCGGCGATTGTGGACTATGCGGCGGTGGCGCGGAGCTACGTGAAGGACATCGAGGCGGAGGGGGGCGAGGTGCGGACGGGGGCGGCGGTCAGGGGCTTGCGCGAAGACGGCGAGGCGGTGGTGGTGGAGACGGGGCGCGGCAGCCTGCGGGCGCGGCAGGTGGTGAACTGCGCCGGGTTGTACGCCGACCGGGTGGCGGCGCTGGCGCGGGGCGGGCGGGCGCTGCGCGGGGTGCAAGTGCTGCCGTTCCGGGGGGAGTATTACGAGCTGGCGGCGGCGGCGGCGGCGCGGGTGCGGGGGCTGGTGTATCCGGTGCCGGACACGCGGTTTCCGTTCCTGGGGGTGCATTTCACGCCGCGGGTGCAGGGCGGGGTGGAGGCGGGGCCGAGCGCGGTGCTGGCCTGGCGGCGGGAGGGGTACGGGCGGCTGGACTGGGACGCGCGCGAGGCGGCGTGGATGTTGGCCTACCCGGGCTTCTGGGCGATGGCGGCGCGCTATTGGCGCAAGGGGATGGGCGAACAGTACCGCTCGCTGCGGCGGAGCGCGTATATTGCCGCGCTGCGGGGGCTGATGCCGGACCTGCGGGATGAAGAGGTGCTGCCGGGGGGGGCGGGGGTGCGGGCGCAGATCGTGCTGCGCAATGGCAAGCTGATGGACGATTTTTGCGTGGAGCGCGAAGGCCGCTTCGTCCACGTGCTGAACGTGCCCTCGCCGGCGGCGACGGCGTCGCTGGCGGTGGGGCGGTATTTGGCGGAGCGGCTCTCCACCTAGGGCAGCAGGCTGAGCCGGCGCACCAAGCTGGCTTGGTAGGGTGCGGCGGGGCCGGCAGTTGGTAGGTGCTGGCGGCAGGGCGCGCCGGCCGGCGCGCCCTGCCGCCAGCCGGCCAACCCGGGCCGCGCCGCTGGCGGCGAGGCGGGTGAGGTTAGTTCGGCAGCGAGGGGGTGCCGATGGCGTTGCCATTCACCACCAGGTCCACACGGCGGTTCTGCTGGCGGCCGCTGGCGGTGGCGTTGGAAGCCGCCGGGTCGGCCTCGCCGAAGCCCTGCGAAGCGATGGCGCTGGGGCTGACTCCCTGGGAGGCGAGGAAACTCTGGACGGCGGAGGCGCGCTGTTCCGAAAGGGTCTGGTTATAGGCAAGCGTTCCGGTGCTGTCGGTATAGCCGTTCACCTGGATGGTGAGGCCGGGATAGGAGAGCAGGATGCCGGCGGTCTTGGCCAGCTTCACCTGCGCATTCGGGCGCAGAGTGGCCTGATTGAAGTCAAACAGCACGTCCGGCATGCTCATGATGAGGCCGGTGGCAGTATCCCGCGTGGTCATTACCGAGTTCAACTGCGCCAACAGCCGGGCACGGGCCTGGCGCTCTTGCTGCTGCGCCGTCTGGGTATTGGCCTCCGCCTCGCGCTGCGCCGCCTGGGCGTCGGCGGTGGCGGCTTCGGCCTGGGCGGCGGCTTGGGTGGCGGCCTGCTGTCCGGCTTGGGCCCGCTGCTTGGCCGCATCGGCCTCGGCGCTGTGCTGCTGGGCGGCCTGGGCGTCGGCCTGCGCCTGGGCGGTGCGCTCCTGGGCGTTGGCGGCGATGGTCGCCCGCCGTGCCTGTTGGCGCCGCTGCAAGGTCAGCAGCCGCGCGTCCTCGGCCGTTTGCACGGCCTCGCGGGCCACCGAGGCGACCGGGGTTTTGCCGGCGTTGCGGGCTTGGTAGTCTTCGGCCTGCTGCAGTTGCGCCGACGCCTTTTTATAGATCGCGGGGGCATAGCGGTCGGCTCCCGCCCAGCGCGCGATGCGAACCGCGTTCTCGGCTTCGTAAAGATCCAGCGGCACCTTGGGGTCCTGCGGCAGGGTGGTGACTTGGGCCGGGTCCACGTGGAGGGCATACCCGCCACGCCGCAAGAGCTGGTACTTGGCCTTCACCATGGCTTGGGCGCCCACGGTGTTGGGCGTGACATAACCTTCCATCACGACGAGGTCGCTCGGGCGGGTCACGCCAAAATAGGGCTCGGCGGTGACGATCAGGCCGAAATCCTGCAGGGTGGTGGTCACCTGCATCGAGGCGCTTTGCCCGTTCAACTGCACCTCGCCCAGGTTCTTGGCGCGCCCGTCGGGGGTGATCGCCCAGAGCACATAGGTGAGGTATTCGCCGCCGAAGCGCTGCGCCGGATTCACCTTGTCCACCTGCATATGGACGTCGGTCGCGCCGCGCTTAATCTGCACGTCCGCCTTGCCCTTGGCAAACGGCAGCAGCGGCGTGCCCCGCAATTGCAGCGAAGTCTCGTCCCCCAGCACGTGGAAGTTCACCGTGGTGACGGTGCTCCCCACCACGTCCACCCGATAGAGCGGGATGGTGCCCGCCTGGTCGGCATATGCCTGGGCCGGCCGCACCGTCTGGGCCGCAAGTCCGGCGCCCAGTCCGGCAAGGGTTCCGCAGACTGCCCCGCACCAGCAGAATATCGTTCGCACGGCGTGGCTGGTGTGTGAGCCCGAGTTGCGCCGAGTGCGCCCTTGTGAGGGTCCCCATGGGTTGAGTTCGTTGCCGCCAAGTCGCAGCGCCGCTTCGCGGCTTTCGCGATAAGTCCGTATTGCCATTTCACTGTCTCCTTAAGCACTGCCGATCCCGAGTGCACCTACTAGGTGTGTGTAGGGATCGAAGTACGAGTACTCGCATACCGTGCAGCTAGTATTGGCGGGCGCAGCCAGGAAAGCTGTACCGTCTTATACACGGCGCACAGAATGGAATGCCGTTGGAGGCAGCGGGGAGAGGGGCTGGCCACCTGGTGCCGGGGCCGCTGCGGTTGGGCGCTGGGAGGGCGGGCTGCGCGATTCGCGGCAAGCCGGCCCGGCTGCAGGGGGCGGGCAAGGGAGACCGGCTGGCGCCCAGGGCGACTCCAAATTGCCGCCACCGGATGGCCGCCACAGGAATCGGGGGACAGCGGGCGGGGCAGGGCACGACCGGCGGCATCAACCGCGGGGGCCGCAAGAGTTTGGAGGGGAGGGAAGTGGCTCCTCAGGTAGGACTCGAACCTACAACCCTCCGGTTAACAGCCGGATGCTCTGCCATTGAGCTACTGAGGAGTGCGGGGCCCGCGAGCGGGCCGTCTTTTCGTTTATAGCACAATCCTGGCGGACCGCCTAGTGGGCTAGCGAACCAGGTGCTCGAGGATGCGGTGGGCGGCGAGGAGGGTGGCGGGCTGGAGCATGAAGGAGAGCAGCAGGGCGGCGGCGAGCCAGGCCGGCCAAGCGCGCCGGAGGTGGATGGCGGGGGCGGCGGGAGCGAGCAGGCGGCGAACGCGTTCGGCCAGATCGGCACTGTCGGCGGTCAGGGCGCCGGAGAGGAAGGAGGCGGGAGGGGCGGAGAGGGAGGAGTGGAGGGCGAAGGGGGCGAAGGCGGGGGCGGAGGGGCTCAAGCGGGCGACGGCGACGAGGGTGGAGGCGAGGGTGAGGGAGCGGTGGGCGTCGCCGGCGACGGCGCGGTCATCGGCGGCCCATTCGGTGGCGCGGGCCCAGGCGCGCTCGAGCTGGCGCAGGCGGGGCCCGGGAGCGGGCGAGGCGAGGATGAGCAGGCGCTTGAAGTTGTCGCGGGCGCGGAGGTGGGCGCGCTCGTGGCGGACGCCGGCGTCAAGTTGGGCGGGCGAAAGAAGTTGGAGGAGGTTGCGCGAGATCAGCAAGCGGGGGCGGAGGATGCCGAACAGCGCCATGATGGGCTGGGGGCCGGGGACGACCAGCACGCGGCCGAGGCGGCGGGCTTGGCGCACCAGCGGGCGGTGGCTCCAGTAGGCGCGCGCCAGGCGGAAGAGCGAGGCGAGCAGGAGCAGGGCGCCGGCCAGGGCGACGAGGCGAAAGCCGAGGCTCCAGCTTTCGCCGTCGGCGAGGGGCTCGAGCCAGAGATAGCTGGGCCAGCAAAGGCCGGCGACGAGGGCTGCGGCCGAGACTAGCGGAAGCAGGCGGAGTTTGAGCAGCCAGCGAGCGGCTTGGGCCGGGGCCTGGGTTTGATGGCGGAGGGCGCGCTGGATGGCGAAGGGGGCGAGGGCGGTGCTGGCCAGCCAGCCGGCGAAGTAGCTGACGGCGCCGACGGCGAGGCTGAGGCCGAGCAGACGGGACCAATAAGGGAGCGCGGGGTTGGAGAGCAGCGCGTTCATGGCTGGCGCTCCCGCCGCAGCGGGGAAGGGGCGGCGCCGAGGGTGCGGCGCTTGGCTTCGATCTGGCGGCCGAGGTCCTCGAGCAGGGCAGCATCGAACTCTTCCACCGCCTCGAGCAGGCAGGAGAGCAGGGCGGCGCGGGCGGGGCGAGGGCCGGACAAGAAGCTGGCCATGAACTCGCCGGCTTGCCGGCGGGCCCACTGGGCGCGGCTAAGGGTGGGGGCGTAGACGAAGGCTCGTTCGGGCTTGTTGCGCTCGAGCAGGCCCTTTTTAAAGAGCCGGTCGAGGGTGGTCATGACAGTGGTGTAGGCGAGCGGGCGGGGCATGCGCTGGATCACCTCGCGCACGTTGGCGGCGCCCTGGCGCCAGAGGATCTCCATCACTTGGCTCTCGAGCGGGCCCAACTCGGGAGCCGGGGCGGGGAGGGATTTCCCGAAGGACAGCATGCTGGGCCCATTCTAACCCGGTTTGGAGGCGGGGGCTTCGCTGGCCTTGTGGCCATGGGCGGCATACCAGGCGCGGAGCTCGGCGTAGCGGGGCAGGCGGATGTGGACGCTGGGGAGGCGGGCAACGCCGCGGGCGGAGAGGCTGGCGCCGAACAGCAGCAGCAGGGCGCCGCCGTAGCCCCAGACCAGGAGGGTGACGGGCAGGGCGAGGGTGGCGTAGACGGTGGAGAAATCCAAGTAGGGGAGCAGCCAGGGGAAGACGGTTTTGAAGAGTTCGGCGAGCAGGCCGGCGTAGAGGGCGGCGGGGAAGACCTGGGCGGCGGGGACCTTGCCGTTGGGGAGCTTCCAATAAATGAGGAAGAAGACGGCGATGGCGGCGGGCACGGAGCAGAGGGTGAGGAAGAAGGAGGAGAGGGTGGCGGTGAGGCCGGTCCAGGCGGCGGGAACGAGGAGGCGGACGAGGGCGGCGCCGAGGCTGGCGAAGACGATGGAGGCGTAGGCGATGGCACCGCAGGCCACCACCAGGCCGAAGGAGACGAGGGCGTTGCCGAGATAGCTGCGGTTCTTGTGGAAGCCCCAGATGCTGTTGAGGGCGACCTCGAGGGGGAGGAAGACGCCGCTGCTGCTGATGGCGAGCATGACCAGGGAGAAGACCTCGACGGTGCGGCGGTTGGCAAGGCGGGTGGCGTCGGCGACCAGGCGCTGCTGGCCGGCGGGGAGGTAGTTGGCGACGAGTTGGGCGATGACGGCGTGCTGGGTGGTGAGGCCGGGGAGGAGGGTGCGGGCGACCCAGAGGAGGAGGAAGAGGAAGGGCAGGGAGGCGAGCAGAAAGTTGGCGGAGACGGAGTAGGCGTAGGTGTGGGCTTCGGTGGTGGTGAGCAGGCGGGCGCTGGGGCCGAGCAGGCGGGCGGTTTCGCGCACGAGCTGCCACTGCTCGCGCCACGCGGCGCGGTGCGGCGCCGGGTTCCGCGCGGGGCGGCGGAGGATCATGCGGGGGCTCCGTGGCCGTTGCGCTCCCAGACGTAGGCGTCGAACTCGGCGAGCGGGGTGAAGCCGAGTTGGCGGTAGAGGGTGCAGGCGGGGAGGTTTTCGGCGGTGACGGTGAGGGTGGCGGCGCGCAGGCCGCGGCGGCGGAGCTGGACGAGGCAGCGCGCGATGAGGGCGCGGCCGAGGCCGCGGCGCTGGCTTTGGGGGAGGACGCAAATCTGGGTGATGTGGGCGACGTCGGGCTTGACGCGGGAGGTGAGGATCATGCCCTCCAGCGACGAGTCGGCGAGGGAGCGGGCCAGGAAGGAGGCGGCGGGATCGAAGGCGCCGCAGCCGGGGTAGTGGGCGATGTTGTGCATGAAGCGCAGGGCGCCGCTGAAGCTGCGGTACTGGTCGTTGATGCGGCTGTCAATATGGTGGTGGTAGGCGTGGAGGATGAGCTGGGCGGCCTCCTCGAAGGTGGCGCCGCCCCAGGGCTCGAGGCGGAGGCCGGGGAAGTCGGCGGCTTCGGCGGCGGCTTCGGCGGGGGGGGGCTGGCCGCGCAGGCCCAACTGCAGGAAGTTGCGGCGGAAGCGGTGGAAGCCTTCGGCGGCGAAGCAGGGGGCGAGGGCGGCGGGGGGGAAGGGCATGAGCTGGGCCTCGATGCGCTCCAGGCCGGGGCTGGCGCGCAGGGTGGCGAGCATGTGGGTGAGCAGCTCGCGCTCGGCGAGGTGGGCGGAATCGCGGCGGTCGGGGAGGACGAAGAGATTGCCGACCATGCCCTTGTGGGCTTCGTAGATGAAGAAGCCGTAGCCGTAGGGCAGGGCGCGGCCGCGGGAGCGCTCCACCAGCACGTAGCCGGGCAGGATGCGGGCCTCGACATACTGGCGGATGAGGTCGGCGCTGGGGGCGTAGTCCCAATCCAGAAGCTGGCTCCACTCGGCGGTTTCGGCCGCGAGCAGGGCTTCGAGTTGGGAGCTGCGGAATTGGCGCAGGTCGAGCACGTCCGCCATATGAGCCATCCTAACAGTGCAGCCGGGCGGGGCGATACCGGGCGGGATCTTGGCCGGGGGGGGCGCGCCGCGTGCTGGGGCTCGACCGGGCGTTGCCAGCCAAGGAGCCCGAGGCCGGCGGCATGGTAGGCTGAAAGACGCCATGCGAATTTCCACTCGGGCGGTGCATGCCGGCGGGGCGGTGGCGGTGGGCGGGGCGCATCCGGTGAGCGTGCCGATCCACCCCAGCGCGACCTATTATTATGACCGGATGGCGCAACTGGACGCGGTGGCGGGCGGGGCGGAGGGGTTCATGTATGCCCGCTACCGCAACCCCACCGGGGTGGCGCTGGAGCAGGCGGTGGCGGAGCTGGAGGGGGCGCCGGAGCAGGACGTGGCGGCGCTGAGCTTTGGCTCGGGGATGGCGGCGCTGCACGCCGCCATCCTGGCCAGCGGGGTGGCGCCGGGCGATGCCATCGTATGCGCGCAGGAGATCTACGGCGGAACGATCGGCCTGCTGCTGAACGTGATGGCGCCGCTGGGGATCGAGATCCGGTTTGCCGATGTCAACCGCGCCGAGGAGCTGGACCGGGCGCTGGCGGGGCCGGGGGTGCGGCTGGTGGTGGCGGAGACGATGTCGAACCCGCTGCTGCGGGTGGTGGAGCTGGCGCAGGTGGCGGAGAAGGCGCATGCGGCGGGGGCGAAGCTGCTGGTGGATGCGACCTTCACCACGCCGGTATTGGCGCGGCCGCTGGGGCTGGGGGCCGATTATGTGGTGCACAGCGCCACCAAGTATTTGTCGGGCCACGGGGACGTGACCGGCGGCATCGTGGCCGGCAAGAGCGCGGAGATGGCGGCGGTGGACGGGCTGCGGAAATCGGTGGGCGGGATCCTGGGGGCGTTCGAGGCGTGGCTGATCCTGCGCGGGCTGCGGACGCTGCCGCTGCGGATGGAGCGGCAGTGCGCCAATGCGGCGCGGGTGGCGGAGTTCTTGCGCTCGCATGCGGCGATCGAGCGGGTGCATTACCCCGGCTTCGCCGACCATCCCGACCACGCCACGGCGGAGCGGCAGTTCCAGGGCCGGTTTGGCGGGATGGTGTCGTTCGAGGTGAAGGGGGCTGACCAGGCGGCGATGTTCCAGTTGATTGACCGGCTGAAGCTGGTGCTGCCCTGCACCAGCCTGGGCGATGTGCAGACGCTGGTGATGTACCCGATCGTGGCTTCGCACCGGGAGGTGTCGCCGAAGCAGCGGCAGCGGATCGGGATTCGCGACAACCTGCTGCGGCTGAGCGTGGGCATCGAAGACGCCGACGACATCATGGGCGACCTGGACCAGGCGCTGAGCGCAGGGCTCTAGCCATGCGCATTGCCAAGCGGGTGGGGGCGCTGAACGGCGAGGGGGCGATGCAGGTCTACGCGCGGGCGCGGGAGCTGGAGCGCGCCGGGCGGAGCATCATTCACATGGAGCTGGGCGAGCCGGACTTTCATCCGGCGCCGGCGGTGGTGGCGGCGGCGCAGGCGGCGCTGGCGGCGGGGCGGGACCGCTACTGCGCGCCGCTGGGATTGCCGGAGCTGCGGACGGCGCTGGCGGAATACTTGGCACGGACGCGGGGGCTCGGGGCGAGCGCCGGCAACGTGGTGGTGGCCTCGGGCTGCAAGCTGGTGCTGTCGCTGGCGATGCAGGCGCTGATCGAGCCGGGCGACGAGGTGCTGTGCCCGGAACCGAGCTTTCCCATCTACCCCTCGCTGACGCGGGCGCTGGGCGGGCGGCCGGTGTACTACCGCTTGCTGGAGGAGAACGGCTTTCAACCGGACCTGGAGGAACTGGCGCGGCTGATCACGCCGCGCACGCGGGTGGCGATCCTGTGCTCGCCCAACAATCCCACCGGGACGGTGTATCGGCCGGAGGCGCTGGAGCGGCTGGCGGAGTTGGCGCGGGCGCATGACTTAAGCGTGGTCTCCGACGAGATCTACGCGCGCATTGTGTATGCGCCGGGGTTTGGCTCGATCGCGACGCTGCCGGGCATGGCGGAGCGGACGGTGGTGATTGACGGGTTCAGCAAGAGCTTTGCCATGACGGGGTGGCGGCTGGGGTATGCGGTGGCGCCGCCGGCGATGGTGGAGGCGCTGGAGATGCTGATCGTGAACAGCTTCACCTGCGCGCCGGAGTTCGTGCAGGTGGCGGCGGTGGAGGCGCTCCAGGATGCCGAGGGGCACACGCAGCGCATGGTGGACGAGTATGCCCGCCGGCGGGGGATCTTCGCGGCGGGGCTGAACGAGATCCCGGGCTGGCGCTGCCGGCTGCCGGAGGGGGCGTTCTACGCCTGGGCCAGCGTGGCGAGGACGGGGCTGACGGCGGAGGCGGCGCAGGCGCGGCTGCTGGAGGAGGCCGGAGTGGCGGCGATTCCGGGGGCGGCGTTTGGGCCGAGCGGGGCGGATTTTCTGCGGTTTTCGTTTGCCGGGACGGCAACGCAATTGGAGGAGGCGCTGCGACGGATTCGGGGTACAATAGGGATCTGACCGCGGGCGATTAGCTCAGCTGGTTAGAGCGTCTGCCTTACAAGCAGAAGGTCCACGGTTCGAGCCCGTGATCGCCCACCAGGGCTAGCTGCGGACCACGGTTGCGGGGACGTAGTTCAGTTGGTTAGAACGCCGGCCTGTCACGTCGGAGGTCGCGGGTTCGAGCCCCGTCGTCCCCGCCATTTTTTCCAGAAAACTCAAATGGTTTGGCAGACGCCGCGATGGCGTCGGCGCCGGGGTGCGCCCCTACGAGCTTTGCTCGCCGGTGCCGGTGGTGTTGGGGGGGATGGTGACCTTGGTTTTGAAGCCGCGGCCGCTGCGGTGGAGGGACTGGTTCTCGGTGGAGATGGGGCTGCGCTTTTGCTTGCCCTTGCCGTCGAAGGCGCCGCGTTCGGGGGTGTAGGGGGCGCGGCCGCTGGAGTCGGCGCGGTGGCGCCGTTCGGTGAGGGGGGGCTCGGGAGGTTTGGACTTCATGGGTATTTAGATGCAGGGACTGCGGGCTTGGCGGCAGGGGAAATTCGGGCGGGCCAGGTGGGCACAGCCAGGATTGGCTGTGCCACCGTGGCCCGAAAGAGCGTGCCTGGCGCGAGGGTGCTGTGCTAGGGATGGGGAATGGGGGGCAGGACGGGGTGGTGGTTGGTGTAGGGGGGCTTGACGAAGTGGGGGGCGGGGTCGGCGGCGAGCTGCTTCATGGCGACCTGGACGGCGGCTAGGAGCTGCGGGTCGTCGCCGTGGCGCATCAGGGCGGGGTTTTGCCAGACGGTGACGTCGGGGGCGATGCCGTGGCCTTCCACGTCCCAGTGGCCGGAGAGGCCGGAGATGGCCCAGCGCGGGGCGGTGACGGTGCCGCCGTCCATGAGGGTGGGGTAGCCGCCGATGCCGACCAGGCCGCCCCAGGTTTTGACGCCCACCAGGGTGCCGACGTGGGCCTTGCGGAAGTACCAGGGCAGGGCATCGCCGCCGGAGCCGGCGAACTGGTTGATGAGCATGACCTTGGGGCCGAAGATGGCCTCCTGCGGGTCGGGGTACATGGCGCCGTGCTGGGTGATCTGCAGGCTCATGGGGGTGCGGCGAAGGTAGTCAATGATGTAGTCGGAGAGGTCGCCGCCGTGGTTGAAGCGCTCGTCGAGGATGGCGCCGCGCTTGCCCACCTGGGAGAAGAAGTAGCGGTTGAAGTTGGTGAACCCGCCGTTGCCGGTGTCGGGCAGGTAGATGTAGGCGAGCTGGCCGTGGCTGAGGCGGTCCACCAGGCGGCGGTTGGCCTCGATCCAATCCATATTGCGCAGGGCGTGCTCGCTGGCGATGGGGGTGACCACCACCTCGCGGGCGCCGGTGCCGTCGGGGTTGGCGGAGACCTGCAGGGTGACCTGCTTGCCGGCGGTTTGCTGGAAGACCTGGTAAATCTTGTCGGCGGCGGTGAGGGGGCGGCCGTTGACCGCCAGCAGGTAGTCGCCGACGTGGACGTTGACGCCGGGCTGGGTGAGCGGGGCCTGGAGATTGGGGTTCCAATTTTCGCCGCTGAGGATGCGGCTGAACTGGTAGCGGCCGTTGGCGATGCGGTAGTCGGCGCCGAGCAGGCCGACGTGCTCGGCGGCCATGGCGGGCAGGCTGCCGCCGCGCACGAACATGTGGCCGACGGACTCGTAGCTGAGCATCTCCTCGAACAGCAGGGTGAGGTCCTGGCGGCTGGCGATGCCGGGCAGGTAATGTGCGAACTCGGCCTCGGCGGCGACGGTGTCGAGGCCGTGGTGGTTGGGGTCGTAGAAGAAGGCGCGCTGGATGCGCCAGACCTCGTGGTACATCTCGGCCCACTCCTGGCGGGGCTGGACGTAGACCTGGAGGTCGGCGATGGGGAGGCGGCCCTGGCCGGCGGCGGCGGGCTTGGCGGCGGCAACGCGGAACCAGTTATGGGCGCGGGCGTAGAGCAGTTCCTTGCCGTTGAAGGAGACGGCGGCGGAGGAGGCGCCGGAGACCAGGGTGGTGGTCTTGCGGGTGGCGAGGTCGAAGCGGGCGACGGTGAGGGCGGGGCGGGCGCCGACCCCGACCACGGGGCGGCTGTAGAGGAAGAGGGCGCCGGCGGGGGCGGCGTCGAGGCCGACGTAGTTGGCGGCGGGAATGGGGAGCGCCAGGGTGCGCTGCAGGATGCCGGTGAAGTCAATGCGCACGGTGGGGGGCGGGGCGGGGGCGGCGGCGTGGGCGGCGGGGGCGGGGGGAGCGGCCTTTTCGTCGTCGCTGCGCGGAGGCAGGGGCGAGGGCAGGTCGGCGCGCAGCACGGCGACGTAGAGGCTGCGGGTGACGGGGTGGTCGAGGCTGCTCATGTCGAGCCAGCCGGCGCTGAGGCCGAGGTTGGTGCTGGCGGTGAAGTAGAGGTACTGGCCGCTGCGGTCGAACTGGGGGTAGAGGCAGTCGCTCATGCCGTCGGTGACTTGGTGGATGCTGTGGTCGGCGAGGGAGTAGACGAAGACGGCGCGGAGGTGGTTGGGGAGCTGCTTGGTGTAGGCGAGCCAGCGGCTGTCGGGCGACCAGGCGGGATCGTATTGGTGTTGGGGGGATTCGAAGAGGTCGTGGTCCACCTTGACCGGGCGGGCGGTGGGGCCGGCGGCGATGTCGAGCGTCCACAGGTTCAGGGCTTGGTCGCTGAAGACGACGGACTTGCTGTCGGGCGACCAGGCGAGGTCGTAGAAGTAGGTGTTGGGGAGGCCGAGGGAGAAGGTGCGGGCGGGCTGGAGGCCGCGCTGGTCGCGGATGCGCAGGTCGTAGTTGCCGGCGCGGTCGGAGAAGTAGGCAATCCATTTGCCGTCGGGCGACCAGGCCGGGGTGCGGTCCATGACGCCGGGGCTCTGGGTGAGGTTGCGCAGGCTGCCGTGCTGGGCGGGGAGGGTGAGGATCTCGCCGTGCGCCTGCAGAAGCATGCGGGCGCCGGTGGGCGAGAGGCTGGCGGCGCGGATCTCGCCGGGCTTGACGGTGTGCCAATGGGGGCGGAGCTGGGGCAGGTCGCCGGCGACGGTGATGGCGACGGTGCGGTTGCGGCGGTGGGCGAGGTTGTAGACGTGGATCTGGCCGAACTGGGAGTAGACAATGGCGCCGGGGCCGGCGCTGGCGGAGAGGATGTCGAACTGGCCGGCGGTGCTCACCAACTGGCGCACTTGGCGGGTGTTGACGTCGTAGGCGTAGAGGCCGACGGGGCCGCTGCGGTCGGAGAGGAAGTAGACGGTGTGGCCGATCCACATGGGATCGCTGTCGTTGGAGTTGGGGCGGGGGATCTTGACCACGCTGGAGTCGGCGAGGCGGGCGATCCAGATGGGGGTGGTTTGGCCGCCGCGGTAGCCTTGCCAGAAGGGCTCCCACTTGGAGTTGGGGACGTAGGCGAGGGAGAGGCCGTCGGGGGAGTAGGCGCCGTCCTCGGCCATGGGGAGGGGGAGTTCGGCGGGGAAGCCGCCGGCGGCGGGGATGGTGAAGAGTTGGTCGGGGTCGCTGGCGCTGGCGCGGTTGGAGCGGAACAGGATGTTGCGGCCGTCGGGCGTCCAGCCGACGGCGATGTCGGGGGCGGGATGGAAGGTGAGGCGGCGGGGCGAGCCGCCGGCGGCGGCGACGACGTAGACGTCGGTGTTGCCGTCGTAGTCGCCGCTGAAGGCGATCTGGGAGCCGTCGGGGGAGAAGAGGGGGCCGCTCTCCAGGCCGAAGCCGGTGACGAGGCGGTGGGCGGCGCCGCCGGCGCGGGGCACCAGCCAGATGTCGCCGGCGTAGGCGAAGGCGATCTGGGTGGCGCTCAGGCTGGGGGTCTGCAGCAACAGGGGCGGGGCCGGCGCCTGGGCAAGGGCGAGGCAGGCGATGGCGGCAAGGATCAGGGAGACCAGGGAGAGCCGGCGGAGTGCGGGCATGGAAGCACCTCCGCGGGAAAGTATAGCCGACCCTGGCCGGCGACTGACAGGCGCCTCCCGGTTTCTGCCGCGCAGACTCCTAGCCCAGGATGGCCTGGATCAGGTGGGAATGGGCATCGTCGGGCAGCGGGATGGGCGGACCGAGGGGGAGGGGCTGGCCGTCGAGGTGGAGGCTGGTGATGCCGCGGCAGACAGAGCGGGGGTTGTCCACGTGGATGGCGAAGGTGGCGGAGCGGTGCAGGAAAGTCATGGAGAAGCCGGGCCAACGGCGTGGGATGCAAGGATCGAGGCTGAGGCCGGCGGGGCCGAGGCGGAAGCCCAGGATGGCTTCGATGCCGGCGCGATAGAGCCAGCCGGCCGAGCCGGTATACCAGGTCCAGCCGCCACGGCCGGTGTGGGGGGCCTCGGAGTACACGTCGGCGGCGACGACGTAGGGCTCGACGCCGTAATGGAGCGCACCGGCAGGGGTGGCGGAGCGATGGATGGGGTTGAGCATGCGCAACAGGTCGGCGGCGTTGTCGCCGTCGCCGAGCGCGGCGAAGGCGAAGACCGACCAGGCGGCGGCGTGGGTGTACTGCCCGCCGTTTTCACGGATGCCGGGCACATAGGCTTTGATGTAGCCGGGATCGCGGGTTGTGTGTTCAAAGGGAGGGGCGAACAGCAGGGCCAACTGCGCCGGGCGGCGCACCAGCTCGCGCGCGACGGCGGCCATGGCGCGGGCCCCGCGGGCGGGCTCGGCGGCGCCGCTGAGGATGCCCCAGGACTGCGCGATGGCATCGATGCGGCATTCTTGGTCGGCGGCCGAACCCAGCGGCGAGCCGTCGTCGTAGAAGGCGCGGCGATACCAGGCGCCGTCCCAGGCCTCGCGCTCCAGCGCCGCCTTCAGGGCGCTGACGTGCAGGCGCCAGGCTTCGGCGCGGCCGGGCTCGCCGCGGGCGTCGGCGATTTTGGCGAACTCCCAAAGGGTGGTGTGCAGGAACCAGCCCAGCCAGACGCTCTCCCCGCGGCCCTGGCGGCCGAGATGGTTGAAGCCGTCGTTCCAGTCGCCGCCGCCGATCAGCGGCAGGCCGTGGCTGCCCACGGCGAGGCTGCGATCGAGCGCGCGAGCGCAATGCTCGAAGAGGGAGGCGTGTTCCGCCGACGGGCGCGGCTGGAAGTAGGCTTCGGCCTGTTCGGGCGCGAGCGCGTCGCCCGCGAGGAAGGGAACGGCTTCGTCCAGCACGGCCTGATCGCCGGTAACTTCGAGGTAGCGGATGGCGGCGTAGGGCAGCCAGACGGCATCGTCGGAGATGCGGGAGCGCACGCCGCGCCCGGAGGGAGGATGCCACCAGTGTTGGACGTCGCCGGCGAGGAATTGGCGGCCGGCGGCGCGCAGCAGATGTTGGCGCACCAGTTGGGGCTGGGCGACGCAGAGCGCCATGACGTCCTGGAGTTGATCGCGAAAGCCGTACGCGCCGCTGGCTTGGTAGCAGGCGGTGCGGGCCCAGAGGCGGCAGGCGATGGTCTGGTAGAGGAGCCAGCGGTTGAGCAGCAGGTCGGCGCCGCGGTCGGGGGTCGAGACCTGGAGGGTGCCGAGCACGTGGTCCCAGTAGTCGGTGACGGTGCGCAAGACCGCGTCCAAGTCGGCGCTGCGATACCGGGCCAAAAGCTCGCGGGCGCTCTCGCGGTCCGGCGCCTGGCCGAGGAAGAAGACGACCTCGAGGCTGGCACCAGGGTCGAGGGTGAAGGTGGTTTGGAGCGCGGCACAAGGGTCGAGGCCGGCCCCGGCAGCGCCCGACAGCGGCGTGGCGCGGTCGAGCGCGGCGGGGCAGCCGGCGCCGCGGTTGCGGCCGAGGAACTCGGCGCGGTCGGCGGTCCAACAACTCTGGCGGCCAGCCAGGTCGGCAAAGGCGATGCGGCCGCCGAACTCTCCCTGCCAAAGGTTGCGCGCGAACAGCGCGCCGGTTTCCGGATCGAGTTCGGTGACCAGGTAGGGGGCGCTGGCGGGGCGGGCACTGCCCAGCACCCATTCGGCGTAGGCGGTGACGGAGAGGCGGCGGGGCCGGGAGGAGGCATTGCGCAGCCGCAGCCGGGAGATTTTGATGGCGTCGGCGAGCGGCACGAACTGCAGCAACTGGAGCGCAATGCCGCGCGAGGCATGGAGGAAGCGGGTGTATCCCTGGCCGTGGTGGACGGTGTAGGCGGCGGCGTCATCGCGGATGGGCAAGGCGGTTGGGCACCAAACCTCGCCGGAGATCTCGTCGCGGAGGTAGAGGGCCTCGCCGGCCGGGTCGGCGACCGGGTCGTTGGACCAAGGGGTCAGTTGGTTTTCGCGGCTGTTGAGCGACCACGTGTAGCCGGAGCCGGATTCGGAGGCCAAGAAGCCGAAGTCGGGGTTAGCCACAACATTGACCCAGGGGCGGGGGGTGCGGGCGCCAGCCGCCAAGGTGATGACATATTCGCGGCCCTGGCCGAGGAAACCGCCCAGGCCGTTGGCGAACTCGAGCGGGGGCGGGGTGGGCGCAGCCGCCGCGGGGTGGGCGTGGGCGGCGGCGCGTGGGCGGGCCGGAGGGCTGGCGGGCGGACGCTGGGCGCGGGCGATCTGCTCGGACAGGCTGCCGTGGCTGGCGAGGAGCACCGCGCGCGCGACGGTTTCGAGCAGCGCGTTATCGGAGTTGGAGATCTGGTCGCGGCGCAGCAGGAGGAGGTGGCCGCGGGAACCGGTGGGATCGGGGGGCAGGCGGTTCTGGCTGCCGCGCACCAGCGCCTCCAGCGAGTTCTGCAGCTCGCGCTCATAGGACCCGAACTGCCCGTTGACGATGATCACGTCGGCGGCGAGCTGCTTCCTTTGCCAGTACTCGTGAGCGCGGAGGAGCTGGCGGACCATGGCGCTGCCTTCGTCGTCGTCGAGGCGGGCCAGCACGATGGGCAGATCGCCGGAGAGGCCGTGGGCCCAGAGGGCGGAGAGTTCGAGGCAGCCGCGGCTCAGCGCCTCCGAGGGGGGGCGCAGGGCGGCAGCGCTGAAGAGCAGGGGGCTGGCCAGGCGTTGGAAGAGTTGGGCTTCGCCGGCTTCGATGCCGAGATGGTGGAGCTGCACCTGGGCGTGGGTCCAGGCCAGGGCCAGGGTGCGCTCCATGTAGCCGGGGCCACGGCACTTGTCGGCCAAGGCGAGGGCGGCGGCGCGGGAGTCGGCTACGACGGTGGCAAAGACGATGCGGGCGGTGGCACCGGGCGGAATCTGGAGGGTGCGGCGCAGGCTGAGGGCGGGGTCGAGCACCGGGCCGACGGTGTTGGAGAGGGTAGCGCCGGGGAGCAGGGCGTCGGGGCGGCGGGCGTCGCGCCCGCGGCCCAGGAAGCGGGCGCGATCGGTCTCGAATTGCAGGTCGCCGTCGGCGGCGCCCTCGACGGTGGCGAGGTGGGCCAGCCAAATCTCGGCCTCGCTGTCGGAGCGGCGGCGGCGAGTGGCGAGCAGGGCCTCGGCGCTGGGGACAAATTCAGTTTCCACAAACAGGTTGGAGAAGGCCGGGTGGGCCGAGTCGGCGGCGGGCGGCGCGAGGACCAGTTCGGCGAAGGAGGTGATCTCGATGTGGCGGGCGGTCAGTCCGTGGTTGGTGACGGAGATGCGGCGGAGTTCGGCGTCGTCCTCGGGGGAGACCACCACTTCGATCAGGGTGGCGAGGGCGCGGTCGCGGCGGAGGATTTCGGCGCGATCCTCATAGAAGCTGGCCTGGTAGGAGGCGGCCTCGAGGGCGCAGGGCTGGTAGCCGGCCGACCAGACCTCGCCGGAGGAGAGATCGCGGAGATAGACGAAGCTGCCCCAAGCATCGCAGGTGGCGTCCTCGCGCCAGCGGGTGAGGGCCAGGCCGCGCCAGCGACTGAAGCCCGAGCCGGCGGCGGTGAGCATGACGGAGTAGGAGCCGTTGGAGAGCAGGTGGGTCTGGGGGGCGGGGTCGTGGGGAGAGGAGAAGCTGCGGGGGATGGGCAGCGCCGGCGCGCGGACCTGGGCGGGGACGGAGTCGTCCAGCACGGGGAGGCGGTGCGCCGGCGGGTAGCGTGGCGTGCGCTCCTGGAGGAGCAACTCGGTGGCCTGCACCAGCGGCTGGGCGCGAAAGCGGGCGCGCATGGCGTCGTGCCCCAGCACGTTGTCGAGGGCGACCAGGGTCATGCCCTGGTGGTGGGCGAGGTAGGCGCGGACTACGGCGACCGACTCGCCCGGGGGCAGGCGCGCCGGGGTGTAGTCGAGGGCATCGTAAAAGCCAAAGGCGCCGGCGGCGCCGGCGGCGTCGAGGCGGGCGAAATTGGCGGCGGCGGAACGCGGATCGATCAGGGAGGCGAGGGCGGTGGCATAGGGAGCGACCACGAGGTCGCCGGCCAAGCCGCGCTTGAGGCCCAGGCCGGGCACGCCAAAGCTAGAATACTGGTAGGTGAGATGCAGGTTGCGGGTATTGTAGGCGGATTCGGAGATGCCCCAGGGCACGCCACGCTCGGCGCCGTAGGCTTGTTGGCGGCGCACCGCCAGAGCGCAGGACTGGCCCAGCAAGCTGGCGGGTGGGGGCTGCATGACCAGCTCGGGCATTAGATACTCGAACATCGAGCCCGACCAGGAGAGCAGGGCGGAGCCGCGGCCGACGGGCACGAGGGCCCGCCCCAAGCGGAACCAATGCGCGGTGGGCAGGTCGCCCTTGGCGATGGCGACAAAGCTGGCCAGCCGCGCTTCGGAGGCGAGCAAGTCGTAGCAGATGGGATCGAGGCTCTGGTCGTTGGCGCGATAGCCCAGCGAGAGCAGCTTGCGGACGGGGTCGAAGAGGAAGGCGAAATCCATGGCGCTGAACAGGGCGTCGGCGGTCTGAGCCAGGCGGTCGAGGCGCAGGAGGAGGTCGGTGGCCTCGGCGGCGGAAGCGCGGAAGGCTTGTTCGAGCGGCTCCAAGGCGGCCACCAGGTGGGCATTGGCGGGCAGGGCGGCGATGAGTTCGGTGCGCCGCTGGGCGATGGCGTGGAGCGCGGCGGCGCAGCGGGCGGGGGCCTCGGCGAGGGTGGGTGGGGTGGAGAAGCAGGCGGCGATCACCGGCCAGGCGGCGGCGCCCGCCGGCGCGCCGAGGCGGGTCCAGGGGAGCAAGAGGGCGGCGTCACGGGCGTGGCTGGCGACGCCGGAGGCTAGCACCTCGGCCCACGCGCCCAGCTCGGAGGCCGAGGCCTCGCCGTGCAGGGCCACCAGCGTCTGCACGCGGGCGGCGACGGCGGCGGCGCGCTGGCCCAGATCGGCCCAGCGGTCGGCCCAGTCGCGGGCGCCGAGGGGTGGAGGGGCCAGCGCCGCGGTGAAGGCGTGCAGGGCGCCGGCCAACTCCGGTTGGCCCGCGGCCTGGGGGCTGCCGCAATCCACCAATCGCGCTTGCGCTTCGGCCAGCAGGCGGGCGGCGTCTTCCAGGCCGGCCAGGCGGCCGGGGTTGAGCGACGAGCGGCGCATCAGCTCGCGGCATCCTTGGGCCAGCGCCAGCAGATGACCGGCGAGGTTGCCGCTGTCCACCGAGGAGACGTAGCGGGGCTCGAGCGGGCACAGGGTGGAGGTGTCGTACCAGTTGTAGAGATGGCCGCGATGCCGCTCCAGCCGGCTCACGGTGGCCAGGGTGGCCTCGAGCCGCTCGGTCAGCTCCAGCGTGCCCAGCCAGCCGAAGTCATGGGCCGCCAAGGTGGCCAGCAGCGACAGGCCGATGTTGGTGGGCGAGGTGCGATGCGCCACCAGCGGGTGGGGATCGTCTTGCAAACCATCGGGCGGCAACATGTGGTCGGCGGCGGAGACGAAGACCTCGAAGAAGCGCCAGGTGCGCCGCGCCAAGGCGCGCAAGGCGCGGGTCTGGGGGGGAGAAAGCGGCTGGGCGGCGAGGGAGCGGGGCGGTCGGCTGATGCGGCGGGCCAGGAAGGGCGCCGCCATCCACAGCAGCAGCCAGGGAGCCGCCAGCCAGGCGCGGCCGTGGCCGAGGAGCAGCGCTGCCAGTGAAAGCGCGACCAGCACGCCCCCGCCGCTGTAGGCGCCCCAAAGCCGAGCCGGCATCTTGGCCCGGAGGGCGGCGGGGGTGGCTCCCGCCCACTCCAGCAGATTGCGGTGGGTGAGAAACAGCCGGCAGAGGGTGCGCAGGATGGCATCGAGCATGAGCCAGGCTTGGTAGGCGAGGAAGGTCACCGCCAGCGCCACTTGGGCGGCGGCCAGACCCAGGTCGGCCAGCGAGGCCAGGCCGCGGCTGCGCCCCGAGGCGCCACGCGGGCAGGAGAGCAGTCCGGCGAACAGCGGCAGGAGCAGCGGAAGCGCCAGGGTGGCGAGGACGAATCCGCTCCAGATGGCGGCCGCGGGCAGGGGCAGCAGCCAAGCGGCGAGCAGGGCGAGCCAGGCGGCCGGGGCCAGCAAGGTGCGGCGCAAATTGTCGAGGATCTTCCACTTTCCCAGCGCCGACATGGGGCTAGCGGCGGGCAGGGCGGGGTGATGGGGGGCACACAGCCAAGGCAGCAGTTGCCAGTCGCCGCGCGCCCAGCGATGCTGGCGGGCGGCGGCGATGGCGTAATCGGAGGGGAAATCCTCGAAGAGCTCGATGTCGGTGGCCAAGGCGGTGCGGGCGGCGATGCCTTCGAAGAGGTCATGGCTGAGCACCGCATTGGCGGGCACGCGGCCCGCCAGCGCCGCCTCGAAGGCGTCCACGTCGTAGATGGCCTTGCCGGTGTAGGAACCTTCGCCGAACAGATCCTGGTAGACATCGGAGATGGCGCCGGCATAGGGATCGATGCCGGAGGCGCCGGAAGAGGCCCACTGGAAGAAGGAGCCGGCGCGGCCGGTGGGGAGCAAGGGGGTGATGCGCGGTTGCACCAGGGCATAGCCGGCGACGATGCGGCCGGCGACGAAGCGGGGTTGGTTGAGGGGGTGGGCCAGGGTGCCGATCAGGCGGTCGGCCGCGCCGCGGGGCAGGTGGGTGTCGGCGTCGAGGGTGATGACGTAGCGCACGTCGGCGGGGACGGCGGGGGGCAGGCCGAGCCAGGGCAGGAAGGTGGTGTCGGCAGCGCCGCGCAGCAGGCGATTGAGTTCGTGCAGTTTGCCGCGCTTGCGCTCCCAACCCATCCAGGCGCGCTGGCCGGGGTTCCAGACGCGGCGGCGCTGGTAGAGCAAGAAGCGTTCGCCGCCGCTGGGCGCGGGACCGTAGCGTTGGTTCAAGGCGGCGATGCCGGCGCGCGCCGTGGCCAGCAGCGCCTGGTCGTCCGCGGCGGTTTCGGTCGCCGCATCCAGCCAGTCCGACAGGAGGGCGAAATGGAGTTCCCCGTCGGGGTTGGCGAGGTAGTGGACCTCCAGGCGGGCCAGATCGCGCTCCAGGTCGGGGGCGCTGGCCAGCAGAACGGGCATGGCCACCAGGGAGC
This sequence comes from Terriglobales bacterium, assembly GCA_035531375.1. Lineage (GTDB taxonomy): Bacteria > Acidobacteriota > Terriglobia > Terriglobales > SCQP01 > SCQP01. The sequence continues at coordinate 1,611 of DATKSZ010000116.1, read as the reverse complement.
GCAGGCCGGGGGGCGCGCCCCGGGGAAGTTCCAGGCGGGGCAGCCGCCGTGGCCCGAGCACGAGCGCCACGGCGCGATTCACCAGCGCCATGGCCAACTCGGAGGCGGGCAGGAGAGCGAGCAGGAGCAGCGCCGCCGCCGCCGTCCCGCCGAGGGCGGCGCCGGTGCCAGCGAGCGGGAGCGCGAGCGCCGCCGCCGTCAACAGGGCGATGCCGCCCAAATATCCGGACAGCCCGGCGCGCGCGCCGATGCGCGCCGCGCGCAGGGTCCAGGCGGCGCGGTAGCCGATCTCCCGCTCGAAGGCCGGCCGTCCCTCGGCGATCAGGTAAAAGCCGGGCTCGGCTTGGCGCGGGGCGTCGAGCTGGGTGGCGGCCTGGGCCCGGGCGAGCACGCGCTGGGCGATGTCCAACTCCGCCAGGCCCGACCCGCGCGCGAGATCTTCGATGGCATGGCGGTAGGCATCGCGGGTGGGGAAATCCATGGTGGCGTAGGCGGGGCTTTGGCGCAGGCGCTGGTCCACCAGGCTCACGCCCTCGAAGAATTCCGGCCAGTCCAGGACGGAGAGCGCGCGCATGCTGGTGATGATGTTGCGCACGGTGACGCTGACCGCCCCCTGGCGCTGGTGCTCGGCGCGGACGACGTCGTCGGCGGAGGTCGCCTGCGCGGCCAGGCGCTGATCGAGCCAACGCAGGGCGGGGCGCGCCCTGGAATCGAGATCGCGCAGCCGCTGGACGAGCTGCACCGCGAAGGCGGCGGGCAACGGCTGCTTTTCGTAGCGGCCGAGGTCGAGTGCGGGGACGGCCACCGGGGTTTGTCCGCCCAGGCCCAGCAGCCGATCGGCGAGCAGGTCGGCCTGGTCGCGGTCGGCGCGACCGCGGACGATCGCCTCCGCCAAGCGCCGCAGGTTTTCCACCAGGATGACGCGGAGGGTGAGGGGCAGCGCCCAGAGTTCGCCGATGGTCAGCGGCTGCACGCGCTGGTAGGCGCGCACGAAGGCGCGCAGTCCTTCCGGGTCGAAGCGGCTGTCGGTGTGCGCGACAAACGCCCAGGCCAGGCCGAACACGCGCGGATAGCCCTGGAGGTGGCCCCCAGCGAGCGCGGGCAGGAGGCGGTAGTAGGCCGGCGGCAGGTTGGCCTGGATCTCGCGGAGTTGTTGGTCCACGAGGGTGAAATTGTCGACCAGCCATTCCGCCGCCGGGGTGATGGTGCGCTTCTGTTGGATGGTGAGGACAATCGCCCGGTAACTCGCGCGCAGGACGCGGCCGTTCTCCAGCACGCGCGCCATGAGGGCCTGGTCGGGCTGGGCCGAGGCGGCGACGGTTTGCGCCGCCGCCAGGCTTTCGGCGTGCTCCGCCATGCGCTCGGCGCTGAAGAGTTCAGCGCGAATGGGCTCGTCCCCGTGGGCCACAAGGGGGGAAGATGCGCCTGCCGCCGTCATGCGCTGGGGGACCGCCGCCGTTCGCGGGGGTCGCGCCGCTTTGCCTGCTGGCAAAATCGGCGCGAAAGGCTGCGAAATTCCGCAGGGCGGCCCGCCCCCGGGAAACGAATTCGGCGCGGCCCCAGCGAAGCGCAGCGACGACTTGGGGCCACGGGGCCCCCAAGTCGGCGCGA
>DATKSZ010000115.1:0-13114 GCA_035531375.1 Terriglobales bacterium | reverse complement strand
CGGCCTGGCCAACGTGGATTTGACCAACCGCTGCAACCTGACCTGCCCGGTGTGCTTCGCCAACGCCAACGCCGCCGGCTACCTCTACGAGCCCAGCTTCGACCAAGTGCGCAAGATGCTGCAGGCGCTGCGCAACGAGCGGCCGGTGGCGGGGCGGGTGGTGCAGTTCTCCGGCGGCGAGCCGACCATCTACCCGCGCTTCCACGACGCGGTGGCGCTGGCCAAGGAGATGGGCTTCAGCCACATCCAGGTGGCCACCAACGGGGTGATGTGGAACGACCTGGACTTCTGCATCAAGGCGCGCGACGCGGGGCTGCACACGCTCTACCTGCAATTCGACGGGGTGTGCGACGACATCTACAAGCGCACCCGGGGCGAGTCGCTGTTCGACAAGAAGCTGAAGGCGATCGAGAACGTGCGCAAGGCGGGCATCATGAAGATCGTCTTCGTGCCCACCATCGTCAAGGGGCTGAACGACCACCAGATCGGCGACATCATCAAGCTGGCGCTGGAGAACATTGACGTGGTCAGCGGCATCAGCTTCCAGCCGGTGACCTTCACCGGGCGCATCTCGCGCAAGGAGCTGGAGGCCAAGCGCTTCACCCTGGCCGACGTGGCGCACGCGGTGCACGAGCAGACCGGGCTGGCCGACCCCTACAACGACTGGTTCCCGCTGGCGTGCGTGACGCCGTTCTCGAAGCTGATCAGCGCCCTGCGCGGGGAGGAGACCACCTCGCTGAGCTGCCATCCGCACTGCTCCATGGGCACCTACATGTTCGTGGACCAGAAGACCAAGCAGGCGGTGCCGGTGACCCGCTTCGTGGACGTGGGCAACATGCTGCAGGACATTGACAACCTGGCGCGCAGCGCGGAGAAGGCGCGCTTCAAGTTCTTCAGCAAGGTCAAGACCTGGAACTCGCTGCAGAAGCACTTCCACGCCGAACGGGCGCCGGAAGGGCTGACCTTCACCCGCTTCCTGCAGACGCTGCAGGGGATGACCGACAAGAGCTACGGGCGCGGGGCCGACGCCGAGCAGGGCTTTGTCTACAAGACGCTGATGGTGGCGGGGATGCACTTCATGGACAGCTACAACTACGACGTGGAGCGGGTGAAGCGCTGCATCATTCACTACGCCGCGCCCAACGGGCTGATCTACCCCTTCTGCACCTACAACTCGGGGCCGGTGTACCGGGAGAAGATCGAGAAGAAGTACTCGATGCCATTCGACAAGCAGCTCAGCACCATGCAGATTCCGCAGGGCGGGCAGACCACGCAGGTGGCCGGCGACGCCGCCAAGAACATGAGCCAGGCGCTGCCGGTGCTGCAATCGGCGCCGGCCAGTGGGGGCTGCTGCTCGAGCAAGTAAGAGCGGGCGCGGGGGCCCTCTGCCCCGCGCCCGCTCCCGCCCCGCCCCGGCCTCGCGGCCGGGGCTTTTTTTTGGGGACGGCTGCGGTGGGGGCGTGTTAGGTTGAAGAGGGAGCGGTGCCAAGCGGCCCGTTCGCATCGAGCCATGAAGACACCATCGGAACCTGGCGGCGCTTGCGCGCCCCCGGGAGGCGGGCCGGCGATCTAGCCCGATCGCTCCGGGTCCTCTCTCGACGGGCGTACTCGCACCGCCATGGCCCGCAACGAGAGCAGGACGATTGGCATTTCGCCGGCCCCAATCCGACCCCGCCGCCACGGTGGTGGCTTCGCCGCCGGCCAAGCCGCGCCGGCGGCGCGACCACTCCGTCTGGGCCACGCGCATCCTGCCCTTCTTGTTGATCCTGGGGCCGGGCTTCATCACCGCCAATGTGGACAACGACCCGGGCGGCATCCTCACCTACTCGCAGGCGGGGGCGAAGTTCGGCTACCTGCTGCTGTGGACGCTGATCCCGACCACGGTCGCCCTGATCGTGGTGCAGGAGATGGCGGCGCGCATGGGGGCGGTCACCGGGAAGGGACTGTCGGACCTGATCCGGGAAGAGTTCGGCTTCCGCGCCACCTTCTTCGCCATGACCGTGCTGGGGATCGCCGACTTCGGCAACATCCTGAGCGAGTTCAGCGGGCTGGCGCTGGGCATGGGCCTGTTCCAGGTGGCGAAGTGGATCTCGGTGCCGGTGGGGGCGCTGCTGATTTGGCTGCTGGTGGTACGGGGGCGCTACCGCAAGGTGGAGATGATCCTGATCGGGTTTTCGCTGATCTATTTCAGCTACGCCTTTTCCGCCGCCCTGGCGCATCCCGACTGGGGCCAGGCGCTGCGGCAGACGCTGGTGCCCACCGGGGTCAACTTCCACGGCGAGTACCTGGTGATGGTGATCGGGCTGATCGGCACCACCATCACGCCCTGGATGCAGTTTTACCTGCAGGCCTCGATCGTGGAGAAGGGCATCGGCAAGAAGGAGTACTCGCTCAGCCGGTGGGACGTGATCCTGGGTTGCATCATCACCGACATCGTGGCGTTTTTCATTGTGGTGGCGTGCGGCGCCACGCTGTACGTGCACGGCCACCGCGACGTCAACGACGTGGCGCAGGTGGCGCAGGCGCTGCAGCCGCTGGCGGGGCGCTTTGCCGCGCTGCTGTTCGCCATCGGACTGATCAACGCCGCGCTGCTGTCGGCGGCAATCCTGCCGCTGGCCACCGCCTACAACGTGTGCGAGGGGCTGGGCTTCGAGAGCGGCGTGGACAAGCGCTTCTCGGAGGCGCCGGCATTCTACGGCCTCTATACCTTTTTGATCGCCGCCGGGGCCGGGCTGGTGCTGATCCCGCGGTTGCCGCTGGTCAAGGTCATCCTGTACTCCCAAGTGGCCAACGGCATTTTGCTGCCGTTTGTGCTGGTATTCATGCTGATCCTGGTGAACCGCGAGGAGGTGATGGGCGAATACCGCAACTCGCACTTCGCCAACATCATCGCCTGGAGCACCAGCATCGTGATTGTGGCGCTGACGGTGCTGTGGGTGATGACGCTCTAATGGTGGGCGCGGGCCCCAGCGCGCCTGCGGCGCGCGTCCCGCTTGTGCTCGCGCCGACTCGGGGGCCCCATGGCCCCAAGTCGGCGCTGCGCCTCGCTGGGGCCGCGCCGCATTCGCTTCCCGGGGGCGCAGACGCGCCACGGGCGCGTCTGCGCCTGCGGAATTTCGCAGCCTTTCGCGCCGGTTTTGCCAGCAGGCAAAGCGGCGCGACCCCCGCGAGCGGGCCGCGGCGGGCGGGCTTTGACTTCCGGGCGGGGGTGGACTATATTCGCACTTCGCCTGGAGGCAACTCGCCATGACCCTGCGGATTCGACTCACCACTCTTTCCCTGGCCCTGCTGGCGGGCTGGGCGCTGGCGCAGGCGCCGGCGCCGGCGGTGTACGGCCCAATGCGCTACCGCTACATCGGGCCGGCGGGCAACCGCACCGACGCAGTGGCGGGGGTGGCGGGCAACCCCAACGTCTATTATGTGGGGGCGGCCTCGGGGGGCATCTTCAAGACCACCGACGGGGGCATCCACTGGGCGCCGATCTTCGACGCCGAGCCGGTGCAGTCCATCGGCAGCCTGGCGGTGGCGGCGAGCGACCCCAACATTGTGTGGGCGGGCACGGGGGAGAGTTTCATCCGCAGCCAGATCTCGATCGGCGACGGCATCTACAAATCGACCGACGGGGGTGCGACGTGGGAGCACATGGGGCTGGACCAGACCGGGCGGATCGGGCGGGTGGTGATTGACCCGCAGAACCCGGACCACGTGCTGGCGTGCGCCCAGGGGAACGACTACGGGCCGCAGCCGGAGCGGGGCGTCTACCGGACGACGGACGGGGGCAAGAGCTGGAAACTGACGCTGCACGTGGACGACAACACCGGCTGCAGCGACATCGCCATGGACCCGCACAACCCGCGCATCGTCTTCGCCGGCACCTGGCAGATCATCATCCATACCTGGGGGCGAACCAGCGGCGGGCCGGGAAGCGGCATCTTCCGCTCCAACGACGGCGGCGCGACCTGGACGCGGCTGCGCGGCCACGGGCTGCCGCACTCGCCCTTGGGCAAGATCGGGCTCTCGATCGCGCCCAGCGATTCCAGCCGGGTCTACGCCCTGATCGAGACCGGCGACGGGGTGCCGGAGAACGGCAAGCCCACCCAGATCGGGCAACTGTGGAGCTCGCGCAATGGCGGCGCCACCTGGACGCTGGTGGGCACCGACCGCGACATGCGCAGCCGCACCGCCTACTACACCCGCGACGCGGTCTCGAGCGACAACCCCAACGAGGTCTACTTTTTGGGCAACAGCTTCACCCGCACACTGGACGGGGGCCACACCCTGACGCCGATGCCGGCCTCGCCCGGCGGCGACAACCACGACATGTGGATTGATCCGAGCAACGCCCAGCGCATGGCGGTGGCCAACGACAGCGGCATCGGCATCACGGTGGACGGGGGCAAGAGCTGGAACCACGTGCGCCTGGCCAACGGGCAGATGTACCACGCCACCGTGGACGACGCCATTCCCTATCACGTCTACGGCAACGAGCAGGACACCGGCTCCTACGAGGGGCCGAGCCAGTTGGGCAGCGGGCGGGGCGGACGGGGCGGACGGAGCGGGGTGATCAGCTCCGGCTACTGGCATTCGGTGGGGGGGAGCGAGGCGGGCTGGGCGACGCCCGATCCGGTGGATCCCAACCTGGTGTGGTCGAGCGGCACGGGGGCAGGGTCGGTGGGGGGGGTGGTGACGCTGTACGACCAGCGCAATGGGCAGGAGCGCAACGTGGAGGTGTGGCCGGTACTCAACTCGGGCGCGCCGGCGGGGGCGGTCAAGTACCGCTTCAACTGGGAGTTTCCGCTGGTAATCTCGCCGTTTGACCACAACAAGATCTATGTCGGCAGCCAAGTGGTGCACATGACCACCAACGGCGGGGCGAGCTGGCAGGTGATCTCGCCCGACCTGACGCTGAACGACCGCAGCCGGATGGGCATCTCCGGCGGGCTGACGCCAGACAACATCGGGGTGGAGTACGCCGGGGTGATTTACGCGCTGGCGGAGTCGCCCAAGCAGCCGGGGCTGCTGTGGGCGGGGACCAACGACGGCCAAGTGCAGCTCACCCGGGACGGCGGCCAGCACTGGACCAACCTGACCAAGAACCTGCCCGATCTGCCGCCCTGGGGCACGGTGAGCAGCATCGAGCCCTCGCCCTTCGACGCCGCCACGGCGTATGTGACGGTGGACTTCCACCAGATGGACAACCGCGACCCGTTCGTCTACAAGACGAACGACTACGGCCAGACCTGGAGCAAGATCACCCACGGACTGCCGCACACGCCGGTGGGCTACGTCCACTGCGTGATCGAGGACCCGGTGCGGCAAGGGCTGCTCTACCTGGGCACCGAGGGCGGGCTGTACGTTTCCTTCGACGCCGGCGCCGACTGGCAGCCGCTGCAGATGAACCTGCCGCACGCGCCGGTGTACGGGCTGGCGGTGCAGCCGCGCTTCCACGACCTGGTGGTCGCCACCTACGGGCGCGGCTTCTGGATCCTGGACGACATCAAGCCGCTGGAGCAGTTCACGGCGCAGGTGGCGGCGTCGAGCGCCCACCTGTTTGCGCCGCGCACGGCGTACCGGTTCCGCGGCGCCATCCAGCCGGTGTCGGTGGGCTATGAGGCCAGCGCCGGTCAGGACGCGCCGGTGGGGGCGGCGATAGACTACTATTTGAAGTCGGCCGCGCACAAGGTGCAGATCCAGATTGTGGACGCCAGCGGCAAGACGGTGGCGACGGTCGCGGGGCCGGGGCGGGCCGGGCTCAACCGGGTCTACTGGAACCTGCGCTCGGCGGCCTCGCCCACGGTCAGGCTGCGCACGCTCTCGCCCTATGCGCCCGAGCTGACGCTCAACGCCCAGGGCTGGCGCGCGGCGCCCTACAACCGGCCGCTGTCGCTGCTGGAGCCGCCGGGCACCTACACGGTGCGGCTGGAGGCCGGAGGGGCGCCGCAGGAGCAGAAGCTGACCGTGCTCAAGGACCCGCACTCCGACGGGACGCTGGCCGACATCGCCACCCAAACCAAGCTGGCACAGACCATCCTAGGCGAGTTCAATGCGGTGACCACGGCCATCAACCAGATCGAGGGGGTGCGGGCGCAGCTCGCCACCGTCAGCCAAGCGCTGGCGGCCGATGCGGCCGGGCCGGCCGCGGCCGCGGCGCCGGGGCTGCGCAAGTCGGCCGCCGCGCTCAACGCCAACCTGCTGGCGGTGGAGGGCGAACTGTACAACACCAAGGCCACCGGCAAGGGCGAGGACCTGTGGCGCTGGGCGCCGACGCTGATCGACAAGCTCAGCTACCTGGAGGGCGAGGTCACCAGCTCGGACTTTCCGCCGACGCAACAGCAGTATCAGGTGAACCAGGAGCTGGCGCAGCAGGTGGCCTCCAACCGGACGGCGCTGCGGCAGATCCTGGCGACCGACCTGGCGGCGTTCAACGCGGCGCTGCGGGCGAAGAACATCCCCAACGTGATCGCGGCCGGCCAGTAGGCGGCCCGTTCCCTGCCCTGCCGGGCGCGGGCGCTAGGGATCGAGGCGGACGGCGACCTCGAGTGGGTCCCGCCCGAGCCCGCGCGGCCGCCTCCCGGCGAGGTGGCGCTGGGGACGCACAGCCAGAATTGGCTGTGCCACATTGGTGGGCGCGGGCCCCAGCGCGCCTACGGCGCGCGTCCCGCTTGTGCTCACGCCGACTCGGGGGCCCCAGGGCCCCAAGTCGGCGCTGCGCTTCGCTGGGGCCGCGCCGCATTCGCTTCCCGGGGGCGCAGACGCGCCACTGGCGCGTCTGCCCCTGCGGAATTTCGCGGCCTTTCGCGCCGATTTTGCCAGCAGGCAAAGCGGCGCGACCCCAGCGAACGGCCAGAAGAGGCTGGACGCGCTCGCTAGGCGTTGACCGGGTCTTCGACCGCGACCTCGCGCAGGTAGCGGGCGGCCTCTTCCGGGGTGGTGGGGTTGATGTAGAAGCCGGTGCCGGCCTCGAAGCCGGCGATGCGGGTGAGGCGGGGCATGTACTCGATGTGCCAGTGGAAGGACTCGAGGTGGGACTCGCGCAGCGGGGCGCTCTGCAGCACCAGGTTGTAGGCGGGGCAGTCGAGCACCTGGTCGGTGCGCACCAGCAGCGACTTGATCGCCTTGGCGAGGTTCTCGAAATTACGGGGCGAGGATTGCTCGAAGAAGGCCTCGTGGCGCCTGGGGAAGATCCAGGTCTCGAAGGGGAAGCGGGGGGCGTAGGGGGAGAGGGTGACGAAGTCCTCGTTCTCGGCGACCACGCGGACCTTGGATTCCAGCTCCTGGCGGATGATGTCGCAGTAGATGCAGCGCTCCTTGAAGTCATAGTACTGCTTGGCGCCATCCACCTGCTCGCGGATGGAGCGGGGGACGATGGGGAGGGCGATGAGCTGGGAGTGGGTGTGCTCGAGAGAGGCGCCGGCGGGCTCGCCGTGGTTTTTGAAGATGAGGATGTAGCGGAAGCGGGAGTCCTTCTTGAGGTCGAGCATGCGGTCGCGGAAGGCCCAGAGCACGTCCTCGATGTTCTTGGGGGAGAGCGAGGCCAGGGTCTGGTCGTGGGCGGGGGTCTCGATGATGACCTCGTGGGCGCCGATGCCGTTCATCTTGTCGTAGACGCCCTCGCCCTGGCGGGCGAGATCGCCCTCGATGCCCAGCGCCGGGAACTTGTTGGGAACGACGCGCACGGTCCAGCCGGGGGTGTTGGGGGCGCCCTCGGGGCGGTAGGCGAGGATCTCGGGCGGGGTCTTGCTCTCGTTGCCGTAGCAGAAGGGGCAGAAGCCGGAGCTGCCGGAGAGCTTGACCGGGGTGTTGTTGAAGTCGGTGGGGCGCTTGGCGCGATCGCTGGCGATGATCACCCAGCGGCCGGTAATGGGGTCTTTGCGCAGTTCAGGCATCGGTGGTCCTAATCATCCTCGAAAGGCGTCGCGATGGAGCCGCATATAGGGTTTATCGGCATCCGGGCCATAAATCACCACTACATCAAAACGGTGCGGACCAGTATAGCCCCGGCGGCGCCGGTAGGCGCGCGCCAAGCGCAGCAAGTGGCGGCGCTTGTGGAAATCCACCGCCGCCTCGGCGGTGATCGGGCCTTCGCGGGCGCGGGTCTTCACCTCAATGAACACTAGGGTGGGAGGCGAGCCCTCGAAGGCGATCAGGTCAATTTCCCCCTCCGGCAGGGCTTGCCCGGCGGAGCGCCGATAGTTGCGCGCAACGATAGTATACCCACGGGCGCGCAGGGACCAATAGGCAAGATCCTCGCCCCGCTGGCCGAGCGCGTGGATGGGGAGGGAGGGCGGGAGGCGGCGCAGGCGCTGGGCGGCCCGCTCCAGCGCGCGCAGCAGGCGCGGAAAGAACCGCGCCCGCGGCAAGGGCAAGACTTCGTTGGTGAGCCGCAACCCCATCCCTGCCACCCCAGCAGCTACAGGATAGCGGAATCCGCAACCCTGGATTGGAGGGCCGGCGCCGCCGCCTAGGCGGAGGCGGCGATGGCCTGCTGCAAAATCGCCAGCGCCGTGTCGGCCTGCTCGCGGGAGCAGATCAGCGGCGGCATCAGGCGCAGGCTGTTCGGACCGCAGCCGAGGACCAGCAGACCGCGCTCGAAGGCGGCGTGGACGATGCGGTCGCGGCGGGCGGCGTCGGGCGTGCGCTTGGCCTGGTCGCTGACGATCTCGATGCCGATCATCAGGCCCAGGCCGCGAACCTCGCCGATGGTAGGATGCCGGGCGGGCCAGTCGCGCAGACGCTCCAGGAGGTGGTGGCCGACCTCGGCGGCGTTCCGAATCAGGCTGGCGTTGAGCAAGTTGATGGTGGCTTCGGCGGCGGCCAGGCTCACCGGATTGCCCCCAAAGGTGGAGGCGTGTGCGCCCGGGGTCCAGTCCATGATGTCGGCGCGGGCGAAGGTGACGCCGAGCGGCATGCCGCTGGCGATGCCCTTGGCGGAGCAGACGATGTCGGGGGCGACGTCGAAGTGCTGGATGGCCCACATTTTGCCGGTGCGGCCGGCGCCGGACTGGACCTCGTCGGCGATGAGCAGGATGCCCTCGCGGTCGCAGATGCGGCGCAGTTCCTGCACGAAGGGCTTGGGGGGGACAATGTAGCCGCCTTCGCCCTGCACCGGCTCGAGCACAATGGCGGCGACTTCGTGGGCGGGGGTGGTGGTGCGGAAGAGGCGTTCGAGCTCGTCCAGGCTGGCGGCGCCGGGGTCGGCGCAGCCGTGCTGGGGGCGGTAGGGGTTGGGGTAGGTGATGTGGAAGAAGCCCGGGAGCAGGGGGGCGAAGCGGGCGCGCTGGGTGGGCTTGCTGCAGGTCATGGAGAGGGCGCCGAAGGTGCGGCCGTGGAAGCAGTTGTAGAAGCCGATGAAATAGGGGCGGCGGGTGTGCCAGCGGGCGAGCTTGAGCGCCGCCTCCACCGCCTCGGCGCCGGAGTTGCCGTAGAAGACGCGGTGGGGGCCGGGCATGGGGGCGCCGGCGGAGATGAGCTCGCCCACGCGCACCATCTGCTCGTAGTAGAAATCGGTGCCGGACATGTGGATGAGCTCGGCGGCCTGGTGCTGGATGGCGGCGACGACGGCGGGGTGGCAGTGGCCGGTGGAGCAGACGGCGATGCCGGCGGTGAAGTCGAGGAAGCGGTTGCCGTCGGCGTCTTGCAGGTACATGCCCTCGCCCTTGCGCGCCACCAGGGGGTAGTCGCGGGTGTAGGAGGGGGAGACGATGTTCTGGTCGGCGGCGACGATGCGGGCGCTGGCGGGCCCGGGCAGGGCGGTGCGCAGCTCCGGGGCGAGGGAGGCGGGCTTGGTCATGGTCAACTCCTGGAAAAAGGCGAGCGGCCCGTGCCGGGGCGCAGGCGTGGCAGGGGCGGGGACGAACCCGGGCCCAGGCGCGCAGGCCGGAACTAGTCGGAGCCGAACAGGCTAGGGCGGGACGCGGCAGGCGAGGCAAGCCGAGTCGGCAGGTGGGTGGGCGCGGGCCCCAGCGCGCCTGCGGCGCGCGTCCCGCTTGTGCGAGCGGTGGTTACTTCCAGCGCCATCGGTCTCCTCCTCCCTTTATATCTTCCACCAAGACGCCGGCGGCGTCCAGTTGCTGGCGCAGGGCGTCGGCGCGGGCGAAGTCGCGGGCCTGGCGGGCGGCGCGGCGCTGGGCCATCAGCGCCTCGACCTGGGCGTCGCCGAGGGCGTGCGCAGCGGTGGCCTCGTCGGGGGCGAGAATCTGGAAGATCTGGTCAAAGGCCGCCAGCGCCTGCAGGCACGCTTGCCGGTCGGGCTCGCAGGCTTCGCCCGCATCCAGCTTGGTGTTGCCCACCCGCACCAGCTCAAAGATGGCGGCCAGCGCCTCGGCGGTGTTGAGGTTGTCGGCCAGGGCGGCGGCCATGGCGGCTTGCGCCGATTCCGCAGCCTGGCGGAGCCCGGCAAAATCCCCGGGGGGCAGGGGATGCTGCAGCCGCTCCTGGAAGGCGCGCAGGCGCTGCACCGCGGCGGCAGCCTGGTCGAGGCCCTCGAGGGTGAAGTTGAGCTGGCGACGGTGGGGCACGGAGGCGAGCAGGTAGCGGATGGCGCTGGGGCGGTAGCCCTGGGCCATGAGGTCGCGCACGGTGAAGAAGTTGCCCAGGCGCTTGGACATCTTCTCGCCGTTGACCAGCAGGAACTCCATGTGCACCCAAGTGCGCACGAAGGGCGCCTGGGTGAGGGGCTCGACCTGGGCGATCTCGTTCTCGTGGTGGGGAAAGACCAGGTCGGTGCCGCCGGCGTGAAGGTCGAGGGTGGGGCCGAGCAGCTTTTCGGCCATCACCGAACACTCGATGTGCCAGCCGGGGCGGCCGGGGCCCCAGGGGCTGGGCCAGCTCGGCTCGCCCTCGCGCCACGCCTTCCAGAGGACGAAGTCGCGGGCCTCTTCCTTCTCGTACTCGTCCACATCCACGCGCGCGCCCGCCTGCAGGCCGCCCAGGTCTTTGCCCGAGAGCCGCCCGTAGTTGGGGAAGCTGGCCAGGCGGAAGTAGACCGAGCCCTCGCGCTCGTAGGCGAAGCCGGCCGCCACCAGGCGCTCGATCCAGCTCACCATGTCGGGAATGAAGTCGGTGGCGCGGACCAGATGGCGCGCGGGCAGGATGCGCAGGCGCTGCATGTCCTCGAGGAAGGCGGCGGTGAAGCGGTCGGCGTAGGCGCGCAGCTGCTGGCCAGCCTCGCGGGCGCGGGCGATCATTTTGTCGTCCACGTCGGTGATGTTCATCACCGTGTCCAGCTCCAGGCCCTGGGAGGCGAGGAAGCGCTGCAGGATGTCCACGCCGACGAAGGTGCGGAAGTTGCCGATGTGGCCGTAGTCGTAGACGGTCAGGCCGCAGGTGTACATCTTCACCCGCCCGGGCTGCTGCGGCAGGAAGGGCTCGACCGCGCGGGTCAAGGTGTTGTAGAGGCGGATCTGCATGGCGAAAGCTTGATTGTAGCGCGGGCGCCCGGCTTCACCGCCCGCGCTCCCCCGCCGCCGGAGCGCCCCCGGTGGCCGGCAAGGTCGTTGGCCGAGGTGGACGAACCGCTCGGGGCCCCGGGAGCTGGCGGGGCCGAAGCGTCGGCCCGAGGGGCGGGAAAGGTAGTCGGCGCCCCCGACCGTGCGGCGACTAAAACCGTCGCCGCACGGTCGGGGGCGCCTGTGTATGACCACAGGGCGCAACCCCGCCGCGAGGCTGGGGCTGGGGTTGGCCGGCAATCACCGCTCAAGTACAATGCGGAACGGGATCTGGGCGTTGTCGAAGCGGCTGGGGTTGGCCGGCAATCACCGCTCAAGTACAATCTCTGCGATGGCGGGCTGGAAGGTCGGATCGCTGGGGTTGGCCGGCAATCACCGCTCAAGTACAATCCAGGGCGATCACACCATCGCTCGACTGGGGCTGGGGTTGGCCGGCAATCACCGCTCAAGTACAATCGGAGGCGGGCAGCACCCATGCCGGGTACGGCTGGGGTTGGCCGGCAATCACCGCTCAAGTACAATAGTCGGCCAGGCTCACCCGCAACCCCCGTGGCTGGGGTTGGCCGGCAATCACCGCTCAAGTACAATGATGCGCCATAGGTCGCCACCACCTGCCGCGCTGGGGTTGGCCGGCAATCACCGCTCAAGTACAATGCCAGCCCAGGCCGGGGTTGAGCTTGTCCCGCTGGGGTTGGCCGGCAATCACCGCTCAAGTACAATATCAGGGCGAGGATGAGCAGCTCGGGCGCGCTGGGGTTGGCCGGCAATCACCGCTCAAGTACAATGTATCACTAGCAGGTTGTCCGACGAAATAGGCTGGGGTTGGCCGGCAATCACCGCTCAAGTACAATCGCGCACCAGCCAGCATGGACCGCTGGGATGCTGGGGTTGGCCGGCAATCACCGCTCAAGTACAATTCGCCCCGAACAGCAGCAGGATCGCCGCCAGCTGGGGTTGGCCGGCAATCACCGCTCAAGTACAATGCCGCCTCCCGCTGCACGCGCTGCATCTCGCTGGGGTTGGCCGGCAATCACCGCTCAAGTACAATAAACTCTACCTGCGACGGACGCTGTTTCTGCTGGGGTTGGCCGGCAATCACCGCTCAAGTACAATCTTGGTGGCCTGCGCATAGCTGTTCGCGCGGCTGGGGTTGGCCGGCAATCACCGCTCAAGTACAATACGGCAAGCGATTCATCGGTCCATGCGAGCGCTGGGGTTGGCCGGCAATCACCGCTCAAGTACAATGATAGACCATGCGGACGACTGCTGGCTCGGCTGGGGTTGGCCGGCAATCACCGCTCAAGTACAATCCAATAAGGCGGGCTCGTGACGCAGCAATGCTGGGGTTGGCCGGCAATCACCGCTCAAGTACAATTCCAACGTGGTGACGGGAACGCTGGCCACAGCTGGGGTTGGCCGGCAATCACCGCTCAAGTACAATAGACCTCGCGCAAATCGTTGATTTTGCGCGGGGTCTTCCTTTTTTTTGCGGCCTAAAACAGCAGCAGTTGCGGCTGCGGTTTTTCCGGCGGGCGGGGTTTTCTGCCGAAGAAGACCTCCATTTTGCCGAACTGGTAGTCGGTGACGGCGATCAGCCTGACCTCGCCCAGCGGGGGGATGGCTTGGCGGACGATTTTGCGGTGAGCCTCGGCGGCCTCCTCGCTACG